>JBBRWR010000009.1:0-108541 GCA_038249085.1 Opitutales bacterium
TCACCGGGAAACTCGAAATCCGAAGCTCGAAGTTCGAAACAAATCCCAAACCCGAGGAACCGAAAACCGGTGCAACGCCGGCTCTGCGTTTGGAGTTTTCTGCTTTTGCCCTTCGAGTTTGTTTCGAATTTCGGCATTCGTGCTTCGAATTTCAAAATCTTGCGCATTTTGCGCGGGATTTCACGGGAAAGTGACTAGATTACCAGGAATCCGGCGCTGCCGAGGGTCGCGATGCTGGTCAGATCAAACAGGTTGGCGACGAGCAGCGTCAGGCCGGCGGTGATCAGCAAACGCTCCACCGGCTGGCCCCAGACAATCGAGAAACGTCACCGTGCCGCCACGGCTCGGATACGCGACGGAAAGCTTGGCATAGGAGTAGGTCGTCAGGAGCGCCACGACGCCCGCGAGGGCAAACGCGACCGGGGTGCCGCCGCGCGCCATCTGCACGGCCAGTCCCAGCACGGCAAAGATGCCGCCGCCCACCATCCCGCCGACGCCAATGGCGACCACCGACCCAAGGCCCATCTTGGGGCCGCCCGATTTGCTCATGTCGCGGAGTTCTATCGTCGGTTGGTGCGATCACCCAGCAGTATTTTTAACGCGATGACAATCAGGGCCTAATTCACTTTGGGTCCGATACCCCGGAGCTTGCTCCGGCTTCGGAACGTCGTTGGCGCGGAGCAATGGTCCGGGGAGCGCCGGCGTCTCGCGGAACGGCTCGACTTTCCGTTTGCTCCGCGGGGAGGCGCCCGCCACGGTGCCGGGTTCCCTTTCATGAGCGACCTTCATTCCGACATTTCCCACGACCAACACGCGGTGCGGCGCCAGAAACTCGCCGAGATGCGCGCCGAGGGAACCGATCCGTTCCGGGCTAACTTCACGCCGACGCATTTTTCCGGCGAGGCGGTCAAGGCGTATGTGGCGGGTCAGGACAACGTGGTGCCGGTCGCGGTGGCCGGCCGGCTGGTCACCATCCGCGACATGGGCAAGAGCCAGTTCGTGAAGCTGCTCGATCAGCAGGGGCAGATTCAGCTCTACGTGAAGAAGGATGTGGTGGGCGAGGCGGCCTACGTTGCCTTCAAGAAATTTGATCTCGGCGACATCATCGGAGCGAAGGGCACGCTCTTCCTGACCAAGACCGGCGAGGTCACGGTCCGGGTGGAGAGTTACGTGGTCGTGGCCAAGGCGTTGCGGCCGCTCCCCGAGAAGTGGCACGGGCTCAGCGACCCGGAGCAGGTTTACCGCCAGCGTTACCTCGACGTGATCGTCAACGCGGAGTCCCGCGCGCGGCTGATGATGCGGTCGCGGATCGTCTCCCATATCCGACGGTTCCTGGAGGAGCGGAAGTTTCTCGAGGTGGAGACGCCGGTGCTCGAAGCCACCGCGGGCGGCGCGGCGGCGCGACCCTTCAAGACGCATCATATCGCGCTGGGGGTGGATTTCTTCCTCCGCATCGCGACCGAGCTGCGGTTGAAGCGCATGCTGGTGGGCGGGTTTGACCGCGTCTTTGAGATTGGCCGGATCTTCCGCAACGAGGGCGTCTCACGGAAGCACAACCCTGAGTTCACGATGCTCGAGGTTTACGAGGCCTACTCCGACTACCGGGGCATGATGACCCTGATTCGCGATCTGCTGACGACCACGGTGCGCGACGTGATCCGGCCGGCCGACGGGAGCCTCAAAATCAAGCACGCCGCCAGCGGCCAGGACATCGACTTCGGCGGCGAATGGCGCGAGGTGCGCTACAAGGATCTGATCATCGAGGCGACGGGGGATGCCGAGTGGTTTGGCCGCAGCAAGGCGGAGAAAATCGCCGGGGCGGAAAAACTCGGCCTCGGGGTGAACCCGGCGTGGGAGGAGTTTGAGATCACCAATGAGATCTTCTCCAAGAAGATCGAGGGCACGCTGATTCAGCCCACGTTCGTGACGCACCTGCCGCGGGAGCTGTGCCCCCTGGCCAAGATCACCCTCGAGGACGCGGCCACGATCGACGTGTTCGAGTTGATCATCGGCGGCATGGAGATTGCGCCGGCGTATTCCGAGCAGAATGACCCCGACGTGCAGCGGGCGATGTTCGAAGCGCAGGCCGGCGAGGAGCAGCAGAACATCGACCATGATTTCCTGCTCGCGCTCGAGCACGGCATGCCCCCCGCGGGCGGCATGGGCGTTGGCATCGACCGCCTCTGCATCCTGCTGACGGGCGCCGAGAGCATCCGCGACGTGATCCTCTTCCCGCAGTTGCGGCCGGGCGCCTGAGGAGAAAAGCAGGAAAGAAGAAACGGCAGAAAGAAGGAACTCGGAAACCGGCGCGCGTTTCTTCTTTTGGCCGTTTCCGCATTTTCCCTTTGCCCGCCCCATGCCCTGGTACTTCTACCTCGCCCTGAAGCAGCTCTTCCCGAGCGGGCGGAAGTTTCCGTTCTTCACGGCGATCTCGATCATGGGAGTGGCGCTGGGGGTGGCGGTGCTGGTGATTGTCACGAGCGTGATGGGCGGCTTCGGTTATGAAATCCGCCGCATGATCGTGCAGACCGAGGGGGAGGTGCAGGTGAAAGCCCAGGGCCTGATCGAGGATGTCGCCGGCATCACGCAAACCATCCGTTCCACGCCCGGTATCGCGGGGGCGACGCCCTACGTGGAGGGTCCGGTGGGCGTCGTCGCGAGCGGGCATCCGGCGTTCCAGATGTTCCGCGGCATCGACCTCGGCACGGTCGAGAGCGTGGCCAACCTCGGCCGCTTCATCCACGCGGGTCGCCTGGAAGATCTCGATGACGACTCGGTGATTCTCAGTTGGGAGGTGGCGCAGCAACTCGGCGCGGGCGTGGGGACGCGGATCGAAATCTATTCGCCGCTCCTGTTTGAAAAGCTGAAGAGCGACGAGGTGTTCCTGCCGCGACAGTTCAAGGTGGTCGGCCTGTTCGAGATCGGCCACCAGCATCTCGACAGCAGCCTCATTTTTGGCACGTTGCGCGCGGCGCAGGAGTTGTACGGCCTCGGTCGCAGTGTCCACGGCCTCAACGTCCGGGTGCAGCCCGGCCTGACGGAGGTGGCGGCGGCGGCCAGGCTGAACACCGTGCTGCCGCGGGGCGTGGTGGCGCTGCCGTGGACGCAGAAGTGGGAGAGTTTCCTGTGGGTGCTCAATCTTGAGAAGACGATCAATTTCTTCCTGCTGCTCTTCATCGTGATCATCGCGGCGTTTTCGGTGATGAGCTCGCTGCTCATCTCGGTGGTGCGGAAGACGCGGGAGATCGGGCTGCTCGGCGCCCTCGGGGCGAACCGGCGCGACGTGGCGCTGTGTTTTTGCACGCAGGCCTTCATCATCGGGGTGGCGGGCACGGGCCTGGGCGTGGGTTTCGGCTTTGGCGTGCTCGCGATCCGCAACGATCTCGTGCAGGGCATCGCCCGCCTGCTGCAGCGTCAGGATACCCTGAGGCAATTCTACCAGTTCACAGAGCTGCCGTCGCACACCCTGCCGGCCGATCTCATCCTGACCGTGGTCGCGGCCATCGTGATTTCGACCCTGGCCGGGCTATTGCCGGCCTGGCGGGCCGCCAGCCTCAAACCCGTGGAGGCGTTGCGCAGTGAGTGACACGGTGCTCACCGCCAGCGGACTGGCGAAAACCTACCTGAGCGGGGACCGGCGGATTTCCGTCCTGCGCGACGTGTCGCTCGCGGTCGCGGCCGGCGAGAGCGTGTCGATTCGCGGCGAGTCGGGCTCGGGCAAGTCCACGCTGCTCAACCTGCTGGCGGGGCTCGATGCGCCGGATGGCGGCACGATCGCGTGGGCGGGGAGCGCGCCGGTGGCGGGGCGTCGGGCGCGCTTCCTCGGCATGGTGTTCCAGGCCTTCTATCTGATCCCGGAACTCGACGCCCTGCAAAACGTGCTGATGGCGGCCCGGATGGTGCGCGCGCCGGGGGCCGGGGAACGGGCCCGGGCCCGGGAACTGCTGACGCGCGTCGGCCTGGCGGAACGGGTGACACATCTGCCGGCCCAGCTTTCGGGCGGCGAGCGGCAGCGGGTCGCGGTGGCGCGGGCGTTGATGAATTCCCCCAAGCTGATGCTGGCCGACGAACCCACGGGCAATCTCGACGAGCATACGGGCGACGCGGTGGTTGCATTGCTGCTCGCGCTGTGTCGCGAGACCGGCACGGCCCTGGTGCTGGTGACCCACAATGTCGCCCACGCGGCGAAGACGAACCGCAGCCTCTTCCTGCACGACGGCGTGTTGCGTTAGCCGTCGATCGGCAGGGGCGGGGGGCGCGGCGGCGTTGTCACGTAATAAGTGACATCCTCCCGGGAGCGAACAACGGCGATTGTCACTTAATACGTGACAAAGGGAGGGCGCCGAGGGGGCGGTGAAACGAGGTGGGAAGGCGGGGGCGGCGACCCGCGGTCACGTAATCCGGGACCCGGTGACGGGCGCCCGGGGAGGGATTGGCGCAGCTGTCGTTTGGCGGTGATGCCGCTGGGAGTAGCGCCGCGTCTCTGACCGGCGGGCGCCAGGCGAAGACGGGCGCTACGGGAAGGACCGAACTCAACGCCACCGTCAACCGGAAGATGCGCCCCGGGGGGGCCGCGTCTTTCGGGTGGCAGTCGGGGCGGTCGCCGCTACCGTGCCGCCCATGGCTGTGACGAAAATCCGCTGTGGGGTCGCCGGCGTTGGTTCGCTGGGCCAGCATCATGCGCGCATCTATGCCGCCCTGCCCGGCGCCGTGCTGGAGGGAATCTACGAGCCGGACGACGCGCGGGCGGCGGAGATTTGCGCCCGGCATGCGTGCCGGCGTTTCGCGAACCTCGCGGAGTTGGGGGCGGCTTGCGACGCCGTTTCGGTGGTCGTGCCGACCGACCGGCATGCGGAGGTGGCGCTGCCGCTGCTGGCGCAGGGGGCGCACCTGCTGATTGAGAAACCGCTGTGCGCCTCCCTCGCCGAAGCGGAGCAGGTGCTGGCCGCGGCGCGCAGCGCCAACCGGATGGTGCAGGTGGGGCACATCGAGCACTTCAATCCGGTGATGAGTTTTCTGGAGAAGGAGATCGACGAGCCGCGCTACATCACGGCGGAACGGCTCGCCCCGTACCAGCCCCGCGGGACCGAGGTGGGGGTGGTGCTCGACCTGATGATTCACGACATCGGCATCGTGCTCGCCCTGGTGAAATCGCCGATCGTGAAAATCGACAGCGTGGGGGTGACGGTGCTCTCGAAGAGCGAGGACATCGCGAACGCCCGCATCCAGTTTCAAAACGGCTGCGTGGCCAACCTCAGCGCCAGTCGCATGAGCCTGAAGAAGGCGCGCGAGATTCGGATTTTCCAGGGCAACGCGTACCTGTCGCTGGACTTCATGAACCAGGCGGGCCACCTCGTGAAGAAGAGCGACATCGTGGCGTACGCCCTGAAGATGAAGATCGGCCTGGTGAAGGCGGGCGACCTGAGTGCGTTGCCGGTGCGGGAGATCCCGATCGAGAAGGGCGAGCCGCTGGCGCTCGAGCTCGCGCACTTTGTCGAGAGTGTGGCGAAGATCCGGCAGCCCAAGGTGGGGGCGGCGCTGGGCAAGAGCGCACTCGAGGTGGCGATTACCATCACCGAGCAAATCCGCGCGGTGGAAAGGAAAGCGTGAAGGCCGAAGCCCCGGCGGCGAGAATTTCCCGGCCAGCATGACGGCGCTGCTGCCCTTCCGCCTGCCGCCGCCCGGGGCCGGGCGCGTCGATCTCCTGGTGATTGCGGGGGAACACTCCGGCGACGAGCACGCCGCACGCATGGTGCGCGAGTTGCGCGCCGGCCAGCCGGATCTCGCCGTGGCCGCCCTGGGCGGCCCGCAATTGGCGGGGGCCGGAGCCCAACTCCTGCATGATCTCACGGCTTCGTCGGTGGTCGGGTTGGTCGAGGTGCTGCGGAACTACTCGTTTTTTAAGGCGCTGTTCGCCGAAATTCTGCGCTGGGTCGAAGCACACCGGCCGCGCGCCGTATGCCTGGTCGACTATCCCGGCTTGAATCTGCGCCTGGCCGCAGCCCTGCGGGAGCGGGGGGTGTCGGTGAAGGGTGGCGGGACGGTTCAGGTGCTCTATTACATCTCACCGCAAATCTGGGCGTGGAAGGCCGGCCGGCGTTTCACGATGGCGCGGGATCTCGATGCCATGGCGGTGATCTTCCCCTTTGAGGTGAAGTGTTATGTCGACACGGCGCTGCCGGTGGAGTTTGTCGGCCATCCCTTCGTGGCGGCGGATCACCGGCCCCCGGTGCGCTATGAGCCGGGCGGGCCCGTGTTGTTGCTGCCCGGCAGCCGGGTGCAGGCGGTGGGTCGGATTTTCCCCGTGCTGCTGGCGGGATTTCGCGCCCTGGGCCGGGGTGAAGCGGTCGTGCTCTATCCGAGCCAGGAAATCCTGGCGGTGTTGCAGGCGGCGGGGCCGCCGTCGCAGGTCCGGCTGCGGGAAGTCGGCGAGCGCGCGCGGCAGGCGGAGCCGATTGCGGCGGCGGCGGTGCTCACATCGAGCGGGACGATGTCGATGCATTGCGCCCTGGCGGGAATACCCGGCACCATTGCGTACCGGGCGAATCCGCTGACCTATCTGCTGGGGCGCCTGCTGGTGAAGGTCGAGTACCTGGGCATCGCGAACCTGCTCCTGGGGGAGCCGATGTATCCCGAGTACATCCAAGGTGCGGCGAGGCCGGCGGCCCTGGCGGGCGAATTGCGGGCGGCGCTCGATGACCCGGCACGGTGGGAACGAACCGCGCGCCAGGCCGAACGCTTGCGCGCGTTGCTGAGTGTGCCCGCCCGCGGGAGTGCCGCCGCCTGGCTCGCCCGGCACCTGGCGGCCGGCGGACGCCTTGCGGGGGAGGCCAAGGCCAAGCGCTAATCCCGGTCGAAGCAGGTTGCCGCCGGGCGCATCTCCAAGTTGACGGTGGCATTGAGCCCGGTCGTCCCCGTCGCGCCAGTCTTCGACTGGCGCCCGCCGGTCCGAGACGCGGCGCTACGCTCAGAGACATCACCGCCAAACGACAGATGCGCCCGTTGCCGCCCCGTACCCGTCAAAAAAATCGCCAACCGAGGTGATTCTGTTTTTCTCGCCGCAACCCACCCATGGCCGGACTCGCACCCACTTCCACCCGGCGCTTTTTGCGCAGCCGGGCCCTGCCGTGGTTGGTGCTTGCCGGCGGATTCGCCCTCGCGAGCGCGGTGTGGGTTTCGGTGCGGACGGAACGCCGGTTGCAGGAGGCCACGCGATTCGGCCGCCTGCGGGAGCGGATTCTGGACGGGATTCAGGCCCGGTTCGCCACCGCGGAGCAGGCGCTGTATGGCGGCCGGACGCTGGTCGAGGCGACGGGCGAATTGTCGGAGCTGCAGTGGGCGCATTACGTCGACTCCATGGAGCGGTTTTTCGACCGGGGGGTGGTGGGGCTCGGCTACGTGAAACGCCTGCCGCGCGCGGAACTCGACGCGGTTGAACAGCAAATTCGGGCGGCGGGACGGCCGGATTTCACGGCGGAGCGGGCCGGCGATCACCCGGAGGTGTATCTGGTCACCCATCTCGAGCCGCGCGCGCGGAATGCGGGTGCGCTGGGCAAGGACGTGGGTTCGGGCACCACGCGCCGCACGGCGGCCGAGCAGGCCATGCGCACGGGCGATCCCATCATCACGCGCCGCATTGGGTTGGTGGAAGGCGACGAAACGGTCCCAGGCAGCCTGCTGTTTCTGCCGGTTTACCGGCCGGGAGCGCCGCTGACCAACGAGGCGGAGCGGACGCAGGCGCTGCAGGGTTGGGTGTACGCGTCGCTGCGGCTCGATCTGCTGTTGAAGAGCGTCGCCCCGATCATGGAGGGACAGGTTGATTTCGAGGCGTACGAGGGCGACGCGGCGCGGACGGAAACCCTGATTTTCGACACGGATCCGTCGCGCCGCCTCGACGATGCGCATTGGGCGCAGGTGCGGGCGCGGGACGATGAGGCCTGCGCGGACACGGTTGCGCAGGCGGTCTACGGACGGACTTGGCGGCTGCGGATGCGGACGACGCCCGCTTTCGGGCTGCGGGACAACCGGATGATCGCGTGGGGCATCTTGGGCGGCGGAGCCTGGCTGAGTTTCTTCGCGGCAGGCTTCACCTGGATGCTGGTCAACGCGCGGGGCCGGGCCCTTCGGTTGGTGCGGGAGACCACCGTCGATCTGCGCCGAGCCGAGGCGGAGGCGCAACGACTGGCGCTGATTGCGCGGCACACCTCCAATGCGGCGATGATCGCCGATGGGGACTGGCGCATCCAGTGGGTGAACGAGAGCTTCACCCGGATTTTTGGTTACAGCCTCGAAGAGGTGCGGGGCCGCCGGCCGGCGGAGTTCCTCCCCGGGCCGGAGACGGACGCCGCGGCGCTGGAGCTGGTCATCGCGGCGGGTGAGCGCGGGGAGGCGTACCAGGGCGAATTCCTCTATTACGCAAAGTCGGGCGCGCGGATCTGGGTGCTGCTCGAGGTGCAGCCAGTCAAAGACGCCGGAGGGATCGTCACCGGCTTCATCTCGCTTCAGACCGACATTACGGAACGCAAGCACATCCAGGCGGAGATTGAGCGCACGGAGGCGCAATTCCGGTTCATCTTCGAGGCGTCCCCGATCGGGATCTCGTGGCGGCGGGTTGAGGCGGACGGGAGGGGGTCGGCCCGGCTGCTCAACGACGCCCATGAGCGCATCAGCGGATATTCGCGCGAGGAGCTGAGCGTGCCCGGGAAGTTTCGCAGCATCAGTTTCCCGGAGGAGTACGCCCGGCAGCAGGAACTCTACGCGCGCCTCGCGGCCGGCGAAATTTCCCGGTACGCGATCGAGAAACGCTACCGCCATCGCGATGGCAGCGTGGTCTGGGTCGTGCTCGAACAACAGCGGCGCAGTTTTCCGGACGGATCGTACGAGGAACTCTCGAGTCTCGTCGACATCACCGCGATGAAGCGCCAGACGGCGGAGTTGAGCGCGGCGAAGGAGGCGGCGGAGGCGGCCAACCTCGCGAAGAGCCAGTTCCTCGCGATGATGAGCCACGAGATCCGCACCCCGATGAACGGCGTGATTGGGATGACCTCGCTGCTGCTGGATTCGGGCCTGACTCCCGGGCAGCTTGATTGCGTCGAGACGATCCGCGGGAGTGGCGACGCCCTGCTGACGATCATCAACGACATTCTCGATTTCTCGAAGATCGAGTCAGGCCGGCTGGAACTCGAAGACGTGGAGTTCAACGTCCGCGAATGCGTCGAAGGCGGGCTGGACCTGCTGGCGCCGAAATTTGCGGAGAAGGGGGTCGATCTGCTCTATGAGATTGGAGACGGCGTGCCGGGTGCGGTGCGCGGTGATCCCACCCGCCTGCGCCAGGTGCTGGTGAACCTGATTGGCAACGCGGTGAAATTCACCGACGAGGGCGAAGTGGTCCTGTCGCTGCGCTCCGGGGCGCCGGCGCCCGATGGCCGGGTGATGCTGGAGTTTGCCGTGCGCGACACCGGCATCGGCATCCCCCCGGAAGGAGTGGCCCGGCTCTTCCAGTCGTTTTCCCAGGTCGATGCGTCCACCACGCGGAAGTTCGGAGGTACGGGCCTCGGCCTGGCCATCAGCAAGCGACTGGCCGAGATGATGGGCGGAGCGATGGGGGTCGAAAGTGAGGTGGGCCGGGGGTCGACCTTTCATTTCACGATTCGGGCGGAGCCGATGATGTCGAAGCCGCGCTCGTGGATCGCGCCGAATCCGGCGAGCTTGGCCGGGCGCACGTTGATGCTGGTCGACGACAACGCGACCAACCGCCGGATTCTCACCGACACGGCGAAAGGGTGGGGCATGGAGGTGCGGGCGTTCACCTCTGGTCCGGAGGCGTTGACGGCCCTCCGGGCGGGCGAACGGTTTGATTTGGCGGTGCTCGACATGCACATGCCGGAGATGGACGGGGCCATGCTCGCGCGGGAAATTCGGCAACTGCGCGAGCCCGGGGCGATGCCGTTGGTGCTGCTTTCCTCGCTCGGGGGCCGCGAAGGGGTGGACCATCCCGAGTTGTTCGACGCCTTCCTCACCAAACCGGCAAAGCCGGCGCAATTGCGCGAAACCCTGGCGGGCTTTTTCCGCCCGACCCCGGTCACGCCGTCGGCGGTCTCGACCCATCCGTTTGTCGCCGCCGCCACCGCCGCCGCCGTGCGCCCCGAGCGCGTCTTGCTGGCGGAAGACAACGTCGTAAACCAAAAGGTCGCGTTGCTGATGCTCGCGCGGGTCGGCTACCGGGCGGACGTGGCGGCCAACGGGATCGAGGCGCTCGAGGCCGTGCACCGGCAGCGTTACGACATCGTGCTGATGGACGTGCAGATGCCGGAAATGGACGGCCTGGAGGCCGCGCGCCGCATGAAGGAAATCTGGCCGGCGCGGGCGAAGCGCCCCTGGATTATAGCGATCACGGCCAACGCCATGCAGGGGGACCGGGAGGCCTGCCTCGCGGCCGGCATGGACGACTATATCAGCAAGCCGATCAAGACCGAAGAATTGGCGGCGGCGATGGATCGGGCGCGGGCCGCGTTGCGTGTCCCAGCGCGGGAGTGAGCCCGACCTCCCTTGGCATTTTGACTTTCCATCGGCGACGCAGGGGTGGGGCGGCGAGTCCCTTCGCCGCCGCAGGAACGGGATGAAACACGGTCGGTGACCTCGGCGCGGAGCGGAGTCCGCGCCCTACCAAAAGTCCAAAACCCGAGGGTGATCGGTAGGAGCGGAATCAAGTAATACCAACGGCTCATAAATTCTGGATTGCAGGGCGTCACCTTGGTGACGCCTTCTCGCCCGAGAGGCGCGGACCAAGGTCCGGCCCTGGAAAATCCAATTCTTACAAGCCGCCGGTATAACGAGCTGCCTTCGACGGCCCGACGGCAAGTTCGAGGCGGCCGGCCTCGGAGGGCGGCGGGCTCAAACGGTCTCGCTGGCGGCGACGGGATCGGCGCCCTTGGCGTTGTTTTCTCGCGCGGGTCCGGCGAGGGCCTCGATTTGGGGCGCAACCTGCCGCCACAGGGCCTCGGCCTTTTCCAGCAAGATGGCCCGGCACTTGGAAATCTCCGCCGCCCGCGCGGCGCGATTCTCCTCGGCGATCTTCGCGAGGTCATCGAGGTTGTAGAGAAAGACGTTGGGCATGTCGGCCACGGCGGGGTCGACGTCGCGCGGCAGGGCCTGATCGATGAGGAAGAGGGGGCGCGCCGGGCGCCGGTGCATGGCCGCCTTGGTGGCGGCAAGCGACACCACGAGGTCGGGGGCCGAGGTGGCGCAGACGACGATGTCAAACTCCCCGAGGCGCGACTCGCGCTGTTCAAAGGGCATCGCGCTGGCCCCGAGGGCGGTCGCCAGTTCCATCGCCCGTTCCAAGTGGCGGCTGGCCACCGTGAGGGCCGCCGCGCCGCGGCTTTGGAATGCCTTCGCGGTCTTTTCCCCGATGTCGCCGGCGCCCAGCAGCAGGATGCGCGCATCGCCGAGTCCGCCGAAGATATTGACGGCGAGTTCGACCGCCACGTTGGCCACGCTGACCTGGCCCTCGGTGATGGCGGTGTGCGTCCGCACGTGCTTGGCGGCCTGAAACCCCTTCTGGAAGACGCGATTCAGCACCGGTCCGGTGCTGCCCCCGGCCTGCGCTGCCGCGTACGCCTCCTTGACCTGGCCAAAAATTTCGGTCTCGCCCAGCATCTGCGAATCGAGACCGGCGCTGACCTCGAGGAGATGCTGCACGGCCTCCCGGTCGCGCAGATTGAGCCGGATCTTCTCGAATTCGCCGGGATTGAAATTCTGTCGGTCGCAGAAGGCCCGGCTGACGCTTTCGGCCACCTCGGCATTGGCGGCGACCCCGTAGAACTCGACCCGATTGCAGGTGCTCAGGACGGCGAACTCCCGCAGTTCCGGCATGGTGGCGAGCTGGGCCTTGAGGGCGGCGGTCCCGTCGCGCCCGAGGGCGAGTTTTTCGCGCACGGCCAGCGGGGCCCGGTGGTGATTCGCCCCGATGACAAAGAGTCCCGGGGTGCTCATACGGCGGGCAGGTTGGGGTGGAGCACGGTGGCGGTGGATTCGGCGGTCGCGGTGGCGCGCCGGCTGCGTTCGACGGCAAAGAGCGAGAGCATCGCGGCGATGAACAGGATCAGGCACGTCCAGGCGAACCGCCTGGCAATGAGCACACCGCGCAGCCGGAGTCCGAAGATGGTCGCAGCCGCCAGCCAGACGGTGACTGTCATCGTGATCTTGGTGCCATTGACGAGCGAGGTGTCGCGCACCCAGTAGGAGGCACCCACGAGGAGCGCGGTGGCGAGGATGACGGCTCCGGCGCCGAGTAGTCGCACTCCGATGTGATCGAGGTCGCGAATGGAGGGGAGAAAGGAAAACCAACCGCCCAATTGCTTGGATTTCAGGGAATAGTTTCGCAGCAGAAACATGATGGAGGTCAGGGCCAGCAGGGCGAAAACGCCGTAGCTGAACACCGCCAGCGCCGCGTGCAGCTCAATCCACGGGTTGTTGCCAAAGATGCGGGTGCGCTGGGTGGCGTCCCAGCCCGGGAGGGCGAGGGAGACCAGCGTCAGGGTCGAGGCGAGGCACGCGGCGAAGTAGCCGAGCATGCTGTGGCGAAAGGTGACGCCGATGACGAGGTACAGCGTGGTCGCCGACCAGGCGGTGAACTGATAGATTTCGAATTGGTTGCCGAGGGGGCAGCCCCCCACGGCCCGACCGCGGAGAATCAGACCGAGCAATTGCACCGCGTAGCCGAGGGCGATGAGGGCATAGGTGGTGCGTCCCGAGGGGCGTCCCTGGCGCAGGAGCGCAATCGTGCCCACCCCAAAGCCGGCGAAGTAGAGTCCGGCGGCGGCCCAGAGCCAGGTGCGATCGCTCAAGAGGGAGAACATCGGGTGGCAACGTAGAGGGTGGAGGGCGGGGGGCAAGTCTGCCAGAGATGATGTCAAACCATGCGCGGGGAATCGCAAGCGGCGCCCCGGCCCGACGGAGCTTGCCCGCCGGGAGCCCTTCCCCTACAGCCCTTTCTTCCCACCCTCCCCACCATGACCACCTCGTTTCGCCTTCTCCTTGCGGCCAGCCTGCTTGCTTCCCTCAGCCCCGCGGCTCTCGCCCAGCACCGGGTCTTTACCAATCAGTACACCTTTGGCGACAGCCTGAGTGACAACGGCAACGCTTATGCCGCCAGCGCGGGCACGGTCAACGCGACCGCGCCCTACTATGGCGGCCGCTGGTCAAACGGCCCCACCTTTGCCGAACTCCTCGGCCACTCGCTGGCGGTCGGCGCCACGGCGGCACCCTCGGTCAAGTCGAGCATGGGCTTTGCCTTCGGCGGCGCGACGGCGGTGCCGGCGCTGAGCGCGGTGCCTTTTCCGCCGCTGGCCGCGCAGATCCAGTTGTTCCAATCCCATGGCGTCGCCATTCAGCGCACGGACCTGTTCACCGTTTGGATGGGCGCCAACGACCTCCTTAACACGGCCGGTTTGCCGACCACGCCAGTCAACCCGGCGGCGATGGACACAGCGGGCATCAACGCCGCCCAGACCACCGTCGGGGCGGTGCAGACGCTCATCGGCCTCGGCGCGAAGAACATCCTCGTGCTCAATATGCCGGACATCGGGCTCACGCCCGCGGGCAAGTCTTCCGGCGCCGGCTCGTTTCTCACCCGCGGATCCTTCGCCTACAACGCCGAGTTTGACGCCCGGCTGGCGGCCATCGCGGCCGGTGCGGCCGATGTGACTCTCACGCGGATCGACGCCGCCGCCCTCATCGCGCAGATTCAGCGCGATTACCAGGCGCTCGGTTTCGCCAATGCCAGCGCCGGCCTCATCCTGCCCGCCAGCGTGGGCGGCGGCGGCGACCCCAATGGCTACGTCTTCTTCGACGGCATCCACCCGACCGCGCGGACGCACGTGCTGCTGGCCAAGGTGGTCACCGAGGCGCTCAATCCCGAGCCGGTGGTCGGCTTTGCCGGCACGTTGGGCAGCGCGGCGCTGGCCCTGCAGGGCCTCGGGGCCGCGGCGTTCGATGCGCGCGCCAGCGACCTGGCGTTTTCAGCCCGCCCCGCGGGACGAGTCGACACGTATGCGAGCTTCAACTACGGCGATGGGCGCCGGGCGGGCGACGGCTGGCGGCCTCAATTCGACTACACGGCGCAGGTCATCACGGCGGGCGTGGATCTGCGGTGGGGTGAGGGGATCTTTGTGGGCGGCGCGCTCAACGGGAGCAGGCTCAACGCCAGCGTGGCCGGCGGCGGGGGTGATTTCACCATCGAGGATACCGGGGGCCGGCTCTACGCCGTGTGGCGGGGCGGTCCGGTGTCGCTGCTGCTGGACGGCGACTACGGGGTCCTGAGCCTCAAGGGCATCCACCGCGCGTCGGCCTATGGCGGACTCCGCACCCAGGCCAAGACGGCGGGTGACCGTTGGGGCGTGGGCCTGAAGGCCGCCTGGATGGTTGAGGTGGGCGGCACCAGCGTGCGTCCCTGGTTTGGGCTGCGCACCCAGCGCGTAAGTCTCGACGGATACACCGAGCGGGATGTGCCGACCCTCACGATGGACTTTGCCGCCCAGGAAGCCAAGACCACGAGCGGCGCCCTGGGCGTCGACGCGGCCTTCAACTCGAAACTTGGCGGGCGCAGCGTGCGATTGGATCTGCGCGGCGCCTGGCACGGCGAGATCGGGTCCCGGACCCGCACCGTGGCGGGCCAACTCGCCCGAAATTTTACGCGCCCGACGGCGATCGCGACCGAGGACGGCGATGGCAGCGGCCTGGAACTGGGCGCGGCGGCCACGCTGTTCCTGGCCAGGAACTGGAGCGCCTCGCTCGGTTACGCCGCGGACATCCGTTCCGGCGAGAAACTGGCGAATCGCGCCACGCTCTCGGTCCAGACCGGCTTCTGAGGTGCGCGATCCTCAGCCCGTCCAGGGACGGGAGGGCCGGATGAGGATTTCCTCGACGGTGGCGCGGGCGGGGAGGGAGGCGGCGAACCAGACGCAGGCGGCGACATCCCCGGGTTGCATCATGCGGGCCCGCGCCTCGGGCGGAGGCGGCACGGGGCGTTGCTTGAGAATGTCGGTGTCGATGTCGCCGGGAAAGACGCAGCAGGCACGGATGCCATGGGGACGCTCCTCGGCGTTGATGGTTTGGGTGAGGCCGGTCAGGCCAAACTTCGACAAGACATACGCGGCCCCGGACTTGGCCGAGGCCTGCTTGCCAGCCTCGGAACCAATGTTGACGATCGTACCGGCCCCGGCGGCGCGCATCGCCGGCAGAAACTCCTGCACGAGGTAGAGGACGCCGTGGAGGTTCGCATCCATGACGGCGGCATAGTCGGAGTGCGATAGTTCGGCGAGGGAGCGGCGCGGGATATTGGCGCCGGCGGCATTCACGAGCACATCAATTTGTCCGAAGCGGGCGAGGATCGAGCGGGCGGCGGCGGCGACCGCCCGGGCATCACCCAGATCGCACGGCACGGCCAGCAACTGGCGGCGGTTTCCCGCCGCGGCCTGCTGGATCGTGGCCGCCAGCGCGTCCGGGCGTCGGCCGAGCAGCGCGACGCGCCAGCCTTCGGCGGCAAACTTGAGCACGGTCGCGCGGCCAACGCCGGAGCCTGCACCGGTGACCACCGCGACGGGAGAGGAGGATTTTTTTGCGGGCATGGTGAAAGGAGCATGCATGGCGCCGCGGACCCGCCCGGGCAAGAACACGGAACGCGTTTCGTGCAGTTTTTTGGGAGCGGGCTTGCCACGGTTGGTCTGGAACCTACGGTCACGCTCCCCTCCCTATGATTCGTTCTTCCCTGCTCCGCTTCGCGGCTTTGGCCGCGTTCGTCATCTCCCTCCCCGTCGCGCAAGCCGCCAAGCCGGCTGGCGCCAAGTCCGGCCCCCAAATCGGCCTGCAGACCTGGACCTGCCGCAACATGGATTTCGACCAGGTGGTCGCCTTTGCCGTGAAGCATGGCATCACTCAATTGCAGTTCATCTCGAAACACATGGACCCCAAGGCTCCGCCGGAGGAGACGCTGCGCAAAAAGGCGATCCTCGAGGCGAAGGGGCTCAAGGCCTACACCTTCGGGGTGAACGGGACCTCGATGAACAAGGAGGACAACCGCAAGCTCTTCGAATTCGCAAAGCTGATGGGCATCCAGATCATTGTGGTCGAGCCGAAGAACCTGGCCGAATGGGATGGGCTCGAGGAACTCGTCAAGGAGTACAACATCAAGCTCGCCATTCACAATCACGGCACCGGCACGATGTACGGCGATCCCGCGACAGTGAAGCAGGTGCTGGCGGCCCGGGATCACCGCATCGGAGTCTGCCTCGACATCGGTTGGGTGACGGCGGCGGGCTTCGATGCCGCCGCGGTCTTCCGCGACTATGGTGATCGCGTTTACGACATGCACCTGAAGGACAAGGTCGTGACCACCGCCGTCGACGGGAAAAAGGTGCCGACCGACACCGAGATCGGCAAGGGGCAGTCGAATTACGCGGGTCTCTTTGCGGCCATCAAGCAGAGCAAGTGGTCGGGCGTGATGGCGATTGAGACCGACAGCAAGGCCTTTGCCGAAGATCCGAACCGGCTCGTGGCGGAAGCGAAGACCTTTTTCAAGGCGAGTCTCGCCAAGAAGTAAGCCGGCGGTGGCACCCGGCGGCACCGACGGAAAACCCTGAAAATATTCACCTGGATGGCGAGCGCGCGGCAGCCGTGCGCTCGTGCCTTACGTTCTCTCCCTCATGAAAAAAATCCTCCTCTGCGCAGGTAACGCGCTACTTGCGGCCGCGATGTCCGCCGCCGCTCCCCGGCAGCCGAACATCGTGTTCATGTTTTCGGATGACCACGCCTATCAGGCCATCAGCGCCTACGGCGACGCGCGCAAACTGCTTGAGACCCCGAATCTCGACCGCATCGCCAAGACCGGCATGCGTTTCGACCGCTGCCTGGTGCCGAATTCGATTTGTGGCCCGTCGCGCGCCACGGTGCTCACGGGAAAATACAACCATCTGAACGGGTTTCCGAACAACTCCAACTCGCGGTTCGATCCAGCCCAGCTCACCTTTCCCAAGCTGCTGCAGAAGGCCGGTTATCAGACGGCCATCATCGGCAAGTGGCATCTGGTTTCCGACCCGACCGGCTTCGATTTCTGGCAGATCATGGTGGGGCAGGGTGTCTATTACAACCCGCCCATGATTCGCATGGGCGAGACGGTGAAGGTATCCGGCTACACGACGGACATCATCACGGAACTCTCGCTCGAGTGGCTGAAGCACCGCGACAAGTCGAAGCCGTTCATGCTGATGTTTCAGCAGAAAGCCCCGCATCGCGAATGGTCGCCGGCGCTCCGCCATCTCGGGGCCGACGGGGATCGCGTCTATCCCGAGCCGGCAACGCTGTTCGACGACTATGCCAACCGGGGCATCGCCGAGCATGATCAGGACATGACGCTGGCCAAGACCATGACCGATCGCGACGTGAAGTTTACGCCGCCGCCGGGCATGACCCCCGAACAGCGCAAGGCATGGGATGCGTACTACGAACCCCGCAACGCGAAAGTCCGCGCCGCCAATCTCACGGGCAAGGATCTCGTGCGCTGGCGGTATCAGCGCTACATGCACGACTACACCGCCACGCTGCGCGCCGTCGATGAGGGCGTCGGACGGATGCTGGACTATCTCGAAAAGGAGGGCCTCGCCGACAACACGATCGTCGTTTACTCCAGCGATCAGGGCTTTTACCTCGGCGAACACGGCTGGTTCGACAAACGCTGGATCTTCGAGGAATCGGTCCGCACCCCACTGCTCGTGCGCTGGCCGGGGGTGACGAAGCCCGGTACCGTCAGTCGCGATATCGTCTCGAATCTGGATTTTGCCGAGACGTTCCTCGACGCGGCGGGCCTGCCCGTGCCGGCCGAGATGCAGGGCCGCAGCTTCCGCCCGATTCTCGCGGGCCGTCGGCCGGCCGACTGGCGGACTTCGTTTTATTACCAGTATTATGAATGGCCCACGCCGCACCACGTGCGGCCGCATTACGGTGTCATCACGGATCGCTACAAGCTGGTGCATTTCTATGGCACGGCGGACGTGTACTCCGAATTGTTCGACCTCGAGCAGGATCCGCACGAAATGCGGGATGTGCTCGGGGACCCGGCGTACGCCAAGGTCCGAGGTGAATTGGAGCAGGAGATGGCCCGCCTGCGCCGGGAATTGAAGGTGCCGGAAGTGATCCCGCCGGACTGGCTGGGCCGGCAGGGTGGCGGGGCGGCGCAAAAGAAGCAGGGTAAGAAGAAAGAATGACCACCGCAGCGCCTTGGGGCCGGCGCTGCTCCCTTCCCTCCTGATGGCGCCAGCCGCAGGGAGGCCCCAACCTTTCCTATGAAAATACTCCGCACCCTGCTTGGTCTCGGTGGTTTGATCGTGGGCGGTGTCGCGGCCGCCGCGACGGCGCGCCAGCCCAACGTCCTCTTCATTGCGGTGGACGACATGAACAACGACATCGGCTGCTACGGCAGCCCGATCGTCCAGACGCCCAACCTTGACCGGCTGGCGGCCCGGGGGGTGCGATTCGATCGCTCCTACTGTCAATTCCCGCTTTGCAGCCCGAGCCGATCGTCGATCATGACGGGGCTCCGTCCCGATCAGACCCGTGTTTTTGATCTGAAGTACCGCTTCCGCACCGGCCTGCCGGATGTGGTCACCCTGTCGCAGCTCTTCATGCGCCACGGCTACCATGCGGCCCGCATCGGCAAGATCTACCACTACGGAAATCCCGGCGAAATTGGCACGAGCGGACTCGACGATCCGACGTCATGGAAAGAGGTGTTCAACCCGGCCGGCATCGACAAGACCGAGTTGGAGCCCAAGGTGACCAACTTCACGCCTTCCCGGGGCCTGGGCTCGGCCATGGCGGTGTACGCCGACCCCAACGGGCGCGACGAGCAGCACACCGACGGCATGGTCGCGACGGAGGCCATCCGGCAAATGGAGAAACATCGCCGTGAGCCCTTCTTCCTCGCGGTGGGCTTTTACAAGCCACACACGCCGTACATCGCCCCGAAGAAATATTTCGACCTTTATCCCCTCGAGAAAATCGACGTGCCGGAAATGCCGTCCGGATACGAGAGCACGGTGCCGGCGGCGGCGCTCTTCTCGACGCGGCCGTGGCCGAATTTCGGGGTCACGCGCGAACAGGCCCGGCGGAGCAAGCAGGCCTATTATGCCACCATCTCCTTCGCCGATGCGCAGATCGGCCGGGTGATGGACGCGCTCGATCGCCTCGGCCTGCGGGACAACACCGTGATCGTTTTCTGGAGCGACCATGGCTATTCGCTCGGCACGCACGGCCTGTGGATGAAGCAGAGCTGCTTTGAGGACTCGGCGCGCTCGCCGTTGATCATCGCCGGTCCCGACGTAAAGTCCGGCGGGGTCTCGCCCCGTGTGGTGGAATTCATCGACATTTACCCCACGGTCGCCGACCTCGCGGGATTGCCGTTGGAGTCGAAACGACCGGGGGTTTCGTTGCGTCCGCTGCTGGCGAACCCGCAGGCCGAGTGGAACCGTCCGGGCTTCACGCAGGTGGAACGGGGTGGCTTTCCCGGGCAGAGCGTACGCACGGAACGCTGGCGCTACACCGAATGGGATGGAGGCAAGCAGGGCGTCGAGCTTTACGACCACGATCGCGACCCGGGCGAGATGAAGAATCTCGCGCGTGATCCCAGCAATGCGGCCGTCATCGCCGAGTTGAAGGCCCTGGTGAAACAGAACTGGCCGGTGCGGGTGACGGGAGGGCGGGCCGGTGCGCCGGTGGAGAAAAAGGGCCGGAGGACGAAGACCCCCTGAGACAGAGGCGCTGGTGAGACGGGCGGGGCGAAGCGCGGGGCCCTCGTCGATGCCGTCGGACGGCGCCCTCAAGCGGAGAGGGCGCCCGTAATACCAACAGCCAGTGATTTCTGGACGGTAGGGCGTCACCTGGGTGACGCCGTTTCGTACGAGAGGCGCGGACCAAGGTCCGGCCCAACAAAATTCAATCATTTCAAGCCGCTGGCATAAACGGGCACAAAAAAACCGGCGCGCTTGAGGCGTGCCGGCTTTGGAAATGATCGGATCGGGTTTACTTGCCCGCGCCGAAGACTTCGACTTCGCAGTAGTGGTTCAGCTCGTCGGACGTGTTGCCGTTCGAGTAGAGGCGCACATAGCGGCCACTCTTGCCCTTGGCATCCAACACCCGGCCGTTGTTGGTCTCGATGTAGGACTTGTCGGAGCCCTTGCCGAGCTTCGACGAGTTGTCGTCGTCGTTGTTGAAGATGGTCGAGACGCCCGACTTGAATTCCGGGTCGTCCGAGATCTGCACCACCACGTCGTGGTACACCCGGGCCTGGGAGTGGAAGTGCCACACCGCCACGGCGGCAATCTTGGCGGAGGCTTCCAAGTCGACCTGCACCCACTGGGTGTTCGGCCCGAGCTCGACGTAGGCGCCGTCGATGCCGGTCTTGTCGCCATCGGTGATGAAGGTCAGTTCACCGATCACTGGCAGGGAGTCGCTGCTGGTGACCTTCTTGCCGCGGGAAAGCAGTTTGGTGCCGGCGGGGACCATGATGTCAGGCCGCTTCATGCCGGCCGGTTCGAGATTCGCCAGGGAGATGGGTCGCGGCGTGCCGGCAAAGAGCGGCTTCGGGTATTCGACCTTCAGCGGCTCATTGCCGGAGGCGGACGACGTGATCGCGAGCGCGAACGCGGAGAGGAGGAGGGAGATGGTGCGGGATTGCATAAGGGTGAATTACAAGTGGAACCGCTGCTAGACGGCGGTCGACCCGAAAATATTCAAGCTATTATCGGGTCGACCGGCGGATCGCGGCGGTTCCGCGACCGGTGCAGGTCGTTCAGGCCACAAAATCCTCCGGAGCGAAGGGGAGCATCTTCTGGGCGGCGATGGCTTGGTTGACCTTCAGAATCGTGACCGACGACGCAAAGGCTTCATCGGCGGGGCAATTGAGGGCAGCGCCCTTTCGCATCCCATCGAAGAAGTTCTCCAAGTGGGGCTGGTGGATGGCCTTGTCGAGTGTCACCGGCATGTCCCAGGCGGAGAGTTGCGCGGTTTCGCGGACGTCGACGGTGCCCTTGGACGGGCCGCCGAGTTTCTTGACCCCGGGCTTTTCCCACGCCTTGACGGGGGCGGGGGCGCCTTCGCCCGAGCCCGGTTTCAAGATGTAGCCCTTGGTGACCCAGGCATCCCATTCGGGCGCGCGGGCCTCGCGGTAGAGTTTCGTGAATTTCGGATTCTCCGAGAGCTTCAGCGAGCCTTCGTCGCCCATGAAGTACTCGTGGTAGCCGCCGCCGGCACTGGTGGTGGTGAGGACCTCATAGGTCGCACGGACGATACCTTCCTTGGTGGCAAACTCGTAGATGGCGATCGCGTTGTCGTACCACTCGTGGGTCGTGTAATAGTCGACGCCGCCGCTGCCGATGCACATGCGCGGATTGACCCCGAGCATCCAGTTGTAGACGTCGATTTGGTGCGCTCCGAGATCGGAGATCGGGCCGCCGGCATATTTCTTGAACCAGCGCCAGTTCCGGAACTCGTGCATGTTCGAGTACCCGTACTTGGCGAGCTTCTCGTCGGGAATCGCCTGGCCGTTGGGGAAGCCGAAGTCATCGGTGACCGCTCGGTGCCATTGTCCGCTGATATTGGTCATGCGGCCCAGGAGCCGGGCATCGCGCACGATTTTGTCGCGCGCCCACAGGTAACGGGGGTTGCTGCGGCGCTGGTGGCCGATCTGCAGGAGTTTCTTGGTCTCCCGGGCGGTCTGCACCATCGAGCGGGCGCCCTCGACCGTGTTCGACATCAGCTTTTCGCAGTACACATGCTTGCCCGCCTTCAGCGCCGCATTGGTGTGCTCCGCGTGCATGAAGTCCGGCGTGGCGACGATGACCGCATCGAGGTTCGTGACGGTCGCCAGCAATTCCTTGTAATCCTCGAAGGGCCGGGCGTCGTGGCCGAATTTCTTCAGGAGGCGCTCGGAGCGGGTGAGGTTGTACGGCCAGATGTCGCAGACGGCCTGAAAGCGGATGCCGGGGATGTTCAGCGCCGCATTGGTCAGGATGCGGCCTTCTTCACCGCAGCCGATGAGGGCGACATTGACGGTGTCGGCCGCGCTGGCGCCGACGGAGGCGCCGCGGGCAATGTAGGGGGCCGCCGCAATCACGGCGCCCAGTTTGGCGCTCGTGCTGAGAAAATTGCGGCGGGTGAGGGGAGGGGATTCGGCCATGGCGTTGGGTCTCCCGGGTTCAGCTGTTCTTTTCGCCCCAGAGCGCAAGCCGCTCGTAGCGCACCAGCACCAGAGCCATGACGAACATCACCATGTGCATGCCGAGCCAGGCGGTCCCGTCGCCCTCCTGCACCGCCATGAGCCCGAAGGAAAGACCGACGTAGAGCAGGCCGGTGGCGAAGAGGGAAACCCGCGACCGGATACCGAGGAGCACGGCGAGCCCCAGGACGATCAGGAGGTAGCCGAGGGGCATGGCGAACGATTTGGTCATCCACAGCGGCATGAAAGAATTGCTGGTGATGCCCTGCGCCATTTTGGCCATCGTCTTGTAATAGTTCGCGAACGAGTAGGTGCCTCCGCTTTCGAATTTTTCCACCCCGGCCATGAGGGTGCGCAGTCCGAGCCAGAGCCGGAGGAGAAGAAACGCCCCGGTATATTCGAGACGTGAATTGGACGCGTTGTTCGAGGCGGGATTTTCGCTCATAAGTAAAAGGGGGGAGGTTGAGAGAGGGTGAGGGCAGCTAGGTGCAGGCGCGGCGCGGAGGCAAGGGAGTTTGGGTCGACGGGAGTGTTAGTAGTGCATGACACAAGCCGATGATGGCAAGACCGGGGGAAGGTTTTAGGGATGAATTCCGCGCGCGGTCGAGCCTTACCTTGCGCGGAGCCAAGAAATGCTCCGAGTTGGTGAAAATATGCGTGCAGCCAACGCGACCCGCGACGACCGGCGGGATGCGCCATCCACCGCGCCGCGCGCCAGCGCAGGCACCGGGCGGCGGGCCAGCGAGTGGAGCACGCGGGGTGGAGCGCGGTGTGAAGCCGGCCCGTGTCCCCGAAAACTTCCTTGCAGCGCAACGACAGCGAGCCGCTACTCTCGCGGCATGAGCGATCTGAAACGCACTCCCTTGCGCGATTTCCATGCGGCCCACGGTGCCCGTCTGGTGGATTTCTCCGGTTGGGAAATGCCCGTGCAATACCGCAGCATCCTGGAGGAGCACAAGGCCGTGCGCCGGACCGCCGGGCTCTTTGACGTGAGTCACATGGGGGAGGTTGACGTGATGGGCCCCGCCGCCGCGAGGTTCCTGAATCACCTGGTCACCAACGATGTTTCCAAGCTCTATCCGGGCCGGGTCCTGTACACCCCCATGTGCCAGCCGGACGGCGGAGTCGTGGACGACCTGTTGGTCTACCAGCGTGGCCCGGAGGATTTTTTCCTCTGCATCAACGCCGGCAATATTGCGAAGGACCTCGCGTGGATCCGGGAGCAGGCGGCGGCGTTCAACGTCGCGATCACGGATCGCTCTGCGGACTATGCCTTGCTGGCGGTGCAGGGCCCGCAGGCGGCTGCGATCGTGCAGTCGCTCACGGGTGCGAAGCTCGGACTCGTAAAATACTATCACTTCGTCGAGGCGACCGTGGCGGGGGCCCATTGTCTCGTCAGTCGCACCGGCTATACCGGCGAGGACGGGTTTGAACTTTATCACGCCGCGACTGAGGCGGTGGGGTTGGCGACGGCGGTGCTCGCGGCGGGCCAGCCGTGCGGATTGGAACTCGCGGGTCTGGGCGCCCGCGACAGCCTGCGACTCGAGGCGGGTTATCCGCTTTACGGCCACGAAATCACGGCGGAGATTTCCCCGCTGACGGCGGGGCTGGGCTGGACGGTGAAACTCGACAAGGGCGCCGACTTCGTGGGTCGCGGCGCGCTCCTGCGGGAGAAGGCGGCGGGCTCGATCCGGCAGGTGGTGTTTTTCAAGACCGGGGACCGCCGGATCGTCCGCGCCGACGCGCCGGTCCTCGATGCCGCCGGGACGACGGTGGGCCGGGTGCTGTCGGGCACGTTGTCGCCGGTGTTGAACGAAGCCATCGGATCCGCGCTGGTTTCCGCTGCGGCCGCGGCCCAGCCGTTGGCGGTCGACATTCGCGGCACCAAGCTGGGGCTGCAGCTCGTTAAACCTCCGTTCGTGGAGCTGAAGAAGGGCTGAACCGCTGAGGACAAAGAGCCGCCGCGCTGGTTTGTCTTGAGATTGCGACGCAAAGTGGCTCCTACCATTTGACGCATGAGCAACATCCCCGCCGATCTTCGCTACGCAAAATCGCACGAATGGCTGCGGCCCGAGAGTGACGGCACGTTCACGGTGGGCATCACCGACTACGCGCAGAATTCGCTTGGGGATATCACCTACGTGCAGCTGCCCAAGGTGGGTGCGGTCCTGAAGGCCGGTGACACCTTCGGCGTGGTCGAGTCCGTCAAGGCGGCGAGCGATTTGTACCTGCCGGTGGGAGGCACCATCGTCGCGGTGAACGGCGCGCTCGACGCGGCGCCCGAGACGCTCAACCGCGCCCCCTATACGGAGGGCTGGCTGTTGCGGCTGAAACCGGATGATTCCGCGGCGGCCGCGGGATTACTGGATGCCGCGGCCTACACGCAGCTCGTGTCCTGAAAGGGATTACGCCCCATGGCCTTTCCTCCGGTCGACCACAACGGGTGTGCCACCGGAATAACTCCGGGTCGCCCTGGGCGCGACGCAGCCACCGTGCTTCGGACCCCGGGCCTCCCGCCGCGGGCGCGCCGGCTTATCTGCTGCCTCCTCACCGGAGCGATGCTGGGGTTCGGCACTTTTCCCCTGAGGCAGGCGGGTGCGGCTGAACCCACGTCGCCCGCTGCGGGCAAGACCAAGGGAGGGGGCGGTCGGGGTGGGCGCGGCGGTGGCGGTGGCGGCAAACAGGCCGTTGAAGTGATCGCGATCGCGCGGCGGGACCTCTCCGAAACCCTGCGGGTGGTTGGTTCGCTGGCGCCCAACGAAACCGCCACCATTCGCCCGGAGATGAGCGGGTTGATCCGTTCGATCCATTTCGAGGAAGGCCAGCGCGTAAAGAAAGGTGATCTGCTCGCCAAGATCGACGATGCGGAACTGCAGGCGCAGTTGGCGCAGGCGCGTTCGCGGCACGATTTGGCCAGGCTCAACCTCGACCGGGCGGAGAAACTGCGCCAGACCCAGTCCAACACCCAGGCCGACGCCGACCGGGCGCGCAGCGAGTACAGTGTCACCAACGCCGAGATCGATCTGCTCCAGGTCCGGCTGGCGCGCACCGAAATTCGGGCGCCCTTTGATGGCGTGGTGGAGTCCCGCACCCTGTCGCCGGGCGACTACGTGAACCCCCAGGCCAGCATCACGACGCTCAACGATCTCAGCCGGCTCAAGGTGCAGTTTCAGGTGCCGGAGCGCTACCTCGCAAAGATGAAGCGCGGCACCAAGTTCAGCCTGAAGTCGACCACGGTCGACTCCACCACGGCCGTCAACGGTGAGGTCTATTTCGTCAACTCGGTCATTGATCGGCAGACCCGTTCCAGCGAAGTGAAAGGTTATCTGAACAAGGTGAGCCCGGCGTTGAAGGCGGGGATGTTTGCCCTGATCGAAATTGTCCTCGAGGTGCGCCGGGGGGCCATGACGGTGCCGGAGGGGGCGATTCTCGTCGCGCAAGGCGGGCCGCAGATCATCACGGTCGAGGAAAAGGACGGCGAGGCGGTGGCCGCCTTTGTGCCGGTGACGCTGGGACTGCGTGCGCGCGGTTTGGTCGAGGTCAAGGCCAACAAGGGCAAGCTGACCGAGCAGCAGACGGTGGTGGCGGCGGGAGTGGGGGCGCTGGCCCTGTTCCCCGGATCGAAGCTCGATCCGCGGCCGCTGCGGGAGGAGTTCCGGGTCGAGTAGCCGCAGCCGCCGGTCCCGCGTGTGATGAAAGTGTGTCCTTCAGACCAGAATTTCCGTGCGGTCGAAGCGGTGGCGTCTGACCGGCGGCTAACGCCGCGCCCGGCGCGGCAATCAAGGATTGGGCCGGGGCGGCCGGGTCGCTCCCCCGCTCGACGCCCGGGTTCCCCGCCGGCCTGCGATCCAAACCCGGCCAAATCCTAGATGCTGCTTTCCGACACCTCAATCAAGCGGCCGGTCATCTGCCTGGTGGCGGCGATCCTGATCCTGCTCATCGGGATCATCTCCTTCGGGCGCCTGCCGGTGCGCGAATATCCGAGCACGGATTCGCCGGTGATTTCGATCGAGGCCAACTATCCGGGCGCCTCGGCGGAGGTGGTGGAGAGCAAGGTCTCGGAGGTCATCGAGAAAGAGGTTTCCGCCATCGACGGCCTGCGGGTGATTCGCTCGAGCTCGAGCGAGCAGCGGTCCCGCATCAGTCTCGAGTTCGAGGTGGACCGCAACATGGACGAGGCGGCGAACGACGTGCGCGACAAGGTTGCGCGGGTGCGGGGTCGCCTGCCGCCGGAGGTCGATGATCCCCAGATCTCCAAGGCCGATTCGGATTCGGACTCGGTCATCTCGCTGTCGTTCCGCTCCGAGATCCATTCCCGGCTCGAACTCACGGAGTTGGTCGAGCGCCTGGTCGTGCAGCGCTTGCAGACGATCCCGGGCGTGGCGGCGGTGGAGTTGCGCGGCCAGCGGTACGCGATGCGCCTGTGGGTGGATGCCACGCGGCTCGCCGCGTACAACCTGACTGTCTCCGATCTCGAGCGGGCCCTCCGGCAGCAGAACGTGGACCTGCCGAGCGGGCGGATCGAATCGCTGGCGCGGGAGTTTCCGGTGCGGTTGCGCGGCCGCATGGACACGCCGCTCGAATACGAGAATCTCATCCTGGCGTCGCGGGAGGGTTACCAGGTGAAGTTCAGTGACATTGGCCGCGTGGAGTTGGGCGCGAGCGACTACCGCAACCACACCTATGTCATGGGCCGGCAGGCGGTGAGCACGTCGATCCTGCGCCAGTCGCAGTCCAACCTGCTCGATGTTGCGCGCCGCGTGAAGGACCTCATTCCGATCATCCAGGCGGAACTGCCGGAGGGCGTGCAGGTGCGGGTCTCGTCGGACTACAGTGTGTTCGTGGAACGTTCGGTGCGCGAGGTCTACAAGACCCTTTGGGAGGCGGCGGTGCTGGTCATCCTGATGATTTTCCTCTTCCTGCGCGATTGGCGCGCCACCCTGGTGCCGCTGGTGGCCATCCCGGTTTCGATTGTCGGCACCTTTGCGGTGATGCAATGGCTCGGCTTCACCATCAACGTCCTGACCCTGCTCGCGCTGGTGCTCGCGGTGGGCCTGGTGGTCGACGACGCCATCGTGATGCTGGAAAATATCTACCGGCGGATTGAACTCGGCGAGAGTCCCATCCATGCGGCGATCTTTGGCGCGCGTCAGGTGGCGTTCGCCATCGTCGCGACGACGCTGACCCTGGCCGCGGTCTTCCTCCCGGTGGCATTCCAGTCGGGGCGGACCGGCCGGTTGTTTTATGAGTTCGGGCTCACGCTCGCGATTTCGGTGGGGGTGTCGGCGTTTGTCGCGCTGACGCTTTCTCCCATGCTTTGCTCCCGCCTGCTGCGCGCCAAGGTGGTCGACGGCCAGGCCCGGCACGGCTGGTTTTATGAAAAGACCGAGCCTTTTTTTGTCGGGCTGAACCGCGGCTTCGAGGGGCTCCTGCGCGGGGCGCTGCGGTGGCGCTGGCTGGTGCTGCTCGGGGCGCTGGGTTTTGCGCTCACCGGGCCCTACCTCTACACCAAGCTGCAGCGTGAACTGACGCCGCTCGAGGATCGGGGCATCTTCACGGCGAGCTTCATCGGGCCGGTGGGGTCGACCCCCGAGTACAACGCGATCTACTCGCGCCAGATGGAGAAGATGCTGCTGGAAATCCCCGAGGTGGATCGCACGTATCACCGGACCGGTGACGGCCGGGCCTACATCTTCACCACCCTCAAACTCTGGGAGGACCGGCAGCGCAGCACGCAGGAGATCGTCGAGGAGGTGCGGCGGAAGTTCCGGCAGGAGATCACCGGCGGGCAGTCCTCCCCGTCGCCGGTGCGCCCTTTCAGCCGCGGGCGCAGCAGTTTCAGTTCCGGCATCCAGCTGGTGCTCCAGGGGAGCGACTTCGACAAATTGCAGGAACTCGGCCAGCAGATGCTGGTGGTGATGCGGGACCGCAACAGTTTTCAGGTGCCGCGCATCGACCCGTCGCCGACGAAGCCGCAAATCGACGTGAAGATCGATCGCGCGAAGGCGGCGGATCTCGGCGTGCCCGTGTCGGACGTGGCGGCCACGCTCGAGACCCTGCTCGGCAGCCGGCGGGTCACGCAGTTTCAGCGGGGCAACCAGCAGTACGACGTGCTGGTGCAGGTGGAGGATGCCAGCCGGGCCAGCCCGACGGATCTCGCCCGCCTCTATGTGCGATCGGGCAGCGGGCCTCTCGTGCAGCTCAGCAACCTGGTGACGTATGAAGAGTCGGTCGTGCCGGAAAGTTTTCCGCACTTCAACCGGTTGCGTTCGGTCACGGTCTCGGCCCAGCTGTCGCCGGGCGTGACCATCGGCGACGCCGTCGCGGTGCTGGGGGTCGAGGCGCGCCGGATTCTCCCGCCCGGCTACGCCTTCGCGTGGGATGGCGAGGCGCGCGACTTCGTCGAGAGCGACCACGACACCTTCCTGCTCTTCGGGCTCGCCCTGCTGTTCACCTTCCTCGTGCTGGCGGCCCAGTTTGAATCCTGGATCCATCCCGTCACGATCTTCTCCGGCATCATCCTCGCGGTGTCCGGGGGGCTGATTGTGCTCTATGCCAGCCGGTATTTTGGCGTGGCCCTCACCGACAACATTTTTTCCCGGTTCGGTTTGATCATGCTGATCGGCATGGTGGCCAAGAACGGCATTTTGGTCGTCGAGTTCGCGAACCAGCTCCAAGTGGCCGGTCGCAACGCTTTCGACGCCGCGTACGAGGCCGCGACCGTGCGTTTCCGGCCGATCCTGATGACTTCGATTTCCACGGTCCTGGGTGCCGTGCCCATTGCCTTCGCCTCGGGCGCCGGCGCCGAGACGCGCAATCCCATGGGCATCGTGGTGGTCGGCGGCCTGTCGATCGCGACCGTGCTCACGCTCTTTGTGGTACCGATCATCTATGTCATGATGGACTGGCTGTGCGTCCGGGTGACCGGGAAGTCGAGTGCCCACGGCCTGATCCGGGCGGCGGCGATCGACCGGGAAACGATGGCCGCCACCGCACCGGAGGCTACGCCCACGCGCTGAGCGCCGACCGGGCGCCCCAACCGAGGCTAACTTTGCGGATGCAGGGCCTCGCTCAACGCCTGAAACTCGGGGTGCTCCTTGAGTTCCTCGAGATCGGGGTCCTGCCGCATCCAGTCGAAATCCCGGTAACCGAGCTGCACGGCTTGACGCAGGACGCGGAGCGCGGCGGTCCGCCGTCGGGAAAGAGCCAGGCTGCAAGCCAGGTTGTAGTGGGCGGTGGGATTGGCCGGCTGCAGGCGCACCAACCGGCGATCCATCCGCAGCCCGTCGGCGATGCGACCCTGGCGGGTGTAGAGCCCGCCGAGCACCTCGATCACCCGCACATACTGCGGACTGCGGCGCAGAATCGATTCAAAGAAGCGGAGTTCAAATTCCGGGTCCGTTTTTCTTTCCTTCGGCATGGCGCGGAATGGTCAGTTGCGCCCGCGGCGGGGGCAGGTTCCGGTCTCGCGCCACGCGTTGCAATGCGCGCTCACCTGCAGCCGTTGGGTCACGGGCGTAAGGCCCAGCTTCGAGGATACCGTGCTGCCGTACCACGACATGAACGGCGCGCTGATTTCAAAGATCCGGTCGCAATCGAGGCAGACGACCTGCGCCACCTGCGTATCCCCGCCCTCGCGGTTCGTGCGGTAGTACTTTTCGCCGGTGCCGATGTCGACCTCGCGCAGCAGCGCGCTGCGGGTCATGATGGGCAGGGTGCGATAGACGGTGGCGCGGGCCACCGAGTCGTCGATGGTGCGGGCGTAATCCAGCAATTGCTCGGCGGTGAAGTGTCCGGTCTGGGCAAACGCGGCGTCGAAAATCGCCAGCCGCTGGTTGGTCGCGCGCAGTCCTTTCCGGGCCAGAAAGGTCCGAAATTTTTCGCGGGCGGCGGAGATACTCACGCGGCGACTGTTTTCCGCGGGTCGCCGGCATGTCAATGGGATCGTTGCCGGGGAAAGAAATTGCGCCGCCCGGCGCGTCGCGCCGTGATGCGCCCGATGATCATTGGAGTGCATCCGCTCGCCGGGTTCGACAAGCTGCTGCACTATCGCGTGCCGGAGTCGATGCGGGCGACGGTGGGGGTCGGCTCGCTGGTCCGGGTCCCCCTTCTGAATGGAATGAAACTCGGCCTCGTGGGCGAGGTGGGGGCGCCGCGGGATTTTCCGGTGGATCGATTGAAGTCGGTGGCGCAGGTGGTGTATCCGTTTCCTGCGCTCACGCCGGACCTGCTGGAGCTCGCCCGTTGGATGGCCCGGTATTACGCGTGCGGTCTCGACAGCATCATCGAAACGATGATCCCCGCGGCCGTGCGCCGCGGCGCGGGAATAAAGCAGGAGAAACTCCTGGTCGTCGCGCAGCGGCTGGATCCGGAGGAACTGGCGAAGCTCGAAAAGCGGGCCCCGCAGCAGGCCCGGCTCTACCGCCTGCTCGCGGAGCAATTCCGGCCGCAGCCCAAGGCGCTCGTGCTGGCCCGGCTGGGCCAGACCGCGGCCGTGGCCGCCGGCCTGGTGAAGCGGGGCGTGCTGCGGGAGGAGTTGCGCCGCATTGAGCGGGTCGCCTACACGGATGAGCATGCCGCCGGAGAGTTGGTCGCGGCGATGCCGCATGTGCTCAACGTCGAGCAACAGGCCGCCGTCGACGCGGTGACCGCCAGCCTGGGGGCAAACAAATTTGCCGTTTCGCTGCTGTTGGGCGTGACCGGCTCGGGCAAGACGGAAGTGTACCTGCGGGCGATCGCCACGGCGCTGGAGGCCGGAGGCGGCGTGGTGTTTCTCGTGCCCGAGGTTGCGCTCACGCCGCAGACGGTGGCGCGGATGCGTTCGCGCCTGGAGGCCATCGCGCGCGGGCATCGCTGCGTGGTCTGGCACAGTCATCTGAGCGAGGGCGAGCGCCTGGACGGCTGGCTGGCCCTGGCCACCGGAGAGGCGCGGGTGGTGGTCGGCGCGCGTTCGGCGGTCTTTGCGCCGGTGCCGAACCTGCGGCTCATCGTCGTCGACGAGGAACACGAGCCGGCCTACAAGCAGGACGAGACGCCGCGCTACCACGGGCGGGACGTCGCGGTGATGCGGGCCAAGCTGGCCGGGGCGTCCTGCGTGCTGGGCTCCGCGACGCCCTCCTTGGAGAGTTTCACCAACGTCGAGGCGGGCAAGTACCAGCTGTTGCAGCTGACCCAGCGGGTTGATGCCCGCCAATTGCCTTACATCGACGTCGTGGATCTGCGCATCGAGGCGGCGAAGCAGCGCACGCTGCCGGCGCTTTCCGGCAAGCTCGTGCGCGCGATGCAGGACCGGCTGGAGCGCCGCGAGCAGACGATTCTCTTCATCAACCGCCGCGGGTATTCCTCGTCGCTGCTCTGCCGGCAATGCGGCCACGTGGAGGAATGCACGCATTGCAGCATCGCGCTGACGTTTCACCGCACGGACGACACGTTGCGCTGCCACCTCTGCGGCGATCAACGCCCGGCGCCCTCCCGCTGCCCGCAATGCGGCGCGCCGGACATCCGCTGGCGCGGCCTCGGCACCCAACGGGTCGAGGAGGCGGTGCGGCGGGTGCTGCCGCGCGCGCGCGTCGAGCGCATGGACGCGGACACGATGGGAAAGAAGAACCGGTTTCGCGAAGTGCTGGCGGAGTTCCGCGCCGGTCGCATCGATGTGCTCGTGGGCACCCAGATGATCGGCAAGGGGCTGGACTTCCCCAACGTGACCCTGGTCGGGCTGGTGGACGCCGACATCTCGATGCATGTACCGGATTTTCGCGCCAACGAGCGCACGTTCCAGCTGCTCGTGCAAGTGGCGGGCCGCGCGGGCCGCGGCGATCGCGCGGGGGAGGTGATCGTGCAGACCTTCACGCCGCAGGCGGAGGCGATCCAGTTTTCCCGGCACGCCGACTATGCCGGCTTCGCGGCGGCGGAGTTGAAGATGCGGCGCGATTTTCACTACCCGCCCTACCGCCACCTGATTCAGCACCTCTTTCGCGGGCCGAATCCCGACAAGCTCAAGTTTTATGCCGAGCAATGGGCGCGGCTGGTGGAGAAGACCCTGGGCTCCCGCGTCGAACTGCGCGGGCCGGCGATGGCGCCGATCGAGAAGATCAAGGATGAGTACCGCTGGCAGGTGTGGTACTTCACGAACTCCGTGACGAAGGTCATCCAGGAACTGGCGCAGTTGCGCGATGGGTTCGCGTGGGCCGACGACATCACCCAGGTGCTGGATGTCGATCCGGTGAACCTGGGGTGACCAAGCCGTAACGATTCAATCGGAGTGCGTTTCAGCCGGGAGAAGGAAACCACTGAACGGTGGGGCGCGTTGACCCCAACGCGCCCTCGTGCGTTCGCTCTCACGTCGAGCGTCTTGGGGTCAAGCCGCTCCACCTCGACGGAATTTCTACGGCCAAGCAGTCGTTCCGCGTTCCTCGTTCTCTTAATCGTAATCGTCCCTCGTGCACGGCGGCCGTGGAGTGGGGAACGAGCAAGAGCACGAGAACGATTGCGACCGGCGACGGTCGGGAGGCTCGGCCGGCGCATCGTCGCGCGCTGAAGGCGGAGTGGGGCACTCCGCCTCCAACGAAAGCCTAATCGGTCCGGAGCGCCTCGACGGGGCTGAGGCGCGAGGCGCGCACGGCCGGGTACAGGCCGGCGAGGACGCCGACGATGCCGCTGAAGAGGACGCCGATGAACAGGGCGGCGGGGGAAAGTTCGGGGCGGTTCGCCGGCACGACCACTTGCTGCAGGAGCATGATCAAGCCGATGCTGGCGATCATCCCGAGCACGCCACCCGCAACCGCCAGGGTGAGGGACTCGGCGAGGATTTGCACCAGGATATCGGTCCGTTTGGCGCCGAGGGCGCGGCGTACGCCGATTTCCCGCACCCGTTCGTTGATGGAGGCGAGCATCACATTCATGATGCCGATGCCCCCCACGATGAGCCCGATGGCGGCGACGCCGCCGAGGGAGACGACATAGCTCCGGCGAGTCTCTTCGAACCGCTGCAGCAGGTCCTCGCGGGTCTCGAGCCGGGTGTCCATGATTCCCCGGTGGGTGTGCGTCAGGACGTTGGAAACTTGCGCGAGAGCGTGGGGCATGTCGGCGATGTCGGCCAGCTGCACGTTCAGGACGTCGACGTTTTCATCGATGCGGTACAGCGTTTGCGCGGTGGTGAGCGGGATAAACACGGCCGAGTTCTTCGAGTTGTAGCGCCCTCCGCCCATGGGGAACTGGTATTCCCGCAACACCCCGATCACGGTGAACGGCAGGCCGTTGATCGTGACGATGCGACCGATGGGATCCAATCCGGGGGGGATGAGAATCTCGTTGATGGACGCACCCAGCACCACCACCTGCGTTTGCAGTTCGTTGTCGAGCTCGCCGATGAGGCGGCCCTGGGCGACTTCAAACCGATCCATGATGAAGGTGGCGGGAATGACACCGCGCACGTTCTGGCTGGTGGCCTTGCCTTGGAAATAGATCCGCGCCCCGCCCGGAATCATCACCTCGGCCGTCACCCGCTGGGCCAGCGGCACGGCGGCCAGGATGGCATCGACGTCGCTGAGGGTGCGTCCGGGCGAGAGCATGGCCTTCTCGCGTTGGGCGTCGGGCGGGCGCCGGGGCTGCACGCTGATCCGCTCGATGCCTCCGGTCTCGTAGATCATCGTCTCCCAGCCACGGAGCAGTCCCTTGACCACTCCGAGCATTCCCACCAGGGCGGCCGCCCCGAGCACGATGCCGGACAACGTCAGGAACGACCGAAGCTTGTGCGCGAGAACCTCGCGCCAGCCGCTGACAACCCCCATAAACAATAGCCTCATGGGAAGATCAGCTTAGTGGCTGTGCGGTGTTTTCTGGGAGCGTGGCTTGGGCAGGCCGGCCGGGTCGGCCGTCGATTTGCCGTCCTTCGCTTTGATGACGGGACCGGTCGGCGTCAGGATGGGAATGTCGCCCTCGAATTCGAGGGGCCGGGTGCGCGCCACCACGTCGCCCACTTTCAGGCCGGAGAGAATCTCGACATACCGGGTATCCGCGATGCCGATCTCGACCTGCCGCACCTCGAAGCCAGCGTCTTTGCTCATGAAAACGTAGCGGAGGGCTTCGGCGGTCGAGAAGACCGCCGAGATGGTGACGGCGGTGGCGTTTTCGACGCGCGCCAGGGTGAACATCACCGTCGCCGACATGCCGGGCCGCAGGCGCTCGTCGGGCGTGTCGAGGATGACATCGACCGGGAAGACGCGGGTCCGATCGCCCGAACTCTCCAGGGCGCTCGTGGCAATGCGCTTGATCGTGCCGGTCATCTGCACGCTGCGCATCGCATCGACGCGGACCCGGGCCACATCGCCGACTTTGAGGCGGGCGACATCGATCTCATTGATGTTGGTGCGGATCATCAGGAGGGAAAGATCCGCGACCTCCCCGAGGAGCGTGCCGCCATTCTGGGCGGCCGCGCTGGTGACGACCTGGCCTTCGGTCAGGTCCTTCAGGAGCAGGGTGCCGTCGTGCGGGGCTTGGATGATGGTCTTCGACAGTTTGTCGCGCAGATTGGCCAGCCGGGATTCGGCGATGGCGGTGTCGTTTTCACTCAGCGAAAGCGTGATGCGGGAGTCCTCGATTTCCTTGGTGGTGATCACGCCCCGCTTTTGGAGTTCGCTCAGACGTTCGAAATCGCGGCGGGCGCGCAGGGTCCGGAGCTTTGAACCTTCGATCGTCCGTTCCATTTCCGCGAGCTGGGTGAGGAAGTCCTGCTGGTCGAGACGCAGAATCTGCTCCTCGCGTTTGAGCCGTTGCCCGTCAACCGCCAGAATCTTCGCGATGCGACCATTGATTTCGGAGCGAATATCGGTGGAAAAAACCGCGCGCAGCCGCCCGACGGCGATAATCTCCTCGGCGATGGTGGCCGTGCGGACCTTGGTGGTCGGCACGACGTCCTCCCGCTTGGAACCGAAGAGGTTGGGGCTGAGTTGACGCCAGACCGTGCGTATTCCCCAGCCGGCGGCCGCAATGACAAGAACCAGGACGAGGGCGCGGAGGGTGTTTTTCAGCCAGCGGGTAGATTTCACAAGGTTTGGATGAGGAAAGAGACGTATGCGAAACGATTTGGAATCACGCAGTTTTGCGTCGCGGTACGGACGAGCCTTGGCGTGGCCGGCGACATGACCAAGGGAGCCACCCGAGCCCGGCCGGGAGTGGGGCCCCGGTGGTCGAGTTAGTCCAAGATGATACCGTCATCAATCTTGGTCGGGCTTTCCACCGGGGAGTGCGGGCAAACCCAGCTGGCGGAGGAATTCGTTGTGTTTCTCCGTAGCACTCCGACAGGTGCTTTCCTTACGCGGTGAGGTACTGATCGATTGGCGTGCAGGCTGTCACCTCAGGGAACATGAGAATACGTTGCGGAGGTTCTCGCTCAAACCGTGCGGCGCAACGTCCAAGTGAAGGCTTCGGCCGGAACCGCTACGCATTCACGAAGGAAAAGAGCGAGCGGGGCCGCCGTGAGGCGCAGGATTAGAAACAGCGTGACAGTTCCGACCTGCGTTGCTCCCTTCCCCCCATGGCTACGCCGGCGCGGCGACTTTCGCCGGCGAAAGGGAATTGCGGCTTCCGTCTCCCGTCCGGTCCGCTTACATCGCGTGATTCTCAATGAAGATTTATTTCATGGGCATCTGTGGCACGGCGATGGGCAATGCGGCGTTGCTGGCCCGCACGGCCGGGCACGAGGTGGTCGGGGCCGATTCCGGGATCTACCCGCCGATGAGCACGCTCCTGGCCGAGGCGGGCGTGGCGTTGCACGACGGTTACGATCCGGACCGGCTCGCCGCCCTGGCGCCGGACCTGGTCGTGATTGGCAACGCCATGAGCCGGGGCAACCCGGAGGTGGAGTGGTTGCTCGAAACCCGGACGATGCCCATCACCTCTCTGCCGGCGCTGCTCCACGAACTGGTGCTCAAGGGCCGGCGCAACCTGGTCATCGCCGGCACCCACGGCAAGACCACGACCACGGCCCTGACGGCGTTCCTGCTCCGGGCCGCGGGCCGGGACCCGGGATTTCTGATCGGCGGGGTGCCACAGGATCCCCCGGTGGGCGCCCACCTGGGCTCGCTTGCGGACCCGTTTGTGATCGAAGGCGACGAATACGACTGCGCGTTCTTCGACAAGCGGAGCAAATTCATCCACTACGCCCCGCATCTCGCGGTCCTGAACAACCTCGAGTTCGATCACGGCGACATCTTTCGCGATCTGGCCGATGTGCAGCGCTCCTTCTCGCACTTGGTGCGCATCGTGCCGCGCAACGGTTATGTCCTGGTGAACGGCGATGATCCCAACCTGCGCGCGCTCGGCCCGATGGCATGGACCCGGGTGGTGCGGGTGGGGGTGGATGACACCAACGACGTGCGGCTCGCCGACTTTGTCGAATCGCCGACCGGCGCCCGCTTCACGCTCACGTGGCGCGGGCAGCCGTGGGCTGCGGTGCAGTGGCCGCTGAGCGGGCTGTTCAACGCCCGGAACGCCGCGATGGCGGCGACCGCGGCGGGGTTGGCGCTCTTTCCGGAGCGGCCGACCGATCTGCCGCTGGCGGCGCTGGCGCAATTCCGCGGCGTCAAGCGCCGACAGGAGGTGAAGCTGGAGGCCGCCCGGACAACGGTCATCGAGGATTTCGCGCATCATCCGACAGCCGTGGCGGAAACCCTGCAGGCCTTTCGCGCCCGCTATCCGGCGGCGCTGCTGACGGCGGCGTTTGAGCCGCGCAGCAACACCGCCCGGACCAAGGCCATGCAGGCGGGATTCATGCGGGCGCTGGCCCTGGCGGACGAGGTCTATCTCGGCGTCGTGAGCCGGGCGGATCGAATCCCGGCGGCGGAACGTTTCGATCCGGAGGATGTGGCGCAGCAATTGGAGACCCAGGGAATCGACGCGCACTTCGCCGCCAGCAATGCGGCGTTGCTGGACAAACTCACGGCCAACACCCTCGGCCCCGCCGGTGCGGTGGGGGCGAAACCCCGGGTCGTCGTTTTCTTCACCAACGGCAGTTTCGATGGCATCATCGAGCGTTACGTCGCGGCCGCCGGTCCGTGAGTTCGGTCTTTGCCGCCGTCGATTTCAAGCGGCGGTCCGGGCGGAGGGCGCATCGGTCGTTTAGCGGTGATGCCGCTGAGAGTAGCGCCGCGTCTTTGACCGGCGGGCGCCAGTCGAAGACTGGCGCTACGGGGAGGACCGGGCTCAATACCGCCGTCAACCGGGAGATGCGCGCCCGGGCGGATCTCCTTCCACTTGCCACGTGACGGAGGCCGGGGACTTTTTTTGGTGTTATCACCCGGATCTACCCCGGCACCCAGGCGGAGGCGGCCGGTTTGAAGGTCGGCGATGTGATCCTCACCTGTTGACCGACCAGTCGGTGGGCACGCCGATGTTTGATTTGGACGGGCGGGTGCTGGGGATTTCGCTGCAGCACTTCGCCAATGGCCGGCCCACGGGGACGGTCGTCTTGCCGGCGGGCGACATGGCCGCAATGGCGGGGCCGGCGGTCGCGGCGAGGCACGCGCCGGCCAAGTAAGGCTATTGCGGTCGGGCCGCGTTCCGGGCCCGGATCATCGCGCGAAGCAGCCGCTTGAACCGGTCGAGGTTGAGCGGCTTCGTCATGTGTTCGTCCATGCCGGCGGCCAGACACTTCTCACGGGTGCCCTTGCCGATCGAGGCGGTGAGGGCGATGATGGGCGTGTGCCGCCCGGGAGGTTCCGCCGCCCGAATCCGGGCTGTCGCGAGGAAGCCGTCCACCTTGGGCATTTGGAGATCCATGAGAATGGCATCGTACTCGCGGGTGGCGGCGAGTTGGATGGCTTCCTCGCCCCCGCTGGCCATCTCGGGTTCGAAACCGTTCCTCCGCAGGAAAACCTCCAGCAGGAAGCGATTGGTCTCGAGGTCGTCCACGACGAGAATCCGCGGCGGCGTGGCGAACGGGATCTCGGGTTCGTCGTGGTCTGCGGGCGAATCTGTGAGGGCGACGGGCGGGAGCGGCAGCGAGAAGGAAAACTCGGACCCCTGGCCGCGGTCGCTCTTGACCCGGATTTCTCCTCCCATCAGGCCGACGAGGCGCTGGCAAATGGCCAGGCCCAGGCCGGTGCCGCCGTACGTGCGCGTGGTGGACGAATCGACCTGCATGAACATCTGGAAGAGGCGCTTCTGCTTTTCCAGCGGAATGCCGATGCCGGTGTCGCGCACCCGGACGGTGAGTTGTCCCCGCGTCTCCCCGGCTTCGGGCGATTTCCACGCCAGAAAGACCGTCACCGAACCATCGGGGGTGAACTTGATCGCATTGTCGACCAGATTGACGAGGACCTGGCGGAAGCGGAGCGGATCACCGGCCAGGAGCAGGGGACCGGCCAGTTGGGCCTCGAAGCGAAGATCAATCTGTCTCTCGTTGGCGCGGGACGCCAGGAGGCGCAGCACGTACTCGGCGACCTCGGCCGGGGCAAACGGCACGCGTTCCAGCGACAGCTGCCCCCCCTCAATCTTGGTCAGGTCGAGGATGTCGTTGATGAGCATGCCCAGGCGGCTCCCTTCGCTGGTGATGGTCGAAACGTAGCCCAATTGCGCCTCGTCGAGGCGGGTCTCGGACAACAGCCTGGCAAATCCCATGACCGCGTTCAGAGGGGTGCGAATCTCATGGCTCATCACGGCCAGAAAATCGCTCTTGGCCCGATTGGCCTCGTCGGCGACGACCTTCGCCTGCTGCAGTTGCCGCTCGGTGTCGGTCCGAATGCGGAGTTTGGCCCGCAGCACGGCGAACTGTACGCTCGCCCAAAGGATGACGCCTCCGGTCAGCGCCGAGGCCCCCAGGACCAGGCTGCGGGAAATGAACAGGAGGCGAAAACTCGAGGAGCCCGGATACCCAATCAGAAGATTAACCCACTCGGCGACCAACGCGCCCGCCACCCCCACCAGCACCACCGAGGTGCAAGCCACGCGGGAAAAATCCTGTCCGGCCCCCCGCCGCTGAACGAAGGCGCGGCAGACGAGGCACGTCCCGAGCAGGGCTGCGGTGACGCCGAGGGCATCGACACGCCACTCGACCACGAAGTGAAAGAATTGGGGGACGGCTCGCATGGGTAAGTCTTCGCCGGCAGACTGCCCTTGCGCCTCCCCCGGCGGCAATTTGTGAGCTTACGTATTTTTTACGTAGCGCAACACGCACAGGGTCTAGGTGTTGCTACGAAGGCAAACGCGGCCCCGGCCAGGCGGCGTATCTGCCGTTGGGCGGTGGTGCCTCTGGGAGTAGCGCCGCGTCTCTGACCGGCGGACGCCAGTCGAAGACTGGCGCGACCGGAAGGACCGAACTTGCTGCCACCGGCAACCGGGAGATGCGGCCCTGGCCAGGGGCTGGGCCGGCGCTATTGGGCCTGGCGGGCGACCTTGCGGGTCGACGGTTCCTGCCCGGCGGGAAGCGCCAGCAGGTCGTAATTCTCAAACCCGGTAATCTTGACCGTGGCAAATCCGCCGACGGGCACCGTGATCGGTAGGTAGACGCGACCGTCGATGTCCGGGGCATCGGCTTCGCCGCGGGCGACCCCGGGTTCCTCGACCAGCACCTTCAGCGTGCGGCCGACGGAGCCCGCGCTGACCTGGGAGGCGATTTCCTGCTGGAGCTTCATCAGACGGTGCCACCGGGCTTCCTTGGTCTTCTTCGGAATCTGTTGCTCCATTTTCGCCGCGCGCGTGCCCTCCTCCTGCGAGTAGCGGAATACGCCCAAGCGCTCAAACTTGGTCTCCTGGATGAACTCGCAGAGTTCGGTCACGTCGGCTTCGGTTTCACCGGGAAAGCCCACGATGAAGGTCGTGCGAATCGCGATGCCGGGAATGCCCGCCCGGATGCGCCGGATGAGGTCCCGGATGTAGGCGCCACTGGTCTCCCGCTGCATCCGGACCAGCATGGCATCGCTGATATGCTGGAGCGGAATGTCGATGTAGCGGGCGACTTTCGGGCATTCGGCGATGGTGCGGATCAACTCGTCGCTCCAATGGGCCGGATGCGTGTAGAGCAGGCGGATCCAGAAGTCGCCCTCGATGGCGTTGAGCTGGCGCAGCAGCGTGGTGAGAGCGGTGCCCCGGGAAGAGTCGACCGGCGTGCGGGGATTGGGGCGATCCTCCCACGTGTCCATGCCGAAGAAGGTGGTATCCTGGGAGATGAGATTCAGTTCCTTCACGCCTTCCCGCACGAGCTGGCGGGCCTCCGCGACGACGCTCTCGACGGTGCGACTGCGATGCCGGCCGCGAATCTGCGGGATGATGCAGAAGGTGCACGGGTGATTGCAGCCCTCGGCGATCTTGACGTAGGCCAAATGCTTCGGGGTGAGCCGGAAACGGGGCGTGTCGTAGTCGGGAATGAAGGTCGATCGGCCGGCGATGAAAGAGGCCGGGCCCTCTCCGGCGGCGCGGGCTTTCGCGAAGAGCTCCTCAATGATGGGGGCGACCTGCGTCACCTGGTCCAGCCCGATGAACGCATCGACCTCGTCGTGCAGTTCGGAGACGAGGTCCTTCGAGAACCGTTGGGCCATGCACCCGGCGACAATCAGTTTCTGGTTCTGCCGCCGCTTCTTCAGGCCCCGCTGCTGGTGGGCCGCCAGGATGTGTCCGATCGACTCCTCCTTCGACGAATCGATGAAGGAGCAGGTGTTGACGATGACGACATCGGCGTCGTCCGCCTCCGGGACGACCTTCATGCCGGCCTGATGCAGGTGGCCGACCATGATCTCGGAATCGACCAGATTCTTGGCGCAACCGAGGGAAACGAGGCTGACTTTGATCATGCGCGGAAACAAAAGCGGCGGTCAAAGACCGCCGCGACGCCGGAGGAAACTCGAGGCGGGCAAATCAGGACTTCTTGGCGGCGGCTTTCACGCGCGCCTTCTTGCGCTTGAGATAGGCGGCCCGACGTTTGCGTTTGATGTACTTGTTCAGTTGTTGACCCATGATTGGTGAAGTGGTGAGCGGGCGATGTTTCATACGCCCCGGGGCGAGTCAAGCGCTGCGCGGGGCCGTCGAGCTGGGCCGTCGCGCTGGGCCGTCGCACGTTGAGCCGTCGCAGCTGGGCCGTCGCTGGGAGTAGCGCCGCGTCTCTGACCGGCGGGCGCCAGTCGAAGACTGGCGCCACGGTTTCCTTTCCGGCATATGACCGTCTGCCGGGAGGCAAAGGAATGTGGGCAGAGGAATCAAAACCCCCACTTGGCGCGCCGCAGAAAATTCCTTTGACCCCATTCCTCTGCCCAATGCTTGGGTGCGCCCCACCGGACGTTTCATCCCCTGAAAACAGCGAAGAACCGCGATTCATCCCGGAATCGACGGTCGCGCTACATTTTTCCATTTCTGAGTGTGTCTTTACCCTCTATGCCCGCCGTGCGGATCCCTAGGTTGCCGGAACCCGTCCCATGGCAGCCCTGAATTCGACGTCCAACCTTGCGCCCGACCTCGTGGTTGTCGGTGGTGGCATGGCCGGGGTGATGGCGGCGCTGGCGGCCAGGACGCCGGCGAACCGCGTTCTCATCGTCGAACCGAGCAACGTGCTTGGGGGACAGGGCACCGCCGGAGGGGTGGCGGGCTTCTGTGGTGACACGGCGCGGGTGAACCGCCCGTTTGCCCAGTTGATCGCGCGGCTGGCGCAACACGACCTGATCGAGCCCTACCGGCCCAATGAGGATCGTCGGGCGTACGACCTCGAATGGTGCGCCTTTTTCCTCCAGGAGATGGTGGTGGCGGAAGGGATCGACGTCCTGCTGCACACGCGCGTCGTGGGCGCGCAGGCCGAGGCCGGCCGGGTGACCTCGCTCACGCTGGCGACGTCTGGCGGCCTGTGCACCGTCACGCCGCGGTGGGTGATCGATGCCTCGGGGGCCTGCGTCGTCCCCTGGCTGACCGGTTTCCCGGTGGTGCACGAAGGGGCGAACCGCCAGCTCCCGATGAGCCTCTATTTCACCCTGTGGGATTCGGGTCGGAAAGTGACCCCGGTGCTCCCCGAAGGATGCCCGCGTTGGAGCGACGACAGCGAAATCCCCATGACGAGCCTCCATCGCTTCCCCACCGGCAAGGTCGAGGTCAAGATGAAGATCGTCGGATTTGACGCCGCCGACGGGCTCAGTCGATCCGCCGCGGAGATTTTTGCGCGGCGGCAGATGCACGGGTTGATCTATTATCTGCAGACCGTGGGCTATCGCGGGCGCAAGCTCGACACGCACGTGCTGGCGGGAGTCTCGCGCAGCATCGGCGTCCGGGAGGAGCGGCGGATCGTGGGGGAACATGTGCTGACGGAGGACGAGGCGCGGCGGACGGCGTTCTTTCCCGACGCGGTGGCGGTCAACACCTACCACATCGATTTTCACTGGCCGGATCGGGCGCAACGAGCGGGCACCGGCATCACCGACATGCTCGATCCGCATCATCTGCCCCTGCGCATGATGATTCCCCAGGGGGCCCGGAATCTCCTCGTACCGGGTCGGGGGGCGTCGGGCGACCAGACGGCGATGAGTGCGTTTCGCGTGATGGCGGTGGTGGCCCAGATGGGTTTCGCCGCCGGGCAGGCGGCGCGCCAATGCCTGGAACGTAACTGCGAACTCGCGGCCATCGACGTGGGCCGCCTGCAGGCGGCGATCGAGGCGGGGGGGCAGTCGCTGAACCTGTCGGATTATGGCGAGTACCTGCGCTGCGATATCTTTGCGCATGAAGTAGTCTGGGCAGGGGAGGGGAACCGAAGGAAGATCGGGGATCTGGCGCTGGCGCAGGATCGCGACGCCTGTTTTCGCCTGACGTGGCGCGGAGCGGTTGAGGCGGGCGGGCCGGATGGCGGCTGGGGCGCGGTGCGGCGCGAAAAAGCGTGGCGGATGGCAGCATCGGCGGCGGCGGAGGGCGTCGCCGGCGGCTCGGGCGAGGTGGCGCTCGATGACGGGTGCCGGGCGCGAGCCGCGATTGCAGGGGGAGGGCTGCGCATCGCGGTGTCGTCCGGCGCGGGTGCGGCGTGGCGGCAGGGGAGGGACCTGGCCACCGGTTGTGACCCCGCGGTGGTGCCGGCGCTGGTGGCGACGCGAACCGGGGTAGCCGTAGCCTACGGGGACCTTCGTGGGCGGGTGATGTTTTGGCACGGCTCGATCGATCGCCTCCTGGGCGATGAACTGGTCCCAGCGGCGGTGAGGCTGGATTCTCCGCCGGACGAGGTCCACGACGCGGGCGTCCCGCGGGCCTGAGGGAGGGGTGCATCTCCAGGTTGACGGTGGCGTTGAGCCCGGTCCTTCCCGTAGCGCCAGTCTTCGACTGGCGCCCGCCGGTCAGAGACGCGGCGCTACTCCCAGCGGCATCACCGCCAACCGGCAACTGCGCCCCTGAGGGAGGCGAAGGCGAGGCGATTCTTGCGTGCCGACGGCGCCGCACCCTTAATTCGCCGACCCATGCGACCCGCCGCTGACCGCCCGCAGATCCTTGCCGCGCTCAACGCGTGGCTGGAGGCGCCATCGGCCCTGCCGGTCCGCCGGGTGCTCGAAGGCAAGCGGCCGGAACACGAGCAACCGGCGTACTTCATGGAAGTGCCCCGGCTGATCATCGGGCTGATCGGGCGGGGAACGTTTCTCACGGTCGAAAACGGCCACGAAGTGGTGTTCGATCTCGCGGCCGGCCAGGTGCTGTTTCTGGCGCCGTACACTTGGATCTGTCCGGTGCCGCGCACGCCCTACCGCTCGCTGGGGGTCGTGCTGCGGGCGGACTCGACCCGGCTCACCGTGCACAGCCGGCGGGGTATCGCCCGCGACGGAACCATTGCGTGCCGCTACCACGCGCAGTGGGGAACCCTCGAGACGCTGGGCGCCAAAGGGGAGCACCTGCTCCAACTTCTCCGCGCCGAACCCACCGTGCGGCTGGGCGAGAAGACGTTTTCCCTTTTGATCGGCTTGATCGTCGCGGAGCTCGCCGATCTCGTGGCCCGGGCCCCGGAACATGAGCGGGCGACGCGTACGGTGTTGTGGCAGTCGGTCTGTGACTACCTCTCGGAGCACTGGTCCGACGTGCAGCTCAGCCGGAAGGGCACGGCGGCGTTCTTCAACCGGCACCCGAATCATTTTTCGCGGTTTTTCCACGAACACGCGAAATGCAATTTCCGCACCTACGTGAACGAAATCCGCCTCGAGCGCAGCCTGCACTTCCTGCGCGACCTGCGCTATAACGTGACCGACGTGGCCTGCCTCTGTGGCTTCACCGATCTGCAATATTTCATCCGGTGCTTTCGCGAGCGCTTCGGTTTCACCCCGGGCGAGTACCGCAAGCGGCAGGAGGACTAGCCCCGTAGATTTCCCAAACTGGCACGAGGCCGCAACCGATTGCCCCCACGTGCTCTCGCTCGTAATCGCCAGGGTCGATCAAGAGCACGAACACAAACAAGCCGGGCGACGATGCGATGATGGCGGTTTCAAAATCGTCGCCAGCCGGCACGATCTGGAACGATATTCGCACCGCCTGAGCTGTGAGATCTTCGCCCTTGCCCCGACGCGGTCTGAGGCTGCGTGCCTCGGTTCGTCCTCGGTTTGCGCTCCTGTGAAAATGAATTGGCTGAACCCCCGGCAGAAGCACAGGAGGACGACCCGAGGACGAGCCGAGGATGGGTGGAAGTCCCAGCCTGGCGCCGACGGGCGGCGCCGGCGTGACGCTACGTTTTTCCGCGTCTTGCTAGCTTATTCGCCTCTGCCATGCCGCCCGGCGGACCCACGCTGCTGCCCAGCCCATGAAAATACCCCCCGCCCTCGTCGTGCTTGCGGCCTGCGCCTTGATCGCATCCGCCTTCGTCCCGTCCGCTTCGGCGGCACCCCCGCCCAACGCCAACCAGGCCGCCCCCGATCCCGTCAGGAATCCCGGTTCCCGCGTCATGCTCCGGGGCGCCTGGGCGCCCGCGGATCCGCATTCGATCGATTTCGACCATTTGCCGCGGATTCCCGTGCAGCATGCGATCGTGAGCGACGCCCACGCGCGGAAGGGCGTCAACCAGCACAATTACCTCATCCACCATGAAGGCCGGTTCTGGGCGATGTGGAGCGACGGCCCGCGCGTCGAGGACATGGCCGGGCAGGTCGTGAAATACTCCACGAGCCCCGATGGCCTGAAGTGGGACGCACCGAAGTTCATCACCGGTTACCCGCCGCATTCGGGACCGGATTCGCCGGTTTACAACACGAGGAAACCGGCCGGCTTCCGCTACATCTCGCGCGGTTTCTGGGTGCGCGAGGGACAGTTGCTGGCATTGGTCGCGCTCGACGAGGCGGCGGGATTCTTCGGCCCGAGCCTGGAGTTGCGGGCCTTCCGCTGGGAGGCGGGGGCGGGCAAGTGGGCGGACGCCGGTGTGGTGCAGCAGGACGCGATCAACAATTTCCCGCCCCAGCGCCTGCCGACGGGCGAATGGGCGATGACGCGTCGACGCCACGACTACAAGGACACGGGGGTTGAGTTTCTCATCGGCGGGGTGAAGGCGCTTAACCAGTGGACGTCGGTCCCGGTGGTGCGCGGGGCGGGCGGGGATATTTCCCTGAAGGCCGAAGAGCCAATTTGGTGGATCCTGCCCGACGGCAACCTCGAGGCGCTTTTCCGGGACAACGGCAAAAGCGGGTACCTCTTCCGCGCGTTTTCCTCCGACGCCGGCCGCACGTGGAGCCGGCCGGTGGCGACGGATTTCCCGGATGCGCGCTCGAAGCTCTATGGGTTCCGCCTCAAAGACGGGCGCTACGCCCTGGTCTCGAATTCAAATCCGAAGAAACGCGATCCCCTCACGCTGGCCTTGAGCGACGACGGCCTGGTGTTCGACCGGCTCTTCTACGTGGTGGGCGGACGCCACGTGGACTACCCGCACATGATTGAGCACGACGGTTATCTCTACATCGCACATTCGGGGGCCAAGATGTCGGTCGAGGTGGAGCGGGTGCGGATCGCGGACCTCGCCGCCCTGCGCATGCCCGGATCCAGATAGCCGTTCCCCCTCCAAAAAAAAGTCCGCGGTCCCGGGCAACGCTACCTTTTTCCCTCTCTTGCTAGCTGATTAGCATGCGTGTATCCGACCGCGCGGCGGTTGCCTGATCCCCATCGCGTTATCTCGGGTCGTGCCCCGTTTACGCCGATTCCCGCTCCAACCCCGAATCTGACCCTGCCAACCATGAGCTCAAATCTCGCCTGTCTTCGCCGCTTGTTGCCGTTCCTTTCGCTAATCCTTGTCACCGCGGTGGCCAGCCTTCGTGCCCAGCCCGCCGGGGTCGGTACGGTGACCGGCCGCGTCGCCAACTCCGCCACCGGAGCCTATCTCGAGGGCGCCGAAGTCAGTGTGGGCGGGGGCGTGCCGGTGCTCACGGATCGCAACGGGGGCTTCACGCTCGACCGGGTGCCGGCGGGCTCGCCGCGCCTGCGCGTTTATTATACCGGACTCGATCTGGCGACGCCCGCGGTGGACGTGCGTCCCGGGCAGATCGCCACCGTCGACGTGGCCCTTACTGCGGCGGTACTGCAATTGGAAGCGTTCACGGTCTCGGCCGACCGCGAAGGCGAGGCGGCTTCGATCACCCGGCAACGCACCGCCGCCAACGTGATGAATGTCGTCTCGACGGACGCGTTTGGCAGCGTGGCCGACGGCAATATCGGCAACCTCATGGTGCGTTTGCCCGGAGTGTCGGGTGAATTCGAAAACGGCGAGGTGGTCGGAATCCGGATACGAGGAACCCCGGTGGAGTTCAGCGCGCTCAACGTCGACGGCGTCCGGGCCGCCGGTGCGTTCTCCGGTTTCAACACCCAGGGTGACCGCGGCGCGCAAAGCGATCAAATCCCCGCCGAATTCATCAAGGAGGTCGAGGTGACCAAGGCCCCCACCCCCGACATGCCGGCGGATTCCATCGGGGGCGCCACCAATCTCATCACGAAGTCGGCGCTGGATTTCAAGGAGAGCATCCTGACCTACCGGGCGGGGGCGAACTACAACTCCTTTCGCAAGGACCTGCAAAACTTCAAGCCCAACGCCGCCCTGACCTACCTGACCCGGGTCGGCCCGCGGCGTGACATCGGCCTGGCGCTGTCGCTGAGTTACACCGACACCGAGGCGCCGCGCGATCGGGTGCAGACCGCCCGGACGTTTGCGGACGGCCGGACCACCCAGGCGCGCAGTCTCTCCAACGTGAACCAGCGGGTGCGGATGGGAGGCGGCCTGAAATTCGACTACCGGGTGGGGCCGGACCTAGCCGTGTACGCCAAGCTCCAATACAACTACTACTATTTCGACAGTCCCCGCCAGGTCGATGCGGCCTCCGTCGCCGGGTCGGGCCGGGTTGCCGACTACAGCCGGGTCAGCCGGGGGCAAATCGAGGCGGGCACGGCGGCCCGCGACAGCGCCAACGCCACCGCGGGGGTCGCGCCGGGCTTCACCGACAGCTTCACCGAAATGGTGAGCGCCACGTGGCTCAACGAGGCGACGTGGAACGTGAAGTTGGGGCGGCAGTACCTGGCCGAGGTCGGCGGAGAGCAGAAGTTCGGGGGCGACCAGCGCATCTCCGCCAAGTTCACCTACAATCCCTCGAATTTCGCGAGCAACCTCCGCTCCTTCGATCTCAACCTGCAGGGGAACATCGGCATGGGGATTGACACCGCGGCCAATCGCTCGCGCCCGCAGTTTCGGCAGACGTACGGTCCGACTATCGGGCCGGACACCGACTGGAGAAATTACCGCGGGCGCCTGCTCCAGCAGCCGGAGAGCAGCGAGGAGACGGTGATGAATGCGAAGCTCGATTACGTGAAGGATTTTGTGGGGAACGAAATGCCTCTCCAGTTCAAGGTGGGCGGCGCCTGGCGGGAACAGGATCGAAACCTCCGCGTGGGCCGGCCCAACTGGACCTTTGTCGGAGCGGACCGGGTGTCCGGCCCGGTTGCCGCCACGGGCGCCAACGACGACAATCTTGCGCAGTTTATCCTCCCGGGGCTCGCCTATCCCCTGTTCGATCAGCGCAACGGCGTGTGGCCGGATCTTCCCGGGATCGATTTTCCCAAAGTCTGGCGGACTTTCGGCGAGCATCCGGAATGGTTTGCCCCTGAGGGCACCTCCGTCACCGCCGAGCCGGCTTTCAGCGAAATCACCGAGGACGTGTGGGGCGTCTACTCGCAGGCACGGGTGAGAATCCAAAACCTGAGCCTGCTGGGTGGGGTGCGCTACGAGCAGACCAAGGTCGACGCGGTCGGCGGGAACAGCGACCCCCGCAACACCGGGTCCACCCGGGTGCGCCGGCAACGTTCCTACGGCGACTATTTTCCCAGCGTCCACCTGCGCTACGCGATCCGGCCCAATCTCGCGGCCCGGGCGAGTGTGACGACGAGCGCCGCGCGTCCCAACATGACCGATCTGTACCCGACCACGACGGTGAGCTATAACTCGACCACCGGGCTGGGGACGGTCACGCAAAACGCCGCCGGACTCCGTCCCCAGCACTCGCTCAATTACGACTTCACGCTCGAGTACTATTTCGAGCCGGCGGGCGTGCTATCCGTCGGTTATTTCCGCAAGAACATCTCGAACTTCCTCGTGCGCACCACGGACGAAATCGATTACGGTCCGGACAATGGTTTCGGCGGGAATTTCGGCGGATTTAACCTGAACACCACCTCCAATGGCGGCAGCGCCAAGGTCGAGGGCTGGGAGGCAAATTACAACCAGCAGCTGCGCTTCCTGCCCAAACCGTTCAATGGCTTCGCCGTCTTTGGGAATTACACGTCACTCAAGACGGAGGGCATCTACGCCGCCGGAGCTCGGGCGCTGGCGGGCTTCATCCCCCGCACGGCCAACGCGGGCACGACCTTCCGCTGGCGCAAACTCGAGGCGCGGCTGGCCTGGCGGTCAACCAGCGCCCAGCTGCGCAGCTACAACGCCAACCTCTATGCGCAAAGCAGTTTTCGACCCTACGAGACCACTGATCTCAGCCTCAAGTACTCCTTCAGCCCTCGTTACGGGCTCTATTTCGATGCCATTAATATCGGCGATGCCTGGCCCCAGAATTTCACTGGTACTGACGAGGGCCGCGTGACGTTCGCCGACGACTACGGCCGGCGCTTCAATCTCGGCATCACCGGCCGGTTCTGAGTCCGCTTGGCCGCGCCACGAGAGTTCCACGGGCGGATCCGGTCGGTCGCTTCCCGGGCTGCCGGCGTGGTTGGTGTCCTATTGGCGCTCGGGGGTGGTTTGGGGTTGTTGCCAGGGAGAGCCGCCGCCGCGGCCGGCGCCCGGCCCAACATCGTGATGATTCTCCTCGACGATCTCGGCTACGCGGATCTCGGCTGTTTCGGCAGCAAGGTGCACCACACCCCGCATATCGACCGGCTGGCCGCGACCGGCCTGCGATTCACCGATTTCCACACCAATGGCGCGGTGTGCAGCCCGACGCGTGCCGCCTTCCTGACGGGCCGTTATCCCCAACGCTCCGGCATCGAAAGCGCGATCGGTTTTGTGCGCAACGAGGGCGTGCCGCTTGAGGCGACGATGATTTCCGAGGGGTTGCGCCCGGTCGGGTACCACACCGGAGTCTTCGGGAAGTGGCACGTCGGCCACGTGGAGGTCTTCGGCCCCAATGATCAGGGCTTCGACGAGTCCTACTGCGGGAACAACAACCCCGACTATCACTCACACGTGTCGCGGGACGGGAATATGGATTGGTGGCGCGACCAGCGCATCGCCGACGAGCCGGGTTACCTCACCGATCTGGTCACGCAGCATGCCGTGCAGTTCATTTTGCAGCAGAAGTCGCGGCCGTTCTTTCTCTATGTGCCGGAATTCGCCGGACACTTCCCGTATCAGGGTCCCGGTGACCCGCCGCACCGCACCACCGGCCGGGAGTGGAACGGAGATGACAAACTGGGACCGCTGCCCAAGGCGCAGCATCAACGGGCGTTTCGTGAGATGGTCGAGGCGGCCGATGCCAGCGTCGGCCGAATCGTCTCCACCCTCGAGTCGGCCGGGTTGCGCGAGCGCACGCTGGTCTTCGTCTGTTCCGACAACGGAGGGTACCTGACCGTGAGCGACAATGGTCCGTATCGCGGCCAGAAGGCTGACCTGACCGAAGGCGGGCATCGCGTGGCCGCAATCGCCAACTGGCCGGGGCGCATCAAACCGAAATCCGTCAGCGCGACCACCGCGATGACCTTCGACCTGATGCCGACGTTTCTGGCGGTTGCCGGCGTGCCTGTGCCCGGCGACGTCGCCCTCGACGGGGTTGATCTCGGCGGCGTGCTCTTCCGTGGCGAAAGTCTGTCGCCCCGCGCGCTCATCTGGCGCGACAGCGACGAGAAAGCGGTGCGATTCGGTCCCTGGAAACTGATTGTCAAGGGTGAGACCACGTCTTTGTTCAACCTCGATCACGATGTCCACGAGGACCACGACCTTGCCGGGGCGGAGCCGGCGCGGGTGCGTGATCTGCAGGCCAGGCTGACCGCCTGGGAGGCGGATGTCGGCCCTCGCGCGGTGAAAAGTGTCCCAACTGCAAAATGGGAATGAATGTGGGCGGCCTCGCCAGGCGGATTGCGGTCCGCAGAAATTTACCCGTCTTCCCATGAGATTCCCCTCGCTTCTTCGTTTCGTGCCGTCGTTGGCCGTATTCAGTGTTGTTGGCGCTGCGCCGGCCAGCGACTCGGCGGCACTGGCACCGGGTGGTGCCTTGAACTCCGCCTCGACCCTGATGCTCGCCGGCGCGTGGGTGCCGGCCAATCCGCACGACATCGATTTCGACCACCTGCCGCGGATTCCGTCGCAACATGCGGTGGTGAGCGACGTGCTCTCCGCCGGCGGGCACCGCGTCAACCAGCACAACTACCTCGTGTTTTTCGGCGGTCGCTATTGGGCGATGTGGAGCGACGGCCCGGGCGTGTCGCGGGGATACGGCGACGTGCCCCAACACGATCGGGCGGATCAGCACGTCTCTTTTGCCACCAGCGATGACGGACTGGCGTGGAGCAAAATCGAAAATATGACCGGGCGGCCCGATCCGGGTTACGGCTGGATCGCGCGGGGCTTCTGGATCCGTGAGGGCCGGCTGCTGGCGCTGACCAGCCGCTACGAGGCGCCGGGGTATGCAGGCCCGGGTTTGTCGTTGCATGCCTTTGAACTGGCGGCGGACGATCCCCCGCAGTGGCGGCATCTCGGGCTGGTGTATGACGACGCGTTGAACAATTTTCCGCCGAAGCAGCTTCCGACCGGCGAGTGGATGATGTCGCGGCGCGATGGGAAGCAGAATGTATTTTTTCTGATCGGCGGCACGGCGGGATTTGATCGATGGACCTCGTTCCCGGCCGCGTCCTACCGGGATCTGCGGGATCGGCCGGAAGAGCCGTATTGGTGGGTGCTGCCCGACCGCAAGTCGATCGTGGCGCTCTACCGCGACAACGCCCGGTCCGGCTTTTTGCTCCGGGGCTTCTCCACTGACAATGGTCGCACCTGGAGCCCGCCCGTGCGGACGAACTTTCCCGATTCCACTTCGAAATTCAGCGGCGTCCGCCTGCCCGACGGGCGTTATGCGCTCGTCTCGAATCCTCATCCGAAGCGGCGTGACCCGATGACCCTGGCGGTGAGCCACGACGGCCTCACCTTCACGGCGATGGGTTACCTCGTGGGCGGGCGGCATGTGGATTACCCGCACGTGATCGAGCACGATGGTTCGATCCTGGTGGCGTTTGCGACGGCAAAACAGACGGTCGAGGTGCTGAAGATTCGCGTGGCTGATCTGGCACTGCTCGAGGAGTCTCAGTCGGGTAAGCGGAGCCGGTAATGCAGCCGGCCCTGCTTTTGCCTTCCCGGAGATGACCGTTTCCATCCGCCCCCTCGATGTCGCCGCCGTGGTCACCTACCTGGCTGCGATGATCGCGCTCGGAGTCTATTGTTCGCGGCGCAGCACCAGCGCGGAAAGCTACTTTGTCGGTCGCCGCAGTTTTCCCGGCTGGGCGGTCGCCCTGTCGATGCTCGCGACGATTGTCAGTTCGGCGACGTTTCTCGCGCTGCCGTCGGCCGCCTACGTGCTCGACTGGCGGCAACTCACGGTGAACCTGATGGTGCCGTTCGTGACCGTGCTGGCGGTGGTGGTGTTCATCCCTTTCTTTCGCCGCGCGGGACGCACCTCTGCGTTCGAGTATCTGCTGGATCGGTTCGGTCGCGGAGCGCGGCTGTATGGCGCGGTCAGCTTCATCATGCTGCAGCAGGTCCGGCTGGCGATGATGCTGTTCCTGGTGGCGCTGCCGATGCAGTTTCTCACCGGGGCGCCGCTGCCGTGGGTGATTGTGGGCTGCGGGACCTTCGTCGCCCTCTACGCGGTGGTCGGCGGGATGGAGACGGTGTTCTGGGCCGGGGTGGTGCAGGCGTCGATCATGCTGGTGGGCGGAGTGCTCTGCCTGTCGTTCGTGATCGCCGAGTTGCCGGGCGGACTGGCGCAAATCGTCGCGGTCGGCCGCGCCCATGACAAATTCAGTCTGGGCTCCTTCGCGTGGAACACCCACGAGCGCACCTTCTATACGGTGGCGATCCTCGGCATGGTAAACTGGCTGACGATCTTCGCGTGGGAGCAGACGATGGTGCAGCGTTATGTTTCCGCCGGGTCGCTGCGCGAGGCGCGCAAGGCCACCATCCTTTTCTCGGTCATCGCGGTGCCGATGTGGACCATGTTCTTCCTGATTGGCACCGCCCTGTTCGTCTTCTTCCAGGTGTATCCCGATCCGGCCGTGGGGAAGCTTCAAGCCGACCAGGTGCTGCCTTACTTCGTGTTCACCCACATTCCCCCGGGGCTGGCCGGGATGGTCATCGCGGCGGTGCTCGCGGCGGCGATGAGCTCGCTCGATTCCGGGGTGAACTCCATCGCGACAGTGGCGGTGGTTGATTTCGTCAAACCCTACTTCGCGCCGGGTCGCCGCGATCATTTTTACCTCAACGCCGCCCGCGCCGCCACGGCGCTGGCGATTGGGGTCATGACGGTGGGAGCCCTGCTTTTCGCCCACCTCGAGAAGGAGAGCATGAACGATGTCAGCCTGACCGTGGCCAGCATCTTCGGCGGGTGCCTGATGGGGCTCTATATGACCGGCTTTTTCGTGCGCAGGGTCGACGGCGCCTCGGTCAACCTCGCGTTGATCCTGGCCGTCGCGTTCAACCTCTACCTCGGCCTCGGCGCCGTGGGTGCACTGCCTGCCGGCTGGAGGCCCGGCATCCACAGTTACTGGACTACGGTGCTCGTGAACGGCGTCTTCATGGTGCTCGCGTACGGCATCAGTCTCGTGCGCCGGGCTCCGTCCCGTGATCTCACCGGGTTGACTGTCTGGACCCTGGGCGCGAAGCGGAAGCGCGGTTGAGGGCGCAAATGTCTCGAACCGTCGGGCGCCCGGCGTAAGATGTCCTCACCATGCCGAAGAAAATCCTCCTCATCACCGACGACGCCGGTGAATCGCTGGAAATCTATTACGCGCAGCAGCGGTTTCGCGAGGCGGGTTACCAGCCGGTCATCGCCGCCACGCAGCGGAAGCTGCTTCACGCCGTCATCCATGACTTTGAGCCGGACTGGAATACGTACGTCGAACGCCCGGGGTATCGCATCCAGAGCGACGTCGCGTTCCGGCAGGTCAAGGTGCGCGACTATGAAGCGGTGATGCTCATTGGGGGTCGCGCGCCGGAATTCCTCCGCCATGATCCGAAGGTGGTCCGAATCGTCCGGGACTTTGCGCAACAAGGAAAGTGGATCTTCTCGGTCTGCCACGGGATCCAGATTCTGATTGCGGCCGATCTCGTCAAAGGCCGGAAGCTGACCTGCTACTGCAATGTGCGCCTGGAACTGGAGCTGGGCGGTGGCACCTGGATCGACCGCCAAAGCGTCGTGGATGGAAAGATCGTTTCCGCCCAGACCTGGGAGAGCCATCCGGAGTTCTATCGCGATATCTTCGCCGGCCTCAACGGTGGCTGACGCGCCTGGGTCGGATCAGAGTACCTGCCGGGCGGTCAGTTCATCCCACAACTCGAGCAACCGATCCTCCTCGTCCGGGTGCTGAAAAAGCGCCTGGTGAAAGAGCGGGCTGAGGACGGGCGCGACGGGCTCGCCGCGTGCGCGTGCGTCGGCGGCCAGGCGCGACGCCGTGCTGATGAAGCTTTCCCGATCCCAGGCGGCGGTCATCGCACCAACCTCGGACGCGGGGCCGCGGTCATGGTTTCCATCGGACGATGCGCACAGGTGCGCGGGTGCATGTAAAGCAAAGAGTGGGGGCGTCTTCCCGCGTACGGCGGATTTTTGCACGGTCGGTCTCGCGGTAGGAGCGGCTTTATGCCGCGATGGAATTTCGCACGCGCTGAATCGCGGCATAAAGCCGCTCCGACAAGAGGGATAAGACAAGTCATTTTCGGGCCGGTTCGCCGTGCAACAATCCGCCGTGCTTCCCGCGTGATTCGCAGGCGCGCGGCCTTGACCTGGTTGATCCCCGGCCGCCCGAGATCAAGCGGAACGTGGTGTGGCGCGACAGTTACGGGCTGCCCGATGAGGCGTCGTCGATCGATGCGCAGGCTCAGGCGGTGAGCAGCGTGGAATGCCACTCGCCGCTGATGGCACTGCACCACGGCACGCCGACGGTCCATGGGCGCCAGCCCACCACCACCTGCAAGGGCCAGATGTATCGGGATTTTGGATCCAGCGACTGGTTTTTCGAAATCGACGAGACGAACGGCGCGCCATTGTGGTTGCGGCTCGGGACGGTGGTCCGCGATCCGGCCGGGGCCGGGGCGATCATGGCGAACGCCGCAATCCGCCAGCGGCGCATGGGGCAGGCCGTGCGCGCGGCGTGTCGGGCGGGGTGAGGTCCGGGTCCTTCGCGGACGGGGTGTCCGAGGTTTGGTTCGAAATCTTAAAATCGAGAATCGGTCATCGCGCATCTTGGATTTCCCATCCCTCACCGCGCGGTCGGCAGGGTGTTTCGGATGGGGTGCGTGCTGGCCTGAAATTTCCAGATGGCTGATGACCGATTGCACGATGCCAGCAATTACTGAAAGGGCGCCTTCACTCCGCGCGCCCCGCGTCTCCGCCGTCCCAAGCCGCCCCGCCAACGATCTTGTCGCCGTCGCGCCGCCAGCGATAGACCAGCGGGGCCTTGGTGCGCTCGAGCGCTTTGAAGAGCGCCGGGTCGGCGCGCTTGGGTAGTTCCAAGGTGGCGAGCCCCCCGGCGTCGCAATTGAGCAGCCGCGCGTAGGGCTTGAAGTGCTCGACGCGGCCGATGACGCGCGAGAGGTCGGCGGGCGGGGTGAGGGGGCGGGAGCGGTCGAGGGCGAGAAAACAGTACGGCAGGCTGCGCAGGTCGATGCCGGCGCGCTGGCCGAATTTCACCCACTGGGAGTCGGCGAATATCCCCGGCGGAGGCGGGGCGAAGAAATGGCACCAGTCGCGTTCGTTGCCCGCCGCGAAGATCGGGCAGGCCAGCGCATGCGTGCAAGGGGCGACGACCGGAAAGGTGGAGCGGAGTTCCTCGCGCACGGTGCCGAGCTGCCGGCTGATCAGGTGGGTGCCGGGTTCCACCCAAAGTACACTTTGGGCGCGGGCCAGGAGGGTGCGCAACGCCGCCAGGGCGTCGGGCGGGAGTTCGTTGAGCACGTGGCTGATGACGAGGAGCCCGATGGGTTCGCTGGAAGCGACGAACCCGGCGGTGACCTGCGTGACCGGCAGGGAAGGGAAGGCGCGCTGGGCGGCTTCGGCGGCATAGTCACAGGCCAGGGGAGCGTGATCCCAAACCAGGAGCGATTTGAAATGGGCGGAGCCGAAAAAATCGACGACGCGCCGGGAGGCCGTGCCGCTGCCGCAGCCCCAGTCGAGCACGGAGGTGCCCGGGGGCGGCGCCCAACCGCGCAGCCGCAATTCGCGCAGCACGTGGTCCCATTTCCAGCCGATCCGCTCCCCGTAGGTGAAATCGTAGTGGGCGAGATCGGCGGCGGTTTCCCAATACGGGCCGTCCGCGGCGATATTGGCGAGGAAACGGGCGCGCAGGCGCTCGAGGATCGACCAGTCGATTTCGGTCCAGGTCATGGGTGAGGCGGGCGGTGAGTGGTTGTCCGGAAGGCCGCTCCGCGATCCTTCCCTCCGACAGAAAAATGTCACAGGTGTGACATTTTTCTGTATTAAGGGAGGCGGGGGGCGGAGTGGGGGTGAGGATCAGCCGGCGAGAGGGAAGTGGAGGAGGGACGCGAGGCGTTGCGTGCGGATGCCGTAGAAAGCGGCAAACTCCCGCAGGCGATCGGCGCGGGCCGCGTCGCCGGGTGCATGGGCCTGGATGGCGGCAATCATGAGGTTCTTTGCGGTGTGTTCGGTGGAGATGAACTCGAATACCTTGGTGCGGTAACCGGCCCATTCGAGGAGCTGGGCCCGCAAGGCGTCAGTGACGAACTCGGCCTGGCGTTCCTGGAAGATGCCGTGGCGCAGGGCGCCGGCCAAAACGGGCGGGGCCGTGAGCTGGGCGCGCAATTCCTTCTGGCAGCACGGGGCGACCACCAGCAGGCGCGCACCGGCGGCGAGGCCGCGGGCGAGGGCGTCGTCGGTGGCGGTATCGCAGGCGTGGAGTGCAATCAGAACGTCGCACCCGTCGGGCGGAGTATCGGCGATGGTGCCGGCAACAAACTCAAGGTGCGCGGCCAGTCCGTGGTCGCGCGCGGCCCGGTTGCACAGGGCGACCAGTTCGGGGCGTTGCTCGATGCCGCGAATGTGCGCGTCGGCGCCGAGGATCTGGGCCAGCGCAAAGGTGAGGTAGCCCTTGCCGCTGCCGGCATCGACGACGCGGAGCGGGGCCGGGCGGGCCGCGGCGGGAAACGCCTCGTCGAGCAGATGGGTCAGGAGCTCGGCAAACTTTTGGATCTGGCGGAACTTGTCCGCCATGCCCTCGCGGGGATGGCCGCGCTCGTTGATGACACCGAGGGTGCGCAACCAGGGGGCGGATACGGGAATGGGGTGGGCTTTCGCCCGGTCGTGGGCGCCGGGGGCCGGGCCGGCGGGGGTGCCGGGGCTGGCGATCACCTTGATCCGGGCGGAGCCGTCCGGTTTCGACTCGAACTGGGCCTGCGCGGTGGTGGTGAACAAATGCGCATCGAGGAAGTCGGCGCCGATGAGAGACTCGAGTTGTGGCAGGGCATCGAGGGGCGCATGGTTTTTGGTGTCGTCGTGGGTGGCATGGCGCCAGACGAAGGCGAGGTGCGGACCGGCTTTGAGAACAACCGGGCGGACGAACAGGTTCTTCAGCGTCGCGTCGGCGCCGCGGGGCTTGCCGAGGGTCAGTTTCAGGAGGTGGCCGTCGCGCACGGCGGTGCGCAGCAAATCAAGGAAGCGATCACGGGCGGGCAGCGGAGGCATTCACTGGAGCGAAGCGGGTGCGCCGCATAAGTCGAGCGGTCGGTGCGCCGGCGCCACCCGGGGAGGAATCAGTCGTGAAGGCCGATCCCGGCAGCGCCGCGGGCGCCACTTGACCTGAACCGTCTCCGGCCCCGTAGTGCGACGCATGCTGGATCTCCCGGACATCGATCAATTGTTTCTGCGCGACCTGGTGAAATCGTCGCGGCACCGGCACCACCATGTGAAATGGACCGACCGCGACGGCACCGCACGGTTGACCGTGCTCGCCGCGCTGGACGCCGTCAGGCTCAATGCCCTCGCCCACGGCCTCCGGCTCTCGAAGGTCGAACTCCTGGAAAAGGCCGCCCACCTTCCCGCGAAGGACCGCCAAGCCGCCGCCGCCACGGGCGCGGCAAAACCGGACTAACGCACCCGATCCCCTCCGCCACGCGGCGGAGAGGTGGAAGTTGATCGGCTGCTTCAGGCGGGACCCGACGGGCTCGGTCGCGCGCGTGGGCGATGTTTAGTTGCCGTCGCGCACGGCGGCGTCAGCGCGTGGCCGACAGGTCGGCGCAGACGAGTTCGCGGTCGTTGCGCGCAAAGACATGCCGGTAGGCGAAGGCGGGGTGGGACCACGTCACCGCCCGGCCGCGCGGGCCTTGCTCGAGCGTCGGCTCCAGCAGCCGGGCGCGGGCGAGTTCGTGGTAGCCCCCGGCGTTCAGGCGGGCGAGGATGAGGTTGCCTTGCTCGGTGAAGATCCAGGCGCGATCGCCCGTTTCGCCCGCCCGGATCAGGTGCATCGTGGCGTGCCAGGCCTTCGGCATGGGCTCGAGCGTCTCCCACTGGCGCTTTCCGGTCATCAAATCCAGACAGCGCAGTTCGCCGTCCACCTGCACCCCCAACACGAGACCATTCATCACGAGCGGATCGGGGATCACCGGCTGCAACGTATCCACGCTCCGCGGTCGCCGCCCATTGCGTTCCCACACAAGTTCCACCGCCGGACGATCCGCGGCGAGACGGAACAGATATGATCCCGCATGCGCCGTCGCGAAGAACATCAGGTCGCCCTGGACGACCGGCGCCGGGATGGCGATCGGCCAGCTGCTTTTCGGCTGCTCGTGGCTCCACCGCAGCGTGCCGTCGGCCGGGTCGAAGGCCACCAGGCGGAAGCCCAGCGCCAGCACCACCAGGCGGTGGCCTGCCTGGGTCAGCGCGATCGGGGGCGAATACGAAGCCTCGTCCGGAAAAGCCTTCCATCGTTCAACCCCGGTCAGGCGGTCGAGGGCCACCACGCACGCCTCGCCCTGGCCACCAATCTGGGTGATTACCACGTCGCCTTCGACCAGCGGATGCGCCGCGATTCCCCATTTGGGCATGCGGATCCGGTAGTCGGTCCGCAGATCGCGCTGCCAGCGCACCGCGCCGGTCGCGGCGTCGGCGCAGTGCAGCCGCCCCGCGGCGCCGAGCGCGTAGGCGCGACCGTCGTGCACCGTCACCGCGGCCCGCGGACCCGCCTCGTAGTCGAAGCCCTGATACCCGCCGGGATACTCGAATTGCCAGAGGATCGCGCCCGTCTTCCAATCGAGGCACAACACCCGTTCGGCCTTCCGCTCCTTCAGGTAGTCCATCACGTACACCCGGCCGGCGGCGACGGTCGGGCTGCCGTACCCCGCCCCCACCGGCGCCGACCAGCGCTGCGGAATCGTTCCGTCCGGAAAACTCTCCCGCACTCCGCTTTCGCGCCACACTCCATCGCGCCGCGCGCCGCGCCACTGGGGCCAGTCCTGTCCGTCCGCATCGTCCCCGGGCACCGCGGCCAATGCGCCGGTGGCGGCCACCAGCAGCAGGACCGCCAACGGGAGAAAGGAGATTGCGTGACGATGAAGCGAAGGCATGGCCGACGTTGCGATGAAGGAGCGCTCCTGGTCGAGAACGAAGCCCTCGGTTGCCCGCTGGCGGCGACAGCGGGTTTGTCTCACCTGCCTCCCACGCACAGGAGGTGCGTGAAAGTCTTCAGGTAGATCCGCCCGCCATCGATGCACGGCGTGCTGTGCGTGCCCTCGCCGATCGGATTGCGGGCGAGTTCGCGGAAGGTGTTGCCCGTCGCCAGCACCACCATCTCACCCTGCACCGTCGGCACATAGATCCGGTCTTCGACCAGCACGGGGGAGGCGAAAAACCCGGCGCGCGGCAGTCGCTCCGACCAGATGACTTTGCCCGTCGCGGCTTCGATCGCACTGGCGATCCCCGCGTCGCTGATGAGGTAGAGCCGGCCAGCGAAGAACAGGGGTGTCGGCACGTAGGGGGTGGCGCGGCGAAGAGTATAGGCGACGTGGGTCTTGCTCACATCGCCCCGGCCGCCCAGGCGGATCGCCGACAGGTAGTTGGCCGTACCCGCGCCGGAGCCGCAGCTGCCGATCACGAGGTCGCCCGCCACCACCGCCGAGGTCACCATGCGCTTGTCGAACACCGGCGCCTCCCAGTTCAGCGCGCCGGTGCGCGGATCGAGGCTGGAGACGCCGTGCGACTCGCTCGTGAGCAGCAATTCCGGCGTGCCGTCGGTCCGCGGGTGGACGATTGGCGTGCCATAGGCGGTGGCGACGTTCTCGTTTCGCCCCGGCCGCCGCGGCGCCTTCCACGCCTGCTTACCCGTCTTCAGATCGAAGGCCACCACGAAGCTTTCTCCATCCTGGTCGTTGGTCACGATCACCGTGTTTTCGAAGATCATCGGCGACGCGCCATGCCCGTGCTGCGAGCGGAAGCCGCCGAGATCGTGACTCCACAGTTCCTGGCCGGCGTGATCGAAAGCCCGCACCCAGAAGTTGCCCTGCCCCACAAAACACGCGATCACCCGTTCGGCGTCGACGACCGCGGAGCCGTTGGCGTACCCCGAATTCTTGCTTTGGGGTTGGTGCGTCGGCAACGGGTAGCTGCGCCGCCACAGCTCGCGGCCAGTCCGCTTGTCGAGACACAGCAGCGCCCGCTCGCTTCCGTCCGCCGCGGCATTGAGCACGAACAACCGTTCGCCCCAAATCACCGGCTGCGAGTGGCTGCGACCGTCGATCGGCACCCGCCAGGCGAAATCCTGTTCGGTCCAGGTCACCGGCACACCCTTGGCCGGGCTGATGCCGGTGCCGTTGGGCCCGCGGAACCGGGTCCACTCTTGCGCCGCCAGCGGGAGCACAATCGCGGTCGCGAGCGCGGCGAGGAGGAATCGTTGTCGGAATTTCATCGGCAGGGGCTACCGCAAGCGGGGAAAGGGTGGTTTCGGAACTCAGCCATCGGGTCGGCCACGGTCAAAGTCAATCCGGCGCGCGGCGAGGTCGCTGGTGGACGTTTCGGACGGCAAAAGGCGGCAGGAGCGGACCCGAATGGCGCTGCCAAGTTAAGCCCGCACATTGACCAGATTCGTGGTGGCCCCCGCTTGATGGAGATGAACGAACCTCTTCACGTGGCGCCATTCGGGTTTGAGTCGAAACCCTTTGCACAGGAGGTCAAACCGAGGAGGAACCGAGAACGGAGCGCGCTTTCCCCTGCGCTCACTTGATCCGGCGATTTCCCATTGATCCTGGGCTATGGGATGGAACTGGGCGGATGGGTAGGGACCTTCTCGGCTCGACCTCGGTTTGACCTCCTGTGCTCTTCCTGAGTCTGGAGCTGATTGGCCGCAGGTTAGGCCCGCGCGCTGACGCGCTTCGCTCCCGGCCAGCATTTGCTTCGAGACGAACAAACCCCTTAACTTGGCCATTCGCAGCAGACCACAAGACCGCGCCGCGTCCGGATTGGCCTACGGCGGCAGAAATTCCGTGGTCATCGCGGCGGCGGCGGTGATTTTTCCTTTTTTGAGCAGGCCGAGGTCCTCCAGGAGCGCGATTTGATTTTCGTAGCGGACCGGATCGAGGCGGCAGATTTTGGCGGGGCCGCCGTCCGGATCGCGGCCGGTGACGAGTTTCTCGTCGGTGATCATCCGGCGGGAGAACAGCATGAATGCGTCGGTGTTGTTCGGGTTGGCCCGTTGCATCGCCGCGTGGGCCGGGGTCGGATCACCCTCGAGGTAGTCGCGCCACCCGCGGATACAGGCGCGGGTGAAGGCGCGCAACTCGGCGGGGTGTTCGCGGGCGAATTTCCGGTTCGTGATCAGGACGGCGTAGCCGCGGAAGCCGGCATCCCAGGTGGCGAGGAAGCGCGGCATACTGCCTCCGGCCTTGGTGATGTGGTAGGGCTCCGCGATGAAGTAGCCCTGCTGGAGCGCCTCCTTGTTGCTGAGGAAGGCCGCACTCGAGAAGTTTTGGGCGATCACGTTGACCTTGAGGCCGTACTTTTTCTTGAGGAACTCGAGAAACGGCCAGCCCGGGCGGGCGATGATGGTCTTGCCCTGCAGGTCCTCGAACTTCCGCACCGGGCTGTCGGCGTGGACGAGAATGCCCGCCGGATCATCCTGAAAGACCGCGGCGAACTGGACGAACGGCAGACCCTCGGCCTGTTGCAGCAGGGTGCTGATGTCGTCGGCCTGGCCGATGTCGACCTGGCCGGTGGCGACACTGGGCATCACGTGGGCGCCGGGGCCGCCGGGAATGAGCGTGACGGCAAGACCCTCCTCCCGGAAGTAGCCGCGAGCCAGGGCCTGATAGAGGCCGCCGTGTTCAGGTTCGGCGACCCAGTCGAGTTGCACCTTGAGCGGGAAAAGGGGCTTCTCCGCCGCGGGGGCGACGGCAAAGCTGGCGGCGGCCAACATCGGGCCGAGGAGGCGGAGTGGGTTCATCGAAGCTTCCTACTGGGAATTCAGGAATTCACGAATGGCAACGCGAGCGGGCGATTCGCGTTGGGAATCCTCTCCGTCGCCGCTCAAGGGTCGGTGCGTTCGTAGGAATCGTGCCAGTGGTGCAGGGCGATCCAGGCCAGCGCGATCACGGCGGCGTTGAGCACGAAACCGAGCACGCAGGTGGTGGCGGCGGTGGCGAAGAGGGCCGGATACTTGGCCTGGCTGGCGTAGATCACGGCCTGAAAGCCGAGGCCGCCGCCGTCGCCCGCCGAGGAGCCGGCGTTCATATCGGCGACGACCGCGCCGATGGGGGCGAGGGTGGCGGCGATGCGCAGGCCGGTGAAGAAGTAGGGCAGCGCGGCCGGGAGGCGCAGGAGGAAGAGTTGCTGGGCGCGGTCCGCGCGGTACAGGCGGAAGAGTTCGACGAGGTGGCGATCGGCCGAGATGAGACCCTGCGTGGTGTTCACGACGAGGGGAAAGAAGGCGATGACGAAGGTGAGCAGCGCGACACTCTTCAGGCCGGCGCCCACCCAGATGACACAGATGGGGGCAAGCACGGGCAGGGGCGTCATCTGCAGCGCCATGAGGTACGGATAGAGGCTGGTGCGCACCAGCGAGGACAGCGAAAGCAGGAGGGCAAGCACGAGGCTGACGCCGACCGCGAGACCGAAACCAAGCAACGCCCCCTCGGTGGTGTTGAGGGTCGCCCGGGCGAGGGTGTCGCGGTTGTCGATCAACGCCTGCAGGACGGCCCCGGGTGACGGGAGCAGGAAGCGCATTTCCTCGGTGAGGTAAAAGTGCACGCCATACCACACGGCAATCACGATAACGCCGGTGAAGGCGGGCAGGAAGAGCTTGAGCAGCGGGCGGCTCACGGGTGGTGGGGGCGGAGGGCGTGGCGAGAGGTCAAATTGCAGGTTCGATGATGGGGGCCGGGCGCTTCAGCGGGTGGGAGCGGGCTCCGGCCCTTCGACGGATCGCAGCACGCGGGAAACGTCCGCCACGCGATCGAGATACTCGCGGGAAAGGCGGGTGTCGCTGGTGCGAGGATAGGGCAGCGGCACGGTGATCTCGGAATGAATCCGGCCGGGGTTGGAGGACATCACGAGGATACGGTTGGAGAGAAACACCGCCTCGGCCACCGAGTGGGTGACGAAGAAGGCGGTCCACGCTTCCGCGCCGCGAATCGCGAGCAATTCCTCGTTGAGGTGTTCGCGTGTCATCTCGTCCAGCGCGCCGAACGGCTCGTCGAGCAGGAGGATCTTGGGCGAAAGGGCCAGGGCCCGGGCGATGGACACCCGCATCTTCTGGCCGCCGGAGAGCTGGCGGGGATAGGCGGCGGCCCGATCCCCGAGTCGCACGAGATCCAGGACACGCTGGCGGTTGGCTGCACGTTCGGCCGGGGCGGTGCCGCGCAGGCGCTGCGGCAGTTCGACATTGCGCGCGACGTTGAGCCAGGGGAGCAGCGTGGGTTCCTGGAAAACGAAGGCGAGTTCGGCGGCGGCGGCCTCGGGCGTGAGGTCGTCGACCGTCAGGCGGCCCGAGGAAACCGGGCTCAGGCCGGCGAGGAGGCGGAGCAGGGTGGATTTGCCGCAGCCGCTCGGGCCGATGAAGGAAACAAAGTCACCCGCGCGGGCCGTGAACGAAATCCCGTCCAGCACCAGCGGACCGGCGCCGAATCGCTTGGAGACGGCACGAAATTCAACGAGAGGCGGCGTGGACATCCGGCCAAGGAGTGGCGGCGGCGTGGGGCGAAAGTCGAGTGGGAAAATTCCGGAGGCAGGACGGCCGGGCTTTCCCGGGCGGCGGCACGGCTGGGATTTCGAGCGCGAGGCGGACAACGGGCCCGCGGCCTGCCGGGAGGCGACTACTGGGCGGGCAGCCGCGCGAGTCCGCTCGTCGCCCCGCGGTTGCCGGGGTCCAGCTTCAGCGCGGCTTCGTAGGCCAGGCGGGCTTCCGCGGGCTGCCCCATTTGCTCGTGGAGGTGACCGAGGCGCTGCCAGACCACGCTGGGAGCGGGCGAGGCCGGGGTCGGAGGCTCCAGGGTCAGGCACTTTTGCAGGCACGCGAGTCCCCGCTCCAACTGCTGGCCGCTGACCGCGGCGGTCCGGCCAAAAAAGAAAAGTGCGGAGTAGTTGGCGGGATTGCGGGCGAGCACCTCCTCGCAGAGCTTGAAGGCGGCCGGGTAGTCTTTGGCGTTCGACTTGGCCATGACGCCGAGGACGGTGGCGCGGTCGGGATCGCGCCGGCGCAATTCGGCCAGGTGCGCGGCGGCTTTCGCACTGCTGCCGATCGGCCAGGGCGCCCGTTCGTAGAATTGAATCAGGCCCTCGCGGGCGTCGAGGTAGTCGGGATTGAGTTTCAGGGCCTTTTCCATCGCGTCGCGTCCCTTGGTGGCGGACGAATACGAGTGGGTGCGACTGGCCAGCAACAGTGACGTGCCGCCGAAGTCGCCCAGGTAGGTGGCGTTGTTGGGCTCCAACTCGACCGCCCGCGCCAGCCACGTCACGGCTTCCTCGGCGGCGGCCGGGTCATGGCGAAGCCGGAGCGTGAGGCCGAGGGCGTGGCAGGCGGCGGCGTTGCGGGGATCGGCGGCGAGGATCTTTTCGAAGGCGGCGCGGGCCTCCGGATAACGTTTGGCCGCCAAGAGGGCGCGAGCGTCGTCCAACTCGCTCGCGGCGAGGGGACACGCCGCGAGGGCGAGCACAGCCAGCACGGTGAAACCGTGCATGCGTTGGTCGCGATGGGCCTTCACGCGCGGGCCCCGTCAGGGAATCTCCACCTGAAGAATCCGGACCGTATGAGGGGCGGGTTCCCGGGTTTTGGTGGGATCAAAACCGTCCCAGCCGGAGCCGGCGACGAGGGTCGGGCGGTCGTTCACCAAGGTGATCAGCGTGATATCGGTGAGGGTCGGCTGGCCCGCCGCCAGCACCGACACCGCGGTGATGGAATCGGCGGCGGGACTCAGGTTGATGCGCAGCACCCGGGAGGGTTCGACGCCGTTTTGCGTGGCGATGACGCCGCCGGGAATGGCCACGAGTCCGTCGATTCCGAGCAGCGTGGTGTCCTTCGGGGCGACGAGCGCGGTGAGGTCGCCGCGGCGGGGATCAACGGCGAAGAGGCCATTGGCATAGTCCGCGACAATCAGGGTTTGCCGCAGGAGCACGATGCCCTGGAGGGACGAAAACGCCGGGGACTCGGCGACCTTCTGGGCCTCCGCGGCGCCCGGCACAAATTTCCAGATGATGGGCGCCTTGGCATCGGTGGCGTAAACCGTGCCGTCGGGTCCGACCGTGAGATCGCCGATCGCACTCTCGCGGCCGTCGCCGGGAATGGGCACCACCTGCCGGAGTTCGCCGCTGCCCAGGTCGAATTCGGCGAGGCCGGTGTGGCCTTTCTGGCCCGAGGTGTAGCCGGCCATTTCGGGCAGGGCCCGCAGGGCGGCCCAGAGGGCGTTGCGGGGTTCGTCGATGGCGAGGCCAAAGATGCCCAGGAGATCGTCGTCCTCGGCGGTGAACCGGGTCAGGCGTCCATCGCGATCGCGCCGCCAGATGCAGCGATGATGGACGTCGGAGAGGAACAAGTCGCCGGTGCGGGCGTGGTAGGCGATGCCCTCGACGATGCCGGTGCGTCCGGTGAGTTCGGCCAGGGGCGTGAGGTGGCCCCGGGGTTCCCGGTTGGCGGCAAACAAATTGAGAATCTGGCGAAATTCCGGCGTGCCCTGCAGGCGGGCGAAGTCGGGATCGCGTTCAACCGGCAGCACGACGCCGAGGGCGGCGAGTTGCCGCAAGGTGGCGAGGGCGGCGGCGGAATCGTCGGTGAGAGTGGAAAGTGCCGCCAGATTATACCGGTAGCGCGGGGAATCGGGTCGGAGCGCGAGGGCGTGGCGCGTGGCTTCCAGGGCGGCCGCATAGTCCTGGCGTTGGTAGGCGGCCTCGGCCTCGCGCCGGAGATCGAGGTGAGAGGGCTCGGCGCCCCGGAGGATCGGAAGCGGCAGCAGCACGATCAAGAGCAGGCAGGAAGGAAAGCGCCTCATGATCCGGATGGAATCTCGTGCCCGGGAGTGGTCGGGCGCCCCGCCGCGCGGCCCGGGGTCATTCGTAGCGCAGCGCGTCGATCGGGTCGAGTTGGGCGGCCTTGTAGGCGGGATAAAAGCCCGAGATGATCCCGACGACGGCGCTGCCGGCGACGGAAATGAAGATCCACGTCGTGGGTACAAGCACGGGCCAGCCGTTGTAACTCGAAAGCATCTGCGAGCCCCCGACTCCGACGCAGACGCCGATGATCCCGCCCAGGGAGCTGAGCAGGATGGCCTCGATGAGGAATTGGGTGAGCACGTCCCGCCCGTGGGCGCCGATGGCGAGACGGATGCCGATCTCGCGCGTGCGCTCCGTGACGGAGACGAGCATGATGTTCATGATCCCGATGCCGCCGACGATGAGCGAGACGCCGGCGATGCCGGCCAGCAACCCGGTCATGGTCTTGGCGGTCTGGGTGGCGGCCGTGGCGAGTTCCTCCTGGGTGCGCACGGTGAAGTCGGGCTCGCGGCCGCGTCGGCGCTGGGTGAGCAGGTCCTCGACGGAGGTCTTGACCAGGTCAATCTTGTCGGCCGACGCGGCCTGGATGCGGATCATGCTGATGGACGTGCGCCGGGAGACGCGCCGCATATGCGACGTGTAAGGGATGAGCACGACATCGTCCTCATCCGAGCCAAAGATACTGAAGCCCTTGGCCGAAAGGACGCCGAGGATGCGGAAGGGAAGATTGCGGATTCGGAGCGTCTGGCCGATCGGATTCTCGTCGGGGAACAGCTGATCGACGACGGTCTTGCCGATGACGCAGACCTTCGCGAGGGACTTCACGTCCTGATCGGTGAACATGGCGCCGGCGTCGATGGGCCAGTTGCGGACGTACGGGTAGTCGGGACCGACCCCGTTGACATTGGTGTTCCAGTTGAGGCCGTTGGCGAGGATCTGGCTGCGATCCCGCACTTCGGGGCTGAGGCCGTCGATATTCATCACCTCGGCGGAAATGGCATCGGCGTCCTCCGGGGTGAGACTGGCGGAACTCCCGAAGCCGCCACGCATGCCACCGCTGCTGAAGCTGCCGGGCATGACGGTGATGAGATTCTGGCCGAGGGAAGCGACCTGGGCCTCGACCTGGGCCTTGGCGCCGTTGCCGATGCTCACCATGGTGATCACGGCGGCGACGCCGATGATCATGCCCAGGGCCGTGAGCATCGAACGCATGGTGTTACGGCTGAGGGCGCGAAGCGCGACGCGGAGAGTGTTGGTGAATCTCATGGGGGACTCTCGGGAGGTGAGGAAAGGTGGCGATCAGCGGTGGTGACGGCGATCGCGCGAAGGGAGGGACGAGGCGGCGGGGCGATCAGGCGTCGGGCGTGCCAATCAGCTTGGCGGCCTTCTCGGCCTGCTGGAGTTTTTCCATCTCGCTTTCGGCGATCTGGCGGCTCTGGGTGGGTTCATCGCGGACGACCACCCCGTCGCGCAGAATCAAGTTGCGCTTGCAGTAGCTGGCGATGTCGAGCTCGTGCGTGACCATGACGATGGTGATGCCCTGATTGTTGAGCTTCTGGAAGACCCCCATGACCTCGACCGAAGTGCGGGAGTCCAGATTGCCGGTGGGTTCGTCGGCGAGCAGGACCTGCGGCTCATTGACCAGGCCGCGGGCGATGGCCACGCGTTGCTGCTGGCCGCCCGAAAGCTGGTTGGGAAAGTGATCGAAACGATTGGCGAGACCCACGATGTCGAGGCAATGCATGGCTCGCTCCCGGATTTCCGCCATGCTGTGCTTGCGATGGCGCCCGTAGAGCATGGGCAGTTCGACGTTTTCGAGCGCGGTGGTGCGGGCGAGGAGATTGAAGCCCTGGAAGACGAATCCGAGCTTCTGGTTCCGCAGGTCCGCGAGTTCGTTGCGGTCGAGCAGGTCGATATCGATGCCGTCGAGCAGGTAGGTGCCGCGGGTCGGGCGATCCAGACACCCGAGCACGTTCATCAGCGTGGATTTGCCCGAGCCGCTGGCGCCCATCAGGGCAATGAATTCGCCCCGTTGAATATCCACCGTCACCCCGCGGACGGCGTGCACGGGCACCTCGCCCGATTCGTAGATCTTGTGAATATCCTTGATTTGGACGACCGGAGACATGGGCGAGAGGATGCGGCGTTAACGACGAGGCTGTGATCAGCGCCCGCCGCCGCGGCTCATGCGGCTGCTGCTGAAGGGATTCTGCGAGCCGCCCCCGGGGGGCTGGGCCGCCGCCGCGGTGGCGCCCGGCAGGATGATGCCGGTGATGACCGTGTCGCCTTCGGCGAGGCCTTCGAGCACCTCCGTGGAAAAGCCGTCGGAGATGCCCAGTTTCACGGAGACCGGCAGGACTTTCTTCACTTCGGCCTCGGGGTCGGCAAATTTGTACATGGTGCGGGTGACGATGGTATTGTTGAAGCCCCGATCCACGGAGGTGCCGCCGCCCCCGCGGGAGCCGCCGCTACCGCCACCACCGCGACTACCTTTGTCGCCCCCCTTGCCCCGGCCGGCGCTCATCGACATCGACGCGACCAGGAGGTCGGGGTCGAGGCCCTTTTCCTTGGCCAGAGTCTTGGCCTTTTCGATCTGATCCGGCGACGGCGGGGAACCGCGTTCAAAGCCTACGTCGCGCATGATGGCAATGCGGGCATCACGCTGTTCGGCGTCCGTTAGCGTCGGAGCGCCGTTCTTCTTTCCGTCCTTCTTGTCTCCCGCGGTGGGCAGGGGGGCGGCCAGCAGTTCCTGCGGGACCCGGACGCGCAGGGCGCCGTTGGCGATGCGGAGTACATTGGGGCGCTGCTGCACGACGATGGACACATTGGCGGTCATGCCGGGCTTCAGCTTCAGGTCGTCGTTGCTCACTTCGATGATGGTGGCGTAGGACACGACGCTCTGGCTGACGCTGGCCGCGTTGCGGACCATGCGCACCTTGCCGAAGAACGTGCGATTGGGGAAGGCATCCACGGTGAACTTGACGTCCTGACCCTCGGCGATGCTGCCGATGTCGGCCTCGGCGACGGCGGCGTTGATTTGCATCTTCGTCAGGTCGTTCACGAGGGTGAAAAGGACCGGCGAGTTCATGTTCGCGTTGACGGTGCGGCCCTTGTCCGTCCGGCGGTCGAGCACCATGCCGTCGATGGGGGCCACGATGGTGCAACGCTCGAGGTCGAGCTTGGAGTTCTCCACGGCGGCGGTGCGGGTGAGGAGTTGGGCGTTCGACTGGGCCAGTTGGGCCTCGGCATTGTCGAGTTCCTGCTGGGAAACGAGCTGCTTCTTGAAGAGTTCGCGGGTGCGCTCGACGTTCATCGTGAGCAGGCGGTTATTGGCCTTGGTCGACTCGAGGTCGGCGTCCGCCTGCCGCAGGCGCTGGGTGGGGGTCGATTCGTCGATCCGCGCCAGCACGTCGCCGGCCTTCACCTTCGAGTTGTAGTCCACCAGCACTTCCTTGATCTGACCTGAAACCTGGGCGCCGATGTCGACGGTCACCACGGGCTGGAGATCCCCGGTGGCGGTGACCGATTGGGTGATGTCTCCCCGGGCGACCTTGGTGGTCTGGAATTCAGGCGCCTTTTCGGTCTTGCCGTTGAGGTAATACCAGCCGCCGCCAGCTCCGGCCGCGACGATAACCAGGAGGAAAATGAGACCACCGTAACTTTTTGATTTTGCCATGACGTGAGGGAAGAGGGAGTGGGAAAGCGAGCGCGCCGCAAACAAAAGACCGGCGCAGGCCACCGGAGCAATAAAGATTACTGCGCGGTCGGCATAGACGCAGGTCTCCGGGAAAGGTGACGGAATTTTCGCGGTGGCACGCCGCGACTTGCGGCACCGTTCCACCGGGAAGAAAACCGGGTGGATGGACCGGGGTTCCCGGGAGGGAGCATCAGCGGTAAACGGCGGCGAGCCGGGTGGCGATCTGGCCCAACCGCACCCGGAGTTCCCGGGGCTGCACGACCTCGGCATCGGCGCCCCACGTGAGCACCCAGCCTTCGATCTCGGGCAGGGCGCCGAGTTGCAGGGCAAGTTCGACGCCGCCGTCGGCCAGATCGCGCAATTCCTGCGATTCGTGCCACTCGCGCTCCCGCACCCGGTCGGCGACCGCGGCGCTGAAGCGCACCACCACACGAAAATTACCGGTCCCGCCGAGCACGCCCAAGGCGGTGGCGAAGAACTTCTCCGGGGAAAAGTCGGGGGGGCGGACGAAGCGTTCGACCCGCGCGGTCACCCGCGAGACGCGGGGCAGGGCGAAGGTGCGCAGGGCGTGGCGCTCCACGTCGAACGCGATGAGGTACCAGAGGTTCTCCCGGAGGGCGAGGTGGTAGGGTTGCACGCGGCGGCGGATGGGCTTTTTCTCTCCGGGCTTGCGGTAGTCGAACTCCACTTCGTGCGAACGGAGCACGGCGCTGCTCAGGGTGTTGAACACGGCGAGGTCCGACCGGCCGAGCCCCACGTTCTTGAACGACACCGACTGCAACTCGTCCGCCGGGGAGAACGAGATGCGATCCTTCAACCCGCCGGTGAGCTTGTCGAAAGACGCCTCGAGCTGCCGGTGGAACGGGGTGCCGCGGTATTGCTCGAGCGCCTTGCGCGCCACGAGGAGGGCAAGCAGCTCGCCTTCGGTCACCTGCACCGTGGGAAACGCCGACACCGGGTGCGTGTAGCGGTAGGCGTTGATCTGCGCGTCGAACTCGATCGGGAGCTCGAGCCGATCCCGCATGAAGGCGATGTCGCGGACGATGGTCTTGCGCGAGACCTCGAAGATGTCGGCGAGCCGGGTGCAGTTGGTGAAGGCGCCGCGTCGCAGTTCGTCGTGGATGCGCAGCATGCGTTCGATGGGCGGGCGGGAAAGTTGGGCGCGGGCGGGCATCGCGGGATTGCAGCGATTTATTTGGCGTGGGACAAGCAATGTCCCACCTGGGGGCGTAGAGTGCGGGCATGAATTCCCGCTCCCTCCGCTCCCCCCGCTCCCCCCGCTCCGTCGGTTCCGTCCCCGCCACCTCGCCCGATCTCGTCTGGGTCCATGACGGGATCCGCCACCGGGTGACGATCTGGCCTGAGGTGGCGTTTGGGGCGGAGGTCGCGCCGGGTTGCTGGCGGGAGGTGGAACCCTCCGAGGCGGTCCTGGAGTCGGCGGTGCTGGGGGTGGGGGCCGCGCGGTGGCGGCGTTATCTGGAGTACCTTCCGGCGGCCCACCGCGAGTTCCTGGCGCGTTTTGCGTTCAGCCGCATGGCGGCGCTGGCCGTGGTTGTGCGCTGTCCGGGGTTGTTTGATACCCTGGTGGCCGCCCCGGCCCTGACCCCTTTTCTGGCCTCGCACCTGGGCCTGCGCGGCGGCCGGCAGCCGGCCTGGGCGGAAATTGCCGCCGTCCACGAACGGGAGGGCGTTTTCGGGGTGTTGCAGTGGCTGGGTTTGCCGGCCTCCCGACAAACGCTGGCGGCGTTGCGGAATATCGCGGATCCCGACTTGCCGCGACGCTTGCTCGAGCCCTTGCGTTCGGCCCTGTGGGAACCGGAGACCCTCTGGGCGCTGGTGCGGGCGACCGCGCTGACGGACGAGCAGCTCGTCCGGGCCTGCCATGCGTTGGCGGCGTGAGCCGGGCCGCTCCGTCGGGGTTGCCCCGTTTTCGGTCCCGTGGTCGGGTGGGGCCACCGCTTTAGGTCGTCTCGCCGGCACAAAGCGACGGCTCGAGCGCGCCGCGACTGGGTGGGGTCGCGCCGAGGGCTTCGACGGCCATCCGACCCAGCGCGCGCATGTCGTAACGCAGGCAGCTCAAGCCGGCCCGGGTGGCGAAATCCGTGCCCATCACGGACAGCAAACCGATCTGCCGGGGACACTCGAGGCGGGCCTCCCGCAGGGCGGACCAGAGCAGCATGGCCACGTTGTCCTCCGGGCAGACCACGGCGGTGCGGCGGGTGGCCCCGCGCAGACGCTGCCCGAGCGCAGCGCGTTCGGCCTGCGTGCTGGCGCCGACTGCGGCGGTGATCCGGGCGGCGCAGCCGAGTTCGGTGGCCACCGTCCGCAAGGTCGCGGCGAATTCGTCGGCCGCGGGGTCGCCGGAGAAGGGCCGGGCGGGAATGATCTGTTCGTAACCCCGGCCCAGGAGATGACCGATGGCCTTGAAGGCCCCGGCGCGGAAATCGGCCGCGGCGTTGCCCAGAAAACTGAGCGGACAGTTCCGAAACAGCACGACGGCGGGTTGCAGGCGGCCGGCGTGGGCCCCCAAGGCGTCGTCGCTCCAGACGTGATCGAGGATGAAGCCACCGGCGGAGTCGCCGTGCCGGTCGAGAAAATCGGCGAGGATCGCGCGCTGCCGGGCGAAGGTCGCGAAAACCGGGGGTTGGTGGGGGTCGGGGTGATTGACAAGGAGTTCGTCGTGCCAGAGCAGCATGGTCCGCCGGCCGGCCCCGCAGCCGGCGCTGATGCCCTCCAAGAGTTCCCGGTAAAGCTCGCTGCCCAACTCGAGCCGGCGGATCAGGCACGCCACGGGTTTGGGGCGGTCGATGAGGAGGCGGGCGCTGGTGGGAAAATAGCGGCCATTGGTGGGATGCTGCCACACGTCGCCGGCCTCGGCCATGGCGCGGAGCACCCGGTAGACCGTGGTGTTCGCCACGCCGAAGCGTGTTCCCAGTTCCCGCGTCGGGGGCAGCGGTTGGTCGGCAGCCAGGTTCGCCACGATCTTGCGCAGCCGGGCGACGAGTGCGGCCTCCGGGGGGGCCGCGGAGGGCAGGGGAGTGGAGCGGGGGCGTCGAAGGGACCGGGCCATGGAACGGGGTCAGCATGGAGCCGACCGGGATGGTCGCAACAAACAAAATTCTGTTGCGCAACATTTGTTCAATGTGTTTCCTGAGCGCATGTCCTTCCGACCCATTGACGCGACGGAACTGCGCACCGTGGCCTCCGCCTTCCGACTGGGTGGCACCTACTGCGGGGGCGCGCCCTATGGCAACGGCCACATCCATGACACGTTCGCCGTGTCGTTTGAACAGGGGGGCGTGACGACCCGGTATATTCTGCAGCGCCTGAACGAGCATGTGTTCAAACACATCGAGGCGGTGATGGAGAACGTCGCGCGGGTGACGGCGCACGCCAGCCGGCGGGCGTTGGCGTCCGGGGCGCCGGATGCCATCCGCCGGGCCCTGACCCTCGTGCCGACGCGATCCGGGGCCAACCTGCACCGCGATGAATGCGGCGCGTGGCGCTGCTACATTTTCATCGAAGGGGCGCAGTCGCACGACCTCATCAAGCATCCGGCCATGGCCCGCGAGGGGGCGAAAGCGTTTGGCGAATTTCAGCGGCTGCTCAGCGATCTGCCCGGGGGGCGCCTGCGGGAGACCATCCCCGATTTTCACCACACCCGCCGCCGCCTGGAGACCCTCCGGCGCGCGGTGGCGGAGGACAAGCGGGGCCGGGCGCGCGCGGCCGCGGCGGAGATCGCCCTGGTTTTCGAGCGCGAGTCAATGGTGGATGTGCTGCTCGACCTGCACGCCCGCGGCGCGATGCCCGAGCGGATCACGCACAACGACACCAAGCTGAACAACGTGTTGATCGACGACACGACCGGGGCGGGCATCTGTGTCATCGATCTCGATACGGTGATGCCCGGCCTGGCCCTGTACGACTTTGGCGACATGGTCCGCTCGGCCACGAACTCCGCCGCGGAGGACGAGCCGGAGGTCTCGCGGGTCACGGCGCGGATGGACATCTTCGAGGCGCTGGCCGAAGGTTACCTCGGCGCGACCCGCTCCATGTTGAACGAGACGGAGGTGGCCCACCTCGCGTTCTCCGGCCGCCTCATCACGCTGGAGATCGGTCTCCGCTTCCTCACCGACTTCCTCGAGGGCGATGTCTATTTCAAGACGGCGCGCCCGGCCCACAACCTCGACCGCGCGCGCGCGCAATTCGCGCTCGTGCGCAGCATGGAGGCGCAGCAGGACGAGATGGAGGCCATCATCCGGCGCCACGCCCGCCGGCCGGGGGCGGCGCTGCAGTCCTCCCCGGGCACCAGCCCGATCCCCACCTCGATCGAGTCGCAGCAGCGCGAACGCCTCGCCACCGAGGTCTTCGACGGCGCCGACGACGCCTGCGCGAGCATTGCCGGGGAGATGGCCGCGATGATCCGGGCGAACGACGCCGCGGGGCGGCCCACGGTCCTGGGCCTGGCGACCGGGTCCACGCCCGTCCGGCTGTACAAGCAGCTGATTCGCCTGCACCGCGAGGAGGGCCTGAGTTTCCGGCGCGTGATCACGTTCAACCTCGACGAGTACTACGGGCTGCCGCGCGAGCATCCGGAGAGCTACTGGCGGTTCATGCACGAGCAGTTGTTCAACCACATCGATGTCCCGGCGGAAAACATTCATGTGCCCGACGGGACCGTGCCCCGGGCGGAGGTCTTTGCCTGGTGCAGCCGGTACGAGGAGAAGATTCGGGCGGCGGGCGGCTTGGATCTGCAGGTGCTCGGCATCGGCCGCACGGGGCACATCGGCTTCAATGAACCCGGGTCCTCGCGGGAATCCCGCACCCGGTTGGTGACGCTCGACGGTCTCACCTTGCGCGATGCCGCCCGCGACTTTCTGGGGGAGGACAACGTCCCGCGCCATGCCATCACCATGGGGATCGGCACCATCCTCGATGCCCGGCGGATCGTCCTGCTCGCCTGGGGCGAGGCGAAGGCGACGGTGATTGCCCACGCGATTGAGGGCCGGCCCACGGACGCGTTGCCGGCGAGCTTCCTGCAAGGGCACCCCCAGGTGCGTTTTCTCATCGATCGCACCGCCGCCGGGGCTCTCACGCGCGTGCGGCGTCCCTGGCTCGTGAGCTCCATCGCGTGGACGCCGCCGGTCACGCGTCAGGCGGTCATCTGGCTGGCGCAGACCGCCAAGAAGCCCGTGCTCAAGCTGCTCGACACCGACTACAGTGAACACGGCATGGCCGATCTCCTGACCGAACGCGGGCCGTCCTACGGGCTGAACATCCGGATCTTCAACGAAATTCAGCACACGATCACGGGGTGGCCGGGCGGCAAGCCCCATGCCGACGACTCGTCGCGACCGGAGCGCGCGTTCCCGCATCCGAAGCGGGTCGTGGTCTTCAGTCCGGAGCCATCACACGATGTGCTCGGGATGGGCGGAACCCTGCGGCGGCTGAAGGACCAGGGCCATGTGGTGACGGTCGTTTACCTGACCTCGGGCAACCTGGCGGTGCCGGACGAGGAGGCGGTGATGGCGGCGGACTTGGTGGGGGAGATCGCGGAGACCCTGGCCCGCGCGCAGGGGCCGGTGGCGGAGTTTGCGCGGCAGGCGCGGCGGGAGTTGCTCGAAAAGCCGATGTTCGCCGGCGACTCGCCGTCGATTCGCCAGCTCAAGGGCCTGTTGCGCCGGGGTGAGGCCCGCGCCTCGTTGCGCGACTGCGGCTTCGCCGCGGATCAGAACCGCTTTCTGGATTTGCCCTTCTACGAGCGGGGACGCTACCGGCAGTTTGCGCCGGATCAGTCGGACGTCGAGGCGGTGGCGGCCGTGCTGCGGGAATACGAGCCCAACCAGATCTTTCTAACCGGCGATCGCGACGACCCGTCGTCGATCACCGCGGTCGGCTTCAGCCTGGTGCGGGCGGCCTGCCGCCTTGTGGGCGCCGAGGCCTGGTACAAGGATTGCCGCAGTTGGGTGTTCCGCGGGGTGGAAAATCCCTGGGAGGCGGGCGACATCGCCATGGCCGTGCCGCTTAGTCCGCGGGAGCTCGCGCAGAAAGTGCAGGCGGTGTACCACCACAAGAGCCAGCGCAGCCAGACCGCGATGGCGGCCGGTTTGCGGGAACCCTGGCAGCAGGCCGAACAACAAAACCGGGCCCTGGCGGCAACCTACGACCAACTCGGGCTCGCCGACTACGAGGCGCTCGAGGGTTTTGCCCGCGCCCCGATCGAGTGATGGCCGCCGCTGATGGATGGCCCGTTTGGGCTGAAGGAAAAGTTAATTCCCTGGATACGGGAATGCCATGTGATTGCGGGCGGGGTTCCTTCCTCCCCAGGATGGCGCGAAACTCGCGGGGTGAGGGCACCCCGCCCACAAAAGCCCGGTGTTTACCGCCATGATTGACGCGACTCCCACCCTTCTTCCGCCCCTCGAGCGCGACTTCCGGCCCGCCGCGTTATGGAACCGGGCGTACCGGGCGCTGGTGGCCCGTGATGCCGGCGCGCGCCCCCTGGCCCTGGTGCTCAGTGCCCCCGACGGCGCGGTGTCGCGTCATGACCTCCGGGTGCTCGGGCGCGACCATCCGGCGGCCGCGCTCAACGTGACCTTTGTCGAGCGGGGATTGAAATTCCTGCTCTGGCAGAAGGGCGGCTGCCGGGTGCAAATCGCCGGCGCCGACGAGATTGCCACGGCCCTGGCGGCGATCTACGCGCCGACCGGGGCGCGAGCGTTTGATTGTGGGTTGATGGGCCGGGAGGTGTATCGCGCCGGTTTCTCAGTCACCGCGGCGGCGTGGGCGGACTTGCCGGCCGGGGAATTGTCTTCGCGGCCCGTGGGCCGGCATCTCGATGGCTGCCGGATCGGATTCGATCTCGGGGGCAGTGACCGCAAAGCGGCGGCGGTGATCGACGGCCGGGTCGTGTTCTCCGAGGAGATCGCGTGGGATCCGTATTTTCAGCCGGACCCCGACTATCATCTGGAGGGGGTGCACGATTCGCTGCGGCGGGCGGCGGCTCATCTCCCGCGGGTCGACGCGATTGGCGGCAGTGCCGCCGGGATCTACGTGAACAACGAGGTGAGGGCGGCGTCGTTGTTTCGCGGCGTGCCGGCGGAACTTTATGAGAGCCGGGTGCGCCGGATGTTCTTCACGCTGCAGGAACGGTGGGGCGGGGTGCCGTTTGAGGTGGCCAACGATGGCGAGGTCACCGCGCTGGCCGGCTCGATGTCGCTGGGCGACGGGGCGGTGCTGGGGATCGCCATGGGCACGAGCCTGGCGGCCGGCTACGTGACGCCCGGCGGTGGGATCACCCCGTGGTTGAACGAGCTGGCCTTCGCCCCGATCGCCTGCCAGGCGGCGGCGCCGCGGGACGAGTGGTCGGGCGACCTGGGTTGTGGCGTGCAGTATTTCTCGCAACAGGCGGTGGGTCGCCTGGCCCGGGTCGCGGGGTTTGACTTTCCGGCGGGACAGCCGCTGCCCGAGCAGTTGATCGCGGTCCAGGCGGCGATGGCCGCCGGCGACCCCCGCGCCCGCGCGATCTACGAATCGATCGGCACCGCCTTTGGGTATGCGATCGCCCACTACGCGGACTTTTACGAACTCCGGCATGTCCTCGTCCTCGGCCGGGTGACGTCGGGCGCCGGGGGCGACTTGATCCTCGCGCAGGCGCGGGCCGCCCTGCGCGCCGATTTCCCCGCGGTGGCGGAAAAGGTCCAACTGCACACCCCCGACGAGAAGGACAAGCGTCACGGCCAGGCCATTGCCGCGGCCAGCCTGCCGGCCCTTCGTCCGTCTTCTCCCTCCTCACCATGAAGTTTTCCCATCCCCAGGCTGATATCTACGTTCCCGGCGGCGGGTCGGATCCGGCAGCGGCGCTGGCCCGCGTCACGCATCTATGTCTCGGCGCCCACCAGGACGACATTGAGATCATGGCGCACGCCGGGATCACCGACTGTCTCGACACCCCGGGCAAAGCGTTTGGCGGCGTGGTGGTCACCAACGGCGCCGGTTCACCGCGCACCGGAGCCTATGCCCATCTGACGGATGACGAAATGCAGGTCGTCCGGCGGCAGGAGCAGCGGGCGGCGGCGGAACTGGGCCGCTATGCGATCCAACTGCAGCTCGCGCATCCGAGCTCGGCGGTGAAGACGCCGGGCGAACCGGCGGTCGCGGCGGATTTGGCGCAACTCTTCAGCGGCTGCCGGCCCGAGGTGGTTTATCTCCACAATCCCGCCGACAAGCACGACACGCATGTGGCGGTGCTGTTGCGGTGCCTCGAGGCGTTGCGCTCCCTGCCGGCGGACCGCCGGCCCCGACGCGTGCTCGGCTGCGAGGTCTGGCGCGATCTCGACTGGCTGGTGGAGGCCGACAAGGTTGCGCTTGATGCCGGCCGCCATCCGGCGCTCGCGGTGAAGCTGCTGCAGGCCTTCGATTCGCAGGTGACCGGTGGGAAGCGCTACGACCTGGCGACCCTGGGCCGGCGGTCGGCCCACGCGACCTACCACACCTCGCATGCCACCGACCGCGTGGCCGGCATCACGTGGGCGATGGATCTGACCCCGTTGGTGGCGGATCCGGCCCTCGGGGTGGAGGAGTTCACCCTGGAACATATCCGCCGGTTGGAGACGGACGTGCAGGCGCGGATCCGGAAATTCCGGTGAGGCGGGGCCCTTCGTTCCACGGGGCGGAAGCACCGAAGTCTAAGCCGGCACTTCCGCGTTGGCGGCGTCGATCAGGCCCTTGATATAGCCGAACGCGAAGGCAAAGGCCTGGTACTTTCCGGGATCATCGGGATGGGTCGGCGCGTGATCCGGCAGGCAGGTTCCGGCCCGCGGCGCCGCTCCGATCGGTCACCGCACCCACGCTGACGATCTCATTGGCGGAGGCGGTCGGTCCCAGCACGATTGGCGCCGGAGTCGCATTGGACAGTTGGATGCCTTCGGCGCGCGGTGCCGCTTGCTGGTAAAACGCATAACCGCGCCGCGAGCCCAGGGCGATGGTCAGGCCGGGAAGGGCCGCCGCCGAGGGGGTGGCGGTGTGCAATTGCACCCGATGGGCAGTGCCGTTGATCACGGCGAGCAGGTCGTTGGCCAGTCCGCCGCGACTGTCGAGCAGTTCCAAATCAACCTGCGCCCCGCGCGAGTTCATGGCGGGCAGGCACAACGCCTCGGCATACTTGGCGTCGGAGCGGCACCGTGCCAGCACATCACCCGAACCGGCGTTGAATCCGGCGGCCACACATTCGCGCGCCTCGCAGTTGATCACCCGATCGGCGGCCCGGCCGAGTCCCGTGCAGATGCCGCGGCGCATCCGGGTCACGGTGCAGTTTTCGATCGTCGTCGAACCGGTGGCGTGGCCGCGGCCATCGTCGGGGTAGAGGCGGATGCCATCCTCGCTGAGGGCGATCATTTCGTTGGGGACGATTTCGCCCCTGGGCCCGAGCGTGACCCCTTCGCTGTAGTCCTTCCCGTGGGCGATGAAATGGCGGTCGAACGCGTAACCGGCGCACTCGGCCAGGATGTCATTGGTGGCCCGCAGCAACCCGTCGACTGAGCAGTCCTTGATCAAGGTATTGACGGCGCCCTGCACGAAAATTCCGTGGCCCATGGCGCGCATATGCACGCGACACCCGAGCACTTGCACCTCCTTCGCGGGCCAGCCGATCCGGATGCCATTCATCTTGCGCACGTCGCCCCCGCTGATCCCGTAGAGGCTGCCGTAGCCCCACGGGCTGGAGCCGGAAGTGGTGATCTCAACATTGCGCAGGACGACGCCCGTGCCGGTGATGTTGAAGATCTTGTTCCGGCTCTGGAGGCCGGGCAGGTCCCCGAAATTCTCGGTCTTCAGCCCCGCCAGGACGATCCGGTCGCCGGTCAGGGAAAACACGCAATAGAAGGGCAGGCGCGGGTCGCGGTGGCCGCCGAATTGGCGGAAGAGCCGCGTGTCGATGCGCAGCACGACCCCGCTGAAATCCCAGGAACTGTCGCGCGCGGAAATTTCAATGAAGTGCCGGGAGGTGGCGCGATCCAGCGTGTAGGTGCCGGGCTTGAGTCGGACCCTGGCGTGATCCCGCGCGACGTGGCCGCGGAGGGCCTCGAGCGACTCGACGACGATAAAACCATCGGCTGCGACGGCGGCGGTGTCCGCCGCGTGCGACGGCGCCAGCAGCAGCCCAAACACGGCGGCGATGAGCAGCGGGGCGAGTGGCCGGAGAGGGAGCACACGGAACATGCAGGGAGAACATAGTGGAACGACAGGTGGGAGGGCGAGGGAACTCGACGGGAACGAAGATTGATCGGGGCGGAGGAAGATTTTCCGAACCTCCGTGGAGGGGTCGAAAGGTCACCGCCGAAGTCACAAAGGAAACGACTCCTCTCGAGATGGGATCGCTGCTTGGGAGAGGGGCGTGCGATTTACCCAGTGGCCGGGGTCCGGGCGGTGGGGCGAAGCGAACAGGTTGGTCACTTAACGCTCGCGCCAACGATGCGATGCGTTAGACTCGGTGCTGCAGTGAATCTGGCGTCGATACTGATGGAAAAAATCAATCCGCATGGTGGTCACCCGGTGTGGCATCTTCCGATGCGCCCACGGACCGGCGATGGATGGATGGGACGCGGGGCGCAGGCCCACCGCGTCGGAGACAGGCGGCGGGGTTCGCGGTCGACTTGCGCCGGGTTTTCGCTCGTCGAGATTATGGTGGTCGTGGCGATCATCAGCGTGTTGGCGAGCCTGGCGGTCCCCAGTGCGAAGCGCTACCAAGTCGCCTCGCGCGCCTCGGTGGTCGCGTCTGATCTGCGCACGTTTGCCGCGGCCTTTAACGGCTACGCCCAGGAAAAGGGCGGCTTCCCTGCGGAGACCGATCCCGGGGTTTTGCCTCCGGAGATGGTGGATCGTCTGAACAAGAGCGCCTGGGAGCGGGTCACCCCGATGGGGGGGCAATACAATTGGGAAAGCGGCCAGTTGCACGGCGGCGTTCGCTACACGGCGGCGATCTGTGTCAGTGAGAGTGCCACGGCTCCGCTGACCGTGAATTCGGACCTGCTGCTCGCGATCGACAAGATCATCGACGACGGGAACCTCTCCACCGGCATCTTTCGCACCGGCGTGAACAACGACGCGTTGTTCATCATCGTGCCGTAGGGGCAACGGGTGCGGCGGGCGGGTGCGGCCGCGGGAGCGGGTGGCCGGGCGGGGTGGGATCATGGTGCGGTCGATCCACCTCATGGTGCGGTCGATCCACCTCATGGTGGAGTCGATCAGCCGGGCCCGGGAGAACGGGGACTTCCAGGCCTCATCGGGGGGCACGCTCGCCGACCTTCGCCGTACGCCGACGAGCCTGGCGGTGGCGATCCAGGCGGAGGCGGGCGGGCGTATGGGACGCAGTTTATCGGCACGCGCCGCGGTTTTGATCGATCGAGGGAGGAGTTGGCGCCCGGGGGCTTGCACGGGATGCGTCCCCGGTCCTACGGTGGGCCAATGATCACGACCCGGGCGCGCGGACTTGCCAACCTCCACGCGGGAGCCACCACGCTGGTCGTGGGCATATTCTTCTGGGTCTACGCGGAGTTCATCATGCGCTACGTGCCGATCGTGCGGCTGAGCCGGGAGGTCAACCTGCTGCCGTATTTTTTGTGCATGGTGGGGGGCATGGCGATTTCGCGCCGGGAACTCACGGGGCTCTCGGCGCGGTTTCACCAGCTCGAGTGGGGCGACGCCGCCGGCCTGGCGGCCCGGCAGGTGGCGCTGATGGCGCTCCTCACCTTCACGATGATGTTCGCGACGCTCGATCGCAGCATCAGCCGCCTCTTCCTCGGCACGTTCCTGCTGTGGTCATGGCTGGGCCTGGTCGCGCTCAACACCTGGCTGCCCCGCCTGCTGGCCCGCATGGTGTTTCAGCGCGGCCACCGGTTGCCGACGCTCTTCATCGGGCGGGTGGGCTCTTTCGGGCGGCTGAATGATTGGATTGCCCGCAAGGAACCGCTGGGCATTCACCCGGTGGGACTCCTGACCGACGACGTGGAGGTGGCGGGGTCGGCCGCGCCTTTCGTTCCTCTGCTGGGGCGGGTGGCCGATCTGCCGCGGGTGCTTGGGGAACGCCCCGTCGGGCAGGTGGTGCTGCTGGGGCTGCCGGATACCGACGAGGAAGCCCGCGCCGTGATCGAGATCTGCCAGGAATACGGGTGCCGGCTGCTCATTCACAACAACCTGGCCGAACGCTACACCCATCCGCTCGTGCCCACCCTGGAGGAAGGCCGGCACTTTTACACGCTGCAGGAGGAACCCTTGGAGGATCCCGTCAACCGCCTGATCAAGCGGGCGTACGATCTGGTGATTGCCCTGCCCGTGGTGGTGTGGGTGCTGCCGCCGCTGTGCGCGTGGGTGTGGATCATGCAACGCCGGCAGGCGCCGGGCCCGCTGTTTCATGTGCGCGAGCGGCGCGGGCAGCGCGGCGAAGTCTTCCGGATGCTGAAGTTTCGCTCGATGCGCGTGGGGCCGGACGATGCGGCGATGGAATCGCGGCAGGCGACCTCCGAGGATGCCCGGATCTTCCCCTTTGGCCGCATGCTGCGCCGGCGCAGTCTGGATGAGTTTCCGCAGTTTTGGAACGTGCTGGTGGGGGATATGAGTGTGGTGGGGCCGCGCCCGTACATGCCCCTCCTCGACGAGGAATTCCGGCGCCAGACCCGGGGCTACCGCACGCGTCACCTGGTGAAGCCGGGCATCTCGGGCCTGGCGCAGAGCCTGGGGTTCCGCGGCGAGGTGCTCGAGCGGGAAATGCTGAACCGGCGGGTGTACTGGGATGTTTATTACATCACCCACTGGTCCGTGTGGCTGGATGTGCAGATCACCCTGCGGACCCTGGGACAAATGGCGAACCCACCCGCGACTGCCTATTGAGCGGGGCCGTGCCGACCGGAACCCACCCCAATCATCATGAATAAAATCCACCTCGTCCTGTCCTGTCTCCTGCTGACCGCGGCGACCGGGGGCGCCGCGGAAGACGGGCAGCCGCTCCATCCGGTCACGCTCGCGGCGCCCGTGCCGGATCGCGAAGTCAGCGTGCAGGTAAACCCCCCGTCCCTGCGCTGGCCGGTGGCGAAAGGAAGCCGGGTGCGTTATGCGATTCGCCTGTCGCAAGACCCGACCTTTGCGGCGCCGGAAACCATCCGGGAGACGGAGCTGCGCTGGGCGATGTTCAATCCCCACCAGCGGCTGGCGCCGGGGACGTGGCACTGGCAATTTGCCGTCATCGCGAAGCCGGGTGGGGAGCCGGCGTGGTCGCCGATTCAGCACTTCCGGGTCGAGGCCGCGGCGAGGACTTTTGTCACGCCGCCGGCGGCCCAGATGCTGGCGGGAGTGGCGGCGACGCGACCGCGGATCCTCCTGGCGGAGCCGACGCCCGATCCGGCGGCCCGGCGCGAGCTGCTCAAGCGGGCGGAGCGGTTGGCGGCGAAACCCCTTCCAGCCCCCGACGACGCCAACGCCAAGGACGAGGGCAAGACGGAGTTTGAGCGGAAGAATTTTGCGAAGTGGGCCAGCAAGGGTTTTGCCGGCGATATCCTGCAACCGGTGAAGGAACTGGTGCGGGCCTACCGGCTGACGGGCGACCGGCGCTTTGGGGCGGCGGCGCTCAAGTACGGACTGTTCGTGGCGGGCCTGGACCCGGCCGGGGCCACGTCGCACCGCGTCAGTGATTTTGCCGACGGGGCCTGCATCCAGGCGATGGCGCAGGTGTATGACGGCTGCCACGACCTGATGACCCCGGCGGAACGGCGGCAGGTGCGGCAGGCGCTGACCCTCCGCACGAGCGCGTTCTTCGCCTCGGCGCTCAACAACCTGGAGGTGAAAATCTTCAATGCGCACATCTGGCAGCATATCCTGATGCAGGCGACGGAGAGCGCGCTGACGCTGATCGGCGACGAACCGGAGGCGGCGACGTGGCTCGCGTATGTCTACGAACTGTGGATTGCGCGGTTCCCGACGCTCTCCGCCACGGACGGTGGCTGGGCGAATGGGATCAGCTATTTCGGCACGAACTTCGCCACGATGCAGGAGATGCCGACCCTGCTCGGTAAACTCTCGGGGGTCGATTTCTTCGATCACCCCTGGTTCCGCCAAACGCCCTACTACCAGCTCTATTGCTGGCCGCCCGGTTCAGCCTCGGACGGGTTCGGCGACGGCGCGGAGCGGAGCGATCCGCCCGCAGACGCCCGCGGTCGTTTCGTCGAGGAATTGGGGCGGCACTTCGGCGATCCCTATGCGCTTTGGTATGCGGAGAAGGTGCGGGGCCGGTTGGAGGGGACCGCGGTCAAGCCGGTTTCACCGCGGGATCTGCCGCAGGCGCGGGCGTTTTGGGACGTCGGCATTGTCTCCATGCATTCGGACCTGGCCGTGGTGCCGGGCGACCTGATGGTCGGTTTCCGTTCCAGCCCCTTCGGCGCGTACAACCACATGCACCGGGACCAGAACAGCTTTAACCTCAATTTCGGCGGAGCGCGGCTCTTCGTCGGCTCCGGCTACTACATCGGGTACGGGGATGATCACTTCACCGGTTGGTACACGCAGACGAAGGCGCAGAATTCGGTGCTGATTGACGGGGTCGGCCAGGTGGCGGGCCCGGAGGGGTTTGGTGGCCTGCGGGCGTTTGAGGATTCCGGGGACACGAGCACGTGTGTGGGCGATGCGTCCCACGCGTACGGAGAAAAGGCCGGCCTACGCACCTTCCGCCGGCACCTGCTCTTGCTCCGTCCTTCCACGCTGATCGTGTATGACGAATTGGAGGCCGACCATCGGGCGCGGTGGGATTGGTTGCTGCACAGCCCGCAGCGTCTGACGATGGTCGAGGGAACGCTGCGCGGCGAAAACTCGCGGGCGCTCACGCGCGTGGATGTCTACGCCTCGGCGCCGTTGGCGATGAAGATCGACACGCGCTTCGATCCTCCGGCGGGGAATTGGCGCAACAAGAAGAGCGGGGGACAGATCCTGGAGTACCCCGACCAATGGCACTTTTCCGCCACGCCGGAAACACCGCAGGAGCGGTTGCGGGTGCTGGCCGTCATCCAAGTGCAGGCGAGGGAATCGGCCGCGCCCCTGCCGGCGCCCCAGTGGGCCGACGGTGCCGTGGCGGTGGGAAAATGGCGGGTACAGGCGGAGATGGATCCCGCCAAACCGGCGCGAGTCACGCCGGGCAGGCCCTGATCGGCGCAGGAGCGCCGCAAGCAAGCGATCGACCCGACCAGGGCGCAGGGCGGCTAACGACCGCGGGCGTGCGGCAGGCTGCGGGGAGGCAGGTGCCGTTGCAGGGAGGGCGATTTCAGCAGGTGCCCCACCTCGCGGTTGTGCTGCTTGTCGGCGCCGCGGGATAGTTTCACTTTCGGATCAACGGTGACGGCAGGTTTGACCGGAATGGGAGCGGGCGAGGGATTATTCATAGTGGTTGCCTCCAGTTGCGTTGGCCGGTCGCGGTGCGAGTCAAAACCTTGGCGCGCACCGTGCGGCCTTCAAGGGGACGGATTGTACACCCGTTGGCGCTGACAAGACACTCGATTCGCGCGGGCAACATTGGCTGGCGAAATCCCGGGCCCCGGCCGGGATGCCGGCGTCGTCGCAGGGTTGGGTCACTTGACCTTGGCGGTGGGATCAAGGGCGCGCGGACGGTTGGCCGGGCCGGGCTTCGGCATCGGTGCCGCCTTGAGCAGCGCTTCCGCCGCATGAAGTGATTCAGAGAGGGTGGCGTCGGCCACGCGGTTGCGATATTCGCCGGCATCGTCGGGACGCCAGTAGAGTTCCCGACCCGCGGTCCCGCCCTCCCATTCCGTGTAGCGCCATTGCGGGCCGATGACCGTGCGTCCGCCGACGTCGCGCTTCGCCGCGACGTCGTAATGATACACGAGGCTGTAGGCATAGCCGGGCGCGCCGGGGTTGGTGAGCAGAGGACGAAGGGACCGGCCCTGGAGGCCGGGCGGGGCGGAGAATCGCGCGAGGTCCACCAGGGTCGGGTAGATATCGAGGAGTTCGACGGGGGAGGAAATGGTGCCGCCCGCGGGCACCCCGGGGCCGGCCAGGATCAGGGGCACGTGGGTGGCAGCGTCGAATGCGCTCAGCTTGGACCAGAGGCCGCCGTGGTCGCCGAGGTGGAAGCCGTTGTCCCCGACGAGGACGACGAGCGTGCTGCTCCAGAGGTCGCGGCGGTCGAGTTCGTCGAACACGCGGCCGAGTTCGAAATCGATGAAGGAAATGCAGGCGTAATACCCGCGGAGGGCCCCGGCGCGGGTATCGGGTTGGGCGAAGCCCGAGAGTTCCGTCTGCATCGCGATGGGCGGGATGCCGCTCATCGCCGGATCGGTCGGAACCGCGACGCTACCCTCGGGATACAGGTCGAAAAAGCGCTGGGGGGCGGTCCACGGCAGATGCGGCTTGTGCAGGCCGAGCGCGAGGAAGAACGGGGTCTTCGCCTCGGCCTTCTGCGCCAGCAGGGTGTGGATCGTCCGGGAGTTCAGTCCGTCGCGGGTCTGGGAGCCGTCAGTCTCAAGCGGATACCAGCGGGGACGGCCGTCGCCGCCGCCGTAGCGCGCTGCGATGGCGGCCTTTTCCCCGGGATCCTCGCCGGCGCCGTCCTCGTAGCGGTCCCAGGAGGCGGGGTCGCTCATGCGCTGATTGTGAAACACCTTGCCGGCACCGGCGGCGTAGTAGCCCTGCTGCCGGAAGAACTGGGGCAGCATCACGGCTTCGGGCAGGGCCTGGCGGGCGGAAGTGCTCAGCACGTAGACCCCGCTGGTCTCGGGCCGGCGTCCGCTCAGGAACGACACCCGGCTCGGGTTGCAGAGCGGATACTGGGCATAGGCGCGATCGAATCGCACGCCGCGCGCCGCGAGGCGATCGATGTTGGGCGAACGGACGGTGGAGTTGCCATAACAGCCCAGGGACAGGTTCAGGTCGTCGACCACCACCAACAGCACGTTGGGGTGGGCGGAGGGCGCCGCGGTGGCGCCCGCCGCCAGGGCCGCGTGGAACGCGGCGAGCATCGTGAGGGAGCGTGACAGGCGAGTCATTACGTTGGTTTTCAAGGGGTGGGATTCAAGCCACCAAGGGTGGCGCTTTCAGGCTGGGATCGTTTTTCGCAGGAGGATACCGGCCTCGATGAACCGACGACGTCAGCTTCGATGTGGGCGGGGTGCCCTCACCCCGCTGTTGGTTGATCTCGCCGCACTTGACTCGCGGGGGAGGTCACCCCGCCCATAAATGCAACGAGGCCGGCAGATGGACTCGGAGCTCAAGAACATGAGGGGCACCTGGCCCGGGAAGACGCTGCGCTCAGTTCGTCCCGGTCGGCCGGGCGCCCTGCCAGCCGGCGCGCCATTGCGTCATCAGCGTTTTGACCAAGGCGGCGTGGGCCGGCATCTGGGCGAGGCTGACGTTTTCCTGCGGGTCGACCTGATGATCGTAGAGTTCGATCGCGTCGATCTTGGTGTGGTCCTTGCGGTCGCACCAGACGGTGAAGCGGTAGCGGGCGGTGCGCATGGAATAGCCCATGAGCTGCTTGCCGCCGACGCCGCGCGGATACTGGCTGAAGACGGCCGGCTTCCAGTCGCGGCGGGGATTATCGAGGACAGGCTTGAAACTCGTGCCCTCGAGATGGCGCGGCAGGGGCAGGCCGGCGAGTTCCGCGAGGGTCGGATAGATGTCGACAAACTCGACCAGGGCATCGCTGCGCACGCCGGCGGATTTCATGCCGGGCACCGCGAGCAGCAGCGGGACGTTGGTGTCGTTCTCGCAATTGGTGTGTTTGCACCAGGCATCGTGTTCGCCGAGTTTCCAACCGTGATCGCCCCAGAGGATGATGATGGTGTTCTGGCGTAGGCCCAGGCGATCGAGCTCGTCGAGCACTTTGCCCACCTGGGCATCCATGTAACTGATCGCGGCGTAATAGCCGTGCTTGAGCTGGCGGGCGAGATCGTCGGGGATCGATTCGGTGGGAATGCCGTGGTACGCGCGCATCTCGCCGCCCGCCTGGATGGCGTAGTCGGGGGCGTTTTTCGGGCGGTACTTGTTCGGGGCGAGCTGGATCTTCGCCGGATCGTAGAGATCCCAGTATTTCCGGGGGGAGACGAACGGCAGATGGGGTTTCACGAACCCCACCGCGAGGAAAAACGGCTCCGATTTCTTGCTGATGGTCCGGAGGGTCTCGACCGCGAGATCGGCGACCTTGCCGTCCTGGTAATAATTGTCGGGGACGTCGCCGGCCTCAAACGCCGGTCCCCGCGGGCCCCGCGCTGCGACCTTCTGGGCGCGTTTGGAGGTCTTCTTCTTTTTGCTCACCGGGTCCCCGTCGGGTTCGGACTGCACGTTGCGCTTGGTGAGCGCGATGTTCTCCGGGCGGGCGTAGGTGGTGGCCTTGGGGGATTGCCACGGCACCGTCCAGGTCGCCGGATCGTCGAATCCGCCGTGGTAGATCTTGCCCATCCCTTGCACGAAGTAGCCGTTGTTCTTGAAGTGCTGGCCCAGGGTGACGACCTGGGGCAGGGCGACCCGGAAGTGGGTCTCCAGATCCCAGACCTTCGTGGTGTCGGGCCGCGTGCCGGTCATGAGGCTTGAGCGGGTGGGCGAGCACACGGCCTGCTGGCAATACGCGTGATTAAACGTGATGCCGGCCTTGGCGATGCGATCGAGGTTCGGACTCTTGATATAACTCGCGCCGTAGGCGTTGAACTCGGGGCGCAGGTCGTCGACGGCGAAGAACAGCACGTTGGGCCGGTTGGCTGGCGCGGCGCCGGTGAAGGACGGCGCGCCAAGCGCGCCGAGGGCGACGACGAGAATGGTCGGCAACAGCCGGGAGCGAATCGGGCGGGAATTCATGATCAGAGGTGTTTTCAAAGTTCCGATTTGGCGGCGGCCTTGCGTTTACCCTTTCCCTTGCCCTTGGCCGGGGCCGTGCCGGCGGGCTTGGGCGCGATATTTTGGATCAACTGGAGCACGTAGCCGTTGTAGCGGCCGTCGGGCGAGGGGCCGGTCGGGCTCATCGTGCGGACGAGCTCATGGAGCGAGGCCGCCTTGGGGCCAAGTTCCTCGATGGCGCTCAGGGCCGGCATCGTCACGAGCACGCCGTTCCTGGCGGGCGGGGCGAGTTCGGCCAGCACGGCGAGGGCCGGCTGCAAATCGGACGCCGGGCCGTATTGGGCCAGGGCCTGGGCGGCCACGATGCGGACATAGGGGGATTTGTCCCCGAGCGCCCCGCGCAAGTCGGCTTGGCCGTTTTCCACGCCGGCCTGACCGCGCATGAGGAAACCGAGTGCCGCCCAATAACGCACCGCGCTGTCCGAGTCGCGGAGCAGGGTGTGCAGTTGAGGCAGGGCCGCGGGCTCCAGGCGCGAGGCGAGGTCGGCCGCGGCGTAGATACGTTCGAAGGGATACTTCGATTCGTCGCGGGCGATGTCATACGGGGAGCTGCCCTGCGAGCGGGACTGGAGTTCGCCCTCCGGCAGGAAACAGACGTCGCGGGTCAGCGCCGCGTGGGCATGCACGACGCTGCGGAGTTTTTCAAGGGTCGCGCGGTGGGCCGGGGAGTTTGCGAGGTTGCGCACTTCATCCGGATCGCCCTGCAGATCGTAAAGTTCCTCCGGGGCCTTGGGCGTGCGCCAGAAGATCGACTGGGCGTCGGTGGCCTTGCCCTGGTCGTAGAGCTCCCGCCAGATGCGCGTCGTGGGGGTCTGGAATTGATAATCCACGTGCTGGGCCTGGGAGACCTGCGGGTAGAAATTGCGCAGGTAGACATAGCGGCCGTCGGTCACGCTGCGCACGCAGTCCATGCGCTCGTCCATGCGGCCGCGGGAGCCGAAGAGGTAGGGTTGGAAATCGGATTGATATTTGCCGGCAAACGCGAAGCCCTGCATCCACTCCGGGGGGCGCACGCCGGCGAGGCTGAGCAGCGTGGGCGCGAGATCGACGAAACTGACGAGCCGGTCCGACTTGCCACCTGGCCGGTATTCCTTGGGCGCGAGGTGCTGCCACTTGGGCGGGAAGTAGACGACGATCGGGACCTCCAGGCCGGAATTGCAGGGCCAGCGCTTGCTGCGCGGCATCCCGCTGCCGTGATCCCCGTAATAAAAGACAATCGTGTCAGCGGCGAGACCGTCGGCCGCGAGTTCCGCGAGCAGGGCGCCGGCATCGGCGTCGACTTCGCTGACGATGTCGTAGTACTGGGCCCAGTCGCGCCGCACCTCCGAGGTGTCGGGATGGTACGACGGCACGCGCACCTTGCTGGGGTCGGTGATGACCGTGTGGGGCTGCTTGCGGATCTGGCTCTCGTGGCTCTTGGTGGAATTGAAGATGGCAAAGAAGGGCTGGCCGGCGGGGCGGTTGCGCCAATGTCCCGTGGTCGAGGAATCATCCCAGACGCCCGCGGGCTTGCGGAGGTTGTAGTCCTCCTTGCTGTTGTTGGTGCAGTAATAGCCGGCCTCGCGCAGGAATTGCGGATACATCTTCTTGCCGGCGGGCATCGCCACCATCGAACGCATGTGCTGGCCGCCGCTGCTGGCGGAATCGATCCCGGAGATGATGGTCGTGCGGGCCGGGGCGCACACCGGATTGTTGGACCAGGCGTGCCGGAAGATCATGCCCTTGGCCGCGAGGGCATCGACATGGGGCGTGCGGGCGAGGGGGTCGCCATAGCAGCCCATGTGTTGGCCATGATCCTCGCTGGTGAGCCAGAGGATGCTGGGTTTGTCGGCGGCGTGGACCACGAGGCCGGACGCAACCGCGAGAAACAGGAGCCGGCGGAGGAGGCGCGAGGGGGATTTCATGTTGAGAAAGGAACGGCAGGTGTGACGGCGGAGCGCGGCGGCGGTTGCCGCCGGGCGGCAGGAATTGCGACCATGCGCCGGCGCCTGGTGATTGGCAAGTGCAGGCCGGAAGCAATTCGCGTTGGGGACAACGCGCCCCACCCTGCAGTGGCTTCGTGATCAGAATGCAGGGATGCGGCTGAGTTGACGCTTGTAGGCGGGGTGCCCTCACCCCGCGATCTGTCGTCCCCGCCGGGCCGCGCGGTGAGGGCACCGCGCCCACAGGGAAATCACCGCCAGCCCGCAGCTGCTCCCTCGCGCACGAGCGATCGGCTGCTGGCTGAAGGATGCGCGGCCTGATTCCTCCGGACGGTAAGGCGGTCTTTGAAGCTTGCCACCGCGGGCCGCGCAAGCCGGGCGTATCCGGCAGGGAATTAGCGGATTTCGGTTCGACCAGAGGTCAGTCATCATCGTCCGCGGCCGGGGTGACGGCCCAGGCGGGATAGGGCACGCGGCTCCCTTTTGCGGCGCGCCAGAGAATGCGGTTCAGTTGATCCTCCGGAGCCCGGTCGACCTCGCGGAAGTTCATCCGGGCGGAGGCGATCGCGTCGGCGCGGAGGAGGGGATCGGCAAGCGCCGCCGGGTCGGGATTCATCTGATCGAGCGGCACGTTGGCCGGCAGCGACGTGAACGGCGTAAAGTCGGGGGTTGCCGTGAAGCAGTCGAACAGCGGGGTCGCGCTCGCATCGAATTGGTTCATCACCGGCAGTCCGAGGATTTGCTCAATGGTGCGCAGCACGCTCGTCGTGTTGTATTGGGTGCTGACGATCGCGCCGCGTTTCGCGAACGGGCTGACACAATACGCCGTCGTGCGGTAGCCGCTCACATGATCCCAGCCCGCCTGGGGATCGTCCTCGATGCCGAAGATCGCCATCTCCGGCCAGAAGCGCGAATGGCTGAGCGCCTCGACGATGCGACCGAAGGCGAGGTCGTTGTCGGCCACCAGTGCCGCCGGCGTGGGCGCGCCCTGCTTCGTGCCGCTCGTATGGTCGTTGGGCAGGCAGATGATCGTCAGCGCCGGGAATTCCCCCCGAGCCTCGAAGTCGCGCAACTCCCGCAGGATGAAATCGGCGCGGAACTGATCCGGTACGTTCATCTCCCAGCCGACGTACGCGGTGGGTGAAAAGGCGCGGATGCTCTCGATCATCGGGGTGCTCGCGAACACCGCCGCGTTGCCCTCACCTTTCCAGGTGCGGTAGCAGGTGAGGAAATCGGGCGTGCCCTTGCGCCCGTCGCGCCACGTCACGGCCGGGGCCATGAACTCGCCGTAATTGCGCAGGGTGAGACCGTGCCGGACCGCGTTGTCCCAGATGAAGCCGGCGGGCGAGTACGCCAGGGCGTCGGCTTCGTCCTCGCCCATGCCGTCCGGGTAGCTGCGCGGAAAGCCGGCGAAACTCTTTTCCATGTAGTCGGTGGCGAAGGCCGTCGTGCTCCATTGGTGGCCGTCGGCGCTGAGGATGCCGGCGCAATAGGTGTTATCGAGCAGCACGAACTGGCGGACGAGCGCGTGCTGGTTGGGGGTGATGCGCTCGCCGAAGATGCAGAGCGCCGGATCACCGTTGCCGCGGCCGAGGGCGCCAAAAACCTGATCGTAGGTGCGGTTCTCCTTGATCACATAGACGACATGTTTGATCCGGCTGGGCTCGCCGCTGCGTTCCGGGATGACCCGGGCCGGCTGGCCGGGGCGCGGCGGGAGCCGGGCGGCGAGTACGGCCTCGCGGCGCAGGTTGCGCCAGACGGTTTCTGAGCGCCGCGGCAGTTCGGCGGCGGTGGGCAGCGGTACAAGCGAGACGGAACCGGCGTACTGCTTGGAGTTGAACCCCTCCGCGGTGCCGCCAGACATGTGCCGCTTCGTCTCCGGCAGGCCCTTGAGGTTGGCGGCGCAAAGGGTGCGGCGCGGCGCGTCGTAAACGAGCGCACCGGGATACCAGCCGACGGGAATGAGGCCGAGGAGTTTGGACTCGCGGTCGGCCGGATCGAAACGCACGACCCCGATCGCATTCTGGGTGCCGTGGGCGACGTAGAGGCGGTCACCAGCGGGATCGAAGGCGAGGGCGTTGGGCGAGGCGCCGAGCAGATCCGCCGGGGTGGGTTTCGTCCAAATGGTCTCCACCACGGCCGCGCGGCGGGTGTCGATCACGCTCAGGGTGTCGGCGGCGGCGTTGGCGCAGACGACGTATCGGCCGTTGGGTGACACGGCGAGTGCGCTCGCGTGCAGTCCGGTGAGGACCTCGGTCGCGGGCTCCGCGGCGGAAGCCAGCGGGATGATCGTGACGGAGCCTTCGCTGGCGATGAAGGTGTCGGCGGTGACCCGCACGGTGGTGCCCCGGCCGGCCGGGCCGGTGAGATCGCCGACGGCGGGGCGACGGCCGCCCCAATTGCTCACGTAGGCGCGGTCGCCGGCAAGGACGACATCATACGGCGCGACGCCGACATCGAACGTGCGCAGCAGCCGCCCCGTGCTCGCATCGAGTTCGAGCAGGCGATTGGAGAGGTTGCCGCACACGTAGAGCCGGGCGCCGTCGGCCGAGAGCGCGAGGCCGCTGGGAATCTCCTCCTGGCGCCGCGGCGCCTTGGCGGGGGGCAGGGGCAGGGCGTGCGAGGGCGTCACGGTGCCATCGGAAGACACGGCGAAGACCTTGATGCTGCCGTTGACGTTGCTGAGAAAGAGTCGCCGTCCATCCGGCGCAAATACGAGGCCGGTGTAGCTGACCTGTCCCTTCTTGTCGGGCTCGAGGAGTTGCGGTGAAACGACCTGCGGCGCCGTTTCCTGCGGTGGATCGGGCGGGAGGGCGACCCGCTGGCGGATCGCGCCGGTGCCGGGATCGATCACGACCAACTCGCTGGACTTGCCGGAGGTGACGAGCAGGCGCCCATCGGGGGAGAGCGCGAGGGCCTGGGGGCGCAGTCCGGGCAGCTCCACGGTGCGGCCGAGCGGTGTGAGCACCTGGTTGACGGGAGTGACGGTGCGATTTGCACGGGAGCGCCCGACGGGGCTGCGGTCGGCGGCGGCATGGCCGCCGGGTGGTGGGGCAACACAACCCGGCAGGAGACCGGAGAGCACGAGGATAGACCGGAAGAGGGGAACACCCGCCCGGGGAGTGAAGCAACGCATCGGCGGAGATTTGAACCGGTACCGCCCCGCCGGGACAAGCTTGTGGTGGCGGTCCTGGCGATTCGTCCTGCCGCTCTCGTTGGCGCCTTCCCGTAACCCGGGGAGAGTTCCGCCTTGCCGGTGGTGTCGCCTGCTTCGCGGGGTGAGGGCACCCCGCCCACATCAAGCCCGGCCAGGCCAGTGAGGCGATCGAGAGTGTAACGTATTACGTTACACTTTCGCAGGGGGCCCCGGGTTGGCCGGAAGGGGGCGAGGGCGGTTCGCGGTTCCAGACCGGCGACATCTCCGGGCGTAAATACGCGGCGGGCCGCTTTGCCGCAGCCCGCCGGGTGGGGTGGGGATTACCGTTTTCGCCGCCGGACGGTTCGACCGTGCCGGCAAGAAGGTCAGAAGCGGAACGTGTTCGTGAGCAGCATCTGCAGCGGCGGATTGAAGCGCACGCGGGCGACCGAGCCGTCGGGTTGATAGCGAATCGCCGTCACCGTGTCGCTCTTCCAGTTCTGAAGATTCCGGACATTGAACTGCACGGTCCAATCCGTGTTTTTCAGGATGCGGCGCCGGTAGCCGAGCGTGACATCGAAACTGAGATCGGTGTCCACCATATAGGGATGATTGACATCAGGCAGGATCAGCCCGCGGGGATCGTCGATGATCGGGTATCCCCCGGCATACTTATCCTCCCAGCGCACGGCCCCGCCGATGGAGAAGCCCTTGAGGCGGCTCTCGGTGAAGAGGTAACGGGTGACCATGTTCATGCGCCACTTGCGTTGCTCGGCCTGCGGCCGGCCTTCCTGGCCCTTGATGGCATAATAATCCAGGAGGCGGTCGTTGATCTGTTGGGTCACGGTGTTGCCGTTGACCGGCTCGACCGGGAGACTCCAGTCGAGGTTGCCAAACTTGGCCAGGTGGGGCAGCCAGACTTTTTCCAGGACCGAGGTCAGCGCGGGGGCGATGTTGGTCAGGATGGTTTCCTGCTTCGCCGCGTTGAAGGAGATGCGCCAGTTCCGGGTCGGATTGAGCGTGATCTCCGCTTCGAAGCCGCGGGCCTCGATGTCGTTGGTATCGGTGATGGCGCCGGCCCATTGCGTGTCCGAGGTGCCGTCCGGTGCCTGGCGGTAATTGAAGGCTTCCTTCAATGCGGGGGTCAGGGCCGGCGCAATGTCGGCGAGGGCCGCCCGGGCCTGGGCGAGATTCGGATACAAGGCCACGGCCGCCTGGGCGCGGGTGAGGCCGTCCTCGGTCAGACCGGTCTTGGGGTCGACCTCGATGGCAGCGATGACGGAGTCGTCGATCTTGCCGTCATTGTTGGCGTCGACCTGCCGGATGTTCCTGGTCAGAAGGCCGAAATGATTGAAGATATTCGTGTTGGTCTGGTTGAAGAGATCCGAGACGCTGGAGGTGGCCCCGCCGAGGGTGGCCTTGTACCAGTTGAGGCGGGCGACGACCTTGTTGTCCCAGAGGTAGACGGTCACGCCGTAGTCCTTGCTGGTGCCGGTGGGTGAGGGGACGGGCTGGCGGTACTGGTCCACGCGTTCGGTCGCGGGAATGAAGTTCTCTGATTCGTTGTAGTGAAACGCGAGGTTCATGCCGCGGGGCAGGGGGATCAGCTTCCTGGGCCAGTTGAGGACGCCGCCGTAGCCGAAGATGTGGCTGGTCGACTTCGTGAACCGGCCGTCTTCCGCCCGGAAGTGTTCCGCCGCAACGTCGGCGATTTCGTCGGGGCCGAGGAGGTTGGCTTCGGTGTTGAGCCAGGTCTTCACGACGTCATCGCGATAGCCGGCGTTCACCACCACGAGCTTGTCCCAGAAGAACGACTGGGTGTTGAACGCGAGGGAGTTCACCTTGGTTTCCTGGACGCGGTAGTTCTTGTTCGGCACCTCGACGACGTCGAAGGTGCTCGGGACGAACTTCTCGTTGCCGTTGGCGCGCGAATCGAGGCCGATGTTGGCCGCGGTGGCGTCGGGGCCGAGGTTCCAGCTCAGCTTCTTGATCGAGAAACCCGGGGGGATCTGCAGGTTGTAATTGGCCGGACCCAGTTGGAAATTGCTCAACGTGAAATTGGGGTCGGTGAAGGCGTTCAATTGGGGCGGACCGATGTAGGCATAACTCGGAACATTGCGGCCGTTGTTGCCCGTCTGGCGCGCGTTGGCGTCGCCGATGCTCAGGGCGGGCTCGGGGTCGCCGAAGGAATTCCACACCCAATTGATCAAGCGCTCATCGAAATGGGATTTGTCACCCAGCATGGTGAGCGTGTGGCTGCCGAGGAGCCGGGAGAGCCAGCCGGGTTTCATATGTTCGCCGAAGTCATACTTGACGAAGCCGGTGAAGCGCATGGCCTCGCGCTGGGTGTCGATCGTGCGGCGGCTGCCCTTGGTCAGGATGAAGGGCCGGCCGTAATTAGGATTGGGCAGGGGGTTCGCGTTCTTCGACGTCAGGTAATTGGGATCCTGCGGCAGCCAGAGGGTCTCGTTGATATCGAAAGTGACGCGGGCATTGCCGCCGTTGAAGGCGACGTAGTCGCGGCGGAAGAGATCCTGGTAGTCATAGGCGAGCTCGAAGCCGGCCTTGCCCTTCCACAGCACCTGCTCGATGGCAACGTTGTAGTTGACGAAGTCGCGGGTGTAAAAGTCGTTGTCCCAGCCCAGATTCATCCGGCTGAAGTCCATGCTCTTCAAATCCGTGAAGCCCTGGTCCAGCCAGCCGGTGCCATTGATTTCGCTGCGATTGCCGTGGTAGACATTATACGGCGCGCCCTTGGAGTTGCGGCCGGGGGCGAAGAAGGGATCCCGCTGGAGGTAGTCCGCCGCGCGGTATTGATCGGTGTAGGCGAAGGACGGGTTTCGACCGTTGGTGCCGTCGTAGATCAGACCGTAGGCACCCGCGGCCCAGCCGGCGTTGCCGATGGAATTGGAGGTGGGGGTGTTGCGCTCGACATACTTCAGTTTGTCGGCGGCGGAAAGCCGGTTGTATTGCGCCGCGTTGGGCCCCTCGACGTGGTTGAAGCGTTGCAGATTGTCGTACGCGTTGATCGACATGCGGCCCACCACCGGGTCGTTGAGGAAGGTGGTGAGATTCTCCTGCGGCAGGAGCACATCGGGGGCGTTGCCCTTGATTTTACCCTTCTCGACGAAGGCGCGAATCACGGTGTTCTGATTGTGGAAGGGCCGGTAGTTGATCGCGCCGAATTGGCGATCGTCGTTCTTGTAAGTGGGCTCCTGCCGGTAGGTGGTCCGGTCGGTGAGGAACGCGCCGCGCACGGCCAGCAGGTTATCCTTGACGATGCGGTTGAACATGAATGTGCCGCGGTACGAGGGGTTGTTGCCGCCGCTGCCGATGCGGGTGCTGAGCTCGTTGGCGTCAACGAAACGCGCCCTCGCGACACTGACGTTGGCCAGACCCGCGGGCGAGCCGAGGCCGAAGAGGAACGAATTGGCCCCGCGGTTGATGTCGATGCGATCGGTGTTGTAGGCGTCGAAGGGGATGTCGGTCTTGAAATAATTGCGGGCGCGATCGGGCGCGGCCAGGCCGCGGATGCGGCTGGTGCCATCCGGATCCCGGCGGGCGTCCCCCGTGCTGACCTCGCCGGAGCCGCCATCGCCGGCCCCGGTGTAATTGCCCATGATGCCGCCGACTTCGGTGCTCGTGGTGTATTGAAAAAGTTCCTCCACGCCGGTGACGCCGAGGTCGTCCATGAATTCCTTGGTGATGACCTGAATCGAGGAGCCGGTGTTTTTGAGGTCGGTGCGCAGGCGCCCGCCGGCGAGCGACTGGGTGGCGAGGTAGCCCATGTCGGTGTCCTCCTCGACGATGAAGGGGGAGAGTTCGATGATCTTTTCCTTGGACTTGCTCGTTGGGGCGGGGGCGGTCTGGGCCCAGCCGGGTGCAATCACGCAACCGAAAAGGAACAGACAGGAGAATAGCAGTTTCTTGGTGGCTTCGTGTTTCATGAGGATTCAGGGGCGGTTATGAAGTGACCTGACCGGGCGGCGGTCTCTTCCTTGCTGGGTCCGGGGCCGCACGAGAGTGCGGGGAGTTGGGCCCGTCGCGGTGTTTGATGCAGCCGGTCAGGGGTTGAATGAGCAAAAAATGCCCACGGCGGCAGACAGATTCAAACTACGCCACCTGAAAGTTCTGTCAGGTTGGGTTTTGGCCTCCGGTATCCACGAAAGCATACAGCGGGAGGGCGGGGTGCGTCTCCCCGGGGCGCCGACGAGTTCGGCGAGGATTCCGTTGGACGGGAGTGGCCGCGCCATGGCGGATAAGGGAAGGTCAGCAATCACCACCGGGCAGCCCGCGGCGTCTCTCCGAGGGCATCGGAGGCTTCGGCGGGACGCCGAAGCCAGCACCCGGGACGGGTGCGCTCCCCGGACCAGAATTGCAGACGGGCGGCCCAAGACCGCCGGGCGCGGGGTGCAACGCGCGCCGCCCCCGTCGTCCTGCCGACTCGCTACTTTGCGCCGACGGTCATCGGCCGGGCGCCCGGCCAGCCGGACTTCCACTGGTTCATCAATTGCGCGACCAGGGCGGCGTTGCCGGGCACCTGGGCGAGATTGGTGTTCTCCTGCGGATCGGCCTCGTGATCGTAGAGTTCGATCGCGTCGACCTTGGCATGATCATCGCGCCCGACCCACACGGTGAAGCGGAAGCGCGCGGTGCGCATCGAATAACCCATGAGGGCACCGGTGCCGGACTTGCCGGAGGGACGGGGGTACTGGCTGAACGCGGCCGGCTTCCACGGGCGGTCCGGGGCGTCGAGCAGCGGTTTGAAGCTCGCGCCCTCGAGATGACCGGGGAGCGGGAGCCCGGCGAGATCGGCCAGGGTCGGGTAGACATCGACGAATTCGACGAGGGAGTTGGTATGAGTGCCGGCGTGTTTCATCCCGGGCACGGCGAGGAGCAGCGCGCCGTTGGTGTCGTTTTCGCAATTGCTGTGTTTGCACCACGCATCGTGTTCGCCGAGCTTCCAGCCGTGATCGCCCCAGAGGATCACGATGGTGTTCCGGGCGAGGCCGAGACGGTCGAGTTCGTCGAGCACCTTGCCCACCTGGGCGTCCACGTAACTGATCGCCGCGTAGTAACCGTGTTTGAGCTGACGCGCGAGGTCATCGGGGATCGAGCCATCCGGGATGGCCTTGTAATTGCGCAGTTCGCCGCCGGGGAGGATGGCGTAGTCGGGGGCGCCGCGCGGGCGGAATTTGTTCGGGGCGAGCTGGATTTTCGCCGGGTCGTAGAGATCCCAGTATTTCCTGGGGGAGATGAACGGCAGGTGGGGTTTCGCGAAGCCGACGGCGAGAAAGAACGGCTCCTTCCGCTGGCTGATCTCCTTCAGCGTCGTGACGGCGAGGTCCGCGACCTTGCCATCCAGAAAAGTGTTGTCGGGCACATCGGCGCCCTCGAAGGCCGGGCCCCGCGAGTTTTTCGGCGTCGGGGCTTTCACCTTCTTCTGCTTCGTAGTTCCGGTCTTCTTGCCGAAGTCGTCGGGATCGACTCCGTCCTGGGCCTGGTTGAACGAGAGGTTCTCCGGCAAGCCGTAGGTGCTGGCCTTGGGCGCCTGCCACGGCACCGACCACGACTGCGGATCGTTTAAGCCCGAGTGGTAAATCTTGCCCATGCCCTGGACGAAGTAGCCGTTATTCTTGAAGTGCTGGGGTAGGGTGACGACATCGGGCAGCGCGTCGCGGAAATGCGTGACGAGGTCCCAGACCTTGGTGGTGTCGGGCCGCGTGCCGGTCAGGAGGCTCGAGCGGGTCGGCGAGCACACGGCCTGCTGGACATAGGCGCGGTTGAACGTGATGCCGGCCTTGGCGATGCGATCGAAGTTGGGGCTCGTGATATAATCGCAGCCGTACGCGCCGAACTCCGGGCGGAGATCGTCGACCGCGATGAAGAGGACGTTGGGCCGGGCGGCGGGCGCCGACGCGGCTCCCGCCGGCAATGCCGCGTGGAACGCGGCGAAACACGCGAGAGCAGAGAGGGCGGGAAGCAGGCGACTGAGCGGTTTCATCGGAGGGGGATCAGTTCTGGATGGAGGAGAGCGTGGCGGGCAAGATCGTCAGGGTCGGGCGCAGGGTGGGCGGGTCAGGTTTTTTTCTGTTTCTTCTTCGCCTCTTCGAGGCAGAGACGATGGGAGCGAGGGTCTGGGCGCGCCGGAGGCCGGAAGGGACCGGCGCGCGTTGCTGCCGTTGCGGGCCGACGCTTAGCCGTAGAAATTCAGTCGCGGTGGAGCGGCTTGACCCCAAGACGCTCGAGGTGAGAGCGAACGCACGAAGGCGCGTTGGGGTCAACGCGCCCCACCGTTCAGTGGTTTCCTTCTCACGGCTGAAACGCACTCCGATTGAATCGTTACGGCTCAGAAGCGCACGGTCACGTTCAAGTCGTATTGCGTGGGCATGACGTAGCTGTAACGGTAGACGTTCGCCCCGTTGACCATCGTGGTGTAGCTGGTCTTGCGAATCTTACTGTTCTCGAGGTCCAGGATGTTTTTTACCCCGAAGCGGATCCGCACCTGCTGGTTCCAGATCTTCTGGTCGCGCATCACGTACCCGTGCACCAGATGCGTGGCTCCGCCGATCATCTGTTGGCCGTTGGTAATGCCGAACAGGTAGTCGTCGCGCCAACTGCCGTTGAGGCCGACGCGCAGGCCGCGCAGCAGCGGCTGGCTGGTGCGCTGGAAGGCGTAGTCCATCACCCAACTGGCCGACCACGGGGAGGCGCGCGCTCCGGTGGGCTTGTTGTTGAGGTCGAGGGAATCGAGCAGGTTCCTGGCTTCGTTGAGCAGGGCGGGAGGTTCGTTGCCCCGCTTGACCGCGGCCTCGTAATAGGCGCGGAACGAGGAGAGATCGGGCGTGCCGATCACCTTGGTCCGCGCGAGGGTGAAGCGCAGTTGCAGTCCCTTGACCGGGCGCAGGTTCAGGGTCATGTCGGCGCCCTGGGAATTCTCGGTCGACTTGTAATAACGCGACGCGCTCGCGGTGCCATCCTCGGCGTATTTGTACCGCGGGTCGCCGGGCAGGATGTCGTTCGGGTTCATCAGATTTTCAACTTCCACGGTGGTGAAGTCGATCCCGGTGGCGCCGTTGTAGGAGAGGGCGACGTTTTGGCGGTCGATCTTGAAGACCCCCAGGTTGATGTTCGCCCGGTCCTCCAGGAAGCTGCCCTTGAGGCCGATCTCCTTGTTGACGCCAGTGATGGGCGGAAAACGTTCGCGGTCAAAGGTCCGCAGGCCCTGGAACTTGAACGACTCCGAGTAGACGCCATAGAAGTTGAGGTCCCGGGTGAGCATCACCGTGAGCCCGCCCGTCATGCAGGTGTTCTCGAGGTGCAACTGCATGTTCTCCACGTATTCGCCGGACAGGGCAGCCTGCTTCTTGGGCGGCGGAACATCCTCGGCGTAGGGCCCGAACTTGCGGGTGCCGTTGTATTCGTAATTTCGATTCCAGTCGTGGCGCACGCCGATGAGGGTCTGGAGGCGTCCGTTGAAGTAGCGCCCGCTGGCGGAGAAGGCGGCGGCCGAGGCCTGGCGCCACTGGGTGCCGTCGGTCGCGCTGGTGCCCGCGGGGAAAAAAGCGAGCGAGACCGGCTTGATGTCGGCCGTTTCCGGCAGGTTCACGGGTTTCATCGCGTCGAAGAGCGCCCGGGAGTAGAACTGCGGATCGTCGAGGAAGAGGCGCAGGCGCACACGGTCGGTATTGGTATTCAACCCCGTGGCCAGGCCCCGATCGACATTGCGGACGTTGAAAGTGTTGAAGCGATAGTTGATGACCGATTCCTCCCGATACTCGGCGCTGCCGACCAGGAGCTGCTGCATCCACTTCCACTTGTCGAATTTGTACACGGCGATCCCGCGGAACGCGTCGACTTCGTTGCCGAAGCGTTTCTCGTCGAGCTCGCTTTCGATGTATGGCCGTCCGTTCACGTCGACGTTGATCGGGAGGGAGAAGAAGTTGTCGTTGCGGATCGCTTTCTGCTTCTGGTGATTGTAGGCCACCTCGAGGCCGACCGGGCCGAGACGCTGCTCGACGGTGACGGAGTAGGTGTCGAAGGGCCGTTTCTGGCGGTCGAAGGAGCCACGCAGATTGTAGTGCTTGGGATAACCCTCGAATCGCTTCGTGCCGATGATGGCACCGGCGGCGTTGCGCATGGTCACGTCGAAGTACTCGCCATCGAGGAGGGACGGCGAGCCGCCGGCGGGGCCGTTGGAGCGATCGGCTGACGGCAGCTGGGCGCGCACGATCCACTCGCCGTCGGAGGTGTAGTAAAGGCGGTCGGTGGTGTAGGCGCGGGAGCGGGCGGACTGCTCACGGATGGTCACCCCGCCGAAGCCGCGCACGTTGGCAAAATCGCCGCGCTCGTATTCGACGCGCACCAGGGTGTTGCGCAGCGGTTGCCAGGTGGTGGTGAGGGTTTCGCCTTCGAGCTGGAAGGTCGAGGCGTCCTGGAAGGTGCGTTCCTGGCGACGCACGGCGTTGAAGCGCAGGGCCAGCCCGTCGGTCACCTTGCGGTTGACATCGAGCTGGAAGCGGTAGGCGCCATCGTTGTTGTAAATCGAGGTGAAGGTGCCGAAATTCCGCATGATGGCGCGCTTGGTGAAGACGGCGGCCTGGCCGCCGGGTTCGACGTCGCCGAAGATGAGGGAGTTGGATCCCTTCCCGAAATCGATGCGCTCGACGTTGTAGGTGTCGGAGGGGATGTACCAGCGGAAGTAATTGCGGGTGGCGGTGGAGCCGCTCAGGCCGCGAAAGGCGATGGCACCGCTCTGATTGTCGTTCTCCATCGTCGGCGGCGCGAAGGCGTTGGCCACGTAATTGGAGACCTCGTCGGCGGTATAGAGGCCGAGGTCCTCCATGAAGTCGGCGGTGATGGCGTCGATGCTGACGGGCACGTCCTTCAGCGCCTGCTTGGTGCGCGTCGCGGAGAGGGTGTCATTGGCGGACCAGCCGGTCTCCCGTTCGGTGGAGATGATGAAGGGAGAGAGCGTGACGGTGTCGTCCTTGACGGACACGGTCGAGGACGCGGCCGGGGCGACCTGGCCGGAGAGCGGGGCGGTCAGGAGCGCGGCCAGAACCCACCAGCCAGGGGTTCGACTCGTTGCGGCGATCAGGGGCGGGGTGTTGGTATTCATGGTAAGAAGGTCGGTGGCTCGGGTGCAGGCGACCCAAGGCGCGGCGTGTGTTAACATTACTGCGGACGGTGTTGAAGCGGCGTCAATTCACGACGGAGTTTTATCGTTAAGCAAGGCAACGCTGCGGGTCGAGCGGGGCGCCCGGGGGAAAAGTGCGGGAAAATTTTTCCACACACTGTGGCATTGAGCCGGGCGGGGTTCTGCGCCATGGCCCACGGCGATGATCGAACTTCTGGAGGAAGCCATGCGATGGTTCGGGCCGGCGGACAGCGTGGCGCTGGGCGAGATCCGGCAGAGTGGGGCGACCGCGGTGTTCTCCGCGTTGCACGAGATTCCCTACGGGGAAGCCTGGCCGGCCGAGGCGATCGCGCGGCGACAGGCGGAGATCGCAGCCGCCGGGCTGGCTTGGCGCGTGGTGGAGTCGGTGCCGGTCTCCGAGGCGATCAAGACCCGCAGCGGCGACTGGGAGCGCCACCTCGAGAACTATCGGACCACGCTCGAGCGGCTCGGGGCCGCGGGGATCGAGGTCGTGGTGTACAATTTCATGCCGGTGATGGACTGGGTGCGGACCGACTTGCATCACCCCTTGCCGGATGGCCGGGAAACCCTGCGCTACGATCCGGTCAGGTTCGCCGCCTTCGATCTGTGCGCACTGCAGCGGAGCGGGGCGGAAGACGATTGGAGCGCCGCAGAGCGCGCCGGGGCGCGGGCGTACTGGGCCGGGCGGAGCGAAGCGGAACGCGCGGCCTTCGTGCGGCAGACGCTGGACCTTTTCCCGGGCGTGCGACTCGGGCTCACGCTCGATGATTTCCGCGTGATGCTCGGGCGTTATGCCGGCAGCGATGCCGCGCGGCTGCGGGAGAATCTGCGGCTGTTCCTCACGGCGGTGATCCCGGTGGCGGAGCGCGCCGGCGTGCGCCTGGCGATTCACCCCGACGACCCGCCGTTTTCCGTGCTGGGCCTGCCGCGCGTGGTGTCGACCGAGTCCGATCTCGGCGCCGTGCTGGCGATGGTCGATTCGCCGGCGAACGGCCTGTGTTTTTGCGCCGGCTCGCTGGGCGTGCGGGCCGACAACGATCTGCCGGGAATCGTACGGCGGCAGGGAGCGCGCATCCACGCGGTGCATCTGCGCAGCGTGCAGCGCGAGCCGGATGGAGCCTTTGCCGAGGCGGGACACCTCGAGGGCAGCGTCGATTTGGCGGGGGTGATGCGGGCGCTGCTGGTGGAACAGGCCGCGCGCCGCCGCGCCGGTCGTCGCGACTGGCGGCTCACGCTGCGACCGGATCACGGCCTCACGATGCTGGACGACTTCAAACGGCCGGCGCCGGCCTGCCCGGGGTACCCCCTGATCGGCCGGATGCGGGGCCTGGCGGAATTGCGGGGGTTGCAGCGGGGCCTGGCGCGGATGCTGGCACCGGAGACCTGAAGCTTCGGGCCCGGTCGCGCCGGCTTTGGCATCGACGCGATCCGGGGCAATGTTTCACCCTTGAGCATGAACAACGACGGCGGCCTCACGCGGCGCGAGTGGCTGGGCGGCCTGCTGGCGGCGGGCGGCGTTGGTGCCGGCGCGGCCGTGGGAGCGGACGGGTCTGGGACGGACGTGCGGAAAAAGTGGAGGGTGGGGCATCATTTCTGGAATTGGGATCACGCCTGGAACCAAGGGGAGTTTCTGCGGCGGCGGCTGGAGCTGACCCGCGAGACGGGTTACGCCGGCTTTGAAGCCAAGCCGGAGGAGATCGGCCGGCCGGGTGGGGAGGTGCGGGAGGAGTGCGCGCGCCTCGGTCTCGCCTGCGCGGCGATCGGCGGGGAGCTGCATGCCGGCTTGGAGTATGCCCGGGCCTGCGGGGCGAAGATCGTGCGGGCGAGCGTGCCGCGGGAGGAGTGTCGGCGCTGGGTCGATTACGCCGGTGAGCACGACATCATTTTGGTCATCCACCCGCACGTGGCCCGGCCTGACGCCGCCGACAAGGTGGAGACCCGCGAGGACTTGCTGCGTTATCTGGATGCGCGGCCCGGGGTGTTCGCGTGTCCCGACACCGGGCACTTGGCCCTGTGTGGATCCGATCCGGTGCAGACCATCCGGGACCTGGACGAACGTTGCCGGTATCTGCATCTCAAGGACATCCGACCGGAACGGGTTGGGCAGAAAGCGGCGCCCGGCGAAAAGTTCTGCGAACTGGGTACCGGTGCGCTTGATTTACCCGGCGTGATCAAGGCGCTGGAGGCCATCCGCTATGAAGGGTGGATCATGATCGAACGCGACAGCCGCGAACCCGACTACGTGCAGAGCGCGCGCAACATGCGGGCGACGCTGCAGCGATTCGGTTGCTGAACCGGCAGCGAACTCATTTCGCGCTCCGGCCGCCGGGGGAGAATCTGCAGGTGCCGTCCATTCACTCCCAAGCGCGTTCCGGCAGCAGCGTCGTGGCTTATCCGATGACGCTTTGATGGCCCATTTTCTCGCTTCCGGGCGCGAGAGCAGCCAGCGTTGCGCCGCCATGCCAAGACTCGCCCGTGTCGTCCCGCCCCGGCTCGCGGGGATCCTGTCCGCCCTCGTTGCCGCCGCCAGCGCGGCCCCGCTGCTCGACTTGGGCGACCAGACGCTCGCCGGCCAGGTTCGCCTGGCCGACGCGAAAGTTTCCGTGATGATGGCCGATGGGGTGCCCGCGCTGCGGGTCGCTTTCGGCTCCGGTATCCCCTACCCAAGTATCCGATTCGAGTCCGGTCGCCTGGGCTTTTCCGGGGATTGGTCGAAGGCCAGTGCCCTGGCCGTGACGGTGGTCAATCCGGGGCCGGAGCCGTTCCCGCTGGGACTGCGGATCGATTCCCGCGCGGCCCCCGACCGCGGACGGCAGGGCACCGCCGCGATCCCGCCGGGGCGGGAGGTGCGCCTCGTGCTGCCGGTGAGCAAGGGCGGGGCGATTCCCGGCATGATCGGTCAGCCACCCCTGGCCCACGCCCGCCCGGGCGACATGAACCTCACCCCCAGCCCGGCCCCGTTCGATCCCTCCGGGGTCACAAGTTTCCAGCTCTTCGTTCCGCAACCGGCGGGGCAACACACGCTGCTGCTGAAACACGTCGAACTCCTGACGGGTTCGGGGCCGGTGGTTCCCTTTGTCGATCGGTTTGGTCAGTTCCGTGGCGCGGAGTGGCCCGGCAAATTGATCGACGAGGGGGAGTTCGCCCGGCGGCGGGAGGCCGAGGCCGCGGCCCTCGCGCAACTCGGTGCGCTGCCTGATCGGGACCCTTACGGCGGCTGGGCGGGCGGCCCCAAATTGGAGGCGACGGGCCGATTCCGCGTGCAGAAATACGCGGGCAAGTGGTGGTTCGTTGATCCTGAGGGGCGGCTCTTCTGGTCGAGCGGCATCACGGGCCTGCGACCCAACAACGCCACGCGGGTCGCTGACCGCGAAAATTTCTTTGCCTGGCTGCCGGGCCCCCGCGACCCCCTGGCGGGTTTCTTCGCCGGCCGCGGACCGGGCCGCACCTTCGATTTTTATCGCGCCAATCTTTTCCGCAAGTACGGCGCGGATTTCGAGGCGGCGTTCTTGGATCGCGGCGTGCGCCGATTGATGGGTTGGGGGGTCAACACGATCGCCAATTGGTCGGACGAGCGGTCGTGGTCACTGCGGCGCGTGCCCTACACCGTGCCAATCCACACGGGAGTGGCCTCCTTCGTGGTCACCGAGCGCCTGAAGGCGGGCAAACCCTGGGTCCGTCGGTTTCCCGATCCCTTCGCCCCGGAATTCACCGCCGTTCTTGATGAGCGGCTGGGCGCGCTCGCCTCGCTGCAGGGTGATCCGTGGCTCCTCGGCGTCTTCATCGATAATGAATTGCCGTGGGCCGAGGGCTCGCCGGCGCGCAGCGTAGCCGCCGCCGCCCTTGATCTTCCCGGCAGCGCCCCGGTCAAGTCGGCCCTCCTCCGGCAACTGCAGGCGGCCTACCCCGCCGTGGCCGCGCTGAACGCCGCCTTCGGCACCCGCTTCGCCTCCTGGGCGGAGGCCGCCGGTCCCTGGAAACTCGGGGCCGCGCAGCTCAAATCCGCCGCGGCTCCGCTGGCCGCCCTGGACGCGGCCGTGGCCGAACAATATTTTCGCGCGGGTCGCGATGCCCTCCGCCGGCACCTGCCCGGCACGCTTTATCTCGGGTGCCGGTTCCATGTCTACAACCGTGAGGCCATCCGCGCCGCGAAGGCGTACTGCGATGTCGTCTCGTTCAATGTCTACGGCTACCTCCCTTCCGAGCGGCAGGCGGATGAGTTTGCCACTGAGATGGATTTCCCGGTGGTGATCGGCGAATTTCACTTCGGGGCCACCGACCGGGGCATGTTCCATCCCGGCTTGCGACAGGCCGGGAGCCAGGCGGATCGCGCCGACAAGTATGTCGCCTACCTGCGCGAGGCCGCCGCCGCGCCCTGGTGCATCGGGGCGCACTGGTTCCAGTATCTCGACCAGCCGCTGACGGGCCGGGGGGATGGCGAGAACTACAACATTGGTTTCGTGAACGCCACCGACGACCCATATCCGGAACTGACGGACGCGGCGCGCCGGTTCCACGCGACGCTCTACCCCGCGCGCCTGACGGACGGGGGACGTTGACCGCCCGGGGCGCGCGCCGGCCCGGCCCGGCCGGCTTTCGCGCCGCCGGGGTCGGAGAGGTGTACGGGTTGGCCGCAAATTTTCCGTTTGCGAGAACGGCAGGATCGGGTGTCGTTGGCTGCCATGCCGCAGTCGCCCTTGAATAACGAGGCCCTCGCGCAGTTTGTCAGCGCGATGGGCGACGACAACGTGCGGACGTTCGTGCGGACTTTTCTCCGCGATTTTCCCGTCTCGATTCGCGATCTCGCGGCTGCCGACCGCAAGAACGGCCGCCGCATTGCGCACCGGATGAAGAGCGAGTCCCGCATGATGGGGGCGACGGTCCTCTCCCAGCGGATGCTCGAAATCCAGGAACGTCTCACCCCGGAGACGGGCCGCGGGCTGGAGTCGGCGGACCTCGAGGCGATTGCCGCCGACTTCGAAGTCATCGCGCCCGCGCTGCGGCAGTACGCCGGAGAGTCGGGCTAACGGGGAGCAGGTAACTGGAGCGGCGGGAAGATTTGGGCGTCGCGGTTTTGGGTCATGGAGGGCGTGAGTGGGCAGGCGGCGATCAAACGGGGTCAGGGCGAAACCTGCCACATCCTGAGTGTGAGTGGACCGCGCAGGGGCGCATCTCCAAGTTGACGGTGGCGTCAAGTTCGGTCCTTCCCGTCGCGCCCGTCTTCGACAGGCGCCCGCCGGTCCGAGACGCGGCGCGACCCGGACCGCCCACCGCCAACGGCGCCCCTTTCTCCATCAGTCCGCTGGCCGCGGGGGCCACCGCGCGTCCACAAAGGGCCA
>JBBRWR010000010.1:0-107953 GCA_038249085.1 Opitutales bacterium
ACAACAGGCGCTTTTTCACACCACCCATTGTTGGCGCGGCTTTCCCCGGCAAAAAACCCACGCCTCGCGGCTTAAACCCGCTCCTACACCTATCCAAGCCGGAGCAAGCTCCGGGGTATCGGACCCATTGCGAATGAAACCCTGTCTGCTGCTCCTCGCTTCGCTGACCTGGGCCACCGCCCTCGCGCCGGCCGCCCAACCTGACTCCGCGCGCGCGGGCAGTCCTGCCGCGGCTGCGGCATCTGCGGTTTCAGCCGACCGCGACCGCCTGATCGTCCTCGCCGATATGGGCAACGAACCCGACGAGGAGCAGCAGATTCTCCACCTGTTGATGTGTTCGAACGAGATCCAGCTCGAAGGCTTGCTCGCCGTCACCGGCAAGCACCTGCGGCCTGAAGATTCGCGGCCCTATCGTCGGATAGTACATCCGGAACTTTTTCACCGGCTGATCGACGGTTACGAAAAGGTTTATCCCAACCTGCAACTCCACGCCGCCGGCTGGCACCCCCCGGCGTATTTGCGCGGCATCGTGGCGTCGGGCCAGACGGGCTACGGCATGCCGGCCACCGGCCCGGGCCGGACGAGCGCGGGGTCCCGGCTGATCACCGCATCAGTCGCGAAGGCCGATTCCCGTCCCGTCCACGTGGTCGTCAATGCGGGCTCCAATACGCTCGCCCAGGCGCTCATCGACTACCGGGCTGCGCATACCGCGGAGGAACTCCGGGCCTTCGTCGCGAAACTGCGCGTCTACGAGAACCAGGCCCAGGACGACGCCGGCGCGTGGATTTGCCACGAGTTTCCCGACCTCCACTGGATTCGCAGCCGTCATCAGACCCGCTGTTACGGCGGTCCCAGCAACACCCAACTGGGCCCCCGGGTGTGGGCGCCGTATGCCGAGACCACGCAGGGTCAGGATGACTGGGCCGCGGAACATGTGCGCACGCACCACGGCGCCCTCGGTGCCTTGTACCCGCAACGCAAAATCTTCACCGAGGACCTGCATTTCATCGAGGGCGGCGGGACCATCCCGTGGCTGAGCCTGGTGGCGCGCGGTCTGACCGATCCCTCCGAACCATCGTGGGGCGGCTGGAGCGGCCGCTACTCCGCGGAGAAAATGCTCAATGTGCCGTCACCCTACAAGGACGTCGTGGAGCAGGAAAAGTCCTCGCTACCGTTTCGCGCCTACACCGATCTGGGCGAGGTGAAGGATCGCTGGACCGACCCCGTCGACGGCAGGGTTTATCACGACAGCTACACGCCGGTCTGGCGTTGGCGCGCCGCCACCTGGAATGACTTTCGGGCGCGGATGGAATGGTGTGTTCGGCCGTTCGCGCAAGCGAATCATCCTCCCCGCGCCGGGCTCAACGGCGACACGTCCGGCGCGATTCTGCGGCGCACGGCCAGACCCGGCGACGTGCTGACGTTTGATGCCGCCGGCTCCTCCGATCCGGACCACGACGCGCTGCGCTATGCGTGGTGGATCTATGCGGAGGCCGGGCGCCAGCCCTACGGCCGGCCGCTCGCGATCGATCACGCCACCGCCGAAAAGATTGCGCTGCGCATCCCGCCCGACGCCGCGGGCCGGGAACTTCATCTGATTCTCGAAGTGTGGGACCGGAACCCATCGGTCCCGCTCGTGGCATATCGCCGCGCGGTCATCACCGTCCACTAAACCGAGCCGTCTGGCTTTGCTCTGCATGAAAATTCCAAACATCGGGTCCGGGTCGGGCCTCGTATTCTGCCTCGCCCTCCTCACGATGGCGATGGGCGCGCCGGTGCCCGCGGCCGACTGGACCGACACGCAATTTCCGGCCTACATCCGGCGCCTGAATTTCTTCGGCGAACGGCCGGACTGGTCGCTCGACGGCACCAAGATCCTCTTCGTCGGCCGGTCGTTCGGCGATGTCTACGAATTGGAGGTGGCCACCGGCGCAGTCACGCCCGTGACGCACCACTACTATCACGGCGGTTACCTGCGGGCCCTGTACTTGAGTAACGGAGACATCCTGCTCCTCGGTCCGAAGAAATTTGATCCGGCCAATTGGCGGGAGGGCCGCTTCAAGAACATGGAGCTTTGGGTGCTGGACCAGAAGCTGGCCAGGCCGCCGGTGCCGCTGGGCGAATTCTTGTGGGAGGGGCCGGCCGTGTCCCGCACCCGTTTGACGATCTCCTGGGCGAAATATCCCGATGAGAAGGGCCGGCGGCAATTGCTGGTGGGCGACCTCGACTATTCGTCCGGCCGGCCGCAGATCATCAACCCGCGGGTGGTGCTGGACAACTCCCACGAGGCCGTAAAGGGCGCCGTGCTGGAGCCGCAGAACTTCATTCCCGGCCGTGAGGATGAAATGACGGTCCAGGTCGGCGCCTGGCCGCGCCCGGACTACAAGGGGGCCGAGGTGTTCGGCCTGGATCTGAAGTCCGGCCGGCTCGTCAACTACTCCCAGTCGCCCCTGACCTATGACGAACCCGAAGGGATTTTTCCCGATGGCCAGTACACCCTGGTCGAGTCGACGCTGCACGACACCAACCCCGCCACCCGGGGTGGCACGCACAATATCGACCTGTACAAGCTGAAGCTGGACCAGAGCCGGACCTGGGAGCGCCTGACCTGGTTCAGCGCCCAGCAGAAATTCAAGGCGACCAACCCCGTGGTGAGCGACGACGGGAAGTTCATTGCCTTCATGGTCGCCCGCTCCGACGAAGTGGCCGGCATCGGCCACGGCATCTATCTCCTCGACCTCGCCGCCTACGCAAAAGCCAGGGCGGCCTCCCACTAGACCGCCCCTCCACTCCCCCATCATGAAAAGAGCCATTGCCCTGTTTCTCCTCGCGCTGCCATTCGGTTTGTCGCTGCCAGCGCAGTCGGCCTCCTACCACCTCTACTTCGATGCCACCGTGCCGCCGGTGCAATTCGGCGTGGACGAAATCAAGGGCGAGTTGGCGAAAGCGAAGGCGACCGCGACGAGCGGAGCGGTGGCCGCCTACCGCCCTGCGGCCGGTGCGGTGGCGATCGTCATCTCTGCGTCGGCGGCGGAGACCGCCACGCTGGGCCGGCAACTCGGCACCACCGTGCCGGTCGCCCGGAAGACGCAGGCTTACAGTATCCGGACGCAAACCAAGGGCGGCGCCACGACGCTCGCGGTGCTGGCGGCCGATGCGGCTGGCGCGATGTATGGCGCCCTGGATTTGGCCGAGGCCATCCGCCTGGGGACCCTGGCCAGCCTGTCAGACTGCGATCGGGAGCCGTTCATCGAGCAACGCGGGATCAAGTTCAACCTCGCGCTCGACATGCGCTCGCCGACGTACAGCGACCGCAACGACGCGAGCCAGGAGAACATTCCGGTCATGTGGAATTCGGCCTTCTGGCGGGAGATGTTGGATCAAATGGCGCGTACCCGCTACAACGTCATTTCGCTGTGGAGCCTGCATCCGTTTCCCTCGCTGGTGAAGGTGCCGGAGTATCCCGACATCGCCCTCGACGATGTCTGGCGCCTGACCACGCCCGAGGCGCGGAACATCGTGGCCAACCGGGCGAACAATGTGCCGCTCAACCTCAAGGATGCGCATGAGGTCGTCAAAAAGATCAGCATCGACGAAAAAATCCAATTCTGGCGCGACGTGATGCAGTACGGCCGGGATCGGGGCATCACGTTCTACCTGTACACGTGGAACATTTTCACGCACGGCACCGACGGAAAATACGGCATCACCGACCAGCAGGACAACGACGCCACCATCGCCTACTTCCGCGCCAGTGTGCGGGAAACGGTGCTCACCTATCCCTTGTTGGCCGGCATCGGGGTCACCGCCGGCGAGCACATGCAGAACCTCAAGGGCGAATACTCCAACGAGAAGTGGCTCTGGAAAACCTACGGCGAGGGCGTGCGCGATGCGTTGAAACAACAGCCGGGCCGGCCCTTCCGCCTGACCCACCGCTTCCACATGACGAGCCAGACTGAGATTCTGGAGGCGTGGAAGGACTACCCGAGCGACTTCGATTTCAGCTTCAAATACCTCTACGCCCACATGTATTCGGATACCAAGTCGGTGTTCATCCGGCCCGCGCTGGAGATGATCGCGCCGGGCCGGAAGATGTGGTTGGAGCTGCGCAACGACGATGTGTACAGCTTCCGCTGGGGCGACCCGGATTTCGCCCGCGAGTTCATCCGGAACCTGCCCCCCGAGGACAAGTTCGCGGGCTACAACATGGGACCCGACGGCTATTGCTGGGGGCGCGAGTTCCTGAGCACCGAGCCCGAGACTCCGCGCGAGCTTGTGATGAAGAAGCAGTGGTACAGCTTCACGCTCTGGGGCCGCCTGAGCTTCGACCCGACGCTGACCAATGCGTTATTCGAACAGATGCTCGCGGCCCGCTTTCCCGGGGTGCCGGCCGCCAAGTTGTTCCAAGCGTCCAACGAGGCCTCCCGCATCTTCCCCGAGATCACCCGCTTCTTCTGGGGCGACATCGACGTCCGCTGGTTCCCGGAGGCCTGTATCAAGGCCGGCACCTTCTACACGATCCGCGATTTCATCATGCAGGTGACCATGCCGGGTACCGACAACCTCAACATCAAGCTCTGGCGCGACCAGATCGTGGCCGGTGGCAAGGTCGTCGGCAAGACCCCGCTGGAAGTCGCCGCCTCCCTCCAAACCTATGCCCGCCACACCCTCCAATTGGTGTCGGAGCTCCGCGCCCTTCCGTCCGGGAGCAAGGAGCTCCGGCTGACCCTCGGCGACTTCGAGGCCTTCGCGCACCTGGGAAATTATTACGCGGAGAAGATTCTCGGGGCCGCCTCCATCGCCTTGTACGACGCCAACAAAAACCAGACCGATCAGGCGGAGGCCATCCGGCATCTCGAAGCCGCTCTGGGCCACTGGCGGAGCTATGCCGCCATCTATACGAAGCAAAATGTGCAGCCGGTCCACTACGGTCGCGCCGGCCTCGTGGACATTCCCGGCAAATTGCTGACCGCGGTGGCGGCCGACATCACGATGGCCCGGGAGTGGCAACCCGGCACCATCGAGGGTCCGCTCGTGGGTCGGAAGGAAATGAACTTCAAACCGTAAACCGAGCCAGGAACTTCGATTTCGCGCGATCCCGACCCCCACCCACCATGAAATCTACCGCGCCTGCCGCAACCACCTGGTCTCAGAAATCGTGCACCGAGCGAAGCGACTTCAGACCATCGGTCATCGGTAATCTAGAATCTCGGAATTTCCCAGCTGACGAGTTTCCGACCGATCGGCAGGACGTGGATCGTAGGCAGTTTGAAAATCCTCGATGCCAGATGGCTGATTCTCGATTTCAAGATTTCCGGAATCGTCGCAAAACTGCGCGCCGTGGAGCGATGGTGGTACCCATCCTCGGCTGCCTCTTCCTGTCGATGGTCCTCACCGGCCGCGCCGCCGAAGAGGCGCCCTGGATCAGCCTGTTCAACGGCCACGATTTCACCGGCTGGAAGATCGTGAGCCGCTCCGATCCCGCGTCGGCCGTCGTCGAGGACGGCGCGATGGTGCTCCGGCAGCGCCGCAACACGACCGAGCATACCTTCGTCACCTCGCGGCAACTCTTCGGCGACTTCATCCTCGAACTCGACCTCAAGGACGACCCTGGTTTCAACAGCGGCATTTTGCTCCGCTGCGCCGACGCGCCGGCCGCCGCCAAGGTCCGTCTCAATGGTTATCAGATCAAAATCGACAACACGCCGCGTGCGTGGACCGGCGGCATCTTCGACGACTTCGGCGGCGATTGGAAGTGGCTCTACGATCTGAAAGACGATGCCCGCGCCCGCGCCGCCTTCCACCTCGGTGCCTGGGCGCATTTTCGCATCGAGTGCCTGGGCTCGGCGATGAAGGTCTGGGTCAACGGCGTGCCCACCGGCCACTTGATCGATGAAAAATATCGCGCGGGTTATCTCGCGTTCAAGATTCACGCCATCGGCGACAATCCCAACGCCGGCCAAAATGCCATCCGCCTGAAGAACATCCGGATCATTACCGACCAACCGCGGCGTTATGCCCAGCCGATGGATTTGGTGGCGCGGCGTGCTCCGCCCCAACCGGCCGAGGACGACGGCGCCCTACAGCTCCCCGAGGGGTTTCGCGCCACGGTCGTGGCCGACAACCTGATGGCCGGGCGCAAGGGCGACACCCTGCGTTTCCTCGCGCTCGCGCCGAACGGCGATCTTTACGCCATGACCCGCAAGGCGGGTATCTTCGCGCTGCGCGATGCTGACGGCGACGGCCGGGCCGAGATCGTGCAGGAGTTTGGATCGGGCGGCGGCACTGGGATCGCGGTGCGCAAGGGCTGGCTCTATCATTCCAGCGCTTCGGCGGTTTACCGCACCCAGCTCACGCCCGGCGAGCTGGTGCCGAAGGGAGCGCCCGAGCTCATTGCCCAGCTCCCCGTGCAGCGCGCCCATGACGCCAAGTCCTTCGCCTTCGATCCGGCGGGAAATATTTACGTGGATGTGGGCTCACCCCAGAACGTGAGTTCCACCGGCGATCGGGCCAAGGGTGCGAAGGGGGTCGACCCCACCGAATTGCAGCAGCAGCACGGGGGCATCTGGCGCTTCAAGTCCGACGTGCTGAACCAGGATCAACTCAAGGACGGTCATCGCTTTGCCAGCGGGCTGCGGCACGTGCTGTCGCTCGCCTGGAATCCGACGCAGCAGGCGTTCTTTGCCGTGATGATGGGACGCGACCAACTCCACACCGTCGCGCCGGAGTTCTACACCGAGCAGGACAACGCGGAGTTGCCGGCCGAGGAAATGCATGTCCTGCGCGACGGCGCCGACATCGGCTGGCCGCGCACCTATTGGGATCCGCTCAAGCGCGCGCGCATGCTCGCCCCGGAATTTGGCGGCGACAACCAGCAGCGCGTCGAGCCGGGCCGGTACCCCGATCCCGTCGTCGCGTTTCCCGGGCACTGGGCGCCGATGCAGATGGCGTTCAACTCCACCCAGCAATTTCCCAACCGTTATCTGGGCGGGGCCTTCATTGCGTTTCACGGCTCGTGGAACCGGGCGCCCGAGCCGCAGCGGGGTTACTGTGTGGCCTACGTGCCGTTCGATGCGGACGGCATGCCGACGGGCACCTATGAGGTGTTCGCCGATGGCTTTGCCGGCCGCGCGGAAATCAAGAACCCGAATCAGGCGCGTTTCCGCCCCGGTGGTCTGGCGTTTGGACCCGACGGCACGCTCTATGTGGGTGACTCGGAGAAGGGCCGCATCTGGCGCATCGTTTATACGGGCGAGCCTCGGGCGAGAAGGGCCGTGCTGCCGGTGGCAACGGTCGCCCAGGCCGCGCCCGTGACTCCGCTCTCCCCGCAGGCCGCGAAGAATGCGCTCGCCTACCGGACCTATTGCGCCGCCTGCCACATGGAGGATGGCAGCGGCGTCGCCGGCATGCAGCCGGCCCTGGTCGGCAGCGCCATTCTCGCCGGCGATCCCGCGCGGCTCCTGCGCGTGGTGATCGAGGGCCCGGCGGCGGTGCTGCCGGCCGATCGTCCCGTGTTCACCAATCTCATGCCGCCGATGGGTTTTCTCCCGGATGCGGAACTCGCCGCGGCGCTGACGCACGCGCGGGAAGCCTTCGCGAACGGCGCCGGGGAAATCACGGCCACCGAGATTGCCGCCGCCCGAAAAGCAATTCCCTGAGTGAAGGAACGCTCGCACTTCGCTTGGTCACTCCAAGGCAAGACACGGGGACTGGCCCCGCCTGCGATTCATCCTGATCCCTTCGGCCAATGGACGCCGCAGACATCGCAATCGGGCATTCGCATCAATGCCGTGGTTCACGATTCCAGCCTTTCCGCCAGCTTCTCCCAGTCGCCCAGATGCGCCCGCATGAGGCTTTTCCAGAGTTTGCCATGGTTGGGCACCGAGAAATGCAGCAGCTCGTGCACGATGACATAGTCGCTGAGGGCGCGGTCTTTGCCCAAGAGCTCGTCGTTGAAACTCAGCGTGCCGGCGGTTGAGCACGACGCCCATTTGCGGCGCATGGGGCGTACATGGATGGATAAACCATGGAACGGCAGGAGGCAGTGGGGCGGGCGGAACGGGCATCGGGTGGGGAGCGCATCTGCCGGTTGGCGTGACGGGCGAAGCTGTAGCCGGGGTCGCCGACCCCGTAGGCCGGCCTCAGCGAGGCCAGCCACCAGAGCAGCACCGCCAACCGGCAGGGCATCGGTCGGCCGCGTTTTCCCGCGACATTGGCGTGATTCGCGGCTTGAATGTTGGCGCCTCGCTCATGCCTGAACGACCGCCAGCGCCCCACCGGCACCACGCCGGTAAACCAATCCCACCTGTCTCCGTTGCGATCTGACCTGATGAGAATCACCCCCTCCCTCTTCGCCCTGTTGCTGGTGTCCGGAACCCCGAACCCGGGCGGCGCCCAGGAGCCCAACCGGCTCTCCCCCGCGGAGGTGAAAGAAGGTTGGATCCTCCTCTTCAACGGACGGGATCTCGGCAACTGGCACCGCTATGGCGCCCCCGGCCGGCCGCTGGAGGGCTGGTCCGTCCGGGATGGCGAAATCGCCAAGGATTCGGATGGCAAGGTCCACCTCGTGGAGAACGGGGATTACTCCGATTTTGAATTGGTCGTCGAGTGGAAGGTCGATGGTGGCGTCAACTGCGGCATCAACCTGCGGGTCCAGGAAAAGGCGCGGAACCCGTGGGAGGAGGCCATCAAATATCAGATCAGCTCCAAGGATGCGGAACTGGCATTGACCCGCGGCCCGACCTTCCTGTCGGGCGGGCACCACCAGAAATACGCGCCGCTGCCCGGGGATGTCTCGCTTCCGCACGGGCGGTGGAACACGACGCGGATCTTCGTGAAGGGCCTGCGCTATGTTTTCTACTTGAACGAAATCAAGACCCTGGACTTCGAGCCCGCGGCCCCCTTCATCGAGAAATGGCCGGCCCTGGGCCGGAGCCTCCGCGGACACATCGGGCTGCAGGATCACGCCCCGGCGCACGCCCGCGTGTGGTTCCGGAACATCAAGCTCCGCCCCCTTGCGACCGATCAAGCTGGCGCCAGGTCGGAAACCACCCGTGAAATCAGCGTGGGCGGCTCCGCCAGGCGGTCAGCCCGGTAACCAATGAACTGCTGCGGTTCCACCGATCAGGTCCCACGCGACCCCGCCCGCCAAAACACTCCATGAATGCCATGAACCCGAATCAATCCTCCGCGGCGCTTTCCCGCCGCCGTTTTCTCAAGACCACCGCGAGCCTCTCCCTGGGCTCGGTCGTGATGGGCCGCAGCCTGGCCGCCGTGCTCGAGGGCCGGGGAGCGGTCGCGCTCGTCGTGGCGTCGGACGATGCCATCGCTACCTCCGCTCCGCCCGCCTGGGCCCTCGGCGAACTCGAGGCGGCCCTCATCGCCCAGGGCGCGACCGTGCGGCGCATCGGGCGCGTGGCCGAGTCCGCGACGACGGAGTTCTGCGTGCTGGCCACCGGCTTGGGCTCGCCGCTCGCGCAAGCGATCCTGCGCCAGCGCCAGGTCTCCGCCCCGACCGAGGCCGAATCACTTTGTCTGGTGTCGGGAAAGGCGGAGGGCCGGACCGTCCTGCTGGCCGGCGGGGCCGATGCGCGCGGCCTGGTTTATGCCCTCACGGAACTGGCGGATCGGGTGTCGTGCCTCGCCACGGGGCGCGCCGCGCTCGAGTTGGCCGCGCCGGTCGTCGAGCGTCCGGCCAGCCGCACCCGCAGCGTCATCCGGGGCTTCAACTCCGAAGTGGAGGACAAGGTCTGGTTCTATGACCGCGATTACTGGCGGAGCTACCTCACGATGCTCGTGTACGCGCGGATCAACCGCGTCAACTTCACGATGGGCATGGGCTACAACAGCGCCAACAACATCTCCGATGGGTATTTCCTTTTTCCCTACCCATTTTTCGTGACCGTGCCCGGCCGGGACGTGCGCGCCCGGGGCCTGGCGGCCGGCGAACGCGAGCGCAACCTCGGCATGCTCCAGTTTGTCGGCGAGGAATGCGCCCGGCGCGGGCTGCGCCTCCAATTGGGCATCTGGACGCTCGCCTACGCCTGGCGCAGCAGCCCCAAGGCCACCTACACGATTGCGGGACTCACCGATGCCACCCATGCCGCCTATTGCCGCGACGCCCTGGCCATCCTCCTGCGGGAAGTCCCCGCCATCAGCGGCGTGACGTTTCGCGTCCACGAGGAGAGCGGGATTCCGCGGGGCCAGGAGAATTTCTGGCAAACGCAGTTCAGCGCCATCGCGCAATGCGGGCGCCGGGTCGAGATCGATCTGCATGCGAAGAACATGACGCCCGAGACGCTGGAGCTCGCCCTGGCCACCGGCCAGCCCACGGTGATTTCCCCCAAGTATTGCGGCGAGCATCTCAGTCTGCCGTATCACCAGGCGTCCATCCGGGAGCTGGAGATGTCGCCGGAAGGTTCGCTGACCGACCCCGGCACCGGCGTGCTGCACGGCAACCGCAAATTCACCCGTTACGGTTACGCCGACAGCCTCGCGGAAAACCGGACCTGGGATGTGGTCTTTCGCATCTGGCCCGGCACGCAGCGTTTCCTGCTCGCGGGCGATCCGGCGACGTTCGCCGGCTACGGCCGCCACGCCTCCTTCTGCGGGGCCGCCGGCATCGAACTCAGCGAACCGCTGCACTTCAAAGGGCGCCAGGGCTCGGGGGTGACGGGCGGGCGTTGCGGGTACACCGATGCCTCGCTGACGCCGCGGTATGATTTTGACAAATACCGTTACACCTACCGGCTCTGGGGCCGGCTCGGCTATCATCCCGACGCCGATCCCGAGGTGTGGCGCCGCGCCTTGCGGCAGGAGTTCGGCGCGGCGGCCCTCGCGGTGGAGCAGGCGCTCGGGCCCGTGAGCCGGGTGCTCCCGCTCTTCACGCTGGCGCACGGCATCTCGGCCAATTGCGTTTTCTACTGGCCCGAGATCTACACCAACCTTCCGATCGCCGACACCGCCACCAAGACCAATTGGGACATGGCTCCGCCGCTGCGGTTCGGCCACGTCGGCGCCATGGATCCGCAACTCTTCCTTTCGCCCGACGAATGTGGCGATGCGCTGGTGGCCGGCCGACCCACGGGCAAGTACTCACCGCTCGAGGTGGCGCAATGGCTGGAAGACATTGCCGCGGCCGCAGACGCCGGGATCCTCGCGGCCCGCGCCCAACTCGGCGCCGCCGCCGTGCAGCCGGCGTTTCGCCGGATCGAGGAAGACGTGCTGATCCTGCGGGGGCTGGCCGTCTTCTTCGCGGCCAAATTCCGCAGCGCCGTGCTCTGGCGCATCCACACCCTCACCGGCAGCCGGGCCGCGGGCGAAGCGGCCGTCGCCCGTTACGTCGAGGGGCGCAACGCCTGGGCCGCGATGGCGGAACGCGCGCAGGGCGTGTATCGGCCCGATATTACGTACGGCCGGGGGCGGACGAGCGGGCATTGGCAGGACATGATTCCCGATTTCGACGCCGACATCGCCGACCTGCGCCGCCGGCTCGCGACGCCTGCCGCCCCGACCAAGGAGGCGGACGCCGCCGCCGGGGAGCGCGCTTTGAAAGTGGCGGGTGCCAAACCGGTGCGGCCCACCGTGGCGGTCGAACACACCCCCGCGGAAAAGTTCCGCGCCGGCCAGCCGCTCGCCGTGGCCTTGCGCAGTGGCGCGGCCGCGCCCGTCCGGGTGGTGTTGCACTACCGCCACGTCAACCAGGCCGAGCGCTGGCAGGCGGTCGATCTCACCCGTGACGGGGCTGCCTGGCGCGGCGAAATCCCGGCCGCGTATACATCCGGCCGATACGCCCTGCAGTATTACTTCGAGATCGTGACCGGACCGACGGCGGCCACGCTGTTGCCGCCGCTCGCCGCCGATCTGGCCAACACGCCGTACTTCGTGGCCCGCCGCTCGGCCTGAAATCCCTGCCATTGGATTACGCTGCCTCCTCTCCACCATGATTCGCCCCTCCATGACAGTTTTGGCGCTGCTGACCGCGGGTTGGACCCTGGCCGCCAGCCCGCCTCCGCCGCGCCCCCTGATCTGGGTCACGCCGGCCGACCGCGCGCCCATCCTCGCGAAGATCGCCGCGCAGCCGTGGGCGCAGGCTTCGTTCGACGCGATGCAGGCTCGCGCCCGGAGCGCCGTCGCGTCGCACCAGCGCGACCCGGACGCGTTCTTGCGCGGCCTGCCGTTGGTCCCGAATTCCGCGGATCCAAAGCTCCATCCTACGCTCGCGCACATCCGGCGGAACGCGGAGAGCGAATCCGGCGATGACCGCCGCAACAGTCTCCAGCGTTATCTGCTGATCGGCGAAGACTGCGGCGTGGCGTATTTTCTCACGCAGGACGAAGCCTACGCCCGTTGTGCCGCCGATATCCTGGGCGCGGTGATCGAGGCCCTGGTGTTGATGCCGCCCAATGAATCGCCTGAGAACGGCGGCTGGATCTACCCCGACGATCATCTCTATGAGGCCCGGGCGCTGGGGGCCCAATTGCCCATCGTCTACGATTTTGTCGCCGACTTCCTGCGGGGTGGGGCGACGGTCCTCAATCTCGCCACCCGGCGTCAAACCGGATTCGACTTCGGTCACGCGCAGCAGGTGTTTCGTACTTATGCGCGGCTCGCCATCGAGCACGGCATCATCGACAGCAATTGGCCGGTCCTCGAGATGCCGAGCCTCGTCCACAACGTGCTCGCCCTCGATGATCCCGCGGAACGGGTGCGCCTGATGGCGTATGTCACGCATCAGAACACCCCGCATCAGGACTCGCTGGAGAAAGTCGTCGCGGAGTACGCGAAGCCCGGCGCCGTGTGGCCCGAGTCGTTCCAGTATTCCAGTGGCGTCTCCTCCCTCGCGACGTATCTCGTGGCCCTCCTGCGCCGGCAGACCCCGGCGATTCCGCTCCCGGCGGCTTATGCGAATATTCCGCTTTCGCTGGCGCGCCTGCGCGACTTTCGCTTTCCCAACGGCGAGAACATCCGCTTTGGCGACAGCCCGCGGCGCAGTGGCGAAGGCTACGATTCCTATGAAATCGCCTACGCCCTGGGCCGGCGCGAGGGGGACGCGAACCTGCAGCGAATCTTCGGCGGTCTGATCAATCTCGGGATCAAGCAGGGAAAGTATCTTCGGTCGGAGCCCCGGGCCAACAATGCCGGCGCCAGTGCCAATCTGGGCCCGCTCAAGTTGTTGTGGTATGCCGCCGAGGTGGCCGGCGAGACGACGGCGACCGCCCCACGCGTCACGGACGAACTCCCCTTTGTCGGCGCCGTGCTGCAACGCAATCTGTCCCCGGACGGCGATCCGATCCACGGCCTGATGGCCGTCGTCAGCGGCGGGCATCACGTCCACGGTCATGCCTCGGGCATGTCGCTGGAACTTTACGGCGCCGGCCAGGTGCTGGGCACCGGTGCCGGCAAGGGATCCTATACCACCGACGAGCACGAAAACTACCGCCGCCTCTTCGCCGCCTACAACGGTGTCGTCGTCAACGGGGCCTCGCGCAGCGAAGGCGGCTGGGTGAGTCTCGGGATCAACCCCGTGGAAAAAATTTCGCTCGAACCGGCGGTGGGCGCGGTGCCGGTGTCAGCCCATCATTCGTTCACGGTCACGCGCTTCACCGACGACAAGGGTCCAGGCGCCAAGGCCGGGCAGGAGCGCCTCGTCGGCGTCGTGCGCACCTCGGCCACCACCGGCTACTACGTGGATGTGTTCCGCTCTCGCTCCGCGCTGCCGCACCAGTTTCACGACTACCTGTATCATAACATCGGCGACGCGGTGACCTTTGCCACCGCGCGCGGGCCGCTGGCGCTGGCGGACTCGCCCGGCCGCTTCGTTCCGGTCGCGGGCGCCAAATGGGTCCACAACCGCTCCTACCTCTTCCCCGGGTGGCATGTGTTCAAGCAGGCCCGCACTTCGGCGGCGCTGGCGGAAGATATCACGGTCGAGTTTGCCGCCGGGAAGCTCAGGCCGGGGCCCGCCCGCATGCGCCTCTTCATCCCGGGCAATGAGGGTCGCGAGTACTCGCAGGCGCTCGCGCCCGCCACCAAGGAGGCGCCGGATCCATACGGCAAGGCGTCCACGCCGGTGCTGGTGATCCGGCAGTCGGGCGAGGCCTGGGCTCGCCCCTTCGCGGTGGTCTACGAACCGTTTGGTGGCGCGGCCGGGTCCGGGTCGGTTCAAGCCGTCACCGCCCTGCGCCAGCGCGGGGCCTTTGTGGGCTTCAAGGTGGTGAACCGGATCGCGGGCGTCACCTCGACGCAATACGTGCTGGTGCTGCCGACGGCGACGAGTGACTTCGAGGATGCGAGCCTGGGGCTCTCCTTCCGGGGCCGTTACGCGGTGGTTAGCGTGAACGAGCGCAACGAATGCACCGGGCTTTACCTGGGGGAGGGATCGCAACTCCGCTACCGGGATTGCGGCCTCACCGTCCGCTCCGGGGCCGTGGGGGCCGCCGCCGTCGACCTGAGCACCGCCGTTCCGATTCTGAACGCGAGCGTCCCGACCGAGCTTTCCCTGGCCGACGAAACCCGCCCAACACTGAAACCCTGAGTTCTGGCGGCGTTGGTTCGCTGATCCGCTGTTCCCCCCCCACGCCCCCCAGCTGGACCTCGACCGCGCGAGCGGCGTGGTGTTTCCGCGTCGCGCGTTCCGCGGAAACCCGCGGGCGATTGCGTGGACGCTGCGCATGGACTTCTGAGCCGGCGAGGCCCGCGCGGCGAACGGCCACATCGGGCGGGAACGCGGCCGGCTGGCGCGCGGACGAGTATGACCGCGCACCCGCGGCGGCACGGGCTGGATCTTCGACCTCCGGCGAAACGGGTGTGGGAGGTGGTCATCGAGGATCGCGCCGGCGCGAATCCGATGGGCGGGCAGCCCTGTACGGGCCCGCGCCGGCCCTCGCGGGTCGGGCCGGGGGCCACGCGCGCAGGCGAGACCCGCGTTCACGGCTGCCGGTGATTGACGTACAGCGGCAGGAAGAACTGATAAGTGTACTTCACCGGGCGGGAGGCCACGCCCTCGCCGGGCCGCGGCGGCAGGCGGGTCAGTGGCAGCGCCTCCCTCCCGTCCCGCCCGCTGTCCACCACGGCCGTGGCGTAGCCGCGCCCGAGGGCCGCGTGACCATTGGTGTGCAGGATCAGCGAGGCCTCGGAGTCCTCGAGCAGGACGATGTTCTCGCTGGAGTTTGCCGGATACGTGCCGCTGCCCTTCGGCGAACTGAAGGGGGTCTGATTCGCCACCCCGCCGAGCACCTCGAGCCGGCTGCCCCGGCGCGCGACGAAGTTCTCGCAGCTGGACTCCACCTTGTATCCGAAAACCCACACCACCGCCTGCTCCGCCACGAAGTTGGGGCCGTTCTTCCGCTCCGTGTTGATGAACCGGCAATAGGCTTCCTGATGGATGAACGGGTTCTCCTTGCCGAGGCCATTCACACAGTTGGCAAAGATCGTCGTCCATTCCTGATTCCGGTTTCGATACGCGGTCCGCGCCGCGATGTTCTGCAGGATCACCGTCCGCGGCGCGCGGTGCTCGCAGACCACTCCGCGCATCGCTTCAAAGTCCTCGAGCACGAGCGGATGCGGCGAATTCGCGTCGACGCGGAAAAGCACGTCGGGCCCGGAAAAGTGCGCGAACAGGCCGCTGATGCGGCGCACCGTCGCCGGCACGGACACCGGCTGGCCAAAATGATAATTGCGGCGGGGAAAGCAGATCGCGGACCGCCCGGAGTTCAGCGCGCGCTGGATCGCCGCGCTGTCATCGGCCTGCCCGTCGCCGACGGCGCCGAAATCGTCCACGCTGGCCCACTCGGAGGCGGAAGCGGGTGCCGGCACGGCCGGGACGTCCTTGACCGGAAGATTCAGCGAGCGCAGCGAGCGCTGGCCGGCGGCCGCAAATACCGGGCCGGACACGTACTCGTCCGTCCGGCCGGGCGCGAGCGTCCGCCCGTTCTTCTCCAGCGTGCGGCCATAGCCGCTGACCGTCACCTGCCGCACAAACAGCTGGCCCTCCGGGCTCGCGATGGCCGGCGCCGCGGGTTCGCCCCCGACGAGTTCGCTCTCGAGCAGCACGACATGCGAGCCGGGCCGCTCCTGGCTGATGGCGGGAACGGCGTTTTCGCTGCGCAACTTGCGAATGGAGACGCCGCTCTGCAGGACGCGGAGGCCGGCGCGGCGCTGCCCGCGCAGGGTGACGTACTCGAACGAATTCTGCTGCGCATGGTACGGGTCGGAACTGATCCCGTAATCGAAGCCCGTCACCGTCAGATCGCAGTGGTAGCCCTGCGTCGGCGGCACGCGGAAATGGAGGCCGATCGCGCCGGCGCCATCCCCGGAGAGGACGGCGAGGTTGGAAACGGAGTTTCCGTTGGCCCCGTTGAAATCCAGCCCGATCGCGCCGGGGTTTCCGCGGCCGGTGTTGATCGTCAGATTGCGCAATGCGCTCTTGGTCTCCGCGTTGTTGAAATCGGTTCGGGCGAAGCGAATCACCGGCTTCGCGGCACCGGCTTCGAACCCGGGGCAGCGATCGCGCAAACGCACGGTTGTCGCTTCGCGCGACTCGCCGATGAACCGGAGGGAGGCCAGCCCCTCGGCCTGCGGATTGACCTCGTGATAGGGCACGACGGCGCCGCCATGGATGATCGTGTCGCTGACCAGGTACGTGCCGCGGGGGAGATAGATGATGAAACTCGCCTGGCCGTCGTGGATCCCGTGTTCCCGGATCTTGTCGGCGACGAAATCGCAGGCTTGGCGCAAGGCGGCGGTGTCATCGGTGCGGCCATCGCCGGCGGCGTTGAAGGGAGGCATCCGCACGTTCAGCACCCGCCCGCCCTTCCCGGCGTGCCGGAACGCTTCGTCGGGATAAACGCAGACGGTTCCCGGGTGGCGATCCCCGGCCGGGGCTTCCGCGGCGGCCGGCGCCGCGGACCCGGGCAAGGCGGCGGTGGCGAGCAGGGCGGCGAGGAGCGGGCGTGGGGGGAGCATGAGGCACCGCGGTGACTTCGCGGGAAGCCGGCGTTCAAAAACTGAACGTGTTCGTCAGGATGATGGAGCGCGGCTGCTGCGCGGTGTAGACGGCGCCCGTGCCGGTGATCCCGGTCGTGGACGCCAGTTGCATCAGGAGTGCGCGATCATCGAAGAGATTGCGCACATTCAGCTGCACCCGCCACAGCACCTTGTGCTGTTTGAACAATCGCCGGCTGTACCCCGCGAAGGCATCGATGCTCCGCAGTGAGCTGCCGTAGATCGGGTGGTCGACGTCGTCCACTTGCAGCGTGGCGCTGGTGAGCCCGGGAATGAAGAAGGGGTTGTCGTCGATCACGATCTTGTGGTACCCGGCGGCCATCGGGCTGCGCCAAACATAGTTGAACCCGGTGAAAAGTCCCTTGAGCCGGCCTTGCTCGAAGGTGTACCGGCCCGTGACCGTGACGCGGTATTTTCGCTCCGCGGCGTTCAGGTGGCCTTCGGAGAGACGGACGAAGTTGAAACCCTGCACGGCCGCATTCAGCACCTGGCCAACGGTGGCGCCCTGGGCATTGGGCAGAAACGGCCGGTTCAAGTAGCGCGCCCACACTGGCAGCCGCTCCTGAATGAAGTCGAAATACTGCGGGCCGATGTTGGTCTCGCGCGTGCCGTTGCGCGCGGCGCTGACGGACAGCCGCCACTGGGGCGTCGGGTTGCCGATCACCGTCAACTCGTACCCTTCCGCCACGCGATCGGACATCAGGTCGAAGCTCTGCTGGACGGAGTTGCCGGCGTTCGCCCCGGTCGGCAGCAGCGTGGCGAGCGCGTCCTGGTACACGCCGTATTTTTCGCTGCGGGTGAAGCTGCCTTTCTCCTGGGTTTCGTAGATTTGCACGGAGCGTTCAAGGTTGGCGACCTCGCGCCGGAAGTTGCTGCCGCGGCCGGCAATCGTGGCGGTGGGGGTGACGGCACGTCCGGAAGCCAGATTCCCGATGCTGGAATTTTCGTACTTCTGCAGCCGCAGGCTCAGGCGGTCGCCCCACCGGACGGAGAGTCCGTACTCCTTGCTCGTACCCTTTCCCGTCGTCACCAGTTCGCCGGTGAGATTCCGGCGGCTGGAGGTTTCCACCCGCTGCGTGTCCGACTCGAAATAGGAGAGCGACGCCCAGCGCAGCGGGTGAACCACCACGCCCTTGATGCGGGTCTGGGGCGCACTGGCCCGCGCCAGTTCCCACGGGACACCGCCATTTGCCAGGGCAAAGAAATCCGGCGTGGGTACGGCATTGGGAGCCTCATACAGATCCACGTAGTCCTTCCGCTGGCCCAGCGTGGCGACAATCCGGTTCTGGAGCAGCCGGCTCTGGAGCGCGAACGAACGCGAACTGGCGAGGTTGCGGGTTTCGTTATTGAGCGAGGGCGTGGCCCCGGCGTCCCAGGAGCCAAGATAGATCTGTCTACCATTGGCATCGAGCGCGCCCGGGACCGCCACGGGGCCGTCCGCGAGCGGGTCGAACGGGAGATGAACGGCCAGGTGCCGGGGATCGATGTACTGGCGAAAGACCAGCCGGCGTGAGTTGGGGTCGGCGGTGGTGAAACTGTAATCGCCCACCACGCGTGGCGAGGCTTCCCCGCCGAGGGTGAACGAATCCAGCCGATCAAAGAGCACGGAAATCTGGTGCTGGCCCAGCCATTGGCGCCAGCCGCCCATCGATTCGAAATCCAGCTGGTAGGCGAACGAGAGCCGCTTCTGCTCCTTTTCGCCGAAATTCCGGGCCGTGATGATCGCCCCGCTGCTGTTGTCGAAATAGTATTGGCCGAAGTTCGGGTTGGGCGTGACGCGATCGTTCAGGAACCGGTTCGCGTCAATCTGGAGTTCGGCGGTTTGGTTGCTGAAATAGTCGGAACCCCGGTGGCGGAGCCGTTCGCGATTGTAGCCGACCTCGACGAAGAAATTCCGGAAAGGAGTGATTTCGGCCACCGCGCCGGTGCTCCAGGCGTTGGTTTTGGACTGGTTGCCATTGCCCGAATAGGCGACGTCAAACGGATACAGCGCCGGGTCGATGACGGTGTGCTCGTAGCTGTCGAGCGCGGACCCGTTCGGGCCGGTCATCGAATCGAAACCGCGGGTGAGCACGGTGTTGCCCTGAAAGCCCACCGGCCCGATCACGCCAGCGGGGCTCAACCGGAGGTAGGGCTGCGTGGTGATGCTGCGGGCGAACGGCGCACTGGTGGGCGCGGCCGGGAATGCCGCCGCGGTGCCGCCGCCATTGTTGAAGGCCGGGCTGCCGGCGAGAAGCCAGGGCGTGACATGGTCCTGCAGCAGGCTGTTGCGCACCGGAATCGAGTGGGAGGAAACCGTCTCGTAATAGGCGCGCAGCGAAATCTTCTCCCCGGGTTTGAACGCCAGCGTGCCATACAGCCGGTCCTCCTTGCGGCCGGCGGGCGCACGCCAGTGATGATCGCGGTCATGGAGCGCGGCCAGCCGCAGGCCGAGCACGTCGCGCTTCAGGGGTACATTGACATCCGTGGTCGCGCGATGACTGCCGCGTTCGTCGATCCGATAGCTCACCTCGTATTTCTGGCGCGCCAGCTGCGCCCGCTTCAGGGTGGCATCGATGGTGCCCGAGGGGGCGGAGTTCCCGAAGAGGATCGAGTTGCCGCCGCTGGCGAAGGTCAGTCGCTCCAGGTTGTACGTGTCCAGCGGGATGAACGTATCGAAAAAGTCATGACCCACGTTGGGCGAGGTCAGCCCGCGGATCCGGCTGGAACCGCCAAAGGGCCGGATGGTGGCCGAGATCCCGGCGCCGCCGGGCAGCGCGAAGTTCGCCGCCTCGTCCGAAGTTTCGGCATTCAGCGAATACATCATCGCCTCATCCATCGTCGTGACCGCCAGGTCCTGCATGAACTCCGCCGTCATTACGTTCACCTGGTTCGCCAGGTCCTTCAGGTCGGTGCGCAGGCGGCTGCCGGCAAGTGTCTGCGTCGCCTGGTAACCGACATCGCTCGAGGCGGTGACCTCGAAGGGACTCAGGGTGACGAGTGCGCCGTCCTCGCGCTGATCACCCGTCGCGGGGCGCCCCGGCGGAGCGGACGCGGGTTGCGGGGCGGCGGGAGCCGCGGAAATGGAAAACGCGCCGGTGGCCGGGTCCTGCCGGGCCACCAGCCCGGTGCCGGCGAGCATGCGCGCCATCGCCTCCGCCGGCGGCAGCGTTTCGTACACCGGATTCGTCGGCCCTGCGAGCGTCGCGGCGGGGCCAGACACGACCTCGACGCCCGCTTGGATCGAGAATTGGCGCAGCGACCTTTCCGCCGCGTCCGCCGACAGGTTGAACGAGCGCGCGGCTTCGGCTGCGGCAGTCGAATTCGCCGTGCCCAATGAGCCGAGGGCAAGAACCACCAGCGCCAGTTGCCTTACGAGGGAAGCGTATAGTCTGGAGATCATACGAGGTAGACGCCAGACCCCCCGGCGTTCGACCACAAGTTCAAATGCGCGCTCCGGGAGTTGCCGCCACGCCGCCGTGTTGTCCACGCGGAGACGACCACTAATCCGCGGCCGGCCGAGCGCTTGAGCCGCGTGTGGTCACTCGCTTCCACCTCGATTCGGTCTAATCATCTTTTCTCCGTGCGAACCCTGCTCTGCCGCCTCGGCCCCGCCCGGCTCATCGCCGCGCCCGCCGGCGCCCCTTCCGCTGCTCGCGGCCTGTCCGCCGTCTTTTCCTCCGCGGTGGCCGCCTTGCTCGTCGCGCTCGACTCGGGCAACCATGCCGCCCAGGTTCTCGGCGACGCTGGCGGCGGTGCCGGGCTCGTCGCGGTCTCCGAAGTCCCCTGACGCCTTTTGCCGCACCCAACCTCTCCCGCCTCCATGATCATCATCCGCCTCCTTCTGCTCGGTCTCACCGGCCTCGCCACCGTGGCGATCGCCGCCGAACCGGCCGTCAACGACGCGTTGCTGCTTCGCTCCCTCAAGCGGTTCCCCGCCGCCGACAAGAACCGGGACGGCCGGCTCACCCGCGAGGAATGGCAGGAGTTTCAGCAGGGCCGGCGCCTGCGGGACGAGATGACCGAGGAGGAGGCCCGGGTGCCGGGTGCGTCGACCGACCGCCGTCCGCGGGTGGTCCCAACGCAGGCGGAGCTTCCCTACGGCCCGCTCCCCGAGCAGCGCTTGAACCTGTGGATCGCCCCGTCGGCCAAGCCCACCCCTCTCATTGTCCACTTTCACGGCGGCGGTTTCATCCAGGGGAGCAAGCAGGCCACGATCGACCAGACCTTGCGGGAAAAACTCGCCGCCGGCGGCGTCTCGTATGCCTCGGTCCAATACCGATTCCAGTCGAAGGATTTCCCCTTGCCCCAGGTCCTGCGCGGCATCGCCCGCTCGGTCCAATACCTCCGCCACACGGCCCGCGACTGGAACCTCGACCCCACCCGCGTCGCCGCCTTCGGTTCGAGTGCCGGCGCCGCCGCCAGCGCCTGGCTCGGCCTGCGCGACGATCTCGCCGATCCGCACCACGCCGATCCCGTCTTGCGCCAGTCGTCGCGGGTACAGGCCGTCTGGGCGATCTCCGTGGCCGCCACGATGGACGTGTGGGAGTGGCCGAAGTACAACCCGATGTTCACCGAAAAAATGATCCCGGCGTGGATCGCCCGCTGGGGGTACGACCCGAAGACCGATCCCACCGCCCCAGACACCGTCGCCTGGCGGCGCGAAGTGCATTTCCCCCGCTGGGCCTCCGCCGACGACGCCCCGATGGTCATCGTCAACGAACACTTCGCCGACAACGTCGCGCACAATCCGCAGTCCTCCCAAGCGCTCTACGAGGTGTGCCGCGCCACCGGCCTGGATGTGGCGCTCTACATGCGCGAAATCGTCCACAACCTCGATCAGATGCCCGACCCGTTCGACTGGATGATCGGCCGCCTGAAAAAATAGGGCCGCCCCCTGCGCGCCAGCCCTGACCGCCTACGGCGCAGTGGCCGGGCGCGCGCCCGGGTGGCTGGGACGGTCTCGCGCCGTGGTGATCACGCTCAGCGCTTCGCCCGGCGGCGCATCCGGATTTCACGATTTCTGGGAGCCGGTGGTTGTTGCGGAAGACGACATCCCGGATATTCGATCCCGCCAATGCGAGAAAACGTGCCACCCCATCCGATCTACCTGGATCCGGCCGCTCCGCTCGCAGCGCGCGTGCAGGATCTGCTCGCCCGCATGACGGTGGAGGAGAAGGCCGCCCAGCTCACTTCCGCCAGCCTGCGGTTGTCGGCGGCGACCGAGGAGGGCCTGGCCGAAGTGGGCCTGCAGGTGCGCGAACGCCTGACCCACGGCATCGGGCAAATCGAAAACACATTTGATCCCCGCACGCCCCGCCAGAGCGTCGAGGAAGTCAACGCACTCCAGCGATTGTTGCGGGAGGAAACCCGCCTCGGCATTCCCGCGCTCATCGGCAGCGAGTGCCTGCACGGCCACGTCGGATCCCAGTCGACGATCTTTCCCGTGCCGCTGGCGATGGCCTCGAGCTGGAATCCGGCGCTGGTGCGCCGGGCGTTTGACGTGACCGCCCGGGAGGCCCGCGCCCGGGGCTCGCACGAAGCCCATACTCCCGTCGTGGATCTGGGGCGCGATCCGCGCTGGGGTCGCATCGAGGAAACCTACGGGGAAGACACCTGGCTCGTCACGCAGATGGGCCTGGCGGCCATCGCCGGGCTGCAAGGCGGCATGGCGGGCAACCCGGGGCGGAGTCACGTCATCGCGGCCCCCAAACATTTCGCGGGTTACGGCCAGGTGAGCGGCGGGCGTAACTTCGCCGCGACGCCGATCGAGACCAAGACCCTGTGGGATGAAATTCTGCCACCCTTTGCGGCCGCCGTGAAAGTCGCGCGGGCCCAGGGTATCATGGCCTCGCACGGCGAGGTCGGGGGCGTGCCCGCGCATGGCAACCGGTGGCTGTTGACCGATCTGCTGCGGGACGAGTGGGGCTTCGAGGGCATGGTGGTTTCCGACTACTACGACATCCTGCGCCTGGATGAATTTCATCACGTGGTGGCTTCGCTCGACGAGGCCGCCCGGCTGGCTTTGATCGCCGGGATGGACTTGGATTTGCCTGCGGGCGCCGCTTACTGCCGGTTGCCGGCGGTCATCGCGGCGGAGCCTGCGCTGGAAGTGGATTTGGACCGGAGCGTGAGTCGCATCCTGCGCCTGAAATTCCGGCTGGGCCTATTCGAGGACCCGTTTGTGGATGCGACTGCGGCCGAGAGCATCGTGGGATGCGGAGCGCATCTGGCCGTGGCGGAGGAACTCGCCGCCGAGTCCATCACGCTGCTCAAGAACGCGGGCGATCTGCTTCCGTTCGATCTCGCCGCGCTCCGGACCATCGCCGTGATCGGGCCCAACGCGGCCTCGATCGAGACCGGGGGCTACTCGATGACCAATGACCACGTCGTGAGTATCCTGGCGGGCATCACGCAATATGTGGGCGCCCGCGCCCGGGTGGTCCACGCGGAGGGCTGCCGGATTGGGGCAGTCAGTTACGAGAACCACGAGACCGTGTTCCGGGCGCACCCGCTGGCCGGGGAACTTGCCGCCATCGGGGCGGCCGTCGAGGTGGCCCGCCGCGCCGATGTCGCCGTCGTGTGCGTGGGCGGCAACACCAGGACCAGCACCGAGGCCTTTTACCTCGCGGGGATCAAGGGTGACCGCGCCACCCTCGGCCTGCTGGGCAACCAGGAGGAGTTGGTCCGGCGTATCCTCGCCACCGGCACGCCGACGGTGGTGGTGTTGATGGGAGGCCGGCCCTACGCGATTCCCGGGATCGCCGGGCAGGCTCCCGCCCTCCTCAACACGTTCTACCTTGGCCAGGCCAACGGGGCGGCGGTGGCCCGGGTGCTGTTTGGCGACGTCAACCCGAGTGGAAAATTGCCGATCACCGTCCCGCGCTCGGTGGGGCAATTGCCGATGTACTACTCCCAGAAGGCGGAGTCCTTTTACAAGGACTACCTGGATGAAGCGCCCGGCCCGCTCTTCCCGTTTGGCTTCGGCTTGTCCTATACCACGTTCGAATATTCCGACCTGCAAGTCGGCCAGCCGACCTATCGACGGGAGGAATCCGTCCGCTGCCGCGTAACGATCACCAACACCGGCCGTCGCGCCGGCGCGGAGGTCGTGCAGGTGTACTTCCGTGACTTGGTGGCCTCCGTGGTCCGGCCCGCCAAATTGCTGGTGCGATTCGAAAAGGTCTTCCTGCAGCCGGGAGAGGCGAGGGAACTCACGTTTGAACTCAGTCCGGCCAAAGATCTGTCCTTCACGGGGATCGATCTCCAGCGAGTCGTCGAGCCCGGTGAATTCGAACTCATGGTGGGAAGCTCCTCCGCCGATATCCGCGCCACGGCGACGTTTGCGCTCTGCTGATTCGGAGTTCCCGTGATGGATCCCTCCACCAAGACCCACCGCGGCAGCCGCAACCAGAGGCTCTCGGAAATCGTGAAATCGGGCATCTGGAATCAAGAATTCCGGAATTTCCCCACCGGCGAATTTTTGACCGACCACAAGGACCCGGATCGTTCCCAGTTTGAATCCTTCCCTCGTCATGAATAAATCGTCCCTCCTTGCCCTCGTTTTGATAGTCGCTGCGCCGGTCTCCGCCCAACTCCCGTTTGGGCTGCGCGATGCCCAGGGTCGCCACGTTGTGGCCCGGGGTTTTGTTGTCACCACCAGCGACGGCCTGGGCGAGGTGACCTACGAGGCCGACGACTATGCCCGCATGGTCCGGATGGGCGCCAATTACCAGGTCATCCGGCTCGAACTCGGCCAGCTGAGCGCCTTGCCGGGCGCCCGGCGGGATGAAAAGTACCTCCTCAGGTTGGATGGTTTGGTGGCGTTGGGCCGCAGCGCCGGGATGAAGACGGTCTTCAAGATGACCGTCTACGGCGTGAAGGGCTTCTCCTGGGAGGCATTCTGGCTGAACCAGCACGGCGAACTGGATCGGTACGTCGCGGCTTGGCAGGCGATCTGGCAGCGCTACCGCGAGGAGGCCTCGGTGGTGGGTTACGATCTGATCAACGAACCGCGGAAACTGGCGATGGCCATTTCCTACGACGACCTGACCACCCGGTATCTGCTGCCTCACTACCGGAAGCTGATCGACGAGAGCCATCGGATCAACGCCGCCAAGGTCTGCCTTTGCCAGGGCATCTTCATGAACAAAGGGGAGGGCATCGAGCACAACCAGTACGCCGAGATCAAGGAGCCCATCGGTCGCCCCAACCTCTACTTCTCCCCGCACCTCTATCAGGCCAACGCGGAGCACGTCGCGTCCACCCTGCCGCGGCTGATTCAGGAGGCGTCGCGGCAGCAGGCCCCGATGTTCATCGGCGAATGGGGTTTCCCCACGTTCGACACGACGGACGCCTCGGTGGCGGAGCAGCAGAAGTATGCCCGGCTGTATCAGGAGACGGCGGACGCCTTCGACCGCCTGGGGGTCGGCACCATCAAGGCTTGGTTCACCGGGACGCGGGTGAAACAGAATTTTCTCGGTGGCGGACCCTCGACCTGGTCCATCTTCAGCGATGCGAAGGGAGTGGGCACGGTCGAACGGAAATACATCACCGATGTCATCGCCCGCCCGTATCCGCAGGCGATCGCCGGGGACATCATGTCCTTCCGCTACGATTATGCCTCCCGCGTGCTGGAGGTGAAGCTCCGGTCCGACAACCGCAAGGGGGAGTCCCGGATCTTCGTCGGGGCCAACCGGCATTATCCGGACGGCTTTTCCGTCTACTGCGGCGATACGCTCATCCTCGGCCGCAACCCGCTCAGACCTTCCGGCCTGGAGGTGCTCAAGTCGGGACCTGCTGACGACGCCAGGGATTTCATTTGGGACGAAGCGCGCCAACAATTGGTTATCCAGAAATGGCCGGTCGACGGGGCCGAACTCCGGCTGAGAATCGCACCCGGGGTCGCGTGGCCCTGAGATGACCTGCCTTCGAAGGACGTTCCATCGCTGTTAACGACGCGACTGAAGGGTGGGGCGCCGACTCCGTTCCGCGCCGGGAGAAGGGAACGGGGATCGCTACGCCCGGGCGGCGGTGAAGGGACTCACCGCCCTACCACTAACGAGGTTCGTACGGGTGGGGCGCGGACTCCGTTCCGCGCCGGGGTCTACTCCCTCCCGGTCAGCCTGACCTCGATCCTGCCCTGGTTGCCCGGATCGACGACCCAGCGCACGCCGTCCAGTTCAAACACGAAGGTGCCGGCATCCATGTTGCCATGGCTGATTTGCGCGGAGCCGCCCTTCACGGCCAGGTACAGTTGCCCCGCGTCGTCCCTGGCCCCGCGGAAGACCGCCACCGGATTCGCGCCCCGGCCGCACCACGCCAGGGGCAGGACGCTGTTCTGGCGTTCCTCGAATTGACTGAGCCAGACCAGTCCCGGTCCGGCCAGGCGTTCGGCCGCGGCGGGATGTTCGAAGTAAGGCCGATCCAGATACAGGCTGTCACCGGTCCGGGCCGCGAACCACGCGAGCAGGGTGGAGGTTTCGCCGTCGGTCCCGCCGTCCGAGTCGGCAAAGTTGAAACACTCGCCGGAAGGGGCGGTGGTCTGCAGGCGGAAGTTCGCACTCGCCATGAACCCCGGGCTGGCGCTGAGGCCAAAATCGCTTCCGAGGGCGGTCTGCAGCACGTTGGCGGCGAGCACGGAAAAGCTGGTGCCGAACCGCCAGTAGCCCGGCCCCTCCGGGTGAGCCCCATCCGGTGCGTATTCCTTGAGTGAATTCGGCAATTGCTCGAGCGCGCGGGCGATCGTCCTGGCCGCCAGCTCGGGATCAACCTCGGCGACGGCGAGGGCGGCGGCCACCATGCCGCCATGGCAGACGGAGTTCCAGTTGTTGTTGCTGCTGATCCACTGCATCCGCTCCCCCTTCACATTGTAGCTCGGGCGGAGGCCTTTCTCGATCAGCGCGGCCTTGGCCCGCCGCACGGTTTCCGCCGGCAACGCCTCCCCGGTCCAGTCGAGCGCCAGCGCCACGGCGGTCGACATCTGCGACACATCAAGAAAATGCTGGGGATTCCAGTCGGCAAAACCGCACACCGCGAGCAGCTCGGCGTTGATGCGGTCCAGGTACCCTTGATCGCGATCGAGACGATAAATCATCGACAGGATCCCCAGGGTCTTCATCGCACTGAACGCCACGGGCATCCGGAAGCCCACGAGGACGTGCTGGGCCAACGGTTGCTTCAGGATTTCCGCCGGCGGGGAGGCGGCGATCGGAGGGCCGGCGACGGTTCGCACGGTGGCAACGGTCGGAAGGTAGCAGGGCCCGCGCCGGGAAACCAATGTCCCGATGCAGTTTCCCTTGTGGTTTTGCATCCACCCGGGGCTGCCGCAAAGGTTCGTCTGGCGCGGAGGCGGTCGCCCGGTTGATAGTCCGCGGCTCAATCTCCCCCCTCCCGCGGTCTCCACCATGATCAAGCGCATTCTCCCGCTCGTGTTTTTGTCGGTCGGCGGCTTGGCGATGGCCGCGGAGAGTTCCGCGCCCCGGTACTTCAGTGTCCGATCCGGGGCGCTGGTGGCCGCGAAGGCGCAACTGGCCGCGGGCGACGCCATTTTGGTGCCGGCCCTGCAGGCCTTGCAGCGCGGTGCCGCTGAGGCGTTGCAGGTCCCGCCGCCGTCCGTCACGGAAAAAACCCGGCTGGCGCCGAGCGGCGACGTGCATGACTATGCCAGCACGGCGCCCTACTTCTGGCCGGATCCCAGCAAGCCTGACGGGTTGCCGTACCTCGCGCACGACGGCAAGGTGAACCCGGAAAGCCGGACGGCCGCCTCCGACCTTCGCCGCATCGAAACCATGAGCCGCACGGTCGAGACGCTGGCGCTCGCCTATTACTTCACCGGCAAGGAAGCCTACGCAGCTCACGCGGCGCGGTGCCTGCGGGTCTGGTTCTTGGAGCCGGCCACGTCCATGAACCCGCACTTGGAGTACGGCCAGGGCGTGCCCGGCAAGAGTTCGGGTCGAAACATTGGCGTCATCGAGGGCGGCAACCTTCCGAGTGCGGCCGAAGCCGCGGGATTGCTGTTGGGGTCAGAGGCCTGGACGGCAAAGGAAGACGACGCGTTGAAGGCCTGGATGGCACGGTACCTCGAATGGCTGCTCACGAGCCAGTTTGGCCGGGAAGAGGCGGCGATGCCGCAGAACCACGGGACCTTGTATGATGTGCAGGTCATGCGGCTGGCGTTGCTGCTGGGGCGCACGGAGCTGGCCCGCGAGGTGGCGGAGGCCGCGAAAGCCAGGCGCGTCGCCGTACAAATTGAGCCGGATGGCCGGCAACCGATGGAGTTGAAGCGCACGAAGGCCTTCAGCTCCTTCACCCCCGGACCGCCGGCCCGGATCGACCGTAGTTGCGCACCGCTTTGGCTGATTTTTTCCCGTCATGACTGATCTTCGACCCGATTCCGCAATGACCAGACCGGCGGTAGGAGCGGCTTTACGCCGCGACTCCAGGTCCGGTCGCGGCGTAAAGCCGCATCTACATGTCGCCCGCCTCATCGCCTTCAGTCTCGCCGGGACCCTCGGCGGAGCGGCGGCCACCGCGGACCCCGAGGCGGCCGTGTTTGCCGCGCCGCCCGCCGCGTACCACCCCGAAACCTGGTTTCACCTCATCGGCGGCAATGTCTCCAAGCCCGGTCTCACGGCCGATCTCGAGGCCATCGCGGGCGCCGGGATCGCGGGCATTCAACTCTTTCACGGCTCCGGGAGCGCGTGGCCCGGCGTGGCCCCGCAGATCCAGACGCTGAGCCCGGCGTGGGACGGCATGATCGCCCACGTGGCCGACGAGACCAAGCGCCTCGGCCTGCGCTTCACCATGCAGAACTGCCCCGGTTGGGCGATGTCCGGCGGGCCGTGGATTACGCCGGACAAGGCCATGCGCCACTTGATCTGGAGCCGCACCGAGGTTCGAGGCGGAGCCGAAGTCGCGGTGGCGCTGGCGCGGCCGCAGCCCAGTGCGGAGGTTTGGCGCGATTATCGCGATGTCGCGGTGATGGCGTTCCCCACGCCGGCCGACGATGACGGGCGGCCTTTGGCTCCGGTCAGCGTGCGGAGCAATCGACCCAAACTGCCCTGGGCGGAGGTGGTCGCCGGCCAGCCCAACGCCAAACTCCGGATTGAGCCCGGCGCCGAGCCCGCCTGGTTGGAGGTGACGTTTGCCGAGTCAACGCTGCTGCGCTCCCTCGAGCTTCCGCCCACCGAGGTGCTGCTGGTGCGGCGGATATTCGATCCCGCCGCGGCGATTCGCGTGCAGGCATCGACCGTTGGCGGCTGGGTCGACGTCGCGCGGCGGGAGATTCCCCGCGGCAACTGGCAGGATCGGACCTGGGACGAACGCCCGCTCGTGCTGGCGCTGCCGGATCACCCGGCACGCACGTTTCGGCTCACGTTTGAAAACCAGACCCCGCTGGAGCTGCCCTATTTGCGGTTATCCTCGGCCGCGCGGATCCACGACTGGCAGGGACAGGCGGGCTACGTGCTGCGCAGCCTCGATCGCAGTCCGCCGCCGATCCAGGATCGCGCGGCGTGGGTGGCAGGGAAAGACGTGCTCGATCTCAGCCGTTTCGTGGGCGCGGAGGGCAAGCTGACCTGGACCGCACCGGCCGGGGCGTGGACCGTGCTGCGTTTCGGCCATGTGAACACCGGCGCGAAAAACAAGCCCGCGCCGCCCGAGGCCACCGGCTTCGAGTGCGACAAATTCTCCCCGGCCGGCGCCGAGCAGCACTTCGCCGGTTATATTGGCCGGGTCTCCGCGCCGGGCGGACCGGCCGACGGCGGGCGGCTGCAGGGCATGCTGATCGACAGCTGGGAATGTTACACGCAGTCGTGGACCCCGGCGATGGAAACGGAGTTCGCGGCGCGGCGCGGCTACGCCCTCCGCGCGTGGCTCCCGGCGCTCGCGGGTTGGGTGGTCGGCGACCACCTCACGAGCGAGCGTTTCCTGCGCGACTGGCGGGCGACGATCAGCGATCTGCTGGTCGACAATTATTTTGGCCGCCTCGCCGCCCTGGCGCGCGCCCGCGGCATGAAGCTCTCCTTCGAAGCCGCGGCCGGCGACGTGTCGCCGGGCGACATCCTGCAATACTACAGCAAGGCGGACATTCCCATGTGCGAGTTCTGGCAGCCCAACGATCCGCATGGGGGCGGACTCGAGACCAAGCCCATCGCGCCCGCGACCTCCGCCGGTCATGTCTATGGCAAGCCGGTCATTGCCGCCGAGGCGTTCACCAGCGCGCCGCTGCGGTGGGATGAACACCCCTTCATGCTGAAGCACATGGCCGACCTGAACTACACCCGCGGGGTCAACCATCTGGTCTTTCACACCTACACGCACAACCCGCGCCTCGATGTGGTGCCCGGCACTTCGTTTGGTTCCCGGATCGGCACGCCCTTCCTGCGCGGCCAGACGTGGTGGCGCCACATGCCGCTCTTCACGACGTATCTGGCGCGCTGCGAATACCTGCTCCAACAGGGCCAGCCCGTGGCCGACGTACTCTGGTACCTCGGCGACGACCTCGATCACAAGCCGCGCTCCGATGAACCGTTTCCCGCCGGTTACCATTTCGACTACGTCAACGCCGATGTGCTGCAGCACCGCCTCAACGTGGTCGGCGGCGAACTGCGCATCCCCGAAGGAGCCGCCTGGAAGGTGCTCTGGCTCCCCCCGGCCCATTGCCAGCGCCTCACCGTCGCGACCCTCGGTCGCCTGCGCCTGCTCCTGCAGCAGGGCGCGACCGTGATCGGCGATCCCCCCCCGGGACAACGCCTCGCTGAGCGGCGGGGCGGAGGCCGAGCGGGAGTGGGTTGCCCTTGTGCGGGAGTTGTGGGGGACCCCGGCTGCGGCCACCGGGGATCGTCGCCTCGGCGCCGGTCGCCTGGTGTGGGGTGGGGGATTGGAGACGGTGCTGCCACGTCTCGGTCTGGCGCCGGACGTCGGGGGCGCGTCCGCCACCACCTGGTGTCACCGCCGCAGCGATACGGATGAAGTTTATTTCGTCGCGGCCGATCGACAGGCGCCGCTGCAGGCCAACCTGACGTTCCGGGCGCAGGGTGATCCGGAGTTCTGGGACCCACTCACCGGCACCCGCCGGCCGGTCGCGGTCTTTCAGCGTGACGGGGTGCACACGCGCATCCCGATGGATCTGCCGGCGGCCGGTGCGGTGTTCGTGATCTTCCGCCCCGGCAACCGCGTTCCGGACGCGACCCGCCTCGAACGCGAGGGCGTAACGCTGGTCGATGCCCGCGACGCGACGCGGGTCGATCCCGGCGTCCCTCCGCCCACTCAGGGGCTGAAACCCAATGAGCCCGTGCAGCCCTGGGTGGAAAATCCCGCCCCGGCCTGCGAGGTGCTCGAGGGTGGCCGGCGCCTGCTCGCCTGGGAACCCGGACGCTACACGCTCACGCGGAACGACCGGTCGACGGTTGCGGTGGTTGCCTCCGGCCCACGCACTGTTCCGGTGCCGGGACCCTGGACCCTGTCCTTCCCGGCGGGCTGGGACGCGCCCGCGCCTCTCACGCTACCGACCCTCCAACCCTGGTCTGCGCTCACCGATCCGGCGACCCGCGCTTTTGCGGGCACGGCCACCTACGCCGCCACGTTCACGCTGGAAACGGTCGATCCGGATACGCGCGTGCTCCTCGACCTCGGCCGCGTGGCGGTGATCGCGGAAGTGGTCGTCAACGGGCACTCCGCCGCGACCCTGTGGGGCGCGCCGTATCGGAAGGAGATCACGCCGTATGTTTCGGCCGGGATGAACCGGATCGAAATCAAGGTGACCAACCCCTGGTTCAACCGCCTCGCCTACGACGCGTCGCTGCCGGAAGGGAAACGAAAGACCTGGGCAATCAACAGCCCGAAGGCGGGCACGCCGCTTGAGCTGGCCGGCCTGGTTGGGCCGGTAGTCGTGCGGATCGGAAGAGTTTGCTCCGCGGAATAAAGACAGTGCCTAATCCCCAGGTTCGGGTGGGTGGGGTGCCCTCACCCCGCCAGTTGCCGTGGCGGTGCCCGAGTCGTCGCGGGGTGGGGGCACCCCGCCTACACCTTCTTTTCTTACCATGAAGCTTGCCGTTACCCTGTCCTGCCTGCTCGCGGGCGCGTTGATTGCGCCCGCCTTTGCTGCGTCGACGTTGACGCTCACGCTCGATCCGGCCGCCGCCGGGCCGGGAAAATTTGCCGCCGACGAAATCCGGCGCGAAGCGGCGGCGCGCGGCTTGACCGTTGTCGCGGAGGGTTCCGGTGGGCCCGCCGCGGCCACCCGCGTCGTGCTCACCGTCGGCGCGCCGGCGGGCGGGGCCCAGAGTTATGGCATCCGGGTGCAGCGGGCCAACGGCCGCATGATCGTCACGGTGCGCGGGGCTGATGCCGCGGGGGCGATGTACGGCGGCCTCGATATCGCGGAGGCGATTCGCACGGGCACCCTCGAGACCCTGGCCGACTCCGACCACGCCCCGCACCTCGAGCAGCGCGGCCTCAAGGTCAACATCCCCCTCGATCTGCGCACCCCGAGTTACACCGATCCTTCGGATGCCGCGCAGGCCAACATCCCGGAGATGTGGAGCAGGGAGTTCTGGCGCGAGTTCCTGGACGACATGGCGCGCCACCGCTACAATGTGCTCACGCTTTGGAGCCTGCACCCCTTCCCGAGCATCGTGAAGGTGCCGGAGTTCCCCCACGTCGCGCTGGATGACGTCTGGCGGACCACGGCGAAGCTGGATGAAAAATTCAGCGGCAGTGGCGACAACTTCGTGCGGCCGGAGATGCTGGCGCAGCACGAGGTGGTGATGAAGCTGACCATCGACGAAAAGATCCGGTTCTGGCGCGACGTCATGGCCCTGGCGCGGGACCGCGGCGTCGACGTGTATTGGTTTACCTGGAACATCTTTCTCAACGGTGCCGTCGGGCAGGACGGGATCACGGCGGACAAGGGCGCACCGCGCACGATCGAATACTTCCGCGCCAGCGTGCGGGAGACGATCAAGACCTACCCCCTGCTCGCCGGCTTCGGCATCACCGCTGGCGAAAGCATGCCGGCCACCGTCGGCGGGATGGGCAAGGAGCAATGGCTCTGGCAAACCTACGGCGAGGGCATTCGCGATGCGCTCAAAGATGATTCCGGCCGAAAATTCCGGCTCATCCACCGTTTCCACATGACGGGACTGGGCGACATCCAGACCGCGTTTGCGGAGCTCCCGTGTCGCCTGGACCTCAGTTTCAAATACGCCATCGCCCACATGTATTCGGTGCCCCGCCCGCCGATGATCACCCCGGTCCTGCCCTTGCTCAGTCCCCGGCTCCGCTCCTGGCTGACCGTGCGCAATGACGACATCTACAGCTTCCGCTGGGCCGACCTCGACTTCGCCCGCGCCTTCATCAAGGCCATCCCCGGGCCCGACAAGGTTGCCGGGTTCTACATGGGCACGGACGGGTACCTCTGGGGGCGCGATTTCCTGACCAAGGATCCCGCCGGTCCGCGGGAGACGGTGATGCAGAAACAGTGGCTGTCCTTTGCGCTGTGGGGCCGTCTCGCCTACGAGCCCGATCTGCCGGCGGCGACGTTTGATCGGCTGGTGGCGGCGCGCTTCCCCGGCGCGGACGTGCCCCGGCTGACCGCCGCCTGGGCTGATGCGTCCAAGACGTTTCCCTACATCACGCGCTTCTTCTGGGGCGACATCGATGTGAAGTGGTTTCCGGAGGCGTGCCTGAGCCATCCGCGTTTTCGGGGCTACTATACGGTGCGACACTTCATCGAGGGCAGCACGATGCCGGGGAGCGGCGTGATGAACATCCTCGACTGGCGCCAGGGCGTGCTGGCCCACGAGCCGCCGGCGGGCACCACTCCGCTCGAAATCGCCGCGACCCTGGAAACCAACGCGAACCAGGCGCTCGCCGCGCTCCCGTCACTCCGCCGCGGCGGCGTGGCCCCGGTCGGTAACGCCCGCGAGTACGCCGCGACGCTCGGCGACATCGAGGCGATGGCGCAGCTGGGTCATTATTACGCCGCCAAGATTCGCGGCGCCTGTGAACTCGCCCTCTTCGATCGGACCGGCGACGTCGCGCGCCAGGCTGCCGCCGTGCGCCACCTCGAGACGGCGCTCCAGCACTGGCAGGCTTACGCCGCCGCCTACACGCGCCAGTACGTCCAGCCCGTGCTCTACAACCGCGTTGGTTTCGTCGACATCCCGCAACTCGTCGCGCAGGCCGCCGCCGATGTGCAGCTGGCCCGCGACTGGAAGGCCGGCACCATCAACGAGGCGGTGATCAAGCGCTCCGGCACCGAAGCGGGCTTCAAGAAATAGGCGCGGCCAACCGAGGTTCCCGGTGTACGGTGGCGGTGAAGGGACTCATCGCCCTACCCCCACCGAGGATCGTACGGGTGGGGCGCGGACTCCGCTCCGCGCCGGGTGGGACCCATTCGTCGTGCCGGCTCGTTCCGGACGCAAAACCACAAGAGATTCCCCACCTGCCCATGTCCTTTCCGGCCGGCGCCTGATACTCTGGATCGGCCTCTTCCCCCCGGCCCCTCCATGCGCCCCAACATCCTCTTTGTCATGACTGATCAGCAGCGATTCGACACGATCGCCGCCCTCGGTCATGCCCCCGCGCACACGCCCAATCTGGATCGACTCGTCCGTCGCGGCCTCGCCTGCACCAACGCCTATTCCTCCTGCCCCGTGTGCGTGCCGGCGCGTTACACCCTGATGACGGGCTGCGAACCCTCCCAGACCAGTTGGCTCAGCAATTGGGCGCCGGCGGGGCGCGTGCGCGAGCGCTGCGGACCTTACCTGGCCGAGACGCTGGCGGCGCGGGGTTATCGCACCTGGGGCCTGGGCAAGTTTCACACCGAACCGCGCGATGAGCCCCTCGGCTTCGAAACCCACGAGTACAGCGAGGAGCTTTGGCCGACCGAGGCGGAGTTTGTCGCGGATGATTATGTGCGTTGGTTGCGCGCCCGGGCGCCGGATCTGGCCCACCTCGAGCAGGTGCACGGCGAGCGGAGCGATATGTACTACGTGCCGCAGATGCGACCGATGCCCGCCGCGCTCACCGGGGAGGCCTGGCTCGCCGGGCGGGCCGTGGAGGAATTGGGCCGGGACGATGCGCGCCCCTATTTCGGTTTCGTCTCGTTTGTGACCCCCCATCCGCCGATTGCTCCGCCGATCCCCTTCAACCGCATGTTCAATCCGGATGACATGCCGGATCCCCGGCTCGGTGATCCTGCGATCGACGCGGCCGACGACTACCTCGCGTGGATGAACCATGCCGTCTGGGCGGAGAATATTTCGCCGCCGCAGGCCCGCCAGTTGCGGGCGCGCTATTTCGCCACCATCACCCATATCGACCAGTGCCTCGGCCGGATCCTCGATGCCGTGGAGGCCCGGCCCGATGCCGACAACACGTTGATCTGTTTCTTCTCCGATCACGGCGATCATCTGGGCGATCACCGCGCGTGGCAAAAGGAGAGCTTTTTCGAGGCGTCGTGCCGGGTGCCGCTGCTCGTGAGCTGGCCGGACCGGCTGTCCGCCGGGACGCGCTACCCCGACCTCGCCGCCCTGACCGATCTCTTCGGTCTCGCGACCTCCGCCAGCGGCCGCCCGGAGCTGCGCGACGGCCATGATTTGCTCAACGCGTTGCGGGCCGCCGCGTCGCCGCGCGCGTCGCTGATCGGCATGTTTGGCACGCCCGGCACCCGGCACTTCAAGTGCATGGTCCGGCGCGGGGACTGGAAATATGTCTGGCTCGCCAACGGCGGACGTGAACTCCTCTTCAACGTGCGCACCGACCCCGCTGAATCCCGTTCCTGGCTGGCGGACGAACCCGCCACTGCGGCCGCCCTCCGGGCCGAGGCGATCGGCGTGCTCTCCGCCCGGGAGCTGACGCGGCCGGCGGTCGTGGACGGAGCGCTGCAGGCGTTGCCGTTCGAGCCCTTCCCCCGCGTGCGCATCAAGCAGTTTGCCCGCGGGGTGACGGATTATGGCCAGGGTCCCACGACCTCCTGATGGCGACCCCGGCACCCACTCCCCCCGGGCGTATCGACCCGGCTGACACGCCCGCGGGCGAACACGTGCCGCTCGGCACCCGCGTGGCTTATGGGTCGTCGGCCTTTGCCGAGAACATCGCGATCAACTCGGTCAACCAGAACGCCAACGCCGTCTTCAACCTCGCGCTGGGCGTGAACCCGGTGCTGGTCGGCACGGCCCTGGCGCTGCCCCGCCTGTGGGACGCGGTCATGGATCCCTGGATTGGATCGTTGAGCGATCATTGCCAGTCCCGGTGGGGCCGCCGCCGCCCCTTCATCTTGGTCGGGGCCATTCTCACCGCGATCTGCACGGCGGGCATCTGGTTCTTCCCGTCGGGACACTCCCCGATGTTTTACTTTGGCTGGCTCGCGGGCGGGTCGTTCCTGCTGGCGACCGCCTACAGCATCTTCGTGGTGCCCTACGGGGCCCTGGGCCTCGAACTCACCCGCGACTACCATGAGCGCACGCGGCTGATGGGTACGAAGTCGATGCTCCACAAGTCGTCGGGCGTGATTAACCAGTGGTTGCTGAAGCTCGTGCTCTGGGCGGGCAAAAACAACCTCGTCGCGGGCAGCCGGATCTGCGGCGTCGTGCTCGGCTTTATCGTGGCGACTCTGGGCGCCATTACCGTGTGGCGGGTGCCGGAACGCCCGCAGCCCGCACGGCCGGCCGGGCCCAGGTTGTCGGTCTGGCGCGGCTGGAAGGAGACGATGAAGCGGCGGGATTTCAGGCTGCTCATCGCCGCGCAGGTGTTCATCTACGCGAGCATCCTGGTGATCGACAACACGGGTTTCTACCTGAATGTCTTCTACGTGAACGGCGGCGACATGGCCCGCGGTGCGCTGTTGAAGGGCGCGGCCGGGTCATGTTTCCAGATTGGCGGACTGCTCTCGATTCCCGGCATTGTCTGGCTCAGCCGCCGGTTCGGAAAAAAGAACGCCTTCCTGCTCTGCACCGCGACGATCATGCTCGCGGGGATCGCGAAGTGGTTCTGCTACGTGCCGGGCGGCGGCTGGCTGCTCGTCATCCCCTCCCTGCTGCTCGCGCCCGGATTGGTGGCGGTGATGGTGCTCGTGCCCTCGATGACGGCCGACATCTGCGATCTCGACGAGGTCGTCACCGGTGAGCGCCGCGAGGGCATGTTCAACGCCGTCCTCGGATGGATGCTCAAGGTGGCGCTGTCCGGTTCCTATTTTCTGGCGGGTCTCGTGCTCGACCTCACCGGCTGGCAAACCAGCCTGAAGGAGGCCCAGTCGCCCGAGACCTACCTGACCATGCGCATCGCCTTTTCGGCGGGGACCATTCTCTTCGCGCTCATCGCGGCCGCCCTGATCAGCGGCTACCGCGTGACCGAGGAGACCGTCGCCGAGTCGCGCCGCGCCGTGCAACGCGCCCGGGCGGCGGGCGCCTGAGCCGCGGCGATCTCCCGCACAACCCTTGGGGTAGGGCGGCGCGTCCTTTTGCCGCCGCAGTGGCCTGGCAATTTCCCTTCCGTCCGGTCCGGCGCGGAGCGGAGTCCGCCCCCTCCCAAGGTCCAAATCGTAAAATCCAATTTAGGGATGTGCGGATTCCCCGAGGTGTCATGCCCCCATTCCCCAGTCTTGACGCCGCTCGGGTCGAGGATGCGCTGGTGCAGGTAATCGAGCGGCGTCTGTTTTCGCGCCGCCAGTTTCCGCTTCATAACTTCGCCCAGCACGTCGTGACAACTGGGGCCGTACTGAAAAACCGCACCCGGCTCGCGGGGACACGGGACGCCGATGGCGTGGTGGTAGGCGCGAACCTCCTCGAGCGTGGCGGAGCCGTCCTTGTTCGCGTCCACGGCGTCGATAATTTCCGGCTGGGCCGGGTCCTCCGGCGGCGCGGGCGGCAACGCCTGCAGACCATCCGGGGATTTCCTCGCCCGCGGGCGTGTTCACGGCAAGCCGGCCGGGAACGACCCTGGCGGCGCGCCGCGACGACGGTACGAGGACCGCCACGCCTTCGGGTCGCCCGCGACATCCTCGGGCGCCGAAATCGTCTCGCCACGTCCGGAGCGGTGCGGCAGTAGCATGCCTGCCGCCTGCCGTGAACATCCCGCCATCGAACTGCGACCGCAATCACCACCACCGACCCCTGCGCCTCGTCAGTCCACTTGGGGCGGGCCCACGCCGCGTTGCTCCTTTCCGCCGCGATTATCCCGCATCCCACGCGTGGCGGAGATGAACGGACCGCCAGCCAACCGCCACCAGGGAGCGCGCCTGCCGAGCGCTTCCCACCCCCAGAACCATGAATACTCCCTCCAACCGTCCCTCCTCCGTGGCCACTGTTCGCGTGGCCACTTTCCTCGGCCTCCTGGCCGCCGCGGCAAACTTCCTCTCCGCCGCCACTCCCGACCAGGCCGCCTCCGGGCTCACCGCGACCGGTGAAATCCGCGGCCAGGTGAGCAATGCCGCGACCGGCGCCTACCTGGAGAATGTCGCGATCAAGGTCCGCGCAACCGGCCGGGAGTACACGACGGAACGCGACGGTTCCTTCGCCATCGCCGGCCTGCCCCCGGGCCGGTATGCCTTGGACATCGAATACCCGGGGCTGGATCGGAGGACCGAGGACGTGCAGGTCAGCGGCGGCCAGGTGGCAAAGTTGGCGGTGGCGCTCACCTCGGATTTGTATGTGATGTCCAAGTACGTCGTCGCCGGGCAGCGCGAGGGCAGCGCGGCGGCAATCTCCGAGCAACGTTACGCGCCCAATATTTCCAACATCATCACCGCGGACGCCTTTGGTGACATCACCAAGGCCAATGTCGGCAATCTGCTGCGCCGCATTCCGGGCGTGACCGGCATCACCGACGACGAAATCGACACCAGCGTGATTCAGGTGCGCGGCATGGATGCCAGCCTGACCAGCATCGACATCGACGGCACGCGGGCGGCCAGCGCGCTGAACGGCAGCCGCAAGCAAAACGTGAACGCGATCCCCGTCGACATCATCGAGAAGGTCGAGGTGGCCAAGGCGCCCACGGCGGCGGACGACGCCGATTCGCTCGGCGGCCGGGTCAAACTCACCACCAAGAGCGCCTTCGACCTCAAGGATCGGTACCTCAACGTGCGGGCGGGTTCCTCCTACAACAAGACCTACGGCAAGAAGGTCACGGAGGACGGCCAGGACACCCTGCCGGCGAGTGTCGGAGTCATCTATTCGGACGTGTTCGATCTCATGGGCCGGCCGCGCTCCTTCGGGATGTTTGTCGCCGCCAACTACGACCGGTTCCTGGACGCGCGCTCTCTCACGCAATTCGGCAATGTCAACGCCACGGGCGGCAGCCCGTCCGCCACCCAGACCAAGGATTACAGCACGTTCAACTTCACCAGCGACGAGCTGCACCAGCAGAAGCGCATGGGCGGAAGCGTGCGGTTGGAATACAAACTCGCCGACCACACCAAGCTCGGCGTGTCGGCGCTCTTCAGCCGCTACGTCGACGACTTTGATCGGGCGCGCAACGGCACCAACGGCGCGACGATCGATCTGGCCCTGTCGGATCCGGATCCCAACTTCACGGTGGTAAACAACGCCTCGTACATGGGGCAGCGGAACCTGCGGGAAAGCCAGACCGACACCATGAACCTGCGCGCGTTCGGCACCACGAAGCTGGCCGGCTGCAAGTTCACCTACGATCTGAATTTCCAGCAGGCCCAGAAGTACGAGTTCCGCAATCAGACGCAGTTCATCTCGAACCGGAAATTCTCCTACTCCCTGGACTGGCGGCCGGATCCGACGTATCCGTATCCCGTGGTCCGTTCCGGACTGGATCCCTTCACGGATCGTTTCGCCGACACCGCGAGCACGTCGCTCGAGGTGCGCCGGCAGGCGGTCGACAAGGAAATCTGGGGCAGCCGGTTCGACGTCGAGAAGGCGTACGAGTGGAAATGGCCCCTCAAGCTGAAGACGGGCCTGCGTTACCGGGACGAGGCGCAGGCGGACGATCAGGACCGGTTCGTGGCCGCCTTGGCGACGGCGGCGGGCCGGAACCTGGGCGCGTATCTCGACGACAACTGGAAGAACGGCGGCGGGGTCGACCACTACCCGGTCGGCGCGGTGCCCAGCAACCAGAAGGTGCTCGGTTCGAACGTGCAGTTCGTGGGCGGGGCGGATCCGCGCACGGCGTGGAGCTTCGATCCCCGCGTCATCACGATGAATGCGAGCAGCACGGTGCAAAATTCGCTGCTCAACGATCGCAAGATCGAGGAGGAGGTTTACGCGGGCTATGTCGAGGGCTCGATGAAGTTCGGGGCGCTGACCGCGCAGGGCGGCGCGCGCTACGAACGCACGGATCTCACCGGCACCACCGGGGTGCGCAACCGCGCCGTGAGCGACGTCCTCGCCCAGTTCAACGGCCGGAGCCGCGTCTCCGCCCGTTACGATGACCTCTTCCCCAGCCTGCACCTCCGCTACGGCCTCACGGATGCCCTGCTCGTGCGCGCCTCAGTGAGCACCACCATCGGCCGCCCACCCCTCGACACCGTGACGGCCAGCGAGGACGTCAACCTCTCGTCCCGGGCCATCACCGTCGCCAACCCCGACCTGCAGCCCCAGCGCTCGACCAACTATGACGCCAGCCTCGAGTACTATTTCAGGCCCGTGGGCGTGGTGTCGGTGGGGGTGTTCCAGAAGGACATCCGCGACTATATCGGCACGGTCTCCACGGTGATCTCGGAGGCGGCGGCCGCCGAATTGGGCGCGCCGTTGACGAACCCCAATCCCAACACGATGACGTGGACCCTCACCACGGATGAAAACAACGGGACCGCGCGCGTCCGGGGCGTGGAGTTCAATTACTCGCAGCAATTCGCCTTCCTGCCGGGCGTGTGGCGCGGGCTGGGCGTGTTTGCGAATTACACCTGGCTGCAGTCCTCCGGCACGCGGCAGACGACCAGCGGCGCCCCGGTGGAGATTCCATTGATCAACTTCATCCCCCGGAGCGGCAATGCCGGGCTCAGCTACACCTACGGGCGGTGGGACGCCCGCCTCCAGGTGAACTACCACTCGGATTTCTGCGACGGCTACAACGCGACGAATCCCCGCCTGCGCAACTCCTTCCGGGGGGCGCGTTCGCAGTGGGATTTCAACGGTCGCTGCAAACTCACCCGCCAACTCTCGGTGTTTGCGAACCTGAGCAATTTCACCTCGCAGGATGAACCGGATTTCAACGGCTGGGTGGGGCCGACGCGCCGCGACCAGACCATCAGTTATTCCTTCATCATCACCGCCGGCGTGAGCGCGTCGTTCTGAGCGATGGGCGCAGCGATTCTTCCGCGTCGCACGGATTCGTCCTCTATCCGGTGTAGGGCCGCACCTGGGTGCGGGCCTGAAAAGCGGGGCGAGGGTCAGTGCGGGCTTCGCGGCCTGGGCCAAGGTCCGGCCCTGCACGTAGCGCGGGGCGTCGCCGAGACGTTCCAACGGGTTTGGTCGCGGTTGTTCGCCTTCCCGCGGTGGCTTTCCGGTCGACTCCATCCCTGGCTGGCCGCCGGGCTGCTGCTGGGGGCCACGCCCGCGCCCGCGCCCGGCGCGGCCGTGGCCGGTGGCCTGGTCGGTCATTGGACGTTCGACGATGGCACCGGCCGCGATGCCAGCGGGGCGGGGAACGACCTGGTGCCGGGCGCGGCGCAGATTTATCCGCTGGGCCCGGGCCGGGCCTGCCTCCGGCTCAACCCCGACGGGAACGGCGCGACGATTCCGGTGCCGGCGGGTTCGCCGCTCGCCATCGCCCGCGGAACTTTCTGCTTCTGGCTCAACGTGGGCGTGAAGAGTTCCGGCTCCGTGCTGGAGTTCGACAACCGCGCCGTTCAGTTGCAGGTGTATCGGAGCCACTTCCAGCCGCGGTTCCGGGGCGAGGGCGATTTCCGCTTCGGCAATGCGCTGCTTGGCCCCGACTGGCCGCGATTTCTGCTGCGGGAAAGCGCCTTCTACCCCCACGAGCGGGCCGTCACCGGCGAGGGCGAGTGGCATCATTTCGCCGTGGCCTACGACGATCGGGCGAAACAGATCACCGGCTGGCGCGACGGCGCGCTGATTTCCGTGGTCGATCTGTCGACGGTGGCGATGGAGCCGTTGCTGCGCGAAGGGTTGAAGGCGATCACCCTCGGCGAGGGCTTCTCCGGCTTCCTTGACGAGCTCCGCATCTACGATCGGCCCCTGCCCGGCGACGAGGTGCGGCGCCTTTATGCGGCGGAGCGTGCGGCGTTTGCCGGCCGCCACGATGCGGTGGACGACAGCCGGAAATTGGAGGTTTATTCGTATCAGGAGCAGGACCGCACCCTCTACCGCGCGTGGCTGCAGCACCAACCCCTGGCCCGGCCGAAGTCGCGTGAACTTCTCGCGCGCATCGTCGCCGAGGGGACCCACCCCACCGTGCAAAACGCCGCCCGCGAGCTGGCGGCCGCCCTGCGGGAGATGGTCGGTCCGGCGGAAATTCTCGCGGCGCCGGCTTCCGCCCCGCAGATCATCCTCGGCACGCCCGAGACCTCGGCCTGGATCCGGGCGCAGGCCGCGGCGCTGGGCCTCGAGGCGATCCGGCACGACGGTTATGTTCTGAAGACACTCGAGGAAAACGGCGCAGCCGTCGTCGTCGTCGCGGCGCGGCAGCCGGCGGGCGTGGTGTTTGGCGTGTTTGACTTGCTCCGCCGTCTGCAACTCGGCGCCGATCCCGCGCAGCTCGCGGCGGTGGAGAACCCGGGCGTGGCGCTGCGGATGGTGAACCACTGGGACATCTGGCGCGGCTTCCCGCACGACGACTGGCGCGGCCGGGAACCGGAGCAGGCCGGCGCGGAGGGTAACCGGAGCAACTCCCTCTACAGTTGGGACGAACTCCGCCGCGGCGACACCCGCCGGATCCGCGACTGGGCCCGCCTGCTCGCCTCCGCCGGCTGGAACGCCGTGTGCCCGACGGAAATCAACTGGGAGTTCCGCAACAACTTTCTCGACCACCTCGACGAGGTGAAGACCCTCGCCGGAATTTTCCGGGAATACGGCCTCACCCTGTACTGGAGTCCCAATTACCTGCTCGCCCTGCGCCCGGACACCGCGGACCGGCTCTACGCGGCCGTGCCGGATTTCGGCGGGTATCTGCTCAAGCTCGGCTCCGAGGCGCAGGAGGGCGATCCGCGTCCGCCCATGGTCAATCCCATCGCCGACTGCCTCAAGCCCCACGGCGGCCAGGCGCTCGTCCGCGCCTTCGTCTACGGCAAGTATCGCTACTCCGCCGACGACATCCGCAGCCTCAATCCCCACGACATCATCGCCCCCGAGGACGGCCGGTACCGCGACAACGTCGTGCTCGTCAGCAAGGGCAGCCCGCTGGATTGGGATCTGTCGGCGCCCATTCCCGCCCTCGATGGGGCGATCAAGCGAAACCGCTATGGCAGCGAACTCGTGATCGCGAAAAACTGGCCGCTTTCGTGGGTGGAGAAATGGAAGTGGTGGCTGGAGCAGGACAACTACGGTCGCGGCCCCGGCAGCCTGAACAAGTTTTCACTGCATTGCCTCCTCGGCGTCGCGATGATCAATCCCGCCCCGGCGTGGACCACGTGCCCGTTGAACATGGTCAATTATTACGGCCTCGGCCGGCTGGGCTGGAATCCGGATCTGACCCTGGACGAAATCTACACCGAGTGGATCCGGCTCACCTTCGGCGACGATCCGGAGGTCATGGCCACGATCAAGACGATCCTGCTGCTCTCGGACGACGCCACCCGCAAGCTCTACCTGTACCGCGGGTACCGCGGCGTGTGGCTCGACCGCCGCGAATCCCGCGACCTGGTCCAGAAGAAGACTCCCCATGCGATCACGCGGGAAGGCCTGGGCATCGCGACCCCGGCGCGGCGGGAGCGCGTGCTGGGCCAGTATGCGCCGGGCCTGCGCGAAATCTACGGCGACCCGCGGCGCGGCGAGGAGTTCTTCGCCTCGTTCAACTTCGAGTCTCTCGATTACCGGCTGCTCTCCGGCCGGACCGTGATGCAGGATGTCTACGCGAACCTCGACGAAGGCGTGCAACTGGCCGCCGCCCTGCCGCGGCTGTGGCGCCGGCTGGAGGCGAAGATCGACGGGCGCCGCTTCCAAGCCACCCTCGAGACGCTGGACGAGTTCGCCCTCACGGCGCAGCAGGAGCGCGACGCCACGGTGAAGAGTTTCGAAGCGGTCACCAAGCGGCCCTACGCCAAGACCATGGCCGGGCTCGCGCCGGCGAACCGGGCGGAGTCGCAGCTGTTCAACGTGCGCGATTTCGGCGCCCGGGGCGACGGCACGGGGAATGAGGCTGCAGCGCTCAACGCGGCCATCGAGGCGGCGCACGCCGCGGGCGGCGGCACGGTGTTGGTGCCCGCCGGCGTCTACGCCACCGGTTCGGTCCGCCTGCAAAGCAACGTGACGCTGGCGCTCGATACCGGCGCCGTGCTGCGCGCGCTCGCCGGGGCGATGAATCCCTGGGAGCCGAACCCGCACGATCGGGGACTCATGGACGCCGCCTATTATCACTGGCAGGCTTCGCTGCTTTGGGGTGAAAACCTTGAGCACGTGAAGATCCTCGGCCCCGGCACGCTGGACGGCGCGGCGCTGACGCGCAGCAGCAAGGTGCCGGCCGGCACCGGCGACAAGGCCATCGCGCTGAAGCAGTGCCGCGGCGTGGAGATCCGCAACCTGCACATCGAACAGGGCGGCCACTATGCGATCCTCGCCACCGGGTGCCGGGATGTCGTCATCGACCTGGTGACCATCCACACCGGGCGCGACGGGCTCGACTTGATGCAATGCCGCGATGTCACGGTCTCGAACTGCCACATCGATTGCGTCCGCCGCGAGGACGGTCGGCCCGCGGGCGGCGACGACGCGATCAAGCTGGGCAGTGATCTATCGCTGGGCGAGGTCCTGCCCAGCGACAACATCACGGTACGAAATTGCTTCCTGGCCAGCGGCTGCAACACGCTGCAATTCGGCTCCGAGACCATCGGCGCGTTTCGCAACCTCCGCTTCGAGAATATCCGGATCGTCGGGGCCGGGAAGGCGGGCATCAGCGTCACCAGCAACGACGGCAGCGTGATTGAGGACGTGTCTTTTCGGGACATCACGATGGAGCAGACCTTCGCCCCCATCTTCCTCAAGATCTCCGATGTCGCGCGCGTGCCGGACGGGGCCTACCGGCGCGGATCTATTCGCAAGGTGCGCTTCGAGAACATCACGGCCACCGACTGCTATTCGGCGATTCGGCGGGCCGGGATGCCCTCCGTGATCTGGGGCAAGCCCGGCAGTCCGATCGAGGACATCGAGTTTCGGAACGTCCGCCTGCTCGTGAAAGGCGGGCATCCGTCGCAGGAGGCCACCCTGCAGCCCGCCGAGAACGACGCCCGGTTCCCCCGCGACGTCGGGGCGGTGCCGGCCTATGGGTTTTACCTGCGTCACGTCCGGAACATCAATTTCACCGACTGCGCCCTTGGCTTCGAGCAGGATGACGGCCGACCGGCCCTCGGGGTGGATGATGGCGAGCAGGTCGTCCTGCGCGGCTGCGAGCTGCAGAACGGGGCCGGGCGTCAATCCCCGGTCGGTGGGCGTGGCGGTTCCGGTGTGTCGATCGGGCCACGGCAGCGATGAAAGTTCCGGAGCTCGCTCCAGGGTGGCCAGGCGTAGAGCGAGGGTTCACGCTGGTTTCGCCCGGAGAAAATTCTTCGGAAACGCCGACTAACGCGGTTGCATTACCCCGGGGAAGCCACTGGAAATTCCCCGATGTCCAGCCCGCCCTCACTTGCTTCGCCGCCGCCCGCTGCCGAGGAGCATGCCCGCCGGCTGTTGATCCAGGAAAAGTGGCGGCAGGCGCGCGATGAGCTGAAGCCGCTCGTCAAGGTCGACCGGGTGCGCTTCCTTCCGCTGCTGGTCGAAGCCAACCTCGGCCTGGCCCGCAAGATGATGGCGGACGGGCAGACGGACGGGGCCCGGCAGGTTCTGAACTATCTCGCGACGCTCGTCCCAAGGGAACAGTTGCGCGCCGTCGAGCTGGAACTGGCGACCAAGTCCGGGGCGACCGAACAGACGCGGCCGAAGTACGTCGCCGCCCTGGTGGATGCCGGGATCGCGCTCCCCGCCGCGGAGCGCGTGCGGCTTGCGGATGCGTTGGTGCTGGCGTTTGAACCGGTCGTGCCGGACGACCCGGCGTCGCCGGAGCAGGCCCGGGCGGTCGCGGAAGTGGACGCAGTGCACGCGGCCTTGCGGGCGGTCGCGGAGGCGCAGTGGCCGCGGGTGACGGAGCTGCTCCGGCTCGTGCCGCACCGCTCGGTGGTCAGCCACTGGGCCGGGTTCATCAAGGGCATCGCGGCGTTTTATGCGGGCGACGCCGCCAGGGCGGCGAAGCTCCTGCGCAACCTGCCGGCGGGTTCGGTACCAGCCCGGGCCGGCGCGGCTTATCTCCTGCTGGCGGACGAATCCGCCGCTCCACCGGTGATCGCTCCGGTCCTCGAAGCCCTCGGCGGACTGATCGGGGCGGGCGGTGGCGTCGCCAGCAGTCTGCTGCGCGCGGACCAGCTCTGGCGCCAGGGCAACCACACCGAGTCTTATCGGGTCTTGCGCGAGGCGGTGCCTGCCTTTCCGGGCCCGGGCCTCGACTGGATCGGCGGGCTCACGGAGTTCTATTTCAAGTCTCCCCACGGGATGGCGCCGGACGCCGGGAGGCGGGTGGTGATGATGTTCGATCGGCTCTTCTCCCGGGGGCAGGGCAAGAACGACACCGAGACGATGCTGGCGCACCGGATGTTTTCGCTCGTCGGCAGCGCGATTGGGCGCGGTGAGGACCTGCGCCGGGACTGGGCGCGTTTCCTGAACCAGCGCGAATCGATCCACGGCCGGAACCCGCGGCTGGCCTCGCTCGCCTACGGCTGGCTGGGCGAACAGCTCGCGATGACCCGCCGGGCCCCGGGATTCCATGCGGGTACGCCCACGCTGCGAGACCCGGCGGGGGCGCTCGACGCCTTGCAACGGAGCATCGCGCTCGATCCCACGAACCTCGCGGCGCACCTGCAGTTGTGCGCCTTGTACGGCGTGTTGAAGAAGACCAGCGAGCGCAACCGGCTGCTCGACGACATGACGGCGCGGTTTCCGGACGACAAACAGGTGTTGTTGCAGGCCGCGGCCGGCTGCGTCGACCGGAAGGCCTACGGCAAGGGGCTCGAGTATCTGGATCGGGCGCGGCACGTCGATCCGCTCGATCCGCGAATTCCTGAAGCGACCGTCACGGCCTTGCTGCGACAGGCAATGCGGCAGTTCAAGGAGCGGCGTGCCGCCAAGGCGGAACAGACGCTTGCCCGCGTCGAGGAATTCCAGACCGACAATCCGGAGGATTTTTGCCGCAGCCGCTGGACTTTGCGGCTGCGCCACGGGGTGATGCAGACGATCTGGGGCGAAGCCGCCCGGGGCGCCGCGCTGCTCGCCGAGGCGGCGGAGCTGGCGCCGAGCCGGATGGCATGGTTGTGGTTCAGCCATCTGGCGCACCGGGTTTGCGCGCAGGAGTACCGCGGCGAGTCGCCGTTTCTCGCGGAGCTCAAAGCGGTGCTGCGCCGGGCTCCGCGCCTCGGCGAGCTCAGTCTCCCGCTGCGCCTGCTCGCGTACTGGCGGCAGGCGCCGGAAAACCCCCGGACGTACGAGGAGGAGCGTCTCCTGGCCGCGGCCATCGAGCGAGCGGTGGGGCAACCCTTCACCCGCGCCGAGGCGGTCAAGGTGGTCGAAAGCGCACGCGACCATCACGAGTTTGCCAATGCCATCCGAAAACTGGTGAAGAAATTCCTCCGGACCGACCGGCACGATCCGCGGTTCCGGCTGTGGAGGATCGAATTCGCCAACCCCTTTACCTTCGGGCCGCCCGCCAGCCGCGCGGAGGTGCAGGCGATTCTCGATGAAGCGGGGCGCCGGCACGATGAGCCGGCAATCCGCGAGGCCCGCCGATTGCTCAGCGACCTCGACCATCCGCCGCCGTCCATACCGGGCCCGTTCGGGCCCTGGTCCGATTTTGCGGAGGGCCCGGACGACGATGAAGAGGAGGGCTTCGGGCCCGACGACGGGTTGCCGCCGCCGGAGATGACCCCGGAGATGGTCACCCAATTCGCGGAATTGTTCGAAGAGCTCCGGGATGCGCCCGATGCCGTCGTGCGGAAACTGCGGCGACAGACCGCCGGGCTGGTCCCGGATGGCCTCTTCGACGCGATGGTGCAGATGGCCAGGCAAGGCATCATGCCGCCGCGGCCGTCCCCGCGGGCGCAGCCTTCGCTGCCGGCGCCCGGGCCGCCGCCGCCGAAGCCCGCCCCGCGACCACCGCCAAAGTCGCTGCCGCCGCCCGACCCGAACCAGTTGAATTTATTCTGAGATGAACCCCTACGTGATTCTGGGCGTGCCCCGCGAGGCCGCCGATGGCCGCATCCGCCAAGCCTACCTCGACGCGGTCAAACTCGCCCCGCCCGAAACCCATCCCGTCCGCTTCAAGGCAGTCGCGGCGGCGTATGAGAAAATCAAAGACGAAGCGGCCCGCGGCCGGTATGAGCTCTTCGACACCGAGGCGCCGGGCGACTCCCCGCTCGAGGTCTTTCTGCACCACGCGCGCCTGACGGCGCGGCGGGCGCCGCCCGGCTTCGAAGCCCTGAAGGCGTACCTGCGCACCTGTTCCAAACCGTGAAGCCAACCTCCGACGAATCGCTCCCGCTCTTCAACCTGGACGCACTCCCGCTCCCGCCGGCGCCCGGCGCTCCGTCCGGCCCCGCGGCCCCGCCCGATGTGGCGCCGCAAATTCCGCCCGGCCCCGCGGCCGAAAGAACGGACGCCGCCCCGCCCCGGCCCGACGACGACGCGGAGCTGGTGGACTGGAAGGACGACCTCCGCCGCGACTTCGAGGTCTGGCTGGCGTCAATCGACGAAATCTCCGCACCGCCGGAGGACCCGGGCGACGCCGCCAGCGATCCGCCCGATCTTTACTCGTTCTACGAACAACTGGCCGCGGCCAGCGCCGAGTCGCGCAAGGCGAACCGCCGCACCGCCGAAGCCATGAGTCAGTGGGGCGAGACGCTGGCGCGCTTCGAGAACGGCTTGCAGCCGCTGCGTGAAGCTGCGGCGCAACTCACCGCCGCCCAGCCGGTGGCGGGCCGGATGGCGCGCGCCCATTGTCTCATTCTCGTGGAACTGCTCGACCGCATGCACCGCCTGGCCGGCGCCTTCGCGTCGCCGCCCGCGGCGAAACGCGCCTGGTGGGGCGCGGCGGTCGACCGCGCGTGGCGGCAATCGTGGGAAGCGCAACACCAGGCCCTCGACATTCTCGTGGGCCACGTCGAGGCGCTGCTGGCCCGGGAGGGGGTCAGCCGCATCGCCACCGCGGAGCAGCCCTTCGATCCCGCCTTCATGCTGGCCGTCGCCGCCGAACCCGATGCCACCCGGCCGCCCCAAACGGTCGTGGCGGAAGTCGCGGCCGGTTTCCTGCGCGACGGTGAGCTCCTCCGCGCCGCCCAAGTCAAGGTCACCCGCCAGGTTTGAGCGAAACGGTCTTCTCTCGTCTTCACTTTTCCTCTCACTCTCACTCTCACTTCCCCTTCCTCCATGAGCGAACTCATCGTCGGCATCGACCTCGGCACCACCAACTCCGAACTCGCCATCGTCCAGGGCGAAAAGATCCACGTGGTCCCCATCCACGGCCAGCCGATCATGCCGTCGTGCGTCGGGATCGACGCGAACGGGAAACTCATCGTCGGCCAGACGGCGCGCAACCAGCTTGTCGCCGCCCCCGAACACACGATCCTCTCGATCAAACGCCGGATGGGCGAGGACGTGAAGGTGACCCTCGGCGACCGACAGTTTTCCCCCGAGGAAATCTCCTCCTTCATCCTGCGCGAATTGAAGCAGGAGGGCGAACGCGAGCTCGGCCAGGCCATCCGCAAGGCGGTTATCACGGTGCCGGCGTTCTTCAACGAGCGCCAGCGCAAGGCGACCCAGGTCGCGGGCGAACTCGCCGGCCTCGAGGTCGTCCGCATCATCAACGAGCCCACCGCCGCGGCGCTCGCCTACGGCGCCGGCTCGCAGGAGGGCGAGACCATGCTCGTCTACGATCTCGGCGGCGGCACCTTCGACGTCAGTGTGGTGGTGGTCGAGCAGGGGGTCGTCGAGGTGAAGGCCAGCCACGGCGATGTGCACCTCGGCGGCGACGATTTTGACGAGCTGCTCGTCGAGCATGCCGTGGCCGCCTTCAAGCTCCAGCACAACGTCGACCTGCCGCGCGATCTGGGGACGCGGCGCCGCCTGCAGGTCGTCATGGAGCGGGCCAAGCGCACGCTCTCCGACGAGCCGTTCGTCTCGATCCGCGAGGAGTACCTCGACGGCCAGCGCCACCTCGAGCTGGAGATCCGGCGCGACGACTACGAGCGCCTCATCCTGCCGCTCCTCGATCGCACGCTCGACTGCTGCCACCGCTCGCTGACCGACGCCAAACTCGGCCCCAAGGACATTTCCAAGGTGATGCTGGTGGGCGGGGCCACGCGCACCCCCCTCGTGCACAATCTGCTGAAGAACCGGATGCGCCTCGACCCGCGCTTCGAGATCGATCCGGATCTCATCGTGGCGATGGGGGCCGGCGTGCAGGGGAGCGTCATCGCCGGCGGCAAGCGGCACAGCATCCTCGTCGACATCACCCCGCACACCTGGAACACCACCGCCGTCAGCCTGCGCCGCGGCTACGAGGAACTCGTGTGCGTGCCGGTCATCCCGCGCAACACCCCCCTGCCCGCCAGCAAATCGGAGATGGTCTTCACGATGTACGACGAGCAGGAGGCGACCAAGGTTGACGTCTATCAGGGGGAGGGCGATCTCCCGGAGGAAAACACGCTCATCGGCGACTTCATGGTCGAAGGCCTGAGCGCCGTGCCCGCCGGCAACCCCATTGTCATCCACTTCGATCTCGATCTGAACGGAATGCTGAAAGTCACCGCTTCCGAAAAAGTCAGCGGCCTGGCCAAAAGTGTCACCCTCGACACGCGCGGCGGCCACGTCGTCAACCTCGACGAGGCCCGCCGCAACATCGCCGCGCTCATCGGTGAATCCGACCCCGAACCCGCGCCCGGTGCCACCGCCGGGGCCGGGGCGGAGACCGAACGGGAGGTGACCTCCGCGGCCGAAGCGTCGCGGGAACTGCTCAACACCGCGAAGGATCTTCGCAAGCGCGGCGAGGCGCTGCTCCAGAAGAATCTCGGCGGCGACGATGCCAACGAGATCCGCGAACTCATGCACCAGAGCGCGGCGGCGATCACGGCCGGCGATTGGGCCGCGCTCTCGGCGAAGAACGACGCGTTGTCGGACCTCATCTTTTACCTGGAGGACTGACCAGTGCCGATCGTCTGCCCCGCCTGCAACAAGGCCAGCCAGACCGCCGCCGCGTGCCAGCGCTGCGGCTGCGATCTCACGAGGCTGCAGGAGATTGTCGCCACCGCCGGGGCGCTCCGGGGCGCCGCGGTCGCTGCCCTGGCCGACCGCGACTGGTCGGCGGCGCAGGCCGCGGCCGGGCGCTCATGGCAGTTGTGTCACCGCGTGGAGTCCGCGCGGGTCGCGTTCCTGGCCGCCGCCGCCGCCGGTGAGACGGCGCAGGCGTTGCGCTGGCGGGAACGGGCGGGGAATGCCGGCAGTGAGTGAATCTCCCCCCAACCCGGCCGATCCTGCCCGCGCCCTCCTGCGCGAGCGCTTCGGCTTTGAGAGTTTCCGACCGGGGCAGGAGGCCGTGATCGGGCACCTGCTGGCGGGGCGTTCGGCACTGGCGGTGTTTCCCACCGGGAGCGGCAAGAGCCTCTGCTTTCAGCTCCCGGCGCTCCTCCTGCCCGGGCTCACGGTCGTGGTCTCGCCGCTGATCGCGTTGATGAAGGATCAAACCGATTTCCTGCAGGCGCGGGGGATCGCGGCGGCGCGGCTCGATTCGAGTGTGAGCCGCGAGGAGTACACCGGCATCCAGGACGCGCTGCGCGCCGGCCGCCTGAAGATCCTGTATGTGGCGCCGGAGCGTTTCTCCAACGAACGGTTTCTCGCGCGATTAAAGACACTGACGATCGACCTGCTGGTGATCGACGAGGCGCACTGCATCTCCGAATGGGGCCACAACTTCCGCCCCGACTATCTGAAGCTGGCGCGCTTCTCCCGCGACTTGCGGGTGGGGCGGGTCCTGGCGTTGACCGCGACCGCCACTCCGGGCGTGGCGCAGGATATCTGCCGTGAGTTCGCCATTACCCCCGCAGCGCACGTGCACACCGGGTTCTACCGGCCCAATCTTCACTTGCGCGCGACCGCCTGTGCGCCCGGGGAGCGCCTGCGCGTGCTCATCGAGCGGCTGCAGGTCGGGCCGCCGGGGCCGACCATTGTCTATGTGACGCTGCAGAAGACCGCCGAGGCGGTGGCGGCAGCGCTCGCGCAGGCGGGCTTTGCCGCCGAGGCCTACCACGCGGGCATGGAATCGGAAACGCGCGAAGCGGTGCAGAATCGCTTCATGGCCTCGGACGACGCGATCGTGGTTGCGACGATCGCGTTCGGGATGGGCATCGACAAGGCAAACATCCGCGCGGTGTACCACTACAACCTGCCGAAGAGCCTCGAAAACTACGCGCAGGAAATCGGCCGGGCCGGGCGCGACGGGGCGCCCTCGCACTGCGAGATGCTCGCGGCGGCGGAGGATCTCACCGTGCTGGAAAACTTCACCTACGGCGACACGCCCACGCCGGAGGCCTTGCGGGATCTGCTCAAGGAGCTGTTGGAAGCGCGGACGGTTGGGCAGGTCTTCGACGTTTCCATGTACGAATTGTCGGCGCGCCACGACCTCCGCCAGTTGGTTGTGTCGACCGCCCTCACCTATCTCGAGCTCGATGGACTGATCGCGGCGACGGCGCCGTTCTACACGACCTACCAGTGGAAGTTACTGCGCCCGGTGGAGGAGATCCTCGGGCGCTTCGACGCGGCGCGGCGGGAGTTTCTCGAACGTCTCTTCGGGCTCGCGAAGGTGGGCCCGGTCTGGAATTCGGTGGTCATGGCGGAAGCGGCGGCGGCGTTGGGGGGCGAACGCGAGCGCATGGTGAAGGCGCTGAATTACCTCGAAGAGCAGGGCGACCTCGCCCTGCAGGTCGCCGGCGTGCGCCAGGGCTATCGCGTGCTCCGGGTGCCGGACGACCTGGCGGCGGAGTGGCGGGAGCTGCGCCGGCGCTTCGCGGCGCGCGAGCGCAGCGACATCGTGCGCGTGCAAAGGGTCGCCGAGTTGGCGGGTGGCGAAGGCTGCCTTGTACGGCGGCTGCTCGGCTACTTCGGCGAGGAACTCGGGCGCGAATGCGGCCATTGCGGGCGCTGCGCCGGCGACCCACCAGCGCGGCTGGAGCGCGCGCCGGTCGCCTTCGCGTTGCCGGCCGGCGAACTGGAGGCGTTGCGCACCGCGCACCCCCGCGCGCTCGGAGGACCGCGACAGGTGGCGCGGTTTCTCTGCGGCCTCAACTCGCCGGCGCTGTCGGCGGCGAAGCTCACCCGGCATCCGCGGTTTGGCGGTCTGGCGGAGATTCCCTTCGCCCAGGTAATCGCAGCGGTGAAGCCGGCGCCGCCGGTCGACCCGGAGCCGGCGCCGGAAGAGTGAAGCACCAACGGTCCGGTGCGCGGGAAATGGTGCCTTCCTGTCCGCCGTGACCTTGCCCGGTGCCCAAGCGACTGGGTTGATTGTACGCGGCCCCATGCCGTGTTGCGAAGTGCCTCGGCAAAACGAGAAACGCACAATGTAACCGGTTAGGTTAGCCGATTTCGAGCTTCGTTCGAGGTGCCCGTCGTGGCGGGTGAGATTCGCCAGGATCTTGAGCACCTCGAATGCCGCACTGAGCGGAAGAAAGATTTTGCGTTGCCGGCCGGGCTGGGCAGCTTGCCCGCATGCCACACGATACCAACGCCGCGGCCGTTGATGGCAGTCTGCTGGAATCGGCCGCGCTCTGCTTGGATGTTGCCAGCGTCAGGGCATTGGGCGGCCTCAAACTCGACGTGACGGCACAGGCCCGGCTCGACGAACTCGCACGCAAGGCGAACGAGGGGCAACTCGCCGCCCAGGAGGCGGCAGAATACGACCGCTTCATCGAATTGAGCGACATCCTGGCGACGCTGCGATTGAAGGCTGAACGGCAGTTCAGCGCCGCGGCGGGTCGATGAGCGGGAGGGGGCGGCACTCGGTGCAGGAACGGGCCGCGGGGCGATGCGAATATTGCCGGCTGCCGGACTTCCGACCGCCGCTGGAGGATTTTCACCTGGAGCATATTGTCGCGCGGCAACACGGCGGCGGGACCACCAGCGAGAACCTTGCTTGGGCGTGCCACCGGTGCAATCGCCACAAGGGCACCAATCTGACCGGCATCGATCCGGCCACGCGCGAAGTCGTGGCGCTCTACCATCCGCGTCGCGACATTTGGCACGAGCACTTCACCGTCGAGGACGTTCGTTTGCGCGGACTCCCGGCCACCGGACGGGCGACCGTTTGGTTGTTGCAGAGGAATGCCCAGCGACGACTGGAACGGCGGGCGGAACTTATGCTGCGTGGCTGGTATTAAACGCAGCTCGCTGTGCCGCGACGGCGGGACGGTCAGCGTGATCCGCTTCCCGGATGGTCCGCATTCGTTACCGCCCGCGCCAGCCAGCCTTCGGCAGACAAGCCCGACGCCTCGCCCGTCTGGCAGGTTCTCCACGAACACGCGGAGATCTTTCGCTTGACGTTGCCACCGCGATCCAGGCGTTCCTCGGCGACCGACCAACGGGGTCAGGACGAAACTTGCAACGCCGGCCGCCAGCCGCTCCCCTTTGCGCGAGGCGCTCCGCAGCTCCTGCGGTTCGGCGCAAGGGAGATCCGGCGCCAACCGGGGCAGAAAAACCGCTGCTCGCGCGTCCCATCGCCGGGTTGCGACGAGCAACTCACGGACTGACCCCGTTGGGCCCGCCCTGACGAAAGATAAAGATAAAGAGCAAAGAGAAAGATGGTACGGCCAAAAGAGGTCAGTCCCTGAAATGCTGATGCGAGGTCGGGCCGGTCCGCGCATCGATGGGTGGCGAACGGGGTCAACCCGCTGGTTGCTGCTTGGCTGCACCAGACATGTCAGGAATGAGAAGAGCTTCACCGGCAATCAGCGGGTTGACCCCCTGCGTACCCGGCGACTTACCAAATTGTCCTGAAGCCGCGCACGCCGACGAGATCGTGCATCTTCTCGTCGATGGTGAGCAGCGGCAGCCGGTGTTCGACCGCGGTGGCGACGATGTGACGGTCGCATGGATCGCGGTGGGGCCGGCCGGCCGTAGTCCAGTCGAGATAGGCGGCGCGGAGGGCAATTTTTCGCGTGACTGGGAGTACTTCCATGTACGCGGTGGCGTTTGCGAGCCATTGGCCCGGCGCCATCGGGGTAATGATGGCGCCACTGGCCAGATGGCGGGAGAGTTCGGCCAGAGTAACATCGGAAATCGCGAGTTCACCGGGCCCGGCAGCCGCCAGGATTTCGAGCGCTTTGACCGACAGCCGGGGATCGCGGTGTGCGGCCCAATCGACGACGTGGGTGTCCAGAAGATACTTCACTTCTTCAGCCTATCCCACGCGTCCTCATCGAAGGCGGGCTTGGCCGGGTCGTAGGTCGAGGGCTTCCAACCGTCCTGGCGACAGGCGCCCAGCAGCCAGCCGCGTCCATCGGCGGGAAAGTCCTTTTCGACCGTGGTCCGTACGAGTTCGGACACCGAGACCTTGCGCTGGCGGGCGGCGCGGGCGAGGCGCCGCTTGAAATCGGGAGACACTTTGAGGGTCAGGGTCGGCATGGTGTTACCGTGGTATTACCCTGTGCTCGTGTCAAGAGGCCGGCGGCGGCGTGCGTTGACCGGGGCCGGCCACGACGTTTGCACGGTGCCGATGCAGGGTTTGCAGTCGTCTGTCGATGGTGAGTGTCGGACGGGCTGATTCGATTCGCAACCTGCAACAGTCCGACCCCGCCGCCGTCGACTACGACTCAGGTGTCTTGCCTCAGCTGCGCCGTGGGGCTCGAGCGAAGCAGTTGGCGCAGTGAGTCCACGCCACAGCGCGCGGGCAGAGGGCGCTGCTTCGCGGGGCGGAACCTGGTGTACTCGCGCCGAGCTGCCCGACTCCAGGGGCCCCGCGGACTGAAAATAGCCGGTAACCATTCCGCCCCCGCCGGGTTATCACGGGCGACACCCACTATGTTCCGTTGCCGCCGTGATTGCCACCTTCGACGAATCTCCCGCCTCCCCGCTCATGCGCCCGTTCGCCGCCGCCGCTAGCGCTTCATGTCTGACGGTGAATCGCCTCGCGCCCACGGCTGCTTCCGTGGTTAATCGCCGGTCCGCTTCTCCCGCCGTGGCTTCCGCTTCCGCACAACGCTCCGACCACGCGCTCATGCTGGCCGTCCGCGACGGCGAGCTCGACGCGCTGGGCGATCTCTTCGAGCGCCACCACGGTCCGCTCTTCGGTTTCCTGGTCAAACTCATGGGCCATCATGCCGCCGCCGAGGATGTTTCCCAGACGGTCTTCCAGCGCATGCTCAAGTACCGCCACACCTATCGGGACGACGGCAGCTTCACCGCGTGGATGTATCATCTCGCCCGTCGCTGCGCCGCGGATCACTTCCGCAAGGCCAAGGTGGCACCGTATGCCACCGATCCCGCCGACCTGACGGACGTCGCGGACGATGCGCCCCATGCCGACGACCAGGCGACGAGGAGCGACGATCACGCGCTCCTCCACGCCGCCCTCGCCCGGCTCGACCGCGACGACCGCGAGGTGCTGCTCCTGGCCCGTTTCCGGGAACTCTCGTTCGCCGAAATCGCCGGCATCCTCGAATGCTCGATCGGTGCCGCCAAGGTCCGCGCCCACCGCGCCCTGCGCGAATTGCGCGACCTCTACTTCAAATTACAAAAGGAACCCCGCTCATGAACTGCCCCGACGCCCGCGATCTCTTTCCCGCGCTGCTCGACGCCCGCACCGCCGCCACCGAACACCTCGAGGCCCGCGCCCACCTCGCCGCCTGCCCCGCCTGCCAGCGCGACTTCACGGCCCTCTGCCAGACGATCTCCGCCCTGGATTCCCTGCCGGTGCCCGCGCCCTCGTCCCACCTGCGCCGGAATTTCTACGCGATGCTCGAGGAGGAAAAGCACTCCGCCGCCAGCGTGCGCGCCGCCACGGTCCGCGAACAACGCGTGCGCCGCGTCGCGCGGTGGCGCTGGATCCTCGCGCCCGCCTTCGGCACCGCACTGTTGATCGGCGGCTTCCTTACCGGCACGCGTTACCCGTCGGCCCCGGCGCCCGCCGAGTTTGCCGCCGACGCCACCCAGCGGGAAATCCGCCAGTTGCGCGATCAGGTGAACAAGATGGGCCGGCTCGTGGGCTACCAGCTCCTGCAGCAGCAGCAGGGCCCGGCCAATGACCGCCTGCGCGACGTGCTCGTCGCCGCCCGCTCCGAGGAACCCGGCGACCGGGTGCTCGACAATCTTATCAGCGCCCTCGCGTTCGATCCCAGCGCCAACGTGCGCCTCCGCGCCCTCGAGGCCCTCTACCCGCACGCCGACAACGCGCTCGTCCGCGCCGGGGTGCTCGCCGCCCTGCCGCGCGAGCAAAACCCGCTCGTGCAACTCGAACTCATCGACTTCGTCGGCTCCGCGAGCGATCGCGAGGCCGTTCCCGCCCTCCAGGAGATGTCCCAGAGCGAGTCGGTCGACCGCAGCGTCCGCGATGCCGCCCGCCGCGCGCTGGCCCAACTCTGAACCGTCCTGCCCCACGTCCGCCCAACCGCCACCGAGCGTTCCGCCCCGACCCTCTCCTCCCACTCTCCGTTTATGAATGCCCGTCTTCATCCCTCCTTCCTCGTTGCCACGGTCCTGACCCTGGTCTTTCTCGTCGCCGCCCGCGGCGAAGAGGCGACCACCGCCATCAAGTTCAGCGATCCCGCCAAGCCCGGCACGGTGAAGATCGTCCTCGCCCGGGGTAATCTCCGGATCGCCGGCACCGATTCCGTCGAGGTCAGCGTCAAGTCCACGGCGAGAGCCGCTTCACGGGCTCCGCGCAAGGACGGGCTCCGTGTGCTGACGTCCTCCTCCAGTTTCTCGCTCAGCGAGAAGGACAATGTCGTCACGCTCGACGCGGCTTCCGATGGCTGGAGTGGCGCCGGCTCCGATTTCAACCTCACCGTGCCCCGGAGTTCCGCGGTGGTCGTCCAGAGTTCCTGGGGTGGTGATGTGGAGTGCGGTGGCGTGGCCGGCGACATCGAGATTCACAGCATGAACGGCCAGATCCAGCTCGACGAGGTGACGGGCGGAATCGTGGTCGACACGATGAACGGAAAAATCAGCGCCAGCATCAACGAACTCCACGAGAACAAGCCGCTCTCCTTCACCTCCATGAACGGCGAGGTCGTGCTGCGCCTTCCCGCCGAGGCCCGGGCCAGCGTCCGCCTCCGCACGCAGAACGGCGCGGTCCTCACCGATTTTCCCGAGTCCGCGCTCGTCACCAAGACCGAGAACGCCCCGCGCACGGTGTCGCGGCACACCGGGAAGACGATCGTGATCAACGGGCACACCGTTTTCGGTCCCGAGGCGCACGACGCCATCCGCGAGGCGGCGCGCGTCGGGGTGCAGGTGGCGCGCGAGACCGCGCAAGCCATCCGCGAGGGGGTCGAGGCGGCCCGCCTCCATGCCGAGGTGGTGCGGGAACAGGCCGAAGCTGCGCGGGAACAGACTGAGGCCGTTCGTGAGCAGGCCGAGGGCGCCGCGGGTCGCTCCCCCGCGCGCGCCCCCCGCGCTCCGCGGGTTCCGTCGGACCCGACCTCGCCGGTGCCGCCCGTGCCGCCGGTTCCTGTGATCCCGACCATTTCCGGCGGCAAGCTGGTCACCGGCACGCTCAATGGGGGTGGACCCGAGATCAGCGTCGCGACGATGAACGGCGACGTCGTCCTCCGCCAACTCGGGCGGAAATAGGGTGGGGCGGCGGCCCGGCATCGTGCGCCGCAATGCGATTAAGGGGTACTCCGCGCTTCATGCATTTGTGATGGGTCCGATACCCCGGAGCTTGCTCCGGCTTGGATGAGTGTAGGGGCGGCTTTATGCCGCGATTCGTGGGATCTTCGCGGCATAAAGCCGCTCCTACAACGGATGGTGAGAACACGCGCGTGTTGGTTTGATCAAATGCCCCGCGGCTTGCGGCGGAGATGTTTACTCGTGAAAACGAAGCCGCTGTACAGTGGGGCGCGTTGTCCCCACCGCGCCTTGGTGCGTGCGCTCTCATGTTCAGCGGGTTGAGATCAACGCGCTCCACTCGGTGGCATCATTACGGCTTGGTTCGAGGAACGCCGGGCGTCGCGCCCCGGTGCCGGTGGGTACCGTTGCACGGTACAGCCTGGCCGGGGTGCCTCTGCGAGTTGGCGGTGATGCCTCTGGGAGTAGCGCCGCGTCGCCGGAGGAAGAGCGGGCGTTGCGCGAATTCTGCCAATCGGACGGGCGCCCGGGTTGAAACGGCGGGCGACGAGTTCCTGCCTCTCGGCCCGCCGGCGCGTCTTCAGCGACCTGGCTTCGGTCGAGGCGGAGGGTTGCGACTCATCCATTCCAACAGGCCGGGGAGGGAAGCGGTCTGTTTCACGATTTGCCCCTCCTGTACCACCATGACGATCCACCCGTGGGGGGCGGAGTTGGCGGATACCAAGACGCTCGTCTGGAGTGCCTGCTTCTCCGCGTCGCCCAGTCGCAGCGGATCCGACACCACTCGCAGGCGCAGACTTTGCCGGCGGGGGATGGAAACTTCCGTGGCGCCCAGCGCATAGTAGTCGAATTTTCCGTCCCGCTGATCCTTGCCAATGAAGAACCATCGCACCGTGGCGGGCTCGGGTTTTCCGTCCCCCTGGTACCGACAGGAAATATCCAGGACGCGAACCCGCTTGGTGCTGCGATCCCTGGCGCCGTCACGGCCGCGGGCGTTTAACCCGGCTCTTTGCGCCTGCTCCTGGCGGACCTCCATGACCAGGCCCGCGGGATCGATCGCGGCCATCAGGCCCGTTGCCCCCAGCGCCAACATCACCCTTGCGAACCGTATCATGCGTCGAGGGTGCTCAGCCGGGGCGCGACCGGCAAGTCGTCGGTCTCGTTTCCGCCGGATTCCGCATACCCAAAATTGGGGTATTGCCATGGCTTCGTGTCTGCCATCGGCGCGGGTGTCGCCGCGGGGCGGGTGGATCTGCGAGTGGGCGGTGACTTCCCTGTGGGCGCGGTGCCCTCACCGCGCGGCCCGGCGGGGACGACCTATCGCGGGGTGGGGGCACCCCGCCTACAATCGCCAATTCGGAGATGCGCCCCTGCGGGGCCGGCCGCGCAACCGGCCATTGAACTCTCAGTCGCAATCCTCTCTAGTCGCGGCCGGATCGTGGCAAGCGGACCCTCCGTCGGAAAATCTTCTTATGAAAAAACACAGCAGGTTTTTGGTCGCCGTACTGATAACCATGGTGAGCGCCGTCCAGGCGGCGAACCTGACGGTGCCGTTGAAAAGCGATACCAAGATCGGCCGGCAAGCCGATGACCTGTATCTGCTGCCCACCAGCCAGCTCCTCCATCCCTGGGGGGAGCAGACCCTGGTCAAGGGGCGTCCGGTCGATCTCGCGTTTGATTCCACCCGTGAAACGCTCGCCGTGCTGAATACCCGCAACGTGCTGTTGCTGGATGCGGCCACCGGCAGACAGACGGGCAAGATCGAAGGCAAGACGACCAGCTACACCGGCCTCGCCTTCCGCCCCGGCCATCGTGAGTTGTGGGCGAGTGAAGCGACGCGCAACGGTCCGGATTACATTCTGGTCGCCGATGTGGCCGCCGGCGGCACGGGCGGCAAACCCCGGCATCTCGATCTGAAAGGCCACCCGGTGCCTGCCGGCATTGCGTTCTCGGGCGACGGCAACACCGCCTACATCGCGTTCAGCCGGAACAATTCGCTGGCGGTGTTCGACGCCGTCACGCGCACGTTGCAGCGCGAAATCCCCGTCGGCATGGCGCCGTTCGGCGTGGTCGTATCCACCCAGGCAGGTCGGGTGTTCGTTTCGAATCGCGCGGGTCGGCGTCCCGGCGCGGGCGACACCGTCGCGCCCAGCAGCGGCTCGGAGGTGGTCAGTGATCCGGCCACCGGCGCGACGACCGGCGGCACCGTGAGTGTGATGGAGATGAAATCCCAGACGGTGCGCGAAATCAAAGTCGGGCTGGCGCCTTCGAAGCTGGTTCTGAGTCCGGACGAAAAGACGCTCGCCGTGGCGAATGCGCACTCCGACTCGATCACCTTCCTCGACACCGCGACGCTGGCCACGACGGAACTGAAAGTCCCCGCGTTCCCGGAAGGCACCCTCGGGAGCCAGCCCGTGGACGTCCGGTTCGCCGCCGACGGCAGCCGGCTCTACATTGCGTGCGGCGGCAACAACGCCGTGGCCATCGCCACCAGGGTCGCCGGCAAGTGGAACATTGCCGGGGCGATGCCGATCATCGCCGGCTCGATTGCGACGGGCTGGTTTCCGTCGGCGATCGAACTGGACCGCACGGGCGCGTTGTGGGTGGTGAACATCAAGGGGGTGGGCCACACGGCCGACGCCAAGGGGACCTTTAACTCGCGCGAATTTGAAGGTTCGCTCGTCAAGCTGCCGGCCCCCAGCGCCGCCCAGATCGTCGCGGGCACCCGGGAAGTGCAGGCGGCCAACTCCCCACAGTTCGAGCCGAACGGCGGCGTGAAGAACCTTTCCGCGCTGGGCATCCAGCACGTCTTCTTCATCATCAAGGAGAATCGCACCTACGACCAGATTTTCGGCGACCTGCCGCAGGGCAACGGCGATCCCGCCCTCGTGATGTTCGGCCGCGAGGTCACGCCGAATCACCACGCGTTGGCCGAGCGGTATGTCCTGCTCGACAACTTTTACGCCAGCGGGGCGATCAGCTTCGACGGCCACCAGTGGCTCATGCAGGCGTTCGTGAGCGATTACGTCGAGCGCGCCTTTGCCGCCTCGCCGCGGGGTTATGCCTGGAACATGTGCGACGCGCTGACGCTCTCGCCCGCCGGCTTTTTCTGGCAGGGCGCGCCGAAGCCGCTCGAGCTGCGCGTCTATGGCGAGTTCTCGTCGCCCGCGCAATTTGATCCCGCCACCCAAGGGGTCCGCGACATCAACGAGGAAGCCGCGAGTTGGGCCGATTACTGGAAGCTCTACCAATCGGGCCAGTGGCGCGACGTGGTGCGCAGCCGGTGTGGCATTCCGGCCGTGGCCCCGTGGGTGTGCGACCGCTACCCGGTCGGCGTGAACATCACCGACCAGATTCGCACGGAGATCCTGCTCGATGAACTGGCCGGCTGGGAGAAACAGGGTCGCGCGCCGCACCTGGCGGTCATTTGCCTGACGAGCGACCACACCATGGGCACCAAGCCCGGCTCGCCGACCCCCCGCGCGATGGTGGCCGACAACGACCTGGCGCTGGGTCGCGTGGTGGAGGCGATTTCCAAGAGTTCATTCTGGCCGCGGAGCCTCATCCTCGTGGTGGAGGACGACGCGCAAAACGGCGTCGATCATGTCGATGGCCACCGGACCGTGGCCCTGGCGATTGGACCGCATATCCGCCGCGCCGCAGTGGACTCGAACCACTACACCCAATTGAGCATGGTCCGCACCATCCAGGAGATTTTTGAAATTTCCGCGCAGACCCGTTACCTGAAGAGCGCCCGGGCGATGAACAGCATCTTCACCGTCGAGCCCGACCTCGCCCCCTACGCGCATCTGCCGGCGAACCTCGCGTTCGACACCCTGAATCCGCCGCTCAATCAAACGAAAGGCAAGACCGCGTGGGCGGCCCGCAAGTCGCTGGCGATGAATTGGAGCGACGTGGATGACGTGCCCCAGGACACCTTGAATCACATCCTCTGGTGGGACAGCAAAGGTTACGACACCCCCTATCCCGTCCGCCCGCCCAAGGGTCTGCCCGCCGGGGAAAATTAGCCCGCGCTCGCTTCGCTCCGTTCCGGCGGCGAGCGAGGCCGCGACAATTCCAGCGGTCGGGCTATCTCCGCCTGACGGCAGCGCGGATCAGGGGCGGAGCGGTTCCCCGCCGGCGGCCGTCTTGAGATCGCCGGCGAGATCGCGCAGCAGCGTCTCGTAGATCTCCGGGCGGCGCACGAGCAGGTAGCGCTGGTTGATCGGCTGGCCGCTGTAATTGGGCGCAGCCGGACCCGGACCAACGATCCGCAGCTTGCGCCCCGCCTCGCCCGAGAGTTCGCGCGGATTGATTTGCTGGCGCGGATCGACTTAGCTCGGGCGGTCCACTTGGAATCGCAACGAATCGCCCTTCCTGCCATGCTGCCCACCTGTGTCCGCCCCGGATCCCTGCAAAAATCTCTCGCCCGCCTTGGCTGCGTCGCCGTCGCGACGATGTTGCCGACGGCCGCCTGGTCGGGCGCCGCGGAAGGTGCCCGGCCCGGCGGTGAGCGGGTCATCTACCGCGACGCCGAGACCGGCCGGGTCATCTGGCGGATGACGGGGTCGAAGACCAACGACAAACACTGCTATTACAGCGACCAGCCCTGGAGCCCGGACATGAAGCACATCCTCTGGTCGTCGGGCCAGCCCTCCGCGCTGTCGAAGAAGGGATCGATATGGGTGATGGACGCCGACGGCTCGAACTTCCGCCAACTCGTCGACGGTGTTCCCTACAACATGCACACCGGCGCAAATCCCGTGTGGAGCCCCGACGGCCGGCAAGTCTACTGGGGAGGAGACGGGGCCTGTGATCTGGCGGGCCAGCGGATTGGCCGGCCCAACGAGGATGCGTATCTTCGCAGCAAGGACGAGTACCGTCGCGGGCCGGTTCACATCACCAATGCCATGTGCTATGCGTTGTCAGCCCACCAGAAACTGATCGATGAAAAGCCCGCAGCCGTGCGCAATCCGAAGTGGAGCCCGGACGGGCGGACCTTCATGATCGGCTACTCCAACGAGCACGAGGATCCGGTGACGTTCAAGTTCACCCCGCCCACGGTGAAGGAACTCTACCTGATCGATGCCGACGGCAAAAACTTCCGGCGCCTGGGCGACTACGGGCACCATCACAGTTGGACGCCGGACAGCCGGCATGTGATCTTCGCCGGTCCGAACGACGAGGGACTCGTGTATCAGGCGATCGACGGCAGTTCGCGCCGGAACGTGTCCAAGGTCACCGGCACCCATGCTTCCGTGAATCCGCAGCACACCTACGTCGTGACGGATGTCTATCACAACAACACCGGACCCTACCTGGACTTCCTGGTCCTGATCCGTCTGGCGGACGGCCGGGTGGAGAAGCTCTGTCACACTCCGCGCACTCATGCGCGCAGTCACGCGTGGACGCATCCCAACCCGAGCTGGAGCCCGGACGGCAGCATGATCATGTACGATTCCGACGAGTCGGGCGTGTGCCAGGTCTACATCGTGGTGGTCGACGAGGCCCAGGTGCGGGCGCGTTTCGGCGCCGCGGCGATTCCGCCGAAATCCTGAAGGAGCCGGCCCCTCGACTGGCAGCCTTGCCTTCTTGTTACCGGCCCGCGGCGAGTGCCCGCGCGAGAAAGGCCCGGATCCTCGCCTTGATCTCCTCGGTCGCAAATTCCTTGCCGCCATGGCCGGCGCCGGGGAGCACGACAAGTTCCGACGCGACCCCCGCCTCCCGTAACTTTACGTGCAGGCGCCGGCTCTGGTCGAGCGGCACCTGCGGATCCTGGTCACCATGGAGGATCAGGAAGGGCGGATCGTCATGGGAAACCTGGTACAGGGCACTCGCCTGCTTCGCGATCTCGGGGCGGTCGCGTACGATGCCGCCGAGCATCCTGGCGCCATTGGATTTCGCCAGATCGGCGTCGGTCTTGCCGGGACCGGGGAGGTTGCTCGGGGTCGTCAGCAGATCCGTCGGTCCATAGAGATCGATCACGGCCTGCACGCGGCTCGAGATCGTCTCTCCGGGTGGGGTCGACAGGGTGCCGACGAGGGCGGCGAGGTGGCCGCCGGCGGAGCCGCCGCTGACGGCGAGGCGTTGCGGGTCGAGTTGGTAACGTCCGGCGTCGGCGCGCAGCCAGCGGATCGCGGCGCGGGTGTCGTCGAGTTGCGCGGGCCAGTGGGCGAGCCAGCTCAGGCGGTAGTTGATGCTGGCAACGGCGTAGCCCTCGGCGGCGAGCCACTGCAGCGGACAATTGTCCTTGGTGCCGTTCTTCCAACCGCCGCCATGGATCCACATCACCACGGGCAGGGGGTGGTCGGGAGCCTTTTCCGGCAGGTAGAGGTCGAGCAGGACGGCGCCCGAGGTGGGAGTGGTGAAGGTGAGATTGGAGATCCGTTTCACGCCGGCCGGCAGCGCGACGCGGATGTCGCCGGCCGGGCGGATGTGGGTGCCCTTGACGTTGGTCAGGGAATCGCCGAGGTCGGCGCGGGCGGCCTGCACCCGCTCCTGCAGCCGGGCCACGATCTCCGGATGCGCCGCGGCCAGGTTGGTCGTCTCACCCGGATCCTCGCGCATGTTGTACAGGGCGAGGCCCAGTTGCTCGACCCGATAGCCGTGCCGGCTCGCGATGCCGCGGATACCGGAGTTCTCGATCGACTGCGGTTTCATGTTGGCCCAATTCGACGGCTTGCCGCCCCGCCCGGGCTCGGCGGCCACCGTGAGATACTCATGGGGCACGTGAAGCTTCCAGTCGCCGACGCGCACCGCGTGAAGTTCCTGGCCGGCGTAGAACCAGTATTCGTCGCGGCCGCGGGCGCCGGGGGCGCCGAAGATCAGGGGCGCGAGGTCGAAGCCGTCGCGCTTCACCGGCGGGAGCTGGCCGCCAATCAGCCCGGCGAGCGTGACGTGCAGATCCATCGTGCTCAGCATCTCGGCGCTCTCGCGGCCGGCCGGCACCCGGCCCGGCCAGCGGATGATACAGGGCGTGCGCATGCCGCCCTCGAAGGAGGTCAGTTTGCCTTCGCGCAGGGGATCGGCCAGTCCCGCGTGTTCGCCGTAGGAGAGGAACGGGCCGTTGTCGGAGCTGAAGATGACGAGGGTTTTCTCGTCGAGCCCGAGCCGGCGCAGCGTCGCCAGGATTTCGCCCACCGACCAGTCGATCTCCTCGACGACGTCGCCGTAGAGCCCGTGGGCGCTGGTGCCCTTGAATTTGGCCGAGGCGAAGATCGGCACGTGCGGCATGACGTGCGGCACGTAGAGGAAGAAGGGTCGGTCGCGATTGCGCTCGATGAACGCGATCGAGCGTTCGGTGAAACGCCGGGTGAATTGGGACTGATCGGGATCCACCTCGACCACCTCCTCGCCGTCGAAGAGCGGCAGGGAGGGGATGCCCTTGGTCACGGGATGGAGCGGGCCGTTGTCGTTGGAGTAGGGGAGGCCGAGCCATTCGTCGAAGCCGCGGCGCGTGGGCAGGAATTGCGGGTGTTGCCCGAGGTGCCATTTGCCGAACATGGCCGTGGCGTAACCCTGCTCCTTGAATACCTGGCCGAGCGTCTTCTCCTTCGGGTTCAGCCCTGTCGTGCTCGTGTGGTTGAGCGCGCCGCTCATGCTCACGCGATTCGGATAGCTGCCGGTCATGAGCGCGGCGCGGGAGGCGGTGCACACCGCCTGTCCCACGTAGAAACTCGTGAAACGCGTGCCCTCCGTGGCCATGCGATCGAGGTTGGGCGTGCGGATGTCCTTCGAGCCGTAGCAGCCGAGGTCGTCGTAGCCGAGGTCGTCGACGAAGATGAAGACGACGTTCGGGTGCGCCGGGGTCGCCGCGCGCACGGCGGGGGAGAAGGTGCCGGCGAGGCACAGGGCGGCCACGGCAAGCCGGCCATGGGGATGACGGGAGGGGGGCATCATGCCCAAAAACGTAGAACCACGACCGCTGGTGGCGAGCGTGGAGTGGGGAAGCGGCGGAGCCCCGGCAGGGCAGGGTCAAAGTCGTTCTCTCGCCTCGTAGTCTTTCTCTTTCTTCTTTCTCTTAATCTTTCTCTCCTGCGGGCAAACCCTGACGAAAGAGAAAGATAAAGAGCGAAGAGAAAGATTGGCCAAACGCCTTTGACACCGCTCTGGGAGCCCCGGGCGGCGCATCTTCCGGCTTCCGTTCATCCGGAATTGGCGGGCATTGGCCAAGCGATGCGGAGGCCGGCGGCCGGCCCTCTGATAGCTTGGGGCTTGATCATCGGTGTGTTCAGGTCTGGCTCCGGGCCACCTGCTGTCGTCGATCTTCTCCTCCCATTCCGACCATGCCGAGTTTCCTCCTCCCCCGCCGCATCCGAAGCCACGCGCGCGCCAGCTTGCTGGCGATCCTCCTTTCCGGATTGCCGGCGTTCGCCGCCCCCCTGACCAAGGGCCCCTACCTGCAGGCACCAAGCCCGGAATCGATCACCGTGATGTGGGAAACCCTCGCGGACGAGCCCGGCACGCTCTCTTTCGGTGAAGGCACCCGCCTTGATCGCACCATCGGGCCGATCCAGCCGACCCGCGTCACCGGCGCCGCCACCCCTTTCTTCGTCTACGAAGCCGCGCTGAAGGGACTGAAACCCGGCACGACCTACCGTTACGAGGCGAGCGTCGGCGGCGACCGCAGCGGCCCGCGGCAGTTCAAGACCTTCAGCCGCGACGCCACCGAGGTGACGTTCATTGCTTATGGCGACTCGCGCACCAACCCGGACAAACATGCGGCCGTCGCCGCCCGGTTCCGGCAATTTGCGCCCGAATTCATCCTGCACTCCGGTGATCTCGTCGCCAAGGGCACCGAGCACCAACTCTGGGCGCGCGAATTCTTCGACCCCTTGAAGGGGGTCATCGACGAGGTGCCGATGCTGCCCTCGATCGGCAACCATGAGCAGGATGGCGTCAACTACCTCACCTACTTTCACCAACCCGGGGACAAGCGGTATTATTACAGTTGTGACATCGGACCCGTGCACATGCTCACGCTGGACTACCGGTCCACCCAGTCGACGGACGAGCAGTTCGCCTTTGTGCAGGCCGACCTGAAGGCGAGCCGGGCGCCGTGGAAGATCGTGATGCTGCACATGCCGATGTTCAATCTGGGTGGCCATGCCTCGCTATGGGGGCACGAGGCGTATCTGCCTTTGTTTCGCGCTGCGCAGGTCGATCTCGTGGTGGCCGGTCACTCGCATTTGTACGAACGCTTCCGGCCGCTCGCGCCCCGGGACCAACCCGGCGCCTGGGCCATCCAGCATATCACCACCGGCGGCGGCGGCGCCCCGCTGTCCCCGGCCATACCCGATCCTTCGATCGTCGCCGCCGCGCAGGTGTACCACTTCGTCGTCTTCACCGCCGGCCGCGATCGCCTCGATGCGCGCGTCATCGACATCGATGGGAAGGAGATCGATCGCTTTTCACTGCGCAAGGAGGACGGCCGCCAGCCGAAGGAGTACCTTGCCGCCGTCTATCCGGAGGAGGATGTCATCGCGGCCGTGAAACGGATTCCGCCGAAGAAGGCGAAGAAGAAGTGATCGGTGGCGCCGGGGCGCGCGGAGGGTCAGTCGGCCCCGCCGCCGGGAGGCGAAGGACCCCCATTTCATGACCACGAACGAACCCGCCCCCGCGAGGAACGACGACAGGGAGATGCCGCGTTCGCTGCCGGATCTCACGCGCCGCGGTTTTCTCCGGGCCGGCGCGACCGCAACCGCGGCGGCGACCCTTCTGCCGCGGCCCACCTTGGGCGGGGAGGGTAAGATCGCGCCCGGCGGAAAGCTCACCGTCGCCTACATCGGCTGCGGCACCCAGGGCCTCCGGGAACTGCTGCGTTTGCTCGTGATCCCGGAGGTGCAGGTGGTCGCGGTCTGCGACCCGGTCAAGGACGGCCACGACTATGTCGACTGGTCGCGCGACGGGCTGCGGAAGGCGATCGCGACCGCGCTGGGCCAGCCGGACTGGCGGCGCGACGCCCCGGGCATTCCCGGCGGGCGGGACGTGGCCCGGGAAATCGTTGAGACTTGGTACGCGAAGCAACGACCGTCCGAGCGTTTCCCGGGCTGCGCGACCTACGCCGATTTCCGCGAGCTGCTGAAGAAGGAAACGAGGGTGGACACCGTCAAGATCATGACGCCCGACCACCTCCATGCGACGATCGCCATCGCCGCCATGAAGCGGGGCAAAAACGTGGTGATGCACAAACCGATCGCCAACCGGCTCCACGAGGCCCGGATGGTCATCGCCACGGCCCGCGCGACGAACGTTCACACCCACTTCATGCCGGCGAGCGATGGCGCCGAGATCCGCGTCATCAAGCAGTGGATCGACGATGGCGCCATTGGTCCGCTGCGCGAGGTGCACAACTGGTCCAACCGGCCGGTCTGGCCGCAGTATCCGTCCGTGCCGGTCGAGACGCCGCCGATCCCGGAGAACTTCGACTGGCCGCTCTGGCTGGGTCCCTCCTTGGATCGGCCTTATCATCCCCACTATACGCATGCCGTGTTCCGCGGCTGGTATGAGTTCGGGGGCGGGGCCTTGGCGGACATGGGCCACTACAGCCTCTGGCCGGTGTTCACGCAGTTCGATCTCGACGCCCCGACAACCGTGGAATCCACCCCCGCCCATGCCTGCACGCTCAACGGGCAGGTCGCCGGCAGAATCAAGAACGACACCTCCTTCCCGACAGCCTGCACGATTCGTTTCAAGTTCGCGGCGAAAGGCGCCCGGCCGCCCCTCGATCTCTTTTGGTATGACGGCTCGATGCAGCCGCCCACGCCCGCGGTACTGGCGGCGGACGACCGGGAATTGCCGCCCGAAGGATTGATGTTTGTCGGGGACACCGGCCGGATTCTCGCCGGATTTCGCGGAGAAGATCCCTCGCTGATTTCGGAGCAAAAGCTGCGGGTCGACCGGGTGGCGAAGCCGCTGCCGGCGGCCGCCCCGGGCCGGCGCGAGCGGGGGCAGGGCGACGTCGACTGGGTGGCCGCCTTCCGGGCCGGTCACTCCACCTATGGGGATTTCCGGCTGGCCGGGCCGATCTCGGACGCCTTCAACCTGGGCGCGATCTCCCTGCGCCTGGGGGGCAGGCGGCTGCGCTTCGACGCCGCGGCCATGAGGATCACCAACGTCGCCGCCGCGAACAAGTATCTGGTTCGTGAATATCGCCCGGGCTGGGAGCTGACCGGCGGGGTGACCTGATCCGCCCCGGCCTCGCCCCCATGGCCGTCACCGCCCACTCGCGGCGGCACCTGTTGCGTCCCGGCGCACGCATTGGTCATTGCCTCGGGGGGGCGCTAACGAGTCCCTTTGCGTGCTTCGCCCTACTACCATGCCACTGCCGACCCACCTCCGCCGCACGAAGCTTGTCGCCGCCCTGATTGAAACGTTCGGGTTCAGTCCGCTGCTGGCCACCTTGGTCGCGTTGCTGCTGTTGGCGCTCGGCCTCGGGGCGATGCTTTGGGTCGTGCTGTCGGCTCCGCCCAGCACGATTACGATCGTCAGCGGCCCCCCCGGCAGTTCCTTTCAGCGCTACGCCGAGGCCTACCAGCAGGCTCTCGCCCAGCATAAGATCACCCTCAAGATCGTGCCCACCGGTGGATCGACGGATAATCTGCAACAGTTGACGGCGCCCGGCTCCGGCATCGACCTCGGCTTTGTGCAAGGTGGGCTCGTCGGCGCCGCGCCTCCGCCCGGCCTGGTCTCGCTCGGCAGTGTTTCCTACCAGCCGCTTTGGGTGTTCTACCGGGCCAAGGCGCCGATCAGCCTCCTCTCCGAACTGGCGGGCAAGCGCCTCGGGATCGGCGCCACGGGCAGTGGGGGCCAGACGCTGGCCCGCGCCCTCCTCGAGGCCAACGGCATCACCGGCGCGCCCGGCACGCTCGTGGAGCAGCCCGTTGAGTCCTCCAGCAAAGATTTGCTCGAGGGCCGGCTCGACGCCATTTTTCTCATGGGCGATTCCGCGCCCCTCCAGACGCTGCGCACGCTGGTCCGCACCCCCGACGTGCAGGTTTACAACTTCACCCAGGCCGACGCCTACGTGCGCCGCCTGCCCTATCTCAACAAGATCGTCCTGCCGCAGGGCTCCATCGACTTCGGTCGCAACCTGCCGGCGCAGAATGTCGCCCTGATCGGCCCCGCGGTCGAACTCATCGCGCGCGACGGGCTCAACTCCGCCGTCTCCGACCTCCTGCTCGGGGTCGCCCAGCAGGTGCACGGCAAGGCCGGGCTGCTGGCGAAACGAGGTGAGTTTCCCGCGCCGGTCGAACGCGAATTTCCGCTCAGTGACGATGCCCTGCGCTACTACAAGTCAGGAAAGGGAATCACCTACAAACTCGTCAGCTCCTTCTGGCTCGCGAGCCTCTTGAATCGCCTCCTCGTCGCCATTGTGCCGGTCGTGCTCATTCTGATCCCGGCGGTCCGCTTCCTGCCCGTGGTCTACCGTTGGAGTGTGCAGTTGCGCATCTACCGCTGTTACCGGCCGCTGCTGCGGCTGGAGCGTGAGGCCGAGGTGGAGCTGGCGACCCAGGACGCCGCGGATTGTCTCCGCCGGCTTGAGGCGATCGAACGCGACGTCAACGCCCTGAAGGTCCCGGCCTCGTTCGCGTGCCAGTACTACGATTTGCGCCACCACGTCGCCTTCGTGCGCCACCGCCTGAATTCCGCCGGTCCGGCCGCCCCGCGTGCGTGACCCGCCGCCGGTCGTCTGCGCCCGACCCGGGCCGGGTTAGTGCCCAAGTTTCCGATACTTGATGCGGTGCGGCTGGTCGGCGGCCTTGCCCTTCCGCCGGTGGAGATCCTCGAGGTAGCTGGAGAAGTTGCCGTTGAACCACGTCACCATGCTGTCGCCCTCGAAGGCGAGGATGTGCGTCGCCACGCGATCGAGAAACCAGCGATCGTGCGACACGATCACGGCGCAGCCGGCGAAGTTCTCCAGGCTCTCCTCCAGCGCGCGAATGGAGTTTACGTCGAGGTCGTTGGTCGGCTCGTCGAGCAGGATGAGGTTGGCGCCGCGCTTGAGCAGGCGCGCGAGGTGCACCCGGTTGCGTTCGCCACCGGAGAGCACCCCGACCTTCTTTTGCTGATCGGCCCCGGTGAAGCCGAATTGCGCGCAGTAGGCCCGCGAGTTCACCTCGCGCCCCGGCATCCGCATGATCTCCTCGCCGTCGCTGATCGCCTCCCAAATCGTCGCCCCGTTGGGCAGGGAGTCGCGCGACTGGTCGACATGCGCGATCTGCACCGTGTCGCCCACCCGCAGGGTGCCGGCATCGGGTTTTTCCGCGCCGATGATGAGCCGGAAGAGCGTCGTCTTGCCGGCGCCATTCGGCCCGATCACGCCGACGATGCCGCCGGGCGGCAGGGAGAAGTTCACGTCGTCGAAGAGCAGGTTGTCCCCATAGCCCTTGGCGAGTTGCTGCGCCTCGACCACGAGCGTGCCGAGGCGCGGTCCGGGCGGAATCAGGAACTCGAACTCCCGCTCCTTCTCCGCGACGTTTTGCTTGAGCATCGATTCGTAGGCGTTGATGCGCGCCTGCGATTTGGCCTGCCGCGCCTTGGCGGATTGGCGAATCCACTCCAGTTCGCGCGCCATCGCCTTCTGGCGGCGATCCTCGGTGCGCTGCTCGATGCCGAGGCGCCGCTGTTTCTGCTCGAGCCACGACGAATAATTGCCCTTCCACGGGATGCCGTGGCCGCGATCGAGCTCGAGGATCCACTGCGCCACGTTGTCGAGGAAGTAGCGATCGTGCGTGACTGCGATCACGGTGCCCTCATAGCGCGCCAGGTGCTGCTCGAGCCACTGCACACTCTCGGCGTCGAGATGGTTGGTCGGCTCGTCGAGCAGCAGGATCGCGGGTTTCTGCAGCAGCAGTCGCGCGAGGGCGACGCGGCGGCGCTCCCCGCCGGACAGCGTGTCCACCAGGGAGTTACCCGGCGGGCAGCGCAGGGCGTCCATCGCCATCTCGACCTGGGGGGCCACGTCCCAGGCGCCGAGGGTGTCGATCTTCTCCTGCAACTCGCCCTGCCGCGCCATGATGGCGTCCTTGGCGGCGTCGTCCGTGGCGTCGTTGAGTTCATCCCACGTGGCGTCGTAGGCCGTCGTGAGGGCGGTGAGGTGCGCCACGCCCTCCTCCACGGCGGCGCGGACGGTGGTGCCCGGCGTGAGGTGGGGTTCCTGTTCGAGCAGGCCGACCGCGTATCCAGGTTCAAAATGCACGCGCCCGTCGATCTCGGTGTCGCGCCCGGCGAGGATCTTCAGGAGCGACGACTTGCCGGAGCCGTTGAGGCCGAGCACGCCAATCTTCGCGCCGTAGTAGAACGAGAGCGAGATGTCGCGGAGGATCTCCTTGCGCTCGATTTTTTTCGAGACGCCGAGCATGGAGAAGATGATGGTGGGAGCTTCGTCGGGTTTGGCCACGCGCGCGACTCAAGCGGGCGCTCCCCGGGCCGCAAGCGCGGAGCGTGCGGAGCGCGAGACGGGCCTTGCTCCCGGGGGCGGCAGCGCCGGGGTTCCCGCGGTCGGGAAGCGCTCCCGCGGCTGGCATCACTCCGGCCAGAAGTCCTCAACCGGCCGGTTAGCAGGTAATTAGGGGCGAAAGCGGGGGTGGGGCGGGCGGGTTTTTGCGGCCCCAGGCGCGGAAAGTTACCGGAGGAGCGAAAATTTATCCGCCTTTTTCCCGGGGATTACCGTACCGGGCCGGGGGCGACCTGCGTCATGCTAGAGTAGCCCAAGTGCCGCCACCATGAAAAACGCCTCCCGCTCCCACCTGTTCGCCACCGTCGCCCTCGCCGGGGTGATGCTCAGTCTCCTGCCCGTCAGCCTCTCCGCCGCTGAGTCCGGCCAGAACGAAACTGCCGCCCGCCCCCGGGCCAAGGGCCGGGCGAACGAAAGTGTCCGCGCCGGCACGGTCGTCGCCCCGGACGGCCAGGCGGCCGTGACCTCGATCGATCGCAAGTGGGACAACAAGTCGGGCACCGGCACGCTCAACGAGGCGGCCGCCACCCCGGACGGCAAGATTTCCACGCGCGAAGCCAACCTGAAACGCAATCCGGATGGCTCGATCACCACGCGGGGTACGTTCACCGATTTCGATGGTCGCTCCTTCAACTACACCGAGACGACGAAGAGCGGTGGGCCGAGCCAGACAATCAAGGGAACCATGGTCGACATGGACGGGAAGGTCTCCACCTACGTCACGACCTTCGCGAAGGCCGGTGGCGGCCAGACCAGGCGCACGACCGTGATCGCGCACGCCGACGGCACGGCGGAAACCCGGGTCGAATTGCTCGCGCCCGCCAAGGTGGCGTCCGTGTACTGAGCGCCGCGGCGCTTCGTTTTGGAAGCCAGGCTGGAGGTGAATTCCGGGCACGCGTTGCGCGTATCCGAATTCCCGGGGCGGACGGCAGGTGGGAGCGGCTTTACGCCGCGAGATCACGCGTGCCTTGCGGCAGGCCTTTGCGGCTCGTCCGGCGTCGGCCTGCCCGGGAGCCGGCCGCCGCCGTTCAGTCCAGCTCGACCCGGTAGGCAAAATCGGCCGATCGGGCGCGCAGCGTCAGTTCACCCTCCCTCACGGCAAACACCACCGGAGACTGGGGCTCACCCCGGGCATTGATTGCAACAACTGAGCGCACCTTCACCGGCCGCGCCACGATTCGCGCGAGGTGGAGCTGCAAGTCGAAATCCACCCCGTCCGGCAGCGGGGTGATGACGAGGTGATGGTCCGCAGTTTCGCAGCGAAACGCGCCCGTGGTGGTCGCCGGCCCAAAATCGACTGCAGCCGGCGGAGACCGCCAGCGGGACGAGGCGATGAATGGTTGCGCGGGCGGGACCAGCCGCACGTTGGTGACTCCGGTTTGCTTGCCTCCCTCCACGGCGAGGGTGCCGAGGCGATAGCGCCGCCGCGAATCCTCGTCGCCGAGCAGGCGCAGACGGTTGTTGCGGTTCCTCGGCTCATGCAGGCCAACGAGGATCTCGTATTCGCCGGGAGGCATCCCGTCCGGAATCGTGATCGTCCAGTCGTCGCCGGTGGCTACCCGGCCCTGCCATTGCGAGGTCGGCAGCGTCGGAAGACCGCCCCCGGAAAACTCCGTGGTCGCACGGCGTCCCGGGGTCGGCCGCGAGAAGTGATAGAAGACCGCACAGTCCTGGGGCGCGGCCCGCTGCACCTCCCAGTTCACCACGAGCCGGAACTGTCGTCCGCCCAGATAAACAACGCGCCCGGCCCGGGGCACGATGGGCAGCGGCGCGGCCGGGTTGAAGCCCCGGCCGTCGACGTAGAATTTCCCCGGAGCGTGCGACTGCTCCACGATCGCGCCGGCGCGGCGCTCAATGCCCGACTCGATCGCGCCGTGTTTCGCCCAGTAGCCGTAGGACGGCAGCGCGTGGCCCTCGAAGGTCCAGTCGGCCTCCCCGCGATTCACCGCCACCCGCGCCCCGCCGTTCCACGTCACGATCGTCCGATGGATGTCGCCGTCGGCAAATTCCACGCGGCGGATGTCGTCGTGCGCCACGCTCGCGATGAAGTCCTGCGCGAGCCAGTACTTGCGCACGGCCCCCCGGCCCAGCGCCGGGAGATCGATCATCAGGGCGTGACCGGTGAGCAATTCGGCGCTGAGGTAGTCGTCGCTCTCAATCCCGTGTTCCGGGCGGCTGCGGCCACCCTGATAACGATCCGAATAGCCCACGCCATGGAGGCTGAAACGCGTGTGGTTGACCGCGTCGAACCAGGGCACGCGTTCCCAGTCCCGGCAGGCAACGACGTTGTGAAAACGCTCCGCCTTTGGCCCCAGTGGCAGGAACTGGGCGTCGGCGCCATCGAGCCAGCCCACGAGATGGTCGCCTCCGGCTTCACTGATCGTGGGGGCGTTGTTGCCGCAAGCGTCGCGGATGGCGGCAAACGCCTCGCCCCAGGCGCGCTGGGTTTCGCGTTTCGAGTGGAACTTCCCGTCGCGATCGTAGAAGTCGAAGCTGTTGAGCGAGGCCAGCACGTCCACGAAAGACGCGGTTGGGTGCAGGGCGGGCACGATGAGGTTGAGGTTGCGTTGGAGGAAGGGCCCGATCTGGTCGGGCCGGAACTGGTAACTCTGCGCCTCGCGGCTTTCGTTCAACCAGGCGCGGCGCGGCAGACCCTCGGCCGTGAAAGTGATGTGGTCGTAGCTGAACCCGGTGGCGTCGGGATACAGATCAATGTAATTGTCGTGCAGTCCCCAGAGGACCCCGCGGGTCGTGCAGAGTTTGCCCAGGGCCTGCAGATCGGCCAGCGAACCAAGGGCCGGCTGCGGGGGAAAGATGTCGGGCAGGCGATAGTCGTAGCCCCAGCGCTGCCAGACATGCATCACCACGAGCGCATCCGTGAGACCATAGTCGAAACACCGGGCCAGTCGGGCGGCATCGTCGGCGTATTTGCCGCCCCAAAGATCGAACACGAAGCGGCCGGCCTTGCGGGCGACGCCGGGCGCCGCCGCCTTGTCGTAGAGCGGCCGGTAGCGCACCGCACAGTCGAACGCGCCGTGGCGACCCGGCACGAAGGTTAGCGTGGCGTCGGGGTGAGTATGGAGTTGGTAAATACGCCGTTCCGGATCGACCTGCAGGTAGTCCACCGGCGTGTCGCTGGCGGTCAGCAGCGATACGCCCCGTTCGAAGTCGAAGCCCACATGGCTGGTGGCGAGGTTGTGTCCGCCCGCGTTGGCGCGGAACGGCTGGGGATCGACGATGCAATAGCCGTGGCCGTAATAGACCCGCGGCGCCTTTTGGTCGGCGGCGTTCAGTCCCAGGCCGGTGATGGGTAGCGGACACTCGACCTTGAGGCGGAGGGCGGGACCCTCCGACCAGATCGTCGCCGTCAGGTCGGCAGCTTGATCGCCCACTTTCAGCCGGTGCGAGATCCGCGTCCGTCCGGCGGCATCCCGGCTGCGCTCCACCGTTTGGACCACCGCCGCCGATGGCCAGGTCCCGACCTCCTGATCGCGCACGGCCACGTGCAGTCCCGCAAACAGGACCTGGCTCTCCGCATCGCCAAAGCCGATCACGCCGTCCGCGAGCCCGTTGGGTCCGAGTGCAATCGCGGCCCGGCCGCCGCCGTCGAGGTCGTAGACCAGGGTGGAGTCGTCGGAGCGCGTCCCGGCGCCGAGACCCCGGCGCACCGCCGCAAAGAGCGCGTCGCTTTGAGCCGGGCTGAGCTGCGGCGGCGGAACCCCGACCGTGATGACCGGGTCGCCCCAAAAGCTGGAATCGCAAGTCGTGTTGTTCCTGGGCCCGGGATGGCTTTCCAGGCGCAACCGGACTTCCTGGCCGGCCCAGGCGCTGAGGTCCGCGCGGCCCGGGAGCCACGTTTTCGTCTCGGTATGCTGCTCGAAGAGTTTTTGTTCACCGACCCAGACGCGAAACGTGACGCCGTCACTTCGCCCCTCCCGGGGCGTGCTGTCGCGGATGGCGTTGAAAAGATCGAGGTGAATCGGCCGGGTTGAGGGGAGTTGGAGGCGGTATTCGGCCCACACGGTGCCGGCGCGCGGGCGGTAGGGCGGATGTATTTGCAGCGAGGCCCGCGTTTCGCCGCCGCGGGTTATGGGCGCGCGGCTAAAGTTGGCCGCCGAGATTGGATCGGTCCCGGTCCAACCGACCGGCTGCGGTACGGCGTCGCCTCCGAGGTAGGCCCAGGTGACGCGCTGGGTCTTGAGCCCGGCGAGCGCGAGGGCTCCGCCGGCGGGGACCGGCGTAATGGGGAGTTCGTTTGCCGCGGGTGGGGTTGGGTTCGTGGCGCGGAAGTCAGTCGTGAAAACTTGCACGGCGTGGGCGGTACGCGGCGTGCCGTCAGTCGCGAAGGCGGCGAACACGTGAACCGGATACAGCGCCGAGTAGGTGCCGCGCCCACAGGTGAAGTGAAACTCCACCGTGGTGGTGCCGTGGGCTGGCAGCGTCACTTGCCGCTTCGTTTCGCCGACGGCGCTGCAGCTGTCGACAAGTCCGCCCAACTCCAGGGTGAGCGGCAAGGGTACGGCGCCTGAATTCTTCAGTGTGACGGAGCAGGGAATGGGCGTGTCGATTTTGCTTACCACCGGGATGGCCGCGATGGTTGCGGTAAGGGGACCTTCCGTGACCACCTGGCCGTTGTAGCCCAAGGCGACCCGGGTGAAGGCGAAGAGGGCGACGGTGAATCGGGCGGCAAGACGGAGTTTCTTCATGGCGTAACGGCGACGACAGCGCGGCTGGCGGCACCCGCGGCGCCGGGTGGCTTTGCGGCGTACCGTGGACGTCGGTGGCACCGGTTGCGAGCGAACCTTTTGTGGCGGGAGTTTGGACGGGGATGAATCAGGTGGTCTCGGTTGATGTTGCCGCCCAAGGTGGGCGACTCGATCCGTGAATCCCCTCTCCCTGTTGGTAGCGAAAACCCCGGAGCAACCATGAACGCCAGCGCGCGAATCATCCGTACTGCCATCCTGTTTTTCGTCGCGGTGCGCCCCGGCCTGGCCCAGGACGCACCGACCGCTTCCCTGCCGGCGGGCGTGGCCGCGGTGTGGGATGCCGCGCTGGCGTACCGCGAAACCACACCCACCAGGGAAAAGATCTGCCTTAATGGACTGTGGCGGTGGCAACCGGCAATGAACGCCGCCGCGGTCGCACCACCCGATGTGGGTTGGGGATTTTTCAAGGTTCCCGGCAGCTGGCCGGGCATCACCGACTACATGCAGAAGGACGCGCAGACCGTCTTTGCCCACGAGAGTTGGGCGGACCAGCGGCTGCGCGATCTTTCGGCCGCGTGGTATCAGCGGGAAATCTCCGTTCCGGCGACGTGGGCCGGGCGCCGCATCGTCCTCTCCGCCTCGTACGTCAACTCGATCGCCACGATCTGGATCGATGGCGTGAAACAGGGTCTGGTGCGCTTTCCCGGCGGAGAATTGGATCTCACGGCGGCCTGCCGCCCGGGCGCGACGCATGCGCTCAGCGTGCGAGTCGTGGCCCTCCCGCTGAAGGAGGTGCTGCTCTCCTATGCCGACAGCAACACGGCCCGCGAGGTCAAGGGCCGCGTGGCCCGCCGCGGGCTCTGCGGTGATGTGTTTCTCGTCGGTACGCCGCCGGGCGTCCGCATCGCCGACGTCAAGGCGGACCCCTCCTTCCGGAAACGCACGATGACGTTTCACGTGGCCCTGCCGGGGCTCGATGCCGCGGGGCGCTATGTGATCGAGGCGCGCATCAGCCGCGACGGCCGGGCTGTGCGGACGTTTACGAGTCCGGAGTTTGGGCGCGCCGCGCTCGTCGCCGGGAGGTTCTCTTTCTCCAACGCGTGGGATCCCGGCACGTACTGGGACCTGCCCACGCCGGAAAACCAATACGACGTCATCTGCGCCCTGCGCACCGTGGGCGGGCGCGAGGTGGACGTGGCCTTTGCCACGCGTTTTGGCTTTCGTGAATTCTGGATCGAGGGCCGGGACTTTTTCCTGAACGGCAGCCGGATCCATCTCCGGGCGGTGCCGCTCGACAACGCCCAGGTGAGCGCGGCGCTCGCGAGTTATGCCGGCGCCCGCGAATCGTTGGCGCGGCTGAAGGCCATCGGCATCAACTTCGTCTACACCCACAATTACGGCTGTGATCCCGGCACGCATCTCGCGTTCGACGAGGTCCTGCGGGCGGCGGACGATGTCGGGATGCTGGTCGGGTTTTCCCAGCCCCATTTTTCCCATTACGACTGGAAGGCGCCGGATGCCGATCAGAACAACGGATACGCGCAACACGCCGGCTTCTACGTGCAGGCGGCGCAGAACCACGCGGCGGTCGTCGCCTATGCGATGAATCACAACGCGACGGGCTACACGGGCGACATGAACCCCGATTTGATCGACGGCGTCAGCGATCCCCGCGATGCGCGGGCCCAGGCCAATGCCCGGCTGGCCCTGCGGGCGGAGGCGATCGTGCGGGGCCAGGATCCCAGCCGCGTCATCTACCACCATTCGTCCGGGAACCTGGGTTCGATGCACACAATCAATTTCTACCCGAATTTCGTGCCGCCGCAGGAGCTTTCCGACTGGTTTGAACATTGGGCCACGGTCGGGGTGAAGCCGGTCTTCCTCTGCGAGTATGGTGCGCCCTTCTCGTGGGATTGGACGATGTACCGGGGGTGGTATCAGGGCAAACGCGAGTTTGGCAGCGCGGTCGTGCCGTGGCAGTTTTGCCTCGCGGAATGGAATGCGCAGTTCTTCGGCGATCGCGCGTTTCAAATCAGCCCGCGGGAGGCGGAGAACCTGCGGTGGGAGGCGCGGCAACTCGCGGCCGGCCAGGTGTGGCATCGCTGGGATTATCCGCACCAGGTGGGGTCCAGCGATTTTACCGAGCGTTATCCGGTCTTCGCCCTTTACCTCCGGGACAATTGGCCGGCGTACCGCACTTGGGGATTGTCGGCGATTTCACCCTGGGAATTCGGGCACTATTGGCGGCCACGGGAGGGCGTCGACCGCGGGCGCCAGAACCTCCCGGTGGATTGGGCGCACCTGCAGCGGCCCGGTCTGAGTGCGGACTACATCGAGGGGCGTTACGAGCGGATGGACCTCGCCTTCGAGCGGGCCGACTGGATCCCCACCGAGGCGGCGGAGGCGCTGCTGCGTTTCAACCAGCCGGTGCTGGCGTACCTGGCCGGCAAGCCGGGCGCGTTCACGAGCAAGGACCACCTGTTTATCGCCGGGGAAACCTTCGAGAAACAACTGATCGTGATCAACGATTCCCGGGAGAGTGTGGCGGGCGAGGCCAGTTGGACGCTTTCGGTCCCCGGCATGATCGCGGGCACGCAGCGCTTCAACGTGACTCCGGGCGGGCAACAGCGACTGCCGCTGCGGTTTGCCCTGCCGGAGGGGCTCGCGCCGGGAGACTTCGAATTGAGTGCGACGGTCCGCTTCGGACGGGGCGAGATGCAGCATGATTCCTTCCGGATTTGCGTGGTGGCCAGGCCTCCGGCTCCGCCGCGGGAGGGTGTCATCGCCCTGTTTGATCCGCGGGGTGAAACGGGTGCCTGGCTGCGGCGCATGGGGGTGCGTTGCCAACTGGTGGAGGCCGCGGCGGACTTGTCGCACCATGACCTCCTGATCATCGGCAAGGGTGCGGTGCGGTCCGATGCCCCGGCCCCGGACGTCACGCGGGTGCGCGACGGGCTCAAGGTGATCATGTTTGAACAGACCTCCGAGGTGCTCGAAAAGCGGTTCGGATTTCGGGTCGTGGAGTACGGGCTGCGACAGGCCTTCCCGCGCGTGCCCGATCACCCGTTGCTGGCTGGGATCGGCGTGGAGCAGTTGCGCGACTGGCGGGGCGCGGCGACCCTCCTGCCGGCGCGCCTGCAGCCGGAGATGAATCGGAAACTGGGGCCCACGGTCGAGTGGTGCGGCCTGCCGGTCACGCGCCTGTGGCGCGGGGGCAACCGCGGCAACGTCGCCTCGGTGTTGATCGAGAAGCCGGCGCGCGGCGATTTTCTCCCGGTCGTCGATGGCGGCTATAGCCTGCAGTACAGCCCGCTGCTGGAGTTTCGCGAGGGCCGCGGCCTGATCGTGTTCTGCCAACTGGATCTGACCGGACGCACCGAGGAGGAGCCGATCGCACAGCATCTCGCCGCCAACCTGCTCACCTATGTGTCCGCCTGGAAACCGGCGCCGGCGCGACGGGCGGGGTACCTCGGTAACGCGGCCGGCCGGGCCCACTTCGAGGCGGCGGGTTTCGCCATCGCAACCCTGCCGGGTGGGCCGCTTGATCCGGGGCATGTCCTGGTCCTTGGCCCCGGGGCCGAAAGCAAACCGGGCCTCGACCGGTCGAAGATCGCGGACTTCCAGCGGGCCGGCGGGCGCGTGGTGGCACTCGGACTCGACCAATCCGAGGTCGATGCCCTGCTGCCCTTCAAAGTGGGTTTGGTGTCGCGCGAGCATATGGCGACCTCCTTCGCGCCCGGGGGTGTGGGATCGTGGCGGGCGGGAGTCGGCCCGGCCGACATGCACAATCGCAACCCGCAGAAATTTCCGTTGGTCGCCTCGGGCACGATTCGCGTCGGCGACGGTGTCCTGGCCGGCGCAGAGGACGGATCCGTGATTTTCTGCCAGATGCCGCCCTGGCTTTTCGACCCCAAGGGGACGAGCAACCTCAAGCGCACGTTTCGCCGGGCGGCCTTTGCCGTCACCCGCCTGCTGACGAATCAGGGGGTGGCGAGTGCGACTCCGCTCCTGGAACGGTTTCGCGAGCCTTGGGTGGCCGGATCACCGGAGCAACGCTGGCGGCACGGCCTCTACCTCGATGAGCCGGAAGAATGGGATGATCCGTACCGGTTCTTCCGGTGGTAGGCTCGGAATAACCGGGGCCTCAAATCGGACTGTGGGGGAAGACCGAGACCGGCCTGCGCCAGGAGGGACCGGAGAGGGGCGAAAGTTCTCCGGGAGACAATCGGAGAGGGCGCGCGCTCCCTGGCGTATCGGCTTCCCCCCTCGATGGGTGCCCCCGTTTCCCGCGCGGATGCCTCACGCTGCGCGCAGGGAGAATGCGGCGCGTCATGGCGCAGGCCGGGTGGCCAATTCGAGGAATTGGAGGATACCCATGGCCTGCTCGCGGTCTTGGCCGCACATCGTATCGGTGGGCCGAAGGCTGACGCATACCGCGGGTCGCTCCGGTTGGCCGAAGAGCGCGCAGCGCAAATCCGGCAACAACTGCGCGCAGGCGATGCCCGCCGGTTTCCCGTGGGGCATCCCGGGTATGGGCGATGAGATCGAGGGCGCGATGCAGCACGCGCCGCAGCCGGGGCGACAGTCCATGGGTGGGAGGGTCGCGGAAAGGTGGCGCAGGGCAAGGTTCGCCGGAAACCGGGAGCAGCTGCGAGTGGGCGGTGACATCCATGTGGGCGCGGTGCCCTCACCGCGCGGCCCGGCGACCTATCGCGGGGTGTGGGCACCCCGCCTACAAACGCCAACCTGATGCACCCCCGGAAACCAGCGCCGGAGACTTTCGTTTGACGGTCGCAAGGGGGGCGACACAGTGGCCACCGACATGCTCAACCCGGTGATTCAATCCCTCCTCATCCTGCAAGATCGCGATTTGAAAAGGCTGGGACTGGAGACGCAATTACACGCCGTGCCGGGCGACATCCGCCAAGTGGAGGAGAAGATTGCGGCGGAAAAGGCGGCGCTCGACGGCGCCCGGGCGACCGTGCGGGAACTTGAGACCAAGAAGAAGCTCATGGAAACCGAGATCGGTTCGGCGGAGGACAAGGTCGCGCAGTACCGCACGCAGCAATTGTCCATTCGCAAGAACGAGGAATATCAGGCGATGGGCCACCAGATCGAGACGGTGCAGGCGCAGATCGGCGAGCTCGAGGGCCAGGAACTCGAGGTCATGTACGAGATCGACGAGGCGAAGAAACGGCTGGCGGCGGCGGAGGCCGAGATGAAGGCGAATATTTCGGGGCACGAAGCCCGCATCGCGATGTTGCGCGAGCGGGAGCAGAGCGTGGCGGCGGAACTGGTGGCGGCGAAGGCCGAGGTGGCGACGGCGCGGACGCCGGTGGAGCCGTTTCGCCTGCGCGTCTACGATCGCATCGCGGCCCGCAACATGCCGGCGGTCGTTTCGATTCACGGGGGCAAGTGCAGCGGCTGTCACCTCAAGGTTTCCAGCGAGGTCGAGTCGGCGACGCGCGGCAAGGCGCTGGATCCGACGGCGCAACTGCCCACCTGCGATCAGTGCGGGCGAGTGGTGTATTGGGAGTCGTAAGGGTTATCGCGGGGCGAAAACCCATGGGCAGCGGGTCGCAGGTCTTATCACGCCCCTCTTCATGGCACGGGATTGGAAATCCGAGATTGCAGATGCCCGATTTCAGATGCCGCCTTGCCCGACGTCTCCCATGTCTCGCGTTCTTCGGCCACCTCCCCCCGCCCTTGCTTTCCCCGGAACTCGTCCTAGGTTCGCCCCCTTAGCTTTGGGGCCTGGTCGTCGCTCCGAGTTCTTTGATTCCAAGGCGCGGGTAAAACCGCGCCCGATAGAAGTTCGGAGAGGAAAGTCCGGACACCGCAGGGCAGGATGCTGGGCCAGCTGCAAGGCGAGCCCAGGCGGCGCGTTTCAAGGCGCGTCGACGGACAGTGTCACAGAGAACATACCGCCACGCGGGCAACCGCGCGGTAAGGGTGAAAAGGTGGGGTAAGAGCCCACCGCGCCGACGGCGACGTCGGCGGCACGAAAAACCCCGTCCGGTGCAAGGCAAAATAGGTGGCTGGGTGGCCCGTCCGACAGCCACGGGTATGCCGCCGCCTGCGGGCCCGCGCAAGCGGGCTCCACAGGCCAGGGCCGTCGCAAGGCGGCCGTGAGAGAAATGACGACCGAAGCACCGCAAGGTGTGGAACAGAATCCGGCTTACCGGCCCCAAAGCTAATTTTTCGCCCCGCGGTGAAAGCCAACGAGTGACAAGCGGATGACGGCCTGTCATCGCTGCCGGTACCCCCACCCACGATGATCCCGCGATTCCTGTTAGCCTCAGGGCTTGCGCTGGCCGCCGGCCGCGCCTCCGCCCAACAACCCAAAGACGAGACGCACTTCCAGCGTTTCCAGCGCATGTCGCGCGCCGCCGAGGCCCGCGGGCTCGCCGAGCCGTTTCGCGGTATCACAACCAATGGTACGGTGGAGCCGGGGTTGTTTGCCCTGCGATCGACGGGCGTGTCGACCGCGCCGGTGCGGGAGGCCGCCAGCGCCTTCCTCGCGGCGCTCAGCGCCGACCAGCGGACCAAGACGAAGTTTCCCATCGACGATCCCGAGTGGCGCAAGTGGATGAACCAGCATTTCTACGTGCGGCAGGGAGTGGGGTTCAACGAGATGACTCCCGCGCAGCGCACCGCCGCGTTCGGCCTGATGCGGGCCGCGCTCAGTGCGAAGGGCCTGAAGCTGTCGCAGGACATCATGAAGCTGAACCACACGCTGGGGGAACTGAACGGCGACAACTTCGAGGAACTCGATGAATGGCTGTACTGGATTACGGTGATGGGCGAGCCGTCGGCGGACCGGCCGTGGGGCTGGCAGATCGACGGGCATCACCTGATCATCAATTACTTCGTGCTCGGGGACCAGGTGGTGATGACGCCGATGTTTGTGGGCTCGGAGCCGGTGATCGCGCCCTCCGGAAAGTACCAGGGACTTACGATTCTGCAGGAGGAACAGAATCGCGGCCTGGCGCTGCGGCGGTCCCTCGACGCGGCGCAGCAGGCGAAGGCGGTGCGGCGCACGGGCAAGACCGGCAACGACAATCTCACCGAGGCGTTCAAGGACAACGTGGTGCTCGACGACGCCGGACTGCCGGCGGCGGAGCTCCGTCCGGCCCAGCGCGAGGCCCTCCTGGCGCTGATCGGGTTGTACGTGGACAACATGGACGACGGCCACGCCCGGGTGAAGATGGACGAAGTGCGGGCGCACCTCGATCGCACGCACTTCGCCTGGATCGGCGGCGCAGCGGACGATAGTGTATTTTATTACCGGATTCACAGCCCGGTGCTCCTGATCGAGTTCGATCACCAGCGACCGGCCAACCTCCGGCACCTCGCGGCCAACCCGCAATTGCCCAACCGGGAGCACATTCACGCGGTGGTGCGGACGCCCAACGGCAACGATTACGGCAAGGATCTCCTGCGCCAGCACTACGCGGCGCAGCCGCATTGAGCGGGGTTGGGCCATGGGGCTTGGGGGGTTTCGCCCCAAGTCATTGGTTCCCCAGTTGCGAGTTGAACACCAACCCGGAGGGGTTGAATGCCGGCCCACCCCGGGCGGGACAATGCGTTCCGGCCAACCGGGAAATTTGTTCGCGGCCGGCGTGGTTCAGGATCCAGCATGGGGGCACCCCATGATCCCTTGTTTTTTCCTTGGCCGGCGCAGCGCCCGTCGGTTCGTCGCTGTGCTGCTGGTGCTGGGCGGGGCGGTGGTCGCGCAAGGCGCCTCGTGGCTCAAGGTTTCAACCCCGGACATCACGGTCGTAACTCCGCTCCCCGCGCGGCAGGCAATTCCCTGGGCCACCGAGTTCGCCCAGTTTGTGGCGGCCTTGCGGAGTCTCCTCGGACCGGGCCGTGCCCCCTTGCCGGCCCTGACGGTGGTCCTGTTCGCCAACAGCCGGGAGTTTCAATCCTATCTGCCCTTGTCGGGTCCCAAGGGCAGACCGCTGCCGGTTGACGGTTTCTTTTCGCGCCACGAGGCCTGGGCGGTCGCCGGGGTTACGGCGCGGATCTCGGACGACACGCGCCGCACCATCTTCCACGAGGGGGTCCACTGGTTTCTGAGCGTGTCCGGCACCCGCAACCCTCTCTGGCTCGAGGAGGGCTTGGCGGAGGTGTATTCAACTTTTCGCACCGACCGTGGCCAGGCGGAATGGGGCCAGCCGATTGAATCCCACTTGCAGCTGCTGCGGCAGGTCGCGCCACTGCCGCTGGAGCGGTTGCTCGACACCAGCCAGCCCGATCTGTTCGGCCACAGCCGGCTCCGCGGCGGGATTTTTTATGCGGAGTCGTGGGCCTTCGTCCACTTCCTCTTGTTTGGTACGCACGACATCCCGCGGGACGCCCTGGGTCGCTACCTTGAGCAACTCTCGGCCGGGACACCGCCGGCCGAGGCGTTTCAAATCGCATTCGGCCGCTCGTTCGCCGAGATGGATCAATTGCTGTCAGAATATCGGCGCAGCGGCGAGCATGGGGTCACCCGGCTACCGCTGGCGGCGGTGGACCCGCCCAAGGTGGGTCCGGCATCCGCAGTGGAGGTCGGGAACGGGCTCGGGCGGCTGGCGATCGCCGGGCACCGCACGGCCCAGGCGATGGCACACGCGGGCGCCGTCCTGGCCGCCGCGCCGGGAGATCCCCGCGGACACGAATTGCTGGCGATGGCCTTGCAGGCTTCGGGTGATCCTAGCGGTGCTTTGATCGAGTTCGAGGCGGCCGTCACCGCCGGCTCGAAGGACTTCCAACCCTACTTCGAGGTCGCGGTGGCGGCGCACGGCGCGGCGATGCGGGAGCGTCGCGCGCTTGCCCCCTCCGAGGCACGCTTCATTGCCAACCGGTATGAGCGGGCCTTGGAGAATTACCCGCGGTTTCAGAAAGCATACGAGAATCTTGCTGCAGTCCTCGCGGTGGCCGATCCGTGGAGCGAGGCGGACCGGAAATATTTGGAACAGGGCCGACGCATGTTTCCGGATGCGCCGATCATCCTGGTGGGCCTGGCTCAGTTTCAGCGACGGATGGGCGACCGGGCCGGCGCGCGCCGCACGCTCGACCAGGTGCTGACCGCGCAGCCGGAAATGTCTCCCGACGGGGTGCAGTTTGCCCAGCAGGTGGACGTCGCCTGGCAGCAGGAAGATGTCGCCAAACGGGTCGACGAACTCGGCCGGGCGGGCAAGTTTGCCGAAGCCATCGAGTTGCTCGACGCCAAACTGGCCAGCTTCAAACCGGACGTGCGTCAGCGTCTGTCGCCGTTGCGGGACCGGCTGCAGGTCGCGCTGCTCTCGCAGCAGGTGAAAGAGGCGCGGGATGAACGGCGATGGACGGATGCCCGGCGGGCGCTCGTAGCGATCACCGAGTCATCCGCGCCGGCAGCGATGAAGGAACAGGCGCGACGCGCGCTGACCGAGTTGGATCGTGATCAACTGCAAGGAAACGGGATCTTCAGGGGTCGGGTCGGGGAGGCGTTCAGGGGAGGGGCGGACGAAAAACCAAGGCCCCCCTTCAGCCCTCCTTGATGAAAGAGCGCCCTGCACCCTCGGTGGAGACGATGGGCCGGGGCCGGCTGCCGCCCGACGGAAACGGGCGGGGGCGCTGGGCACAATGAGTGCGTGAGGCGGTTTGTTCGTGAACCTAACCACCGATAGGAAACTGGATCTTCAGGGGGTCGGACTGGGAGGGGTTAACCGACCGGTTCAACGTGCTGCGCACCACGCTGTCCGGCCGCCACGCCTGGCAGGCCAGGGGATTCACCATCCTGCTGGTCTTGGAAGGTTCCTGCACGGTGGCCACCGCCCAGGAGGAAATTCCCCTCCGGCAGTTCGATCGGAACGTGGTTTCGCATGGCCAGGCGCCGGTGATCCTTACTGCACCGGACCGCGCCGTCCTGTTCGAGTGCCTGCGTCGGGGAACACCAGACATTTGATGGCGGGTCCCTGGCGTCTCCGGTGGGGCTTCAGCGGACCTTTTGCTCGTTCAGCAGTGAATATACGCTGATCGCGCTATTGAAAAAATCGGGAAGGACGGTGATGCCGCCATTGATCCACTCATGGATGCCTCGCTCCCGGAAATCGGCCAGACACTCCCGCAACAGCCGTTGGGCCAGAGCGGGATTGCGACGGGCGAGCACGGGCACCAGCCACGCGAGAGGAGTGGCCCAGTAACCCCCGTTTTGGTAGACACCTTCCTGGCGGTACCTGAACGTCGATTGCCAGGAGGAAGAGGCAAGCAGATGGCGGATCTGACCCTTCTGCGCATAGCGGTCGTGGTTGTTGACGAGGAAACTGAGGGCCTTCTGCTCCTGCGCCGGCGTCGCCAGATTGCGGTCAATCACGAAGGCGGTTCCCCAAACGTCATATTGGCGGCAGAGACCGTCGGCGGCATAGAAAGCCCCTGAATCCCGATCCCACAACCTCCCGATGTTCTTTTTGACCAGTGCGGCCCGGCGCGAGTACCTATCCGGTTCGCCGATTCCGGCCTTCCGGCAGAGGATGGCCATCTGGCTGCAAGCCTCGTAATAGAGAGCAGATTCCATGAGAAGGTGTCCGGTCTTACGCACGGTGTCGGTGTAGCCATAGACGCACTGGGGACTATCGTCCCGATTGAATACGAGGCCGTTTTCCGCCCGGTTGAGGTGGTCCAATCCCCGGCGCAGGGCACTTTCATGCCGTCTCAGGAAATCAAGATCGCCCGTTCTTTCGACGTACCGGCACACCGCGCTTGCCAGGAACGATGCGTTGTCCAGCGCGTGATCGGCCATGGGGGCGTGCGGAGGTCCCGGGCTGTATATCGGCTCTCCGGCGACCGTGATGCGGTCGGGAATACAGCCGTCTTCCCGTTGCCCGGCCAGCAGGAATTCGAGGTAACCGCTGGTTTCCTTGGGCGACATGAGATCGCCGGCGAACTCGACGAAGTAGGCGAAGTCGCGGGTAAACAGCAGCCCATAGTGTTTCAGTGCATCCGTGTAGAATACCGTGCGCCCGTCCGTGTGAACGGCGCGGTTCGTGGCCACCAAACCGGCCGTGTAGGTCCGCAGCCACTTGGCGTCCTCTTGAAATCCGGCATCCGCGGGGATGTAGGCCGGGGGTGCCGCCACTACGTAGGGCTGGAGGAAAAGGGCCGTCACAGCGGTAAGCAGACCCGGACGGAAGCCGGGGAGGAGCAGGGCCAGAAACCTGTCGATTGCAGCCAGGGCTGTCGCAACGGTCGTCGGGCCGGAGCAACGGGGGAGGGACGGAGACATGCGGTTCATGGTGGGTTTAATGTGGGATTGATTGAGGCCAACGGTTGCACAGGACGCTTCAGAGGTTGGCGGGTAGACTACCGCCCCCGGGCCCCCGCCCCGCCATCCCATCGGTCGGGGCTGCCGGCCGATTCCGCAACCTGACCCTCTTCCGCCGCTGACCCTCTTCCTCCGCTCCAGCTGTTTCATCTCAGCGCTCCGGGGGGGCGATGGTGACGGCAAGGTCGCCGCGGATCACCTGCGTGGCCAGCCCCGTGAGGCGCAGGTAGTGGTCGGCCGGCAATCCCTCGTAGGTGAGAAAATTCACGCCGGGGCCGACCGGCGGCTGGTTGGTGCACTTGAAGATCGCCGTGGCCTCGTCGACCTCGTCGAACATCGCCACGTAGAGCATGTCGGCGCCACTGAGTTTCGCCGCCGTGACCTGCGACCAGAAAAACCGGCCCTGGAGGCGCGGGATTTGGTCGAGCGGTGCTCCGGCTCCCTTGAGGTTAGACCAGCTGAAGCCTGGAAACGCGACCGGAAGGAAGTCGATCCCGCGTTCCCGGCACCAGAGCAAGTCCGGCTGCAAGACGGCGGCGGCGTGGCTCGCCGCTTCGGCCGGCGTGCGATAACGACCGACCGACCAAGGCGAGATCACGTCGGCAAGTTGCAGCACCTCGAGCAGCGCGGGGTCCGGAATCGAGTCGCGGGTCAGCGTGCGCCAGAAGCTCGGCACGCCGAGCATGATCGCAAGACCGCCGGCGTCCGGATCATCCTTGAAAAATGCGAGCATCTTCCGCCAATCGTCGAGCGCAGGACGCGACTGCGGGTCGTCGAGGAAGCCGCAACCCCAGAGGGCGAGGAGCGGCTTGCCCCGATGGTGGAGATACGCGGGGTCACGGGTGAGGGCGGTATCGCGCACGAGTTTCCGCCAGTCGGCGATCAGGAGGTCGGCCTGGCCGGGCGCGAGGCCGCTCAGATCGTACATCAGCGCATAGGCCCGACCGTGCAGGCGTGCGCCTTCGCGGCAGTGCCCGAGTACGGTGTCGTTGTGCTGGAGCGACGCCGCGTTGCGGAGCGAGCTGATGAACCGCTGTACGAACACGCCGTCGATGCCGTGGTCCCGCATCCATTGGAAATGCCGCATCACGGTGGGGCGGAGATACGAGCTGAAGACCTCGGCGGGCCGGCCATCGGCGTGGACGAAGCCGGTCGGAAAACGCTCGTTCGCGCCGTACTCCGTGAGATCGGGCCAGAGATCAACGTTGACCTGACCGGGGCCGGGTCGCCGGCCCCCGGGGGCCCAATGATTGTAGCCGCGGTTCGCGCCGTCGCCCTCGCCGTTGAACCAGCCCTGGTAGCCGCACATGACCTTGCCGCTCAAGCTGGACGGATCCACGGCTGTCGGCGCAGGGGCGACGGGAGTGACGTCGTAGATTTCGACGAGGGCCACGCCGCTGCTGTTGCCGGCGCCGCTCACCTGGATGGTGTAGTTTCCGGGCGCGAACTCCGCGAGTAGCGCCGCGTCGCGGCTGCCCGCGGCGAAGGCAAACGCGCCGTTTTGGGCGAAGGCGCTGCCCAAGGCCGGTGCAGCGAAGGCCAGGGGGCCGACGGGCGTGCCCCAGTTGTCGTTCTCCGCGACGACGGGACCGGCCGCACCGACTACGCGCATCGTTGGATCGGCGAGCGCGCCGACAACGCCGAGCGTGTCCAGGGCCGGCCCGGCGGCCCGGATGAGCAGGCGGCGCGTGCCCGAGCCGGGCGAGATGACGAGGCCGGGGATCAGGACATCGCCGCCCACCCCAACCTGGGCGCGGGTGGAGAGATTGGCCAGGCGGGGCCCGCCGGCGCCAACCTGGTAAACCTCCACCAGGGCCACCCCCGTGGTGGTGTTAACGCCGGATACCTGGGCGGAATAGGAACCGGGGCCGAACCGCGCGAGGAACGCGGCATCGCGCGAACCAACCGGCAGGGCGAAGGCGCCGGTCGCGGTGAAATCCGCGGCGGTGACCGCCACGGCGGGCCCGACGGGAGTGCTCCAGTTGTCGTTTTCTCCAATCCTGGTGGCGCCGGAGAAGACCTCCAGTTTGGGGTCGGCGAGGACGCCGGTGACGCCGAAACCGTCCAGCGCCGGGCCGATGGCGCGGATGAGCATCGTCTGCTCGCCGCCGGGGCCGACGGTGAAGCCGACGACGAGAACGTCCTGGCCGCTGCCGACCTGGGCGCGCGTCGAGAGATTGGATACGCTAGGGGACTGAGCGAACGCCGCCAACGTCGTGACCAGAACGGCCCCGGCGAGCCGCAGGCCAATCATCCCACTGGGTACAATCGCGCCGGGCGACGTGTGCTCCCGGCCGGAGCGCCGGCGGTGATGGTCATTCCGCCGGGCGTTTGAGTTGGGCCGCGGGTGGACGATCATGTGCCAGAATTTTCCGCCCCACCGCCCAGGTTCCAACTGCGAACTCAGGATGAACGGGCGCTCGCCGGGATCTTCCGCCGTGGGGTGAAAACGGGGTCCGGCTCAAAATTTCAGGCCGGCCGTGAGCTCATACGTGCGCGGCTGAACATACATCCGCTGCAGGATGTGCGGCACACCGGTGCCGTTGTCGACGGCACTATTGGGATAGGATTCATCGTGGTTCAGGAGGTTTCGCACCCGGAGCGAAACCGACCAATTCGTATTTCGGTCCAACAGCTTGTTTTTCCAGGAGTAACTGACGAAGGCATCCGTAACCAGGGATTCCGCGCCCGAGAACGCGTTCTTCACATCAAAGACACCGGCCACTTCCGGGTAGCCGATGGTGGGGGCATCGCGCCAGCGCGCACTCCCGCCCAAGCGCAGGCCTTTCAACGTGCCCTGATCGAAGGAGTAGCTCCCAACCAGATTCACCAGCCAGTGGTTGCCGCGAATCCGGGCGCCTCCGACCTGGGCTTCATGGTAATTCAACCGGCGCTCGAAACCGGCGATATAGTCGCCGATGGTCCGGGTGGCATTGAACACGGGGTTGGCGATGAGCGACGTGATGGCAGGATCGGCCCGGTAGGGCTGGGCGAATTGCTCATACCACGGCCGGAAGAATTTGTAGGTGCTGTTCAACGTCGCATCGTTGTAAGAGGCGTTCAGCATGAGGCGCAGCTGTTTGGTGGGATTCAGCGTGGCCTCCAGTTCATAGCCTTTCGTCAAATCCGACTCCAGGTCCGTCCAGAGACCATTGCCCGGGTACTCGGTGAAGCGGGGGGCTCCGGCCACCTTGGCGCCAAATCCGTTGAGGACCATGCCCTCGAGGTATCTTTCGACATAAGCATTCTGCCGGGCGAGTTCGACGCCGACAGCGGAATCCCGGAGTGGGTTCGAGACCCGGTTCAAGGATTCGTTGCTGAAATAATTGAACTTCAGGATCACGCGGTCATCCAGGAAGAAGCCGCGCAGCCCCAAATCGTACCCTGCGCCCTCTTGATCGGGCAACGACCGGGCGAAGATGTCATAGTTGCTGCCGCCGGCCGCCACGGTGTTCGTGGAAGTATTGGCGTAGACATCCAGCCACTTCGTGACTTTGACCACGGCGCCGAAATTGCGGTTGGTGACGGTCTTCTCGGTCGCCGGGGCGAACGTTCCCTCTCCCCGTCCGCCAAACAGGAGAGTGACCGGATCCTGTTTGAAGTCGAAGCGCTTGGATTGGATGGTATCTCTCCGCATACCACCCGTAAGGATCAAGCGGCGGGAGAACAATTCCCACTGGCCAATCGCGGCATAGGACTGGGTGGTTTCGGGCGCATGGGTGTTGGCCAGGCGCCGCACAAAAGCCGAGGTGATGGCGGGGACGACACCGCCCGGAATCGAGGGATTCGCCGCTTGGTTAACTTTAGTGATCTGATCCGGAGTGAAGGCGGGGAACGTGACCGGTTGCCCGGGCAACAAATAGTAGCGCCGTTTTATCTGATTATCGGTGTTGCCGATCACGCCGGTCGGCAGCACCGAGGTCGTGGTCATTTCCTCCGGTTGCTCAAAATAACTATTCTCATTCCGATAGTAAGAAAAACCAACGGCGGTAAACCGGCCGAAATCGAATCCCTTCAAGGGCTCAATGCGACTCAAGTCGAGTTGATGAGTCAGGGTCGCGCGCCACTGTTTCGTGGTCGAGTCGCGGTTTTGCAGCGTCGCCACGCCCTCAAGATAAGGAACCCCGAAATAGGGGTTGAGCGGCTTGGTGCGATCCGGGTTGGTCGACTCCAACTGGGCTGGGAGATAATAATTCGGGTCGATAAAAACCTCGTAGTCGCCCCGTTGAATCGGTTGCCAGTCCTCGTTCTTCGATTTCTCGAGGGCTCCGGCCAGTTCGAAATAGGTCCTGGCCAGAATCCTCTGCTGCCATGAGGCCGAATACTTGTCGTAGGTGGTGTCAAAATGCTCCGAGGGTCCCGGGACCATCGTGTCCAACGGAAAGTTCACCCCCGGCACGACTGAACTGGCCGAGAGGCTGGTCTGATTTTGGGTCAGTCCGTTGACGAAGGCCTCCGAACCCCTGGATTTGAATTTCCAGTTCTGCACTCCCAACTGCGGGGCATTCATAATATACAAGAGCATGTTGGCAGTCGAGTATCCCTGGGTAACCCCGGTGATGACATTACGGGCGGTATTGCGAGAGGCCGTGGTGCCGGAAGCGACCAAGAGGTTATCAATGCGATTCGCTTTTTCGAACGGGGTCCGGGCATTGTTCAGCCAGGCGGAAACGCTATCATAGGCCAGATAGGACCGGGGAAGGGATTCGTCGATTCTGCCGGTATCCGCATTGACGTTGATCGTCGCGCCTTTGAAAGGCTCAACCGTCAGATTCAGATAGGCTGAGTTGCGCCGCATATACTGCAAGTCGCGCGGGGTGCGTTGATCGGTGGACAAGGCGGCGAAGCGCAGCGCCAACTTTTTGGGGATGAGAATCTGATTGAGATCCACACTGGCGCGCTTGGTGCCTTCTGAATCGAAACGAAGTTCCAGGCCATAACTGTTGGCATTAAATTTCCCCGTCTTGTTGGTCGCGTCGAGCGCTCCACCCACCGAGCCCAAACCAAAGAGCAGGGAATTGGGTCCCCGGGACTGGGTCACCGTCTCGGTGTTGTAGTTGTCCACTTTTATGCGACTGGTGAAAAAGTTGTTGGTCAGCGAAGTGGAGCGGAAGCCACGCACCATGTAAGGAGTGCCGGTGCGCGACGTGACGCCTTCCGGATCGGAGGAATCCCCGTTGAATGCCCGGGTGCTGGGCAGAAACTCCAGGGCTTCCTCATAGTTCACCGCGCCGATATCCCGCATGAACTCCTCGGTGAGAATCGTAATCGGGTTCGCCAGATCGCGGACCGGGGTCCGCAATTGCGTGCCCGACAAAGTCTCCGTCGCATAATACCCTTTGGTGGAGTCAGTGGTTACGATGAAGGGATTCAAGACGATCGCCTGATCCTCCGCAGCGGGGGACCGAAGTGCGAGGATCGACAATCCCAACCCAATCAGGAGGTGAATGCCGGGAGCTGCATATCTTGGGGTTTTCATGGAATTCGTGGCAGGTGGCCGTTGCCGGCGCGCGACAGGTCTGGTGTCAGCTGACACCGTCAGGGATAGGCGGGGTGGATTCATAAGGTGGCTGCAGGCTGGGGCTTGCCGGGACGGTCGTACCAAGGGTACGGGATCACCAGCAATGGCGGCACACCGTGGCAGATTTCCGAATCGGCGAACATCCCCTTTTTGGGGGATGGGCAGCTGAGGGGAAGGTCGCGATGACCGATACCGATAACCGATAGCTCAGGATGCCGGAAATCTCGGCGACCACTGGCCAGATTCGGGTCCGCAGTTGCGGAGCGGAAGGAGTTTCCCGCCAGACCGTCACGGGACGAGCCAAACCGCCGTGCCGGCGGGGTGGGCCGGTGGATAGACCAGCGGATTGGCAAAGTCCAAGTTCTGGCCGCGTTCGGCATCCGTCGCGAGCTGAAGACGAACAAGGACGCCAGTCCCGCGAGCACCGCCAGCGGCCAGGTGAGCAGGAGGGCGAGGCGTCGGGCGATCCTCATGGGACGGTTGCGCCGGACCCGGACGGGGGCGGCTCCCGCTGGTGGCGCAGCCCGAGGACGGCAAATCGATTTTAGGCCTCCGATCCTTGAGCCCGAGTCGGGTAATCAGTCTGCGCGCTCAATCCTGCTCTTTCCTCCCATCGGATTTCGGCCCCGACGAATTCCCGTGACGCGTCGCAGCGGGCTTGTTTCCTTTGGCTGGGTCACCCGTCCGGCCCGCCGAACCAGCCAGGCCTTCCCTCGAATCACGCCGTCCGTGCCTGCTGCTGGTCGACGCCACCGTGCTCGCGCGGCTGTTCGACGTGACGAAGAGCCACAGCCGCAAGGGGACCGCCGGCGAGTCGGGCACGGGCTTCGGCATGCCGGTCATGCGGAAATTCGTCACCCTGTTCGGTGGCACCGTGGACGTGACGACCCGCGAGAGCACGACGCATCCCGACGATCACGGCACGGAATTCATCATACGCCTCAAGCTGGCCCCGTGATGATACTGATCATCGAGAATCACCCCGAAGCCCTCGAATTGCGTCGCGACATTTTCGCGAGCGACGGCCGCGAGCTGATGGCGGCCGGGGACGGCGAGACGCGTCGGCTCGGCGGGAGGGCGCCAGTCAGCATTTGCGCGGGAGCGGGATTTTTCGGAGCGGCGGTTTGCAACCGCCGGCGGGCGCTTGGAAAGCGCCGCTCCCGGGTCAGTTTCAAATCCTGATGTGCGGCGCGGCGGGAGTGGCAGGGGCGCATCTCCAGGTTGACGGTGGCGTAGAGCTCGGTCCTGCCCGTAGCGCCAGTCTTCGACTGGCGCCCGCCGGTCAGAGACGCGGCGCTACTCCCAGTCGCATCGCCGCCAACCGACAGATGCGCCCGAGTGGCAGGACCGATCGGTTTGACCTCCGCAGTTTTTCCGCCCTGATGCTGCTGCTTTCCCTCCCGGTGGGCGTTTTCCTGGCGCTGCGCCGGGAATAATCCGCAGCTCCTCCGCCTCCCACGCCCATGCATATCCGCACCCCTCACGACTGGGCATTGCCCGAGTCGGCCGCCACGCCCGAACGCGACTACCGGCTGCGGCCGCGGCGCGAATTCCTCCGGACGCTCGGCTACGGCGCGGCCGGACTCGCCGGCGCCGCGCTCACCCCGCGCGATCTGCTGGCGACCACCGCGGGTTTTCCCACCCAGCCCAACCCGGCCTTCCGCGATCCGGCGCTGAAGCCCACGCCCTACGATCTCGTCACCAGCTACAATAATTTCTACGAGTTCGGCCCGGACAAGGCCGACCCCAAGCCCAACGCCAACCAGGGCTGGAAAACCGAGCCGTGGACGGTGGCGATCACCGGGCTCATCCGCCATCCCCTGCAGATCGACGCCAACGATCTGGTGAGAAAACTCGGGGGCCTGGAGCAGCGGGTCTATCGCCATCGCTGCGTGGAGGCGTGGTCGATGGTGGTCCCCTGGGACGGTTTTCCGCTCGCGAAACTGATCGCGCTCGCGGACCCGAAACCCGAGGCGAAATTCGTCACGTTCACGACCTTCAACGATCCGAAGAACGTGCCTGGTCAGCGCGCATCGACGCTCGACTGGCCGTACTTCGAGGGCCTGCGTCTCGACGAGGCGAACCACGACCTGGCGTTCATCGCCACCGGGATCTACGGCCGGCCGATTCCAAACCAGAACGGCGCGCCGCTGCGCCTGGTGGTGCCGTGGAAATACGGTTTCAAGGGGGGCAAATCGATCGTGAAGATCGACTTCGTGGCCCGGCAGCCGCGCAACACGTGGCAGGCGATGAACCCGCGCGAGTACGGATTTTACGCGAACGTGAACCCCGAGGTGGATCACCCCCGCTGGTCGCAGGCGAGCGAGCGCGTGATCGGGGCCAGTGGCTTCCTGGGCGGCCGGCAAAAAACGCTCATGTTCAATGGCTATGAAAAACAGGTCGCCGCGCTCTACCGGGGCCTGGACCTGACGAGGAATTTTTAACCGGGAATGAGGCAAGCCGGAAAGACGGGGACCAAACCCTCTTTGCGGCTTTTCCTCCTTTCCGGCTTTCCTCATTTTTCCGGATGGCGCTGCTCGAAAAACTCCTCCGCTCCAAAGTCGTCATCTGGACGCTGATCGTACTGCCGGGCCTGTGGCCGGTGTGGCCCTTCTTCATTCGCCCGGACCCGAGTGCGCTCGCGGATCCCCTGAAGTTTGTGCTGCACCACCTGGGGTTCCTCGCGTGCCTGCTGTTGGCGATCGTGCTCACGTTCACCCCGCTGCGGGTCCTGGGGCCGAAGTGGGGGGTGGCGCAGGCCCTCAACCGCCACCGCCGGCTCGTGGGCGTCAGCGCGTTTACCTACGGCTTGCTGCATTTCGGCGTGCAGGTGCTGTATCAGTATGATGGCACGTACGACGGCACGGCGGCGCAACTGGCGAAGGAATTGCAGAAGCCGTTTCAGCTCACAGGGCTCGTGACGCTCGTGATTCTGCTGGTGCTGGCCCTCACGAGCCTCCACGCCGCGATTCGCTGGCTCGGCGGCAAGGCCTGGAAGAACCTGCACCGCCTCGCCTATGTCGCCGCGGCCCTGGCCGCCTATCACCAGGCGGCCGCGCGCAAGATTTTCCCAATGCAGGTCGTGTGGATCTTCGGTCCGCTCGTGCTGCTCGAGCTGGCGCGGATTTGGAAGCAGCGGTCCGCCGCGCACCGTCCGCCGGCTCCGCTCCGCGTCGGCTGAGGGGCCCCGGTCGCGTCACGCCATCTGGAATATCACGCGACCCGGCTCAGCCCTGGTTCGGTGGTTGCAGGACGGCGTTGACCGTCGCCAGCAAATCCCCGATCGCGAAAGGTTTGTTGAGCAGTCTCTCGGCTCCGAGGTAGGAGGCCAGGTAAAGGTATTGCGCCGACTGCGTCGCTCCCGACATGGCAATGATCGGCAGTTCCGGCAGCTCCCGCTTCAGAATCTTGATCATTTCAACGCCATCCATGCCCGGCATCTCCATGTCGGTAATGACGAGTTCCGGCGGCTGGCTCCGGATGGCGGCCAGCCCGGCGTTGCCATCAGCGGCCTGGGTGACGGTATGGCCGTTATGCCCGAGGATCTCCGCCGTCAACTCCCGCACAACGGTGTCGTCATCGATCACTAGAATACGAGCCATGACCTGAGGAAACATGGGGCGGGCTGCTTGGCAATACGTTCCTGTGGTTTCGACGCCGGGTGCGATGAGCGTGCGCGTCGACCGTGCTTCCTGGGCGCATCTCCAGGTTGACGGTGGCATTGAGCCTGGTCCTCCCCGTAGCGCCCGTCTTCGGCTGGCGCCCGCCGGTCAGAGACGTGGCGCCACTTCCAGAGGCATCACCGCCAAACGAAAGATGCGCCCTTGCTCCCTGGCGGATTAGCCCCGGCAAACGGGTGGGCGGGGAAGGCCGACGGGAGCCCGAGGGGCTACTCTCGGGTTACGCCTGCCAGGAACCACTCGAGGGCGAAGGTCGTCAGTTGGCCGCCGGGGCCGTGGAGGTTGAAGTCGAAGGCGTGGGTCGCCCAGGGCAGGGCGACGTACGCGTGCGGCACGCCCAGTTCCGTGAGGCGTGCGGCGAGCCGATCGCTGTGGCGGTGCCACGAGAGGGCGTCGTTGAGGCCGTGGAGCAGCAGGGTGGGCGGGGAGGTTCGTTGCGCCTGGAGGAGGGCGCTCGCGGATTCGTAGTTGGCCCGCGCCGACTCCGGCGTGCCGCCGAGGTATTGGCGCATGAGCGAGGGAGACTTCAGCATGTCGTTTTCGTGCGTGTTGACGTAGCCGAAGATCAGGTCCGACGGGGCGTAAAATCCAACGACGCCGCGAATCGCGGGATTCCCCGCGGCGTAGGCGACGCACTCGGCAATTTGCCCGCCGGCCGAGCGGCCCAAGAGCACCAGGCGGGTGGGATCGATGCCGAGGTCGCCGGCGCGCGACTGCAGCCACGCGATGGCGGCCAGCACATCATCGCGTTGGGCGGGCCATGGGTGGTGCGGGGCCAGGCGGTACGAGATCGCGGCGACGGCATACCCGCGGTTCGCCAGCCAGTGGTTGAACTTCGGCAGTTGGGTGCGATCACCGCTGTCCCAACCACCGCCGTGAATGACGATGACGCACGGAGAAGCGTCGGCTTCGTCGCGCCGGGTCGGGGGATAGAAGTCGAGCGGAAGACCACCGGCGACCTTGAAGGTCCGGGGTGCCACCGGCACAGGATCCTGTCCGAAAAAAAGCCGGAGGAACGAGAACGCCGGCCGGGAAGTGGGGCTGGCGCCAAAGCAGACTGATAGTTGGGTGGGCAAACGGACTCCGATTCGCCAGGCTTGGAACGTCGGCTTGAGCAACAAACTCGCGGCCAGCAGCGAGAGGGAGAGGGCCATCGTCGCCATCGTGGGGGATGCGCCCCGCACCAGAGCGGCGGTGACTACGATGACCATCGCCAGCAGCGCCAGCCAGTGGCCGAACTCGCCGGCGAGCACGGCCAGCTTCCACGGCGACCAGGCCGGAGCCGGCACGGCGGTGAGCGTGCCCAGCGCAGCCAGAGCGAGGGCGGAGAGGAGGAGAAACCACGGCAGCATGGATTTGGTTCGCCATAAAAAGGCACAAAGCGGCAAAAAGACGACTTGGAGATACGCCGCCTCGATCAACTTCTCGCCAACCTCGGCTATTGCAGCCGGCGGGAGGCCCGGGACTGGGTGCGCTCAGGCCGGGTCCGGGTGGCGGGAAAGCCGGCGGACGATTTTTCCCAGAAGGCGGCGTCCGCGGAGGTGCGCATCGACGGCGAACCGCCCGACCATCCGGAAGGTTTGCTCCTGCTGCTGCACAAACCCGTGGGCCTGGTCTGCTCGCACGAGGAACGCGAAGGGCCCAACGTCTACTCCCTCCTGCCGGCGCGCTGGCGGCAGCGCAACCCGGCGGTGACCAGCATCGGCCGTCTCGACAAGGAGACGAGTGGCCTGCTGCTGCTGACCGACCAGGCCCCGCTCGTGCACCGGCTCACTTCGCCGAAACACAAGGTGCCGAAGGTCTATCGGGCCACGCTCGACCGCGATCCGGACCCGGAGTGGGGGGCGTTGTTTGCCGCGGGCACGCTGCTGCTGGCGGGGGAGAAGGAGGCGTGCGCGCCCGCCGAACTCACGTTGGGCGCCCCGCGCGAGGCAACGCTGAGACTCACCGAGGGGCGGTACCACCAGGTGCGGCGCATGTTTGCCGCGATGGGGGCGACAGTCCTCACCCTCCGCCGGGAGCGATTCGGGGAACTGGAGTTGGGGTCGCTGGCCCCGGGGGAATGGCGGGAATTGCCGTTGGATTTGTTCCCGGGGGTCTGATAACGGATGGGACGATGTACGACTTTCCGCTCACCGGTGCCCAGAAATCCCTGCTGCGCGGGCTCGGCCAGACCCTGCCGGATCACCTGAAGGTGGGGCGCGCCGGCCTCACGCCGGCTTTCTTCGCGGAACTGCAGAAACTGCTGCGGGCGCACGAACTCGTGAAGCTGCGCTTCCTCGGGGCGGATCGCGACGAGCGCGGGGCGCTTTGCGCCCGCATTGCGGACGAGGGTCGCTGCGTGGCCATTGGCGCCGTGGGACACACGGCGCTGTTCTACCGGCAGAACCCCGACCCCAAGGAGCGCCGGGTGGCCCTGGAGTAAGCCGCCAGCCAGCTCGAAGAGGGCGAAACTCTCGTCGAGGTCGCTTGATTAACCCGGCTCCCGCCCTCCCCACGGCTACCGCCGGAACGATTTCGTGAAATCCTCCGCCGTCGTCTGCACGACCTTTTTCTCGTGGCGCGATTCGGCGATGAGCTGGTTGAGCTTCTGCTCCCACGCCGCGCTGTCCATCGGCAGGGCGATCGTCTGGTTGATCAGCGACGAATAGAGCAGCACGTTGGCCAGCTCGACCGAGCCCATGCCCTCGGCGCCCGGGGCGATCAGCGGCGTGCCATCGAGAATGGCGTCCACGAAATTCTGCATCAGCACCGCGTGCGGATTGCCCGCGTTGTCGAAGGGCACCTCGACATTCCACACCTCGGGTTTCGCAAACCCGCTCTTCGAGGTTTTGCTGAACTCGATCATGTCGGCGTCGTTGCGCGTGAAGGAGAGCTGGTTGTTTTCGAGCACGAGCCTGCCCCGCGTGCCGCAGAGCTCGAAACGGTTCGAACCCGGCGCCTCGCCCGTCGACGAGATGAAGACGCCCGTGGCACCGTTCTTCCATTCGAGATAGGTCGTGATGTTGTCCTCGACCTCGATGTTGTGAAACCGGCCCAGCTGGCAGAAACCGCGCACCTGCGCCGGCATGCCGCACAGCCATTGCAGCATGTCGAGCTGGTGCAGGCATTGGTTGAGCAGCACGCCGCCACCCTCGCCCTTCCACGTCGCCCGCCAGCCGCCGCTCGCATAATACGCCTCGGTGCGGAACCAGTCGGTGATGATCCAGTTGACGCGCACGATCGCCCCGAGCTCGCCGCTCTCGATCAGCTTCCGGATCTTCTGGTAGCGCGGCTCCACGCGCATCTGAAACATCCCCGCAAACACCTGCTGCGGCCGCTCCGCCGCCACGGCGATGAGCCGCTCGGCGTCCGCCTTGTGCGCCGAGATCGGCTTCTCGACCATCACGTGCAGCCCCGCCTTCAACGCGGCGATGCCGAGCGTCGTGTGCAGGAAGTGCGGCGTGGCGATCACGATCGCGTCGATCTCGCCCGAGGCGATCATCTCCTCGGCGCTGGCGAAGGTCTTGAGGCCCGGCTTGCCCTTGAACGCCTCCATGCTCGGGGCGAAGGCATCGCTGACCGCGGCCAGCGTGCAACGGGCGATCTTGTTCTCCAGCAGGTATCCCGTGTGAAACCGGCCGATGTTTCCCAATCCGACAATGCCGAGGCGTACGTTTTTCATGGAGCGGCGAGACTATCGCCCCGGGAAAAAACCGGCGGCAACCTCTTTCTGCGGGCCGGCCTTTCGTCCGGCCCTCTTTCCGCCCGGCCGCGGCAATGCCAGCCGCGCCTCACGGCGCTGAGAGTATGGCCGGGGTGAAGCGGCGCCCAAGGCGGGCGCCGCCCTCCGCCTACTCCTTCAAGTCCTCCGACTTCGGCTCGGGCAGGAAGAACGACAGGATGAAACCTCCCAGGTAAACCGCGAACCCGACTCCCGCCGCCGTGTAGGCGAGCTTGGTCGGCGCAAAGGCGGCGTCGGAGGTCGTCGCGATCGTGGCCGTCACCCACGCAAAACACGTGCCGATCAGCCGGCCGCCGATGTTGGCGGCGAAACTTTCCCCCGTGCCGCGCAAGTGCAGCGGGTACGCCCGCGGCAGATAATTGCCCCAGAAACTGAATTGCGCGACCGTGAGCAGGCCGGCGATGAAGATGCCGACATACAGCCATTGCAGGCTGTGGGTCGCGAGCACCGCAAACACCAGCGGCATGATGATGAGGCCCGGGGCTTGGAACAGGCGCACGAGGGTGCGGCGGCTCACGATTTTCACCGCGAGCATGGCCAGCAGGAAACGCCCGGCCAACCCGCCGATCTCCTGCACTTTGGTCACGTTGGCCGCCTCGGTCTGGGCGACGCGCGCCCGCGTCTGGGCGGCGATCTTCTTCTGGTCGGCCGCTGGCTTGTCCTTGATGGCGGCGGCCACCGCCGCGTCGGCTTTCGCCTTCACCTCGGCGAGCCCCGGCACGATGCGCGGGATGTGCTGGATCGCCCCAAACGCCGCCCCATAGGCGCACGCAAACATCAGGGTGGTCACGATCGTCGTCCGGCGCAGTTCCGGGGAAAAGAGCTGGGCGAGGCTCGGCCGCTTCAGGGTGCCCGCCGCCTTGCGCTGCGCCCACACCGGCGACTCCGGCAGGAACGGGCGGATGAGCATCAGGGGAATGGCGGGAATCACGCCCGACATGAGCGTGAAGCGCCAGGCGGCGTGCGAATCCTTGATCGCGCCGCCAAAGAAGTTGAGCGACTCCGGCAGGTGGATCGCAAAGAGGCTCGGGCTGTGCGCCACGCACCACCCGTTCGCAAACGCCACCATGAAACCGCCGATCGAGGAGAAGGCTTGGGTGTAGCCGAGGACCTTCTCGCGCCGCTCGTAGTCGGGAAACAATTCCGCGAGCCACGCCACCGCCGCCACGAACTCCACGCATACCCCGACAAAAACCAGGCACCGGAAGAAGAGCAGCATCCACACGCTGGTCGAGAACCCCGAGGCGAACGCCGAAAACGCATAGATCAGGATGCTCCACGTCAGCACCCGCCGGCGCCCGAGGCGATCCGTCAGATACCCGCCGAGGAGGCCGAAAACGCCGCCCGCCACCGCGGGAATGTAGAACAGCCGCCCCACCCAAAGCTGAAAGTCCGGAGAGCCGGGCGCCGCCCCGATGAGTTCCTGCAACGCCGGCCCGACGATGAGCGGCAGCATCAGCAATTCATAAATGTCGAACGCGAAGCCGATGGCCGCGATAACGCAGATGAGCCAGGCGGTGCGGGTCAGACCGGAGCCTCCGGCCGAAGGTGGGTGGGGGTTCATGCGGGAAAAAGGTGCGGCGGATAGACGCATCAACTCAAGCGGCGATTCGATCATTCTTGCGCGGGCACCGCCTCGGCCGATTGCCGGTGATGCCGCGGGAAGTACCGCCGCGTCTTTGACCGGCGGGTGCATCTCCGAGTTGACGGTTGTGACGCGTGCGGCGGCGGACCCGGAGGTCCGCCCTCCGATAAGGCGACGTTGGGCCGCCGGAGGGCGCTGCTCCGTCAGCGCCGTTTGCCTTTACCGTCAATCGGGAGCTGCACCCCCCGCCAGAGGCTCCCCGCCCGGGAGGGTTGACCGGCCTCGGGGTCTGGCGCAACTTTGCCCGCGAAGTCCGCGTCTGGTCCCCCCGCGATCACGCCATCCATCCGCCCGCCACCATGAAAATCACCCTCCCCCTTCCGTTGCTCGGCGCCTGCTTCGCCCTTGCCCTTCCCTTGTTCGCCGCCGCTGCCGCCACCGTCTCCTGGCCCACCTGGCGTGGTGCTGCCGGCACGGGCAGCGCCCCCGACGCCCAGCCGCCGCTGCAGTGGGGCGACGACCAAAACATCAAGTGGAAACTCCAAGTTCCCGGCCTGGGCTACTCCACCCCCATCATCTGGCAGGATCAGATCTTCCTGCTCACGGCCATCGCGACCTCCGAGGAGGGACCCGCCGCCAAGGCGGCCGCGGCTCCCAGCACACCGCCGTCGGCCCCCAAGGGCGGCGACCCCAAGGGCGGCCGCAGCAAGGGGGGCAAACGCGGAGGTCCGGGCGGCTTCGGCGGCGGAGGCATGAAACCCACCAAGTTCCACGATTTCACCGTCCTCGCCATCGATCGGGGCACCGGTAAAATCAACTGGCAGAAGACCGCCCGGCGCGAAGTCCCGCACGAGGGCCATCACCCCACCAACAGCTTTGCCTCCGCCTCCCCCGTGACCGACGGCGAACGCCTCTATGTGCCGTTCGGCTCCCGCGGTTTCTACTGCTACGATCTCCAGGGCAACCTGGTTTGGTCGAAGGATCTCGGCGATATGCAAACCCGCAATGGCTTCGGCGAGGGCTCCTCCCCGGCGCTCGCGGGCAACCATCTCATCATCGCCTGGGACCACGAGGGCCAGTCGTTCATCGTCGCCCTCGACAAGCAGACCGGCCGGGAGGTCTGGCGGAAGGATCGCGATGAACAGTCGTCGTGGTCGACCCCGGTCGTGGTTGAAGTCGGCGGCCGACTGCAAGCCATCGTCGCGGCCGCCAAACGCACCCGCAGCTACGATGCGGCCACCGGCGACCTCGTGTGGGAAGCCAGCGGATTGACGGCCAACATCATTCCCACCCCGGTCGTGGGCCACGGCCTGATCTACGTGATGAGCGGCTACCAGGGTAACGCCATCCAGGCGATCAAGCTCACCTCCCGCGGCGACGTTTCGGAATCCGACAACATCGTCTGGAGCGCCCGGAAGAGCGCCCCCTATGTACCTTCGCCCGTGCTTTCCGGCGAGCGCCTGTACATGAGTAAGAGCAAGGATTCCTACCTGTCGTGCCTCAACGCCCTCACCGGCGAGGTCTATTACCAGGACAAACGCCTCGAAGGCCTGCGCGAACTCTACGCCTCGCCGGTCGCCGCCAACGGCTATCTCTATGTGGTCGGCCGCGAGGGCGTGATCGCGGTGCTCAAGGACTCGTCTGAATTTGAGGTCGTCGCCACCAACAAGCTTAGCGATCGCATCGACGCCTCGCCGGTGATGATTGGCCGCGAACTCTACCTCCGCGGGCACCAGTTCCTCTATTGCATCGCCGAGGGCTGACCACACCTCGCGGCCTTCTGGCCTGATCCGATTCGCTGCAGCGGGAATAATTTCCCCGCCACTCGCCTCATTACCGATCCCGACCTTGCCGTCGACGCAACCCGGCGGGGTCCCGAATCGTTTCCGCCTCCTCACCCCACCCACCGCCCGCCTCTTCCCTCCTCCCATGCATCTCCGCCGCGCCCCGTTCCTCCTCCCCTGCCTCCTGGCCCTCGCCTGCCTGACGGCTCCCGCCCGCGCCAACCCGGCTCCCGCCGCGACGGCCGCCGAGGCCCATCCCCTGGCCGTCGGCGCGAAAATTCCGGCGGTCACGCTGGAAACCGTCGACGGGGCCAAATTTCCGCTGGCATCGGCGGTGCGGGAGAAACCGACCGTGCTGGTCTTTTACCGCGGCAGTTGGTGCCCCTATTGCAACCGACAGCTCGCCGCCCTGGCCGATTTGGAACCGCAATTGCTCGCCCTCGGCTACCAAATCCTCGCCCTCAGCCCCGACACCCCCGCCGGCTTGCGCAAGATGAGCGAGAAAAACAAACTCGGCTACCGCCTACTCTCTGACCGCGCGATGACGGCCGCCGCCGCCTTCGGCCTCGCCTTCCGGGTTCCCGCGGCGATGGGCCAGGCCTACACGCAGCGCGGCATCGAGCTCGCTCCCCTGCCCGCCGGCGATGGTTTCTGGCTGCCGGTTCCCGCCGTCTATCTTGTCGGCCGCGACGGGGTGATCCGTTTCGCCCACACCGACCCCGATTACAAGGTCCGGCTGGCTCCGGCCGCGCTGCTCGCCGCCGCCCAGGCGGCCGCGCCATAGATCTCGCCGGAACGTCTTCCGGCCGGACAGGTGGGGCACATCAGGTTGGCGGTTGTAGGCGGGGTGCCCCCACCCCGCGATAGGTCGTCCCCGCCGGGCCGCGCGGTGAGGGCACCGCGCCCACAGGGAAGTCACCGCCAACCACGATTTGCGCCCGCCCGGACCGGGTACGCAACTTCGCGAGTTGTGTCCCTTGCGGTTGTCGCCAGACTGCCTGGACCGACCTGCATGTCTTTCGTTCGTATCGCGCCTTACCTCCTTTCCCTGCTTCCGCTTTGCACCACGCTGGCTGGGGCTGAAAGCCAAACAGCGGCACCCGCCGCCGGGTCGGAGGAACTCGCCGGCCTTCGCGCCAAGGCGGTGCGCGGCAACTCCATCGCCCAATACAACCTCGGCCTCGCCTATGCCGAGTCAGCGACCCCCGACCCGACCGACAACCGCATCGAGGCGTTTGTCTGGCTCACCCTGGCCTCCGAGGGCGGCAGCACGGGGCGAGCCCTGGAAACCATCCTGTCGCAGCTTTCCAACCCCGAACGGGCCGAGGGTCGGAAGCGCCTCGATGCTCTCCGCGCCGCCAACCCGCTCCTGCGGCCGCCCACCCCACCTCCCGTCAAGGGTCGCAGCGAGACTGCGGTGCCCGCCGGTATCGTGCTCGTGCCGGTCACTCCTCCCGTCAACCCCGCCCCGGCCCGACTTCCGGTCGCCCGCCCCGCTCCCATCATTCCCGCCCCGGCCCCGGTTCCGCCCTCCCCCGCAGTCGCTGCCGCCCGCCCCGAACCGGCAACCCCCTCCGCCCCTTCCCCGGAAACCCGCCGCCTCGCCAACGAACTCGCCGCCGCCCGCCGGGAAATTGATCAACTACGGAAAACGGTCTCCATCCGGAGCAGTGCCGAGACCCGTATCGGGACCCTTGAGACGTCCCTGCGGGAATCCCAGGCGAAGCTCGCCACCCAAACCCAGGAGCTGGAAACCAGTCGCAGCGAGGCGGAAAAAGCCCGCGGGGGCCTAAACCAGCTCGAAACGCAACTGGCCGCCGCCCGCACCGAACTCGCCGCCACCACGGCTGATCGCGCCGCCACCGAGGCCCTCGAGCACGAACGCACCCAGCACACGACCACCCGGGCGGCCCTTGCCGAAGCCCAGTTGCAACTCGGCCTCCTGGCCCAGACCGGCAAGGAGGCCCTCGCCGATCGCGCCGCCCGCACGACCGCCGAAGAATCCCTCGAGGAAACACGCCGACAGCTCGCCGACGCGCAGACCCGGCTCAAGACGACCGCGACCGACGCCACCACCCGGACCGAGGAAGTGACCACGCTCCGCCGCGCCCTCGCCGCCGCCGAAACCGCCGCCCAGAAAACCACCACGAGCACGGCTGACCTGGAAAAACAACTCCAGGCCGCCACCACCGAACGCACGGCGCTCACCGCCGAGAAGGATCGCCT
>JBBRWR010000011.1:0-105782 GCA_038249085.1 Opitutales bacterium
AACCGAAAACCGGTGCAACGCCGGCTCTGCGTTTGGAGTTTTCTGCTTTTGCCCTTCGAGTTTGTTTCGAATTTCGGCATTCGTGCTTCGAATTTCAAAATCTTGCGCATTTTGCGCGGGATTTCACGGGAAAGTGACTAATGAGGCGCCGCCTCGGACCGTTCAGGGTGGTGAGGCAATGGGAATCACGGGTTGACGGGCAGGGTGGCGGCGAGCCCCTCGTTAGCTAGGTCCGCGCAGCGCGGCATCGCCTTCGAGGCGCTCGACAACGGCCTGCTCTCGTGCGCCGACCTCAAGGCGGCGCAACGCCGCAGCGACGGCCTCGGCGCCGCGAAGATCGATGTCTGCTTCCGCCAATGGCTCGTGGCCGACCGCAGTCCGCGGGTGCTCTCAGCGCGTTCGATCCAGGCGATCCGCGCATCGCTGGACGGCGGACTGGTGCGGGAGAGGCACCGGCTGAGCAGCCAGATGGTGCTGCTCACGATTGCGATTTCCGGCGGCCCGTTTCTGGGCCTGCTCGGCACGGTGGTGGGTGTCATGATCACGTTTGCGGCGGTGGCGGCCGCGGGGGAGGTGAAGGTCAACGCCATCGCCGCCGCGCTGGCCGCCGTGGCTCGCCGCCACGGTGGCCGGGTTGGCCGGCGCGATCCCGGCCCTCTTCGGTTACAATTACCTGCTCACCCGCATCAAGGGGACGCAGTCCGATCTGCACGTCTTCATCGACGAATTCGTCGCCAAGATGGCCGAGTTCTATTCCGAAACCGCCGGGGCCAGCCGCGCGTTGACCCGCGCGCCGGTCGCGCCCAGCGAGCCGACCATCGCCGCGAGGAAATAAACCGTCATGCAAGCCCCTTCCGAAGAAAAACCGTACGACGCCATCAACATCACCCCGATGTTGGACCTGGCCTACGTGCCGCTGGTCATCTTCATCCTGATGACGACGGCGTCGGTGCGGGGCGTGAAGGTGAATCTCCCGCGGGCGGGCGCCGCACCCAGTCTGGCCAAACCGAAGACCCGCGCCATCACGGTCAACAACGCAGGCAGGATCTTCCTCGATACGCGGCCGGTGACGCTGACGGAATGGGAGCGGCGGCTGGGCCAGTACAAGGCGGCGGAGGAGCGCTTCGAGGTGCTGGCAAACAGACCGTCACGGAAAGGACGGCGACCGACAAGACGCTCGCCGGACTCAAGGCGCGGCTCGGGGCGCGCGAGGTCGAACTCGCGCAGCTGAAGGCGGCGCTGGCCCAGTCGCGGACGGCGCACCAGCAGGCGGTGGCGCTGGCGCTCGATCGCGGTCAAATCACGTCGCAATTGGCGGGAGCCCCCGCTCCCACCACGGGCGGGTTGCTGCGGTCCGGCGCGCCCTTGGCCACCTCCGGAGCGATGACCTTCTTCCACGCTCCGCCTTCTTCGACGAAGATTTCACGGGCAAAGCGTGGGGCGTCCTTTCTCTGGCCATTTGTCCCTTGCGCCGAACGTAGCAGGCGGAGTCAACCCGCTCGAAGGGCCGGCGGGCTGGGCCGGCCGATCACGGGGACCACGCCCGGGAGTCGGACGGGAATCCCCGCGCTACTTACGGGACCTCGTAAACTTCGACGAGGGCCTCGCCGGTGGGGGCGGCGGTGGTGCCGCTGACCTGGATGGTGTAGGCACCGGGGTCGACGAGGCTGAGGGTGGCGGCGTCCTTGCTGCCGGCGTCGAGGGCGAAGGCGCCGACGTAGGTGGTGGCGAGGGCGAGTTCGCTGACGAAGTCGGCATTGGCCCAATCGTCGTTGGCGAGGATGATCCGGCCGGCGCTATCCACAATCTGGAGACGGGGATCGGGGACGGTGCCGGTGACGCCGAAGGCGGCGAGTTTGGGGCCGACGCCGCGGACGAGGAGGGTGCGGGGGCCGTCGCCGCCGATGACGAGGCCGAGGGTGAGGACGTCGTCGCCGGGGGCGGTCTGGCCGCGGACGGAGACGTTGACGAGTTTGCTGGTGCTGGTGCCGCGGAGGATGTCGGCATCGTAGACTTCGACGAGGACGATGCCGCCGGCGCCGGTGGCATTGGTGACCTGGACGGTGTAGTCCTTGCCGGCGGCGAGGTCGGTGACGAGGGCGGCGTCTTTGGAGCCGGCGGGGAGGCTGAAGGCGCCGGTGGCGGAGAAGGCGGAGCCGATGTTGGGGGCGGACCAGTCGTCGTTGGTGGCGATCGGGGAGGAGCCCTGGTAGACGGTGAACTTGGGGTCGGCCATGACGCCGGTGAGGCCGAAGGGGGCGAGGCCGGGGCCGACGGCGCGGATGAGGACACGTTTGGTGCCGGAGCCTTGGAGGACAAAGCCGGGGGTGACGACGTCGTCGGTGGCGACGTTGGTGCGGACGGAGATGTTGGCGGGGCGGGACGCGTTGGCGGAGAGGGTCAACGTGGCGGCGTTGCTGGTGACGGCGCCGGAGGCGTTGCTGACGCGGACGGTGTAGGCGCCGGCGTCGTTGACGGCGGCGTTGTTGCGGAGGAGAATTGCGCCGGTCTCGCCGGGGAGGGAGACGTTGTTCCGGAACCACTGATACGAGAGGCCGGAGCCGGTGGCGCTGGTGGCGAGGGTGAAGGTCGCGCCGGGCACGACGGTCTTCGCGACGGGCTGAAGGGCGAGGACCGGGGCACACGAAGAGGGACAGGTCGTGAATCGTGACAGCACTGACCAACGGGCGGACTCCCGCAGCGGCTTCGCCGCGTTTGTCACGATTCACCACCTGGCTCCGTCGCAATATGCGGGTTGAAACCCGGGGAGGGAATTGCGGCCGCAAAAAAGGCCGGCGCCCCGGGGAGGCGCCGGCCGGATGGGGGCTCGTATGACCTGGTCTCAGATCGCGCTCAAAACTCGCCCGAGACCGTCAGGAAGTAGTTGCGCGTCGGCAGGACGTTGAACACGTCCTTGGCGTAGGCGTTGGCGGCATTCGCGTCGATGCCATCCAGCACCTGGATTTTACGGTCGAAGACATTGCTCACCTGGAGGCGCACTTTCAGGCTGCGCAGAAAGTTGCGATTGAGCTTCAGACCGTAGCCGACCGAGACATCGCCCAGCCAGTAGCTGCTGCTCTGCGCCCGGCGGGCGGAACCGCCGCCGGCGACATCCGGGTTGCTGAGCGTGTCATAGACCACCCAGCTCCCGACATATTTCTCGGCGAAGGAGGCGAAGAAGCCGCTGCGGTCCTGGTAAACGAAGCCCAGGGCGCTCGTGCTTTCCGGCACCGTGGGCACATCCAGCTTGGAGCGTTTGAACTCCGCATTGTTCATCGAAGTATTGCCGTACAGGCTCAATCCTCCGCCGACATAGTAGGTCGCTTCGGCCTCGACTCCGCTGTAGTAGGCGCCATCGGCGACGCCGATGTACGCCGGGTCGCCCGAGGAATTCGTCGGCCCCTTGTAGGCGTAGTTCTTGAAATCGATGTAATAGACATTCGCGGAGGCGTTGAAGCGATCCCGCTTGAAGACCGTGCCGAGTTGGTAATTCCACGACTGGGCCGGCTTAATCGTGTTGGTCTCGGGCGCGTCGACATAGAACTGGTTTAGATTGGGAGCGAGCAGGCCCTGCGCGATTTGGCCGTAGGCCGACCAATGGTCCGCCAACCGGTAATTGGCCATGACGGAGGGGAGGACCTTGGTTTCAGTGTGTTTGTAAAACAGCGGCTTGCGCGCCTTGGTGCCGTTGACCCCGGCTTCGAGGTCGCGGGTGTAGTCATAGTACTTCACGCCGGCGTTGATCGTGAGCGGGTTGGTGGGATGCCACTCGTATTCCGCGAACGGCTGCAGGGTCTTGGCGTACGCCGCCATGTTGTAACTGTAATTGTAGTTCACTTCGCCCACGGCGGTGGAGGGATTGGCGGCGACCGGGGCGAACTGTACGGTGGCCGGGCTGAGGTCAATGATGCCGGCGCCGGTGGTGGTGTAATTCAGGCCGTAGAGATAGCGGGGATTGCGGCTGTATTCGATCCACACGCCGGCTTTGAATGTCCCGGTCGCATCCTGGTGGCTCACGACCAGATCGTCACCATAGGTGCGATACCGGTTGACCTTGAACGCCCCGATGAAGTTCACCACTCCGGCGACCGTCTTGGTCTTGGGCTTCTCGTGGCTCTTGTTGTTGTAGTAGTAGGTGTAGACTTTGTTGCTGAGCAGCCAGCCGCCACCCAGCCGCGTGTCCAGGCCGATGTATTCAAAATCGGCGTTCTTGTCCTGGTAATTGTAGCCCTGGTCGTCGGTCTGGGTCGGATCATTGCCCAGGCCGTAATTGCGGCCGAGGGTGTCGATTTGCGCCTGGCTGACGGTGGTCGGATTGCTGAAGTGAATCTTGTTGTAGCTGCTCAGCACCGTGAGCGTGGTGTTCCGACCGATGGGCTGCAGGTACTTCAGGTAGGTCGTGTCGCGTTTCATGTCGGAATTCGTCCGGTAGCCGTCGGTGTCCATGCGCTGGTAGCTGGCGATGATCGAGGCGCCGTTAAGCCGGGGCAGCAGGCCGCTGTTGCCCTCGAAGTGGCCCAGGCGGGTGCCCCAGCTACCGAGGCTCAGCGTCGGCACGAACGAGGCCTGCGTGCGCGGATCCTTGGAGTACAGCGCGATGGTGCCGCCGAAGGTGGCCTGACCGATGTTGCTCGCGAGGCCCGGACCGCGGTCGACCACGGTCTTCCCAATCAATTTGGCGGGAAAGTAACTGGTGGTGTGGTGGGAGTAGTCATTCTGGTCGCCAAACGGAATGCCGTCGAAGGTGACGTTGTACTGGTTGTCGTCGAATCCGCGCATGGTCAGATGCTTCGACTCGCTGAGGCCCGGACCGTTGGTCTCCACGTTGGAGACACTCGGGGAGATGTTGGCGATGGTCGCGAAGTCGGCGGTCGGCGCGACGCTGTTCGCGATGTAATCGAGACTGATGACCGATTGCGGCTGGGTGACCTCGAGCGGGCTGTCGGTCATGGCGGTGGTCAGCGCCGACGTGCGGGGCTCGCGGACTTCGAATTCCTCGAGCCGGACGGTCTTGGTCGCGTCCGTCGTCTCGGGACGGCCCATGGTGGCGGTTTGAGCAGGAAGGGAGACGGAAGCCAGGACTGCGAACAGCGCGGCGGTAGTTAAGACGTGGGTACGGTGGTGAGTTGGGTTCACCCGGGCACCGTAGCTGGAATTTGTGTCGAACCGGTGGCGCGTGGGTTACAAGGAGACGAAGATCATCGCTGACCTCCGGGCGGGGCCCGCCGCCGGTCTTTGCCGAAACGTAACCTGACCGCCATGCAAATGGGACAAAATATCCACACAGTGGGGAAACCCGAAAAATGCCACGTGAAAATCGCCCTCGTCACCGAGACCTTTCCGCCTGAAGTCAACGGCGTGGCCATGACGTTCGGCGTGATTGCCCGCGAACTCGGACGGCGCGGCCACGAGGTGACGGTCTACCGGCCGCGTCGCGACGATCTGCCGATCTCGGGGTCGACGCGAGAGTTTGCCGAGGTGGTGGTGCCCGGGTTCCCCATTCCCGGCTACGCGCTGTTGCGGATGGGATTGCCCGCCGGCGGGCGGTTGCGTCGTACCTGGGCGGAAGAGCGCCCGGATCTGGTGCACGTGGTGACCGAGGGTCCGCTGGGGGCCTCTGCCGTCACGGCCGCGCGCGCGCTGGGTATTCCGGTGACGTCGAGCTTTCACACCAACTTTCACGCGTACGCGCGGCATTACGGGGCGGCGCCGGTGACGCGACTGGTGCTGGCCTGGCTGCGCCGGGTGCACAACCGCACGCGGCGGACGTTCGTGCCGACGAGGGAGTTGGGCGAGGAGTTGGCGACGCTGGGGTTTCAGAATCTGGCGGTGCTGTCCCGCGGAGTGGATACGTGGCAATTTCATCCGGCCCGCCGGGCGCCGGAGCTGCGGCAGAAGTGGGGGGCCGGACCCCACACCCCGGTCGTCCTCCATGTGGGACGGATGGCGCCGGAGAAGAATTATGAGCTCTTGTTCCAGGCCTACGCCGCGATGCGGGCCGTGAACCCCGCGTTGCGCTTTGTGCTGGCGGGGGAGGGGCCATTGAAGGCGCGCCTGCAGCGGGCGCATCCCGATTGTATCTTTGCCGGGTTCTTTTCGCGGGAGGAAATCGGGCGTTATTACGCCTCGGCCGACATCTATATCCACGCGAGCCGCACGGAGACCTTTGGCAACGTGCTCACCGAGGCGATGGCCAGCGGACTCGCCGTCGCGGGATTCGATTACGCCGCGGCGCGACGTTTTGTGGTGCACGGCGAAAACGGGCTCGCCGTCCCGTTCGAGTCGCCCGCCGCGTTGATTGAGGCGGCGGAATTGCTGGCGGCCGATGAGTTTCTTTGCGCGAAGATTCGCGGCTCCGCCCGCGCGGCGGTGGAGGCGCAATCATGGGAGAACGTGGTCGAGCGCTTTGAGGCGGACCTGGTGGTCGCGGCTGCGGGCCGCACCTTTCCGGCGGTGGAACCGCAGCCCGCATGAGCGCCCGCCTTCTGATCCTGACGACCGGCTTCGGGGAGGGCCACAACGCCGCGGCGCGCGCCGTCGCCCTGGCGTGCGAGGCGCGTTTCGGTCCCGCCTCCGCCCCGGTCTACGACGCGTTGGCGCTCGCGGCGCCGCGCATGAACGCGGTCACCCGACGCGCCTATCTGGGTCTCATCAATGCTTCACCGCGAAGCTGGCAGTTGGTGTATGCCTGGCTGGACCGGTCGCGGCTGGTGCCGTTCGCGTTGCGCCGGCTGCGGGCGGAACGGCGGGTGCTCCGTACCCTGCTCGCGCGCGAGAATCCGGCCGCGGTGTGCTGCACGTTTCCCGGCTATGCTTTCCTGTTGGAGGCGATGACCCGGTCCGGCGAACTCACGGTGCCCTACTTCAACGTGGTGACCGATTCGATCAGCATCAACTCACTGTGGTGGCGCGGAGGCGGGGCGGGTTGGTTTCTGCCGAACGAAGAATCGGCGGCGGTGTTGCGGCGGGCCGGTATCGAGGACCGGCGGTTGCATGTGACCGGGTTTCCCGTGCAGCCGTTCTTTGGCGAACACGCGGGGAAATGGGCGATGCCGGAGCTGGCGGACGGTGCCCGGCCGCGGGTGCTCTACATCATCAATTCCGCGCGGCGCGCGGCGCACGAGACCGCGGTGCGCCTGTTGCGAGAGACGCCCTGGGATGTCACCTGCACCGTGGGCCACGACACCGCCTTGCGCGCCCGGCTTGAGCGGGTGGCGGCCGGACGGCTGCCGGCGGCCACCCTCCTGGGCTGGACGCGGGAAATCCCCCGCCTGCTGATGACGCACCACGTGGTGGTGAGCAAGGCGGGTGGGGCGACGACGCAGGAGGCCCTGGCCGCGCAATGTCCCATGATCGTGAACCAAGTCGTGCCGGGCCAGGAGGAGGGCAACTACGAGTTGTTGCGGCGGCACGGGGTCGGGGCGCTGGCGGAGTCGCCCGCGGCGGTCCTGGCCGTGCTGGAGCGAGCCTTTGCCCACGACGGGGCGGAGTGGCGCCGGTGGCGGCGGGCCTTAGTGCCGCTGCATCGGCCCTGGGCCGCGCGGGAAATTGTCGACCACGTCATGACGGCCCTGTCCGCCCATTCCCTGTCCGCGTCGGCCGTGCGCGAACTGCGGCCGGCACCTTTTCCTGCATGAGGACCTTCTTCATCTTCAACCCGCAGTCGGGTCACAACCGGAGGAGACCCGGGCTGGCGACCGCCATTCGCGGGTTTATCGCGACGCGCGCGATCGACGCCGAGTTTGCCGTGACCGACGGACCGGGTCATGCGACGGAGCTCGCCCGGTCGGCGGCGGCTTCCGGTGTGGCCGTAGTGGTGGCGGTGGGGGGCGACGGGACCATGAACGAGGTGGCGCAGGGCCTCATCGGCACGCCGACGGCGTTGGCGCTGGTGCCATGTGGCTCGGGCAATGGCCTGGCGCTCCACCTGGGCATTCCGCGTTCGCCGTTCGCGGCGCTCACGCTGGCGGTCGCGCCGGGTGGACGGGTCGCCGCGATCGACTCGGGTGAAGTCAACGGGCGGCCGTTCTTCAATGCGATGGGTCTTGGACTCGATGCGGAAGTGAGCCGGCGCTTCAACCGGCTGACGCGTCGTGGGCTGCCGGCGTATGTCCGCGTGGCGTGGGAGGTGTGGCGGCAGCGCCGACCCGTGCGCTGCATCATCTCCGGGGCTGGGAGCCGCGAGACGCTGGACGTCCTGTTGCTCACGATCGCCAACTCCGACCAATACGGCAATCACGCCCGGATCGCGCCCGGCGCGCGCGTCGACGACGGTCGCCTGGACTTGGTGGCCATCCGGCCGGTTGGCCTCGTCGGATCCGTCGCCCTGGGCACCCGGCTGTTCCTGGGGACCCTGGACCGCAGTTTCTACGCGTGGCGCTGCTCGGCCGAACACTTCACGATCGAGCGGGACGCGCCGGGCCTCATTCACACCGACGGCGAAACGCACGAGGCCGGGGTCCGCCTTGAGGTCGCGGTGCGGCCCCGGAGCCTGCGGATGGTCGTCCCCGCCCGGTGTCGGGCGGTCGCCAGCGCGCCGGAGTCGGCCGCGTCCCGCTTTGCCCTGCATCTCCCATGAAACTGCACGTTCGCACCGTCATCATTTCGGATCTGCATCTCGGCACGGCCGAAGCCAAGGTAAATGAAGTGAACCACTTCCTCCGCCATGTCCGCTGCGCCAAATTGATTCTCAACGGCGACATCATCGATGGCTGGCAATTGCGCCGGGGCGGCGCCTGGAGCAAGGCGGCCACCCGCTTCGTTCGCATCGTGCTGAAGAAACTCGAAAAGCGGGACACCGAGGTGGTGTATCTGCGCGGCAACCACGACGATATCCTGGCATCGTTTCTTCCGCTGGATTTCGAGAACCTGAGCGTGGTCGAGGATCACATTCACGAAGGTCCGGCCGGCCGTTATCTGGTGCTGCATGGCGACATCTTCGACACGGTGACGAAGAACTTCGTCTTTCTGGCGCATCTCGGCGACTGGGGTTACCGCACGCTGCTCTCCCTCAACCGGGTCTACAACGTCTGGCGGGCGTGGCGCGGCCAGGAATACTGGTCGCTCAGCCGGGCGATCAAGGCCCGCGTGAAGGAAGCCGTGAGCCATATCTCCAACTTTGAGGACCACATCGCCCAGCTGGCCCGCCAGCGGGGTTGCACCGGCGTGATGTGCGGCCACATCCACACCGCGGCCGACAAACATCTCGACGGTATCCACTATCTCAACTCCGGCGACTGGGTCGAGTCGCTGACGGCGATCGTGGAGCATTGGGACGGGCGCTTTGAGTTGATCCATTTTACGGACTTTGTGCGCCAGTTTCCCATGCCGGTGGAAAAGCCGGAGGTCGGAGCGACCGCGGAGCTGGCGGAGGCGTGAGCGCCGCCTTTGTGTTACGCCCGGGTGGCAGGAGCGCAAAGTTTGAGCGACGACATGTGATTGCGGTTGTGATCCGTGGTCGGCGCGGTGCCGTCGCAGGTGATGCCAGCGCTTAGCTTCACCCCCGCCCAATCGTGGTATGCGATGTTGCATGCGGCGCCTCTCCGCCCTTTGCACACCCTCATGCGAACCACGGAGGAACGATTCCGGCCGTCGTCGGCCTCCGTCTATCTTCCGTCCATCATGGCCGCCCAGCGCGCCTGGCGGAGCCGCGGGGCCGCGGGGCCGGGGGCGACGGTCACCCGCGAGCCGTGCCGCGGACGCACGCCGACCCTCGTGCTCGGAGGATTCGTGCCCGACTCGGCCGAGCAGGTGTTCCTGCTGCGCCGTTTCCTGCTGCAGGCCGGGGATCTGTTTGCCCTGAACTATCCGCGCGAATCGTTTTGTGTTGATTTGCTCTGCGCGCAACTGGACGACCTCGTCGCCGAACTGGCGGCGCGGCAGGAGCGGCCGATCATTTTCGGCGTGAGTTTCGGCGCCGGACTCCTGCTCGAGTGGCTGCAGCGGAAGCGCCGCGCCGGGGAGAGCCCGGCGATTGCCGGCGTGGTCCTGGTTAGCCCGGTGGCGGGCGTGGCGGACGTGGCGGACGTGGTCGCCCGTTCCGGATCGCCGCCTCTGTCCACCTTATGATTGATCGCACCATCACCATCGGCGACATTCACGGCTGCGCCCGGGAATTTGAGGACTTGCTCAACAAGCTCGCGCTGACCCGCCGGGATCGTCTCATCCTGCTGGGTGATTTGGTCAACCGCGGGCCGGACAGCGCGCGGGTGATCGCATTGGCGCGGGAATACGCCTATCGCGCGTTGCTCGGCAATCACGAGCTCCGGCTGCTCAATTTTCGGCGGACCGGAGATCCGACACATCTGAAACGTTCGGACTACGACACGCTCAAGCAACTCGATGACAAGGCGTGGGCCTTTCTTGCCCAGATGCCGTTGACGCATCGCGTGCCGGGGCAGGACACCGTGTGCGTGCACGGTGGGTTCCTGCCGGGCAGCCCCTGGTACGCCCAGCCCGCCCGGGTGGTGACCCGCATCCAGGTGGTCGGGCCGTTCGGAGAACCGTCCAAGCGTTCCCAACTTCCGGCGGCCCCGCATTGGTCCGAATTGTGGCGGGGCCCGCCGTTCGTGGTGTACGGTCATACGCCGAGGCCGGAACCCTCGCGCCTGAAGTGGTCGTTGGGCATCGACACCGGCTGCGTGCAGGGCGGGGCGCTGACGGCCTGCATTTTTCCCGGCCGGCAAATCGTGCAGGTCAAGGCCCGCGAAGTCTACATCGCGGCGTGAGCCGCAGCCGCGGAGGCCATCCCGGCCCCGGCAGGTTACAGCCGGGTGATATCTCGGCGCTGGGACGATGGAGACTTGGACCTCGCGGGGCGAGCCGTGTCCTTCGCCGCAGTCGGTTCAGCCTTGATCCGATCGGGATGTTGGGGGAGGGCCGCCCGTTGCCAGGGGCGACCCTCTTTTTTGCCCAATCGTCACGTGGGACGGTTGCGCGGCGGCCCCGCGCGGTTGTGATGCGGGCTTGAAGCGATGAACCTTCACGACTGTTTTTCTGCGACCCCCCGCCGGGCGGGTGAGGAGTTTGCCAGCTTTCTGTTTTGGCGCTGCCTGTACCGTCGTGCGGTGCCGCTGGTGCCACTGCTCAGGGCGATGGATCCGGACTATTTTGCGCCCGATCGGGAATTGATTGCCCGGGTTGCCCGGGTGCAAACGATGCGGGAACTGGGTGAGGAGCTGCGGGATTTCTCGGAGGACTCGCGCAATCGCAGTTGGCTGCGACGGTTCGGGCGGGTCCGGCTTTCGACGCGTCGGGTACGCCGGGTGGCCCGAGCCTTTCTCGCCGAAGCCGGCGTGGCGCGATGAACGAATTTCACGGCCGCCGCTGGGCGCTGCTGGTGTTCAGCACGATCATGACGAGTGCGAGCAGCCAGACTGCCGTGGAACTGGCCCGCGCCCTGGATTGCTACCAGGCCCGGCGCTACACCGAAGCTCGCGAGCGGTTTGAGCGGGTCGCCCGGCAGCGTCCGGCGGATCCGGAAATCGACTTTTACCTCGGCCGGTTGGCGTTGTGGTTCGATGAGGAAGCGGCGGCCCTCCGGCATCTCGAGCGGGCGGCGCAACAGGCGCCGCGGGATGCGCGGATCCTGAATGCGCTCGGCGATGCGTACGGGCTGGCCGCCCAGCAGGCGAATCCGCTGATGAAGATCAGCTGGGCGGGGAAGTGCCGCGTCGCGTATGAGCGGGCGATCGCACTCGAACCGGGCAACGCGATCTATCGCTGGAGCCTGCTGGGATACTGCTGCGTGGCGCCGCGCCTGCTCGGCGGCGGCAGGGACAAGGCGCACGCCCAGGCCGAAGCGATCGCCGCGCTTGATCCGGCCGGCGGGCGAGTTGCCCGGGCCACCCTGGCTCTGGCCGAGGCGCACTACGATGCCGCGTTTGGCGAGTTCGAGGCGGTGCTGCAGGAGGTGCCGGACGATTTCCTGGCGCTCTACCAAATCGGGCGTTGTGCCGCGCTCAGTGGAGAGCGGGTGGAGCGCGGAATCGCCGCGCTGCAACGCTGCCTGGAATTGATCCCACCCGCCGGGGATGATCAGCCGACGCTGGCCGGCGTGCACTACCGGCTTGGCAATCTACTGGAGAAGAAACGCGACGAGATCGGCGCTGCCGCCCAGTACGCGGCCGCCCGGCGCGCCGAGCCCGATTTTCGCGCGAAGAAGATCAAACTGAAAAACTAAGGCAGCCGGGTGAGAGCCCGGCGCGACGTTGCCGAAAAGTAACCCCGCGAGGGTTGCTTCGGCCGGCCGCCGGTTTTCTTGTCGGGCGCGATCGGATGCTTCTCCGATGGCCCCACGCTTATGAACCTCGCCTCGCCCGATCTCCTCCTTCCTTCCGCTGTCGATGGCACGGAATTGACCGCCCTGCAATTGCGCGTCGCCCGGCGGGCCGATGAGCTGGCGCGGCTCGGCACGTCGTCCCGCGCGGGGGATCGGCAGCTGTGGCTCCGCGCCGAATTGGAGGTGTTGGAATGCGCCGAGCGCGCCCGCCCCCGCTGGCTGCACCTTGTTCCCACTCCGGCTCGGGCGGGATCGGTGGCGCGGGAGCATCGTCTGGCCGCGGTGGCCACGGCGGATTGATCCCCCAACGCCACCCACCGGCACCCGTGGCACCCCGGGCGGGGCCGGGGGATCGGAAGCCGCGGGAGGACGCGAACGTATTCGGCGGTGTGTTACGGACGGGGGAAAGCGCGCGCGGGCGTCGACCGGTGGGTCGGTTGCGGGCGGCCGAGCGCGGTGGTTCCTTGGGTTGGGACCGGCGGGTGCTGAGGCGCTTCCGACGGCCGTCGGGAGGTCTTTTCGCCCAGGTTGCGTTGGCCGTCGATCGTTACGAGGCGCGCCCTTTCTGTCACAAATGTGACAGACGGGTGTCGGGCCGGTGAAGGTTCCGCGTCGCAGGCGGATTTGAATTGTGGGTACCGGGGGATCGATGGCGCTCTCCCCCCCGGACGCGGAAGTCTCTCGCTTTCGCCGGGCATTTGAAAACCACGGAAAACCACCAAAAGGAAAAATGAAAGCAATCAAAGGTATCTTGGCGGGCGCGCTCGCTCTTGTGTTTGTGGGCGCCGCTTCGGCGCAATCCACGATTCGAATCACGGGCTCGACGGCCTTTCGCGCCGCGACCGTCACCGCGGTGCAAAACATTCTCCAGCCTGGTTATACTTACGGCTACAACGGCACAAGTGCCACGGGTGCGAACCAATCGATTTTCGTCGGTACGACCAAGATCGGCAGTCTTCCGGTCGTGATTAAGTGCTCCTGGGGTGGCTCGGTTGGCGGCGTGCAGACGATCGCGCAGCAGAGCCCCGCGGTCACACTTCCGACCTGGCTCTCGGAGTCACTCAACACCCTGACGGCCGCCGGCACTCCGAACCTGAATTCCGGCAACATCTATGATTCGCCCGCCGGAGCGGATGTCGCGATGTCCGACAGCTTTCAGAGCACGACCCAATTTGCGGGCACCGGGTACAATGCCCTGGTGAGCACGGTTGTCGGCGTGGTGCCTTTCGTCTGGACGAAGGGCGCGAGCGCTGATCCCGCGGTGCAGGCCAGTCTCGACAAACTCACCAACATGACGCCGCTGGCGGCCCGGCTCATTCTCGCCGCAGGTGCGCCCCTTTCGATGCTCACCGGCAATTCCGCCGATGCGAACATTTACACCTACCCGATGGGTCGCGACGAGGATTCGGGCACCCGCGTGGTGGAGTTTGCCGAGAGCGGTTTTGGCGTCTTCGGCTCGCCGGTGCAGTACCAGCCGACCATCACGGGCGGCGAAATCACGGCCATTGCCCCGTGGCCGGCGGCGACGGTGCTCGGTTTCAGCTATCCGGCGGGGCACTCGGGTTTCGCCAGCGGTGGCACCCTGGCCACCAATCTCAACACGCCCGTCGCGGCGGCGGCGCGTGACGCCTTCAAGTCGAAATTCGCCCTGGTGGCGTTCTTCGGCGTCAACGACGCGACCCGGGTGAACTCGGGGAAGAACAACCTCACCTACAACGGTGTCGCCTACAGTCCGGAAGCCGTCCGCGAGGGTCTGTACACCTGTTGGGGCTACGAGCACCTGATGTACCGCAATACGCTCAGCGGCAATGCCAAGACCGTGGCGGATCAACTCGCCACCCAGATTCGCACGGCTGACGCCACCGTCTCCGGCGTGCTGCTGTCCACGATGAATGTCTCCCGCTCCACCGAGGGCGCCGTGATCATCCACAACTGATGCTGCGGATGCACCCGCGTCTCGCGCGAACGCGTCAGCGCGCCGCCTTGCTCCCGTCATTTCAACCCAGGATTCACGACATGAAAAAATTTATTCCAACCTCCCTGCTCGCCGCCGTCCTTGTGGTACCGGCGGTCGCGCAGGTGCAGGCCAATCTCAACGATTTGATCCTTGGCTTCCGGGCGACCGGCGGCCAGGGGCAGAACGTCAACCTCGAGGTCAACCTTGGCAGTGCCTCGCAGTTTACCAACCAGCCCGCCGGGACCACGCTGCTCATTTCCCGGCTCTCCTCCGCGGACCTCGCGGCGGTGTACGGCTCCAATTGGAACACGCGCACCGATCTCGTCTGGGGTGTCATCGGCACCTCGGGTCGCGTCGGCAGCGGCGGACTCAATGGCCAGCCGCCGGCGACCTTGTGGGCCACCAAGGCGCGAGAGGACGCCGCCACCGCGCCGCTCCCGTTTGCGCCTGGCAGCCGCAATGGCCAGACCAACGCCTCGTCCGGTATCGAGGCACTGATCTTTGGCGGTCCCGGCAGTCTCGACGGCGCGGCCGCCACGTCGCACAGCTCCTCCGCTGCGACCATCAACGGCACGTTGGCCGGCAGCTACACCGTACAGGACACGTTCCAGCCCGGCGTCAGCTTCGGTTTCTTCAACCCGTCGATCAACAATTCCGCCAAGGTGAGCGGCAGCAGCTACGCCGTGTCGGATTTGTTTGAACTGCAGCCGGGCGCGACGGCGGCGACCTATCTCGGATCGTTTGGGCTGGCGGCGGGCGGCACGCTGACGTTCAGCACTTCGGCGGCGTTCTTCTCGGGCACCTCGGGCGCACCGACGATTACGGCGCAGCCCGAGGCGCAGGCGGTTGCCGTCGGCGCGAACGTGACCTTCAAGGTTACGGCGACCGGCTCAGGCACCCTCAGCTATGAGTGGCTCAAGGATGGCGCCGGCATCGCCGGGGCCACCACCGCGACGCTGACACTGAATAGTGTCTCCTCCGCCAACGCCGGTAACTACTCCGTGCGGGTATCCAACCTGTCGGGCGCGATCACGAGCACGGGCTTTGCCCTCACGGTGGGCGCCGTGCCGAATCCCGGCCGGTTGGTCAACCTCTCGGTCCTCACGGCGGTGGCGGCCGGTGACAACTTCACCTTCGGCTTCGTGGTCGGCGGGGCGGGCACCAGTGGCAACAAACCGCTGCTCATGCGCGCCGCCGGTCCGTCGCTCACGCAACTGGGCGTCACAGGGGTGTTGTCGGATCCAATGATGGAATTCTACAACGACGCCACCAAGGTCAGCGAAAACAACGACTGGGCCGGCGACGCCGCCGTCCTGTCGACGGTGGCCGCCGTCGGGGCGTTCCCGTACAGCGCGACGACCTCGAAGGACGCCGCGATCTATCTCTCGAGTGTGCCTTCCGGCAACCTCTCCGTCCGCGTCTCCGGCGCGGGCAATGCCGCCGGGACGGTCATCGCCGAACTCTACGACGCGACCCCCGGCAGCCAGTTTGTGGCCACGACTCCCCGGCTGGTGAATGTCTCGGTGCTGAAGAATATCGGCACCGGCATCACGGTCGGATTTGTGGTGGGAGGGTCGACCAGTGTGAAGGTGCTGGTGCGGGCCGTCGGCCCGACGCTCGGCGCCGCACCGTTCAACATCGGCGGCGTGGTGGCTGACCCGAAACTCACCTTGTTCGGGGAAGGCGGCACTCCGCTGGCCGCGAACGACGACTGGGCCGGTGCGGCGGACCTGAACACGGCCTTCTCCCAGGTCGGCGCCTTTTTGTTGGCCGGGGCAACGACCAAAGACGCGGCCTTGCTGCAGACGCTCGCGCCGGGCGCGTACACCGTGCAGGTCGCGCCGTCCAGCGGTGGCACGGGTACCGCGCTCGTGGAAGTCTACGAGGTCCCCTAGCGCGCTGGGCAGGATGACGCGACGACGTCTGTAACACGTTCGTTTCCAAGTTGCGGCCCCTTTGTCACCCAAAGGGGCCGCCGCCATTGATTTCCCACCCAACCTTGAATCATCGCTTTTGCCAACGTCTGGCCCGCCGCACCGTCACGCTTGGCGCGTCGCTGCTGGCCATCGCCGCGGTTGCGGCCGTCTCGCCGCCGGCAGCCGCGGATGGTTCGGCACGTTTCTTCATCCAGGAGTATCGGGTGGATGGGGTGCACCATCTGCCGCGCGAGGTGGTGGAGGAAGCTGTGTATCCGTTTCTTGGACCGGGCCGCACTCCGGAGGATGTCGAGGCGGCGCGCACCGCCCTGGAGCAGGCCTATCGCGACGCCGGTTACCAGACCGTCGCGGTCGAGGTTCCGGCGCAGGCGGTCGCCTCGGGCGTAATCGCGCTCCAGGTGACCGAGGCGACCGTGGGCCGGCTGCGGGTGCGGGGCGCCCGCTATTCCCCGCCGAGCGTGATCAAGGCGGCGGCGCCCGCGCTCGCCGAGGGCAAGGTCGTCAACTTCAACGAGGTCCCGGGGGAAATCGTGGCCCTGAATCAGGCGGCGGACCGGCGGGTGACGCCGACGCTGCGAGCCGGGCAGACTCCCGGCACGGTGGACGTCGATCTCAACGTGACGGAAGCGCTGCCCGTGCACGCCAGCATCGAGCTCAACAACCGTCGGAGCGCGAATACGACCGCACTCCGGCTCAATGGCTCGGTTTCCGACAATAATTTCCGGCTGCGCGGTGACGCGCTGGGCTTCAGTTTTCAGGTGGCGCCCGAGCGGGCGGGCGACGCCAAGGTGTTCTCCGCCTACTACCTGACCCGACCGGCGGGGTCCACCGGCCTGAGCCTGATGGTGATGGGCACCAAGCAGGACAGCAACGTTTCCACGCTGGGCGGGGTGGCGGTGGCCGGGCGGGGTGAGATCGTGGGTGGCCGGGCCATTCTGCGGCTGCCCGCCGCGCGCAATTTCTACCAGTCACTGAGCCTTGGCGCCGACTACAAGCACTTCGAACAAAACCTGCAGGTCGGGGCCTCGCAGCTGACCGCGCCGGTGACGTACTTTCCCATCGGAGCCACTTACAATGCCACGCTGGTGGGGGAGGGCCGGAGCACGGATATCAGCCTGGGGGCGACGCTGCATGTGCGGGGCCTGGGGAGCAGCCCGGCTGAGTTCGACACGCGGCGGTACCGGGCGGACGGTGGTTTCATCTTCCTGCGCGGCGACCTGGCGCACACCATCGAACTGGGTCGCGGCGCGCAATTGTACGCCAAGGCGCAGGGTCAACTGGCCAACCGGCCCCTGCTCGACAGCGAGCAGTTCAGCGGCGGCGGGCTCGGCACGGCCCGCGGGTACCTCGAGTCAGAAGTGGTCGGAGACAACGCGCTGTTCGCCACGCTCGAGCTGCGCAGTCCGTTCTTCACGACGTCGCTGACCTCGCGCATCAACCAGTGGCGGATTTACCTTTTCAGCGATGCCGGCTGGCTTTCGCTGCACGATGCGCTGCCGCAGCAGGCGTCGCATTTTCACGTGGCCAGCTTCGGCCTCGGCAGCCGCGCCCGGTTTTTCGACCGCGTCAATGGCGCGGTCGATGCCGGCGTCCCCCTGGTGGACCAGGGCGAGTCGAAGCGCGCCGACCCAAGACTCACGTTCCGCCTGTGGTCTGAATTCTGATACCTCTTATGAAACGCGTCGTCACCCTCTGCTGGAAATTCGTCCTGCTCACCTTTGCCGCTCTCTGGCTGGGCGCCGCGCCCGCGCATGCCTGGTGGAGCGGGGATTGGGCGATGCGCAAGCGGATCACCGTCGACACCGGCCCGGTCGGCGCGGCCACCAGTTATCCGCTGTCCGACGTGGCGGTGCTGGTGCGGCTGCACGACGGCAATTTTCCGTTCAGCGCCTGCAAGCCGGATGGCAGTGATCTGCGGTTCATCGCGGCGGATGACAAGACGCCGCTCACCTTCCACCTGGAGAAATTCGACTCCCTGCTCAACGAGGCCTTCGTCTGGGTAAAGCTGCCGGAGATCAAGGGTGGGGCGCAGACGACCTTCTGGCTGTACTACGGCAATCCGGGCAGCGCGGTGGCCCGCGTCGACAACGTCAAGGGCACCTACGTGCCCGACACGGTGCTGGTGTACCATTTTGCGGAGCGGGGGCAGCCGGCCGCTGATGCTTCGGGCAACAACAACAACGCGGGCAACGCCGGAACGACGGCGGAGGGCGCAATGATCGGGGGCGGGCTGCGGCTCGACGGGAAAACGGCGGTGACCATTCCCGCCTCGCCGTCGCTCGCGTGGAGCGAAGGCGCTTCGCTCACGTGGATGGCCTGGGTGAAAGCCACGGCGGCGGAGCAGCGCATGGTGCTTGTGCGGCGGGGCGCCGGTGCCGACTCGTTCCTCATTGGCTCGGACAGTGGGGCTCCCTTCGTCGAAGTCACCCGCGCCGGGGAGGTGCAGCGCACGCCAACCGGCACCCCGGCGCAATTGCCGCTCGGCTCCTGGCATCACCTCGCGGTCACGGTCAGCGGCGGTACGATCACGCTCTATGTCGACGGGGAGTCCTACGGGACGGTCAAAGCGACGCTGCCGGCTTTGGAGGGCCCGTTCACGCTCGGGGGCGCCGCCCTGAAAGGGGAAAGCGCGTTTCTCGGGGAAATCGACGAGATGCAAATCACCAAGGACGCACGCCTGGCGGCGCACCTCGGCTTTGTGGCCGGCCAGCAGGGCGGCGCGAAGGCAGGCCGGGTGCTGCTCATCGGTGATGAAGAGCAGCCGACGAGCTGGTTGAATTTTCTCAAGACCGGTTACCTCGGCGTGATCATCGGTTCCCTGACGTTCGACGGTTGGGTCGTGATCGGGGTGTTGGGCATCATGTTTGTGATCAGCTGGGGTGTGATGATCGGCAAGGCGCTCTACCTCGGGCGGGTCAGCAGGGGTAACGATCTGTTTCTCCAGGAGTGGCGCCACGTCGCCACCGATCTCTCGGTGCTGGACAATGAGGACGCCGATACGGCGAAGTCCCTCGGCGGCCGGGTCGACACCAAGGCGCAGCAACTCATGCATGCGGCGCCCCTGTACCGCGTTTATCACATTGGCGTGGGGGAAATCCGCCACCGCCTCGCGGCCGACCGCAGTCTGCGGGTGCTCTCAGCCCGTTCCATCCAGGCAATCCGCGCCTCGCTGGACGGCGGACTGGTGCGGGAGACGCACCGGCTGAGCAGCCAGATGGTGCTGCTCACGATTGCGATTTCCGGCGGCCCGTTTCTGGGCCTGCTCGGCACGGTGGTGGGTGTCATGATCACGTTTGCGGCGGTGGCGGCCGCGGGGGAGGTGAATGTCAACGCCATCGCCCCGGGCATCGCCGCCGCGCTTGCCGCCACGGTGGCCGGGTTGGCCGTCGCGATCCCGGCCCTCTTCGGCTACAATTATCTGCTCACCCGCATCAAGGGAACGCAGTCCGATCTGCACGTCTTCATCGACGAATTCGTCGCCAAGATGGCCGAGTTCTATTCCGAAACCGCCGAGGCCAGTCGGGCCCTGACCCGCGCGCCGGTCGGCCCCAGCGAGCCGAACGTCGTCAACCGGAAATAAACCGCCATGCAAGCTCCCTCCGAAGAAAAACCGTACGACGACATCAATATCACCCCGATGTTGGACCTGGCCTACGTGCTGCTGGTCATCTTCATCCTGATGACGACGGCGTCGGTGCAGGGCGTGAAGGTGAACCTCCCGCGGGCGAGCGCCGCACCCAGTCTGGCCAAACCCAAGACGCGCGCCATCACGGTCAACAACGAAGGCAAGATCTTCCTCGATACGCTGCCGGTGACGCTGACGGAATTGGAGCAGCGGCTGGGCCAGTACAAGGCGGCCACCCCCGATCTCCCGATTGTGATCAAGGGCGACAGCCTGACCCAGTATCAGGGCGTCATGGACGTGCTGGATGTCGTCGGCCGTCTCGGCATCACTCAGGTCGGACTCGCCACCAAGGCGCGCTGAACAACGGCCCGCCCCCACCGCCCTGCCTGAGCCATGAGCCCGCCTCCCTTTGAACCGGCCGAAACGCGTGGATTCTTCCAGCGCTATGGTTTCGCCCTGGGCATCGTGGCGGTGGTGGGAGTCGTCGCCTTGATTTTCGGCGGCCAGTCCTTTTTTTCCAAACGGCGTCCGCCGCCGCCGAAGCGGGCGGAGGTCACGATGGTCAATATCGTCTCGACCCCGCCGCCGCCGCCGCCCCTGCCCCCGCCCCCGCCGCAACGGATGCTGGAGGACAAGATGATTGAGCAGGCTCCGGTCGACGATTCGGAGGCCCCGCCTGATCCGGCCGCCGCCGCGCCGGTGGCCGACGTTGGCACGAGCATCACGGGGGCCGGCGGTCCCGACGCGTTCGGCCTCAGCGCCAGCCGCGGTGGCGGCCGGATCGGTGGCACCGGCCCCGCCCGCTCCGCCGCGAGTCGCTGGGGTTGGTACGCGAGCGAGGTGCAGGTGACGGTCAGCGACACCTTGCGCCGGCATCCGCTGACGCGCGATGGCGATTTCCGGATCGAGGTCCGCCTCTGGACCGATCTGACCGGCCGGGTGACCCGGGCGCGACTGGTGCGCCCGTCGGGTGACGCGAAGTTCGACGCTGCGCTCTGCCACGAGGTGCTCGCCGGCCTGCAACTCAAACAGCTGCCCCCGGCGGGCATGCCGCAACCCATCGTGATGCGGCTCACCGCCCGCCGCCCCCATTGAGCTCCGCGCCTTTTCCCATCATGCCCGACTGTAATCGAGTCTCCCTGCTCCGCTGTCTTCCGCTGGTCGCGCTGATCGTCGGCGTTGCCGCGCTCTCCGCCGCGGAAGCGACCGCGCCGGTTTCTCCGTCACAGAACCTGACGCTGAATCTCATCCGGCGCCTCGTGCAACGCGGTGTGCTGCCGCAGGCCGATGCCGATGAACTGATCAAGCTCGCGGAGGAGGACACGGCGGTCGCCCGGGCCGCCGCCGTCCCGGTGCCGGACGGCACGATTCGCGTGGCGTATGTGCCGGAGGTCGTGAAACGGCAGCTGCGCGAGGAGATCAAGCTGGACGTGATGGCGCAGGCCCGGGAGGAGCGGTGGGCCACGCCGCGGAGTCTTCCCGAATGGGCCTCGCGCTACACCCTCTTCGGCGACTTCCGGCTGCGCTACGAAGGAATCTTCTATCCGTCGGGCAACGACAACACGGGGGCGTTTCCCAATTTCAACGCGATCAACACCGGCGCGCCGTTCGACGTCGCGGGCACGATCTTTTCCCCCCAGACCAATGTCGATCGCACCCGCAACCGGTTGCGCATTCGCGGGCGATTTGGCGCCGAGGTGGACATGGGCGAGGGTTTCTTCGGGGGCGCACGGCTCGCCACTGGAGAAAACACCTCGCCGGTCACGGCGAACCAGACTCTCGGCCTGACGAACGGCAATTTCAGCAAGTATCCCATCTGGCTCGATCGCGCTTTCCTCAAGTACGAGGCCAGCGGTCCGGGGGGCATCGCCTGGAGCGCGAGCGTGGGGCGTTTCCCCAACCCGTTCTACAGCCAGACGGAAATGATCTTCGACGACGACCTGGGATTCGACGGCGGCGTGGTGAAGGCTGACCTGACGCGGGGGAAGGGAGTGAAATCATTCGCGACCTTTGGGGCGTTTCCGGTGTTCAACAGCTCGCTGAATTTTGCGTTGAACCAGCCGGCGAAATTCAAGAGCCAGGACAAGTGGCTCCTGGCGGGCCAGGTCGGCACCAGCCTGACCCTCGCACCCCAATGGAGCGCGAAGGTCGCCGCGTCCTATTACTATTACTATAACGTCGAGGGCAGGCGCTCGGACCCGTTCATCCCCGTCACGTCGCAGGACAACGGCAACACCGACGAGACGCGGCCATCCTTTGCCCAGAGCGGCAACACCTATTTTCCGCTGCGGGAGATCGTGCCGAGTCCGCTGAACAACTTCGGCACGACGAACCAGTGGCAGTATTTCGGACTGGCGACGCCGTACCACGATCTCGCGCTCACCGGCCGGCTGGATTATGACGGCTTTGAACCACTGCGGGTGTCGCTGGTGGGCGAATGGGTCAAGAATCTCGCCTTTCACCGCGATGCGATGGGACGCACGGCGATAAACAACCTGGGCCCGCGCGGGGTGGGCGACTTTGTCGGCGGAGACACGGGGTGGCAGGTCGACCTGAGAGTCGGCAGCGCCGCCCTCGCCAAGCGCGGGGACTGGAATGTGTTCCTCAGCTACCGGCGGGCGGAGTCCGATGCGGTCATCGACGGTTTTGTCGATTCCGACTTCGGCAACGGCGGCACCAATTTGCAGGGCCCGATTCTCGGCGGGTCGCTGGCGCTCTCGTCGCGCGTGTGGCTGGTGGTGCGCTGGCTGAGTGCGACCAACGTCGCCGGCCCGACCTACAAGAACGACATCCTCCATATCGACTTCAACGGAAAGTTCTAATCATGACTCGTCGCCGCCTCTCTCTACTCCTCTTTCTCAGCGTCGGAATCATGGCTCGGGCCGCCGAGGGCCCCGAGTCCGGCGACGCCCGGCTGCGGGAGGCCCTGCGCAGCGTGACCCTGCAGCTGCGCGCGGCCGAAACGGAACGCGCCAGCCTGCAGGCGGCCCAAACGACCCTGACCGCCGAGAAGAAGGCGGCCGAGGAGCGCTTCGAGGTGCTGCGCAAACAAACGGTCGCGGAAAGGACGGCGACCGACCAGACGCTCGCCGGACTCAAGGCGCAGCTCGGGGCACGCGACGCCGAACTCGTGCAGCTGAAGGAAGCGCTGGCGCAGGCGCAGGCCGCGCACCAGCAGGCCGCCGCGCTCGTAAAGACGCGGGAAGCCGAGAGGGCCAGGCTGGCGACGGACATCGTGGTGCTCGAGCGCAAGGTCGCGGACCGTGAAGCGAAGAACCTCGCCCTCCACCGGATCGGCAACGAGATCCTCACCCGGTACGAGAAGTTTGGCCTGGGTGAGGTGCTGGCGGCGCGGGAGCCGTTTGTCGGTGCGACGCGTACGCGGCTCGAAAATCTCGTGCAGGACTACCAGGACAAATTGGCCGACCAGCGCGTGAAACCGTGACGATCGCCCGGTTCCAGCTTTGTTTGCGCGCGGGTTTGCTCGCGACGGTTGCCCTGGCCGGCGCCAGGGTCCGCGCGGCGGATCTACTGCGCTCCGGGCGGGCGGCGTCCGCAGCGGCGTCCGGGTCGGAATCGCGGGCGGCCGCCGCGCTCGCCGGGGCGGTGCCGCGGCCGAGCGGCACCGACTCGCTGGCCCGCACGACGCAGGCGTTGCAGGCCGTGCAGGCCATGCAGGCCGCGGCGCGTTCGTTGGCGATGGCCGGGCCGGCCAACCTCGGCCGGGACCCGAATCACGTGGGAGTCAGTTTACCCAATGTGCCCGATGGGCTGGTCGCTGGCGGACTCAAGCTCGATCTCACCGTGCCCCCGAGTGGGGCCAACGCCCCGACCCAAACCACAGCGAGTGGCAAGACCGAGGTGACCGTCACGCAGACGGCCCAGCAGGCCCTGCTCACGTGGGAGAGCTTCAACGTGGGCAAGAACACGACGCTGACCTTTGACCAGAGTCTCGGGGGCGATCGCGTGAGTGAGTGGATCACGTTTAACCAGGTGAAGGATCCTTCGGGGGTGCCCTCCCAGATCCTGGGTTCGATTCAGGCCCCCGGTCAGGTGTATCTCATCAACCAGAACGGGATCATATTTGGCGGATCAGCGCAGGTGAACACGCATGCGCTCGTCGCGTCCTCCCTGCCGATCAACACCAACCTGGTGGCGCGCGGGTTGCTCAACAACCCGGACCAGCAATTCCTGTTTTCGTCGTTGCCGGTCGCCGCGGGGGCCAACGGCATGCCGGCGTTCAACCCGGTTGCGGCCCTGACGCCGTCCGGGGGTGGCGGCGACGTGGTGGTGCAACCTGGCGCCCGGCTCGCGAGCCCGACCAGTGCGGAGCACGTGGGTGGGCGCATCGCGCTCCTCGGGCCGAATGTGACCAATGCCGGGACGATTTCGACGCCCGATGGCCAGACGATCCTGGCCGCCGGCCAGCAGGTGGGCCTCGCGGCCCACGACGGCAGCGACCCGACGCTGCGGGGTCTCGATGTCTTTGTGGGCGCGGGCGGCGGAACGGCGACCAACGCCGAGAACGCGCTGATCGAGTCGCCGCGGGGCGCGGTCACCGTCGTGGCCCGCGCAATCGAGCAACGGGGCGCGGTGGCCAGTTCAACTTCGGTGGCCTTCAATGGACGCTTGGACCTGCTGGCCGAACACGACGCGGTCAGCAGCGGCGGATACAGCGGGCTGCCGGCGTTCTTCCCGCGACAGACCGGCACCGTGACCTTCGGCCCGGGCAGCCTCACGCAGGTGCTGCCCGAACTGGCGAGCACCGAGCGCGTCGTCGGCCGGGAACTGGCGTTGCAATCCCAGGTGAATGTGCGCGGCCAGTCGGTCTACCTCGCGCCCAACGCGTTGCTCGTGGCTCCGAGTGCCGCGCTCAAGCTTGAGGCGGGAACCTGGAACCTGAACGGCGGCGGCGCCACGGCGCAGGACTATTTCGCGTTCACCGGAGGCAACATCTACCTCGACTCCGGCGCGGTCATTGATGTGGCCGGCTCAGCCGGCGTGGCGGCGGCGGTGACGGACAACATCGTCGCGGTCGAGTTGCGGGGCGCGGAGCTGGCCAACTCCCCCCTGCAGCGCGACGGGCCCCTGCGCGGCCAGACCATCAAGATCGATCTCCGACAGACCGGGACCTACAACGGGCAGGCGTGGATTGGCACCCCGCTCGCCGATACCACGGGGTATGTGGCGCTGGTGGATCACACGGTCGGCCAGCTCACGACCGCCGGGGGCAGCGTACAACTCAGTGCCGGCAGCGCCGTGGTCCTGCAGCCGGGTTCCACGGTGAACGTGTCGGGCGGCTGGATCAATTATACCGGCGGCGACGTGGCGACGAGCAAGGTGCTGGCCGACGGGCGCGTGCTCGACATAGCGCTCGCCACGCCCGATCGGGTTTACGACGGGCTTTATCAAGGCGCGACCACCAGCGCGAACAGCAAGTGGGGCGTCACCAGCACGACGGTGAATCCGGCGCTCGAGGCTACCTATGAGCCGGGTTACGTGCAGGGTGGGACCGGGGGCAGCCTGGCGATCACGGCGCCCGCCGTCGCGCTCGACGGCACTCTCCTCGGTGCCACCGTAGCCGGCCCTCGCCAGCGTACCGCGGTGCCGCCGGCCTCGTCGCTGTCGCTGGCCGTGCAGGCTCAGGACCCCGCGCTGGCGCAGAATTTCTTCCCGCTGTATTCGCCGACTCCGCCGGCGATCACGTTTCGCAGCGGGACGACGCTGCCGGCGGTCGGAGCGTTCGACCCGATCTTCTTTCAAATGCCGGAGGCGCGCCAGCGCGAGATCATGCTTTCGCCGGAGCTCCTCGGTCCCGGGGCGTTTGGGGCGCTGGCGATCAACAACCGCGACGGGAATATCAATGTGCCGGCCGGCGTCGCGCTCGCCGCTCCGGCGGGCGGGGCGATTACCCTGGCTGCGGCCAATCTCGACGTGCAGGGCCGTTTGCGTGCGCCCGGCGGGGACATCGCTCTGACCGCGTATGATCGTTCGCCTTATGCCGACCGGGCGTTGACCGGCGGGGCGTTGCCTCCGCCTCCGCAGATCGATCCGGCGCGGGGGCGGATTACGCTGGGGCCACAAGCAGCGGTGGAGGTCGGCGGGCTGGTCATCGACGATCGGACCGGCGCGGCGGCGGCGGCGGAGAACACGTTTTATGTCACCCAGGGTGGCACGGTCAGTCTCAGTGGCTTCAACGTGGAATTGCAGGCGGGCAGTCGGGTGGAGGCCTCGGGCGGGGTGCGGGTGGGGCCGACTGGCCAGCCGAACTACGGGGTCGGTGGGGCGATTATCGTGCAGGGCGGCCAGGACCCCGGTTTCGCGTCGCTCACCGGCGGCAGTCTTTCGCTCAGCGGGGAACTCTCGGCGTATGGCGGCACCAGAGGGGGATCGCTCACCCTGCTCGCTCCTGCCGTGCAGGTCAGCGGCACGACCTCCGACCGCGGCACGTTGCAGCTGGCACCGGAGTTTTTCTCCTTGGGTGGTTTCGCGAACTTCAGCGTGGGTGGACTGGGGGTTCCGACGGCCACACCGGGCGAATACCTGCCGGCGGTCGTAATCGCGCCGGGCACGACGCTCGCGCCGGTGGCGCAGAATCGGGTGCTGGCGGACCAGGGTCCGCAGCTGAGTTTCACGAAGCTCGTCGCACCTGAAGGGGTGCGGGCCCCGGTGAGTGTCGCGTTCAATGCCGTGGGCGTGCGCGATCCCTTTAACAGCGCCAAGCCGGTGATCGTCCGCGGTGATCTGGTGCTGGGCGAAGGCGCGACCATTCGCGTCGATCCCAAGGGCGCGGTGATCCTGGCGGGTGATACCGTGCAGGTGCTGGGGGCGGTGAGCGCCCCGGGTGGGAGCATCTCGGTGACCGGCGCGAAGGACTCGACGCTCTTTTTTCCCAATCAATCCCTCGCCTTGCCGACGGTGCAGCTTGGTCCGCGCAGCTCGCTGACGGCGGCGGGAGCGACGGTGCTGATTCCCGACCCCCGCGGCCTGAGGACCGGGACCGTGTTGGCGGGAGGGCGCATCGCGGTGGCCGGAAACATCTACGCCGAAGCCGGCGCCCGGTTCGACGTAAGCGGGACGGCGGGTGTGCTCGATCTGGCGCCGTCATATTCGCTGCTCGGTGCCACCCTGAACACCTCGACCTCGGGCCAGCTCTTTGTGCCGACGGGAATCGAGAGCAACGGGGGCTCGATCACCTTCACGGGTGCCCAGGGTTTGTGGAGCGACGCCACCCTGCGGGGCGCAGCGGGTGGCCCGAGCGCGCTCGGTGGCAGCCTTACCGTGACGGCGGGCCGGTTCTATCCACCCGGCACGAGTGCCACCGCGCAGACGCCGCGTGATGTCACGCTGACGGTGTCCCAGAGCGGGCCGACGATCGCTCCGCAGTCGCGCCCCGCCGGGCAGTCCCCCATCGGCACGCCGGTGATCGACGCGGGCGGAGCGCCGCTGGCCGGTCAGGGGTATTTTTCCGCGGATACGTTCAACCAGGGTGGCTTTGACGCGCTCACGTTGCGGGGCACCGTGGAGTTTGCGGGCCCGGTGACGATCCACGCGGGGCGCAGCCTGACGGTGGGGACGTCGGGCGTCCTGTTTGCCGAAGCGGCCGTGGCGCTCGATGCACCCTACGTGGCGCTCGGCGCGCCCTTCCTGACTCCGCTGCTCGCCGTCGAGCAGGGATCGGCCTTCCTCGTGCAGGGGCAGCCGTTTTATGCGCCGCCGACCTACGGTGGTGGAACGTTGAAGGTGAGCGGCCAGCTCATTGATGTCGGCAGTCTCTCGCTGCAGAACATCGGCGCGGCCGCGTTGATCGCGGAGGGCGGGGACATACGCGGCAACGGCACGCTCGATCTTGCGGGAGACCTCACCTTGCGCGCGGGCCAAATCTATCCGCCGACGGATCTGAGCTTCACCCTGGCGGCGTACGATTATCAACGGGCGGGAACCCGCCAGCCCGGCACGGTCACAATCAGCAGCGCCGGAACCAGGCAGACGCCGCTTTCGGCCGCGGGCACGCTGAACATCTTTGGTTCGACCATCACGCAGGGCGGGGTGCTGCGGGCGCCGATGGGCACGATCAACCTCGGCTGGGATGGCACCGGCACCGCGCCGCGCGACCTCGTTTCCAATCTCACGGTGGCCGCGACACAGCAACTCACCCTCGGGGCGGGGAGTGTGACATCGGTGGCGACCGTCGACGCGAAAACGGGTGCCGCGCTGGTCGTGCCGTACGGGGCGAATCTCAACGGCACGGCGTGGATCGATCCGGCGAGCAACGACATCACCGCGACCGGGTTGCCCGCCAAGGCGGTGAATATCTCGGCGAGCAATGTCACGGACGAGGCGGGATCGGTCATTGACCTGCGCGGCGGCGGCGATCTTTACGCCTACCGTTTTGTTCCGGGCGTGGGAGGCACCCGCGATGTTCTCGCCGCGACGACGAGCTTTGCGGTGCTCCCGAACTACGAGGCGGACTATGCGCCCTATGCACCGTTCAATGCCACCCGGCTCAACCCGAATCTCGGCAACGATGCGGGCTATGTTAACGCCAGCTTGCGTCCCGGAGATCGGGTGACCCTCGCGGCGAGCAACGGTCTGCCGGCGGGTACCTACACGCTGCTGCCGGCGCGTTACGCCCTGCTGCCGGGTGCCTTCCTGGTGACGCCGCAGGGCGCCGCCGTGCCGCCTTTGAGCGCCACCGAGCAACCCGATGGATCGAGCGTGGTCGCCGGTTATCGCACGAACGCCCTGAGTGGTCAGGGTGGCACCCAGGCGGTGACGTCCGCCTTCCAGGTCACGCCGCAGACGGTGGTCCGGCAAAGGGCGGAGTACGAGGATTCGCTGGCGAATACCACGCTCCGCGACCCCACGACCACCCCGGAGGTCGCGGTGGCACGGCTGCCGGTCGACGCGGGGCAATTGGTGATCTCGGCCGCGCGCAATCTGACCTTGCAAGGGACGGTCAACGCCCAGGCGCCCACCGGCGGGCGCGGTGGCTTGGTGGACCTCAGCAGCCCCAGCGACATCATCATCGCCGGCGCGCGGGGCGTCACGGCGCCCGCGGGCACATTGGTGTTGAGCGCGACCGAGCTCACGGCGTTCGGAGCGGAAAGTCTATTGATTGGCGGTGTCCGTACGACGGCCTCCACAGGCACGACCGTCGGGGTCAAGACGGGCAACCTCACCCTCGACAACGCGGGTTCGGCCCTGCGGGGTGCAGATGTGATTCTCGCGGCCAACCGCGCGGTAACCCTGGCGCCGGGCGCGGTCCTCGACGGGGCCGGCGTTTTGGCGGGCGCTTCGGATCGGTTGCTCCTGGGCAGCGCCACGACCTCCGGGAGCGGTGATGGCGCGCTGGTGCGGGCGAGCAGCGCGTCGTCGGCGGAAATTGTCCGGGCGGGAGTCAGCTCAACCGCCACGCCGTCCTTGACGGTCGGGGCCGGCGTGCGCATCAGCGGCGGCAGCGTCACGCTGGATAGCACGCGTACCACGGTGCTGGACCCCTCGGCGGTGCTCGCGGTGGGTGCGCTGGCGCTCGATAGCGGTCAAATCACGCTGCAATTGGCGGGAGCCTCCGCTCCCACCACGGGCGGGCTGCTGCTGTCCGGCGCGGCCTTGGACGGCCTGCAGAGTGCCGCGAGCCTTTCGCTGTTGAGCTACTCGGCGATCGACATCTACGGCAGCGGTCAACTCGGCGCGCTGGATGCCGGCGGCCGGCCAACCTTTGCCTCGCTCGCCCTGCACGCCGGGCAAATCCGGGGCGATGGCGTCGGAGGGAGCGTGACGATTGCCGCGAAGGACATCCTGCTCGACAACGCGGCCGGGGGATCCGTGCTCGCGGCCGGCGCGGCGACGGCGGGTACGCTCAATTTCATTGGCGACTCGCTGAAGCTGGGGGCCAACCCGCTCGCCATCGATCAGTTTTCCGCCACGACGTTCGACGCCCGCAATGGAGTGATCGGGCAGGGCACCGGCTCTCTCTCGGTACAGGGGGCGCTGACGATTCGCGCGCCCCTCCTCACCGGAGCCACGGGATCCTCTCACACGATTGTCAGCGGTGGGGAGCTGGTGCTGACCGGATCGGGCGCAGCGGCGACGACGAGCCTCATTGGCGGTCTCGGTGCCTCCCTCGCGCTGTCTGGATCCACCGTGACGGTGGCCACGAACCTGCTCTTTCCGAGTGGCACGCTCGAACTGCGGGCGATCACCGGGGATCTGCAGATCGGAACCGGCCCGGCGGCCCGGCTGGATGTGGGTGGCACGGCGCAGACGTTTTTCGACGTGACGAAGTTCACCCCGGGCGGAGACGTCACGCTCGCAGCGGATGCCGGCAACACGATCCTCGGGCCCGGCAGCGTGGTGACCGTCGCGGCTGCGGCGGGCGGGGGCGCGGCGGGATCAATTTCGGTGCGAGCACCGGCGGGCGAGTTCACGGCGGGCGGCGCGCTGCTCGGTGCGGGCGGGGCGTTTTCGCTGGAGGTGGGAGGCGTGGCGGGTGACAGCCTTTCCGCCCTCAACGACCTGCTCAACCGCGGGGGGTTTGACGCGCGGCGATCGTTCCGGGTGCGGACGGGCGATGCCGTGCTCGATGGCACCGCCACCGCGCGTGAATTCCTGCTCTCCACGGACCGTGGCTCCATCCGGGTGGGCGGCACAGGCTTGGTGGATGCTTCCGGGCCCACCGGTGGCTCCATCGCCCTGGCGGCCGCGGCCGGAGTCACCCTCGAACCGGGCGCGCGCTTGACCGTGGCCGCGGCGGATTTCGATGCCGCGGGCAAGGGCGGGAGCGTGACCCTCGAGACCCGGGGTGAAATTGGGGCGATGATCGACCTGCAGGCGGGATCGACGGTCGACCTGGCGGTGGCGAGCAATGACGCCGGTAGCGCGGCGCTGGGGCGGTTCAGCGGCACCCTGCACCTGCGGGCGCCGCAGACGGCGGGCGCGGCCGATGTGTCGATCGCTCCGCTGCATGGCACGGTGCGCGGAGCGTCTGCGGTCGTGGTGGAAGGTTTCCAGGTGACCGACCTGACCACGGCGGGCGAGGCGCCAATCACGCCCGCGGTGATGACGGCGGTCCAGGCCAATGGCACCGCCTTCACCGCCAACACTGCGGCGATCACCCTGCGCCTCACCACCCCACAGCCGGACCTTGGCGCCCAACTCCACGTGCAACCCGGCGCGGAGATTATCAACCGCTCGGGTGACCTCACGCTGGCCCAGACCTGGGATCTCTCGACGTTCCGCTTCGGGCCCAATCACGCGGAACCCGGGGTGCTCACCCTGCGGGCGGGCGGCAACCTGAATTTCGACTACAGCTACAGCTCCATCACGCGCGTCGCCCGGATTGGTTCGCTGAGCGATGGTTTCGGCGGGGCCTCGACCAATGGGCTGTGGACGGCGCCGCTGCTCGAGGCCGGCACCGCCTCGTGGTCCTATCGCCTCGTCGCCGGCGCCGATTTTTCGGCGGCAGATTTCCGCCGGGTGCAACCGCTCGACCAACTCGCGGGCACGGCGGGCTCGCTCTTGCTGGGGCGCAATGCACCGCCCCTGCCGATCCCGAGCAATCCCAACAGCCCGAACGCCGCGTCCAACCTGCGCGAAACGATCCTGCCCAATTTCTTCCAGACCATCCGCACGGGAACGGGGGACATCGATATTGCGGCCGGGCGCGATGTGCAGTTCCTGAATCCCATCGCGACCGTCTACACCGCGGGGACCGGGGCGGCCCCGCTCCCGAACTTCGACCCGCCGGTGCTCGACGACGCGATTCGCAACAGCAAGCTCGGCCAGACGCAGAACCCCATCTATCCTGCGTACTATACCTACGGGGGCGGGAACATCTCGGTGGCGGCGCAGCACGACATCACCCACCTGGTGCTGGGCAATTCCGGCCTCGCCCCGGACTCCTCGAAGGAGTTGCCGACGAACTGGCTCTACCGCCGCGGTTATGTGGATCCCGTGACCGGGCAATTCGCCGCGACCCGTTCCGGGGGGGACGTGGCCTCGACGTCGTGGTGGGTGGACTTCAGCAATTTCTTCGAAGGCGTGGGGGCGCTGGGGGGCGGCAACGTTTCGCTGCAGGCCGGGCGCGACATCGCCAACGTCGATGCTGCCGTCGCCACCAATGGCCGGATGCCCCAGGGCGCACCCGACGCCGCCGCGCTGATCGAATTGGGTGGCGGTAACCTGACGGTGCGGGCGGGCCGCCACATCGACGGGGGCGTGTATTACGTCGAACGCGGCCAGGGTGATTTGAGCGCGGGGGGCAGTATCCGCACCAACAGCACGCGGGCGGCGTTGAAGCAATCCGACGTGGTGGCACTGGAGACGCGTAATGCCGTCGCCGACGCCACGACCTGGTTGCCGACGACCCTGTTCCTCGGGCAGGGCAGTTTCGACGTCTCCGCCCGCGGCGATGTGCTGCTCGGGCCCGTCGTCAACGCATTCCTCCTGCCGCAAGGCGTCAACAACAGCGCGTTCCAGAAGACCTATTTCTCGACCTATGCGGCGAGCTCGGCGGTCGCCGTCGCCTCGCTTACCGGGACGCTCACGCTGCGGGCGAGTCCCGACGGCCGCGCGGGTTCCCTCGCCAATTGGTACGAGAATGTCCTGCTCTACGACGACGCGCGCCATCAGACCTTCTCCTCGTATTCGCAGCCGTGGCTGCGTCTGCTCGAGACGGACATCACGCCTTTCTACGGGGTGACGGGGCTCCTGCCGGGCACGTTGCGCGCCACCGCCTTCGCCGGCGACCTGAATCTCGTCGGCGGGCTCACGCTGTCGCCGGCCGCCAGCGGCACGCTCGATCTGCTGGCGGCCAAGGCGGTCAACGGGATGCAGGTTAACGGCGTGAATTCGACGACGAACAACCGCGTGTGGGGCGCCAGCCAGGTCATCCTCTCGGATGCGGATCCCCGGCGGATTCCCGGCGTGGCGGCACCCCTGGCCCTGTCGCGTGAGGAGGCGGCGGCGCCCACCGTGACACCGATCGAGTTGCTCGACGCGGTCAACGTCCTCTTCAACGAGTCCGGTTCGAGCACGGGATTGTTTGCCGTGATTCAGACGAAACAGGCGCTGCATGCCGCCGGGCCGCTGCACCTCAACGATGCGCAGCCGCTGCACTTGTATGCCCGTGGGGGGGACATCTCGGGGCTGACGCTCTTTTCGGCGAAGGCCGCGCGGGTGGTGGCTGGGCGCGACATTACGGACATTTCCCTCTACCTGCAAAACACGCGGGCGAGCGATGTCAGCGTGGTGGCGGCCGCACGCGACCTCGTGGCCTTCAACCAGAATTCACCGTTGCGGCTGGTGGCGCAGTCGAGTGGGAACGAATTGCTCCAAAGCAGCGTGACGACTCCCGCTCCGGGCGGGGGCAACCCTAATGCGGGTGACATTCAGATTGCCGGCCCGGGCACGCTCGAGGTTCTGGCGGGTCGCGACTTTGACCTCGGCGTCGGGCCCACCGTGGGCGACGGCACGGGCATTGGCATTACGAGCGTCGGCAACGCCCGGAATCCCAACCTGCCGTTTGCCGGGGCGGGAATTCTGGCGGGCGCGGGACTGGGTCCGGTCGCCGGACTCGACGCGAGTGCGCTGGACTTCGCCCGGTTCGAGCGGACGTTCCTGAATCCCGCGACGGCCGGCGACAACGCGACGCGCTATCTGCCCCTGGTGGGGGAGGCGCTCAACCTGGGCCGGGTGACCACCGAGCAGGCGTGGTCGCAGTTCAGTCAATTGTCCGCGGAGCGGCGGCAGCGCGCGATTCTTGATGTCTTCTATCGGGTGTTGCGCGAGGCGGGCCGCGATCATGGCAACCCGGCGAGTCCGGACTACCAGACGTACGCGGCGGGCTTCGAGGCCGTGGCGGCCCTGTTCCCCGGCGCCAAGTGGCACGGGGATTTTTCGCTCACCTCGCGCGAAATCAAGACGGCCAGCGGCGGCGACATCCAATTGTTCGCCCCGGGCGGCCAGCTCACGGTGGGTTTTGATGTCGCCGGCAGCCAGCCGGTGGACCAGGGCATCCTCACGGAGTCGGGCGGCAATATCTTCATCTTCACCCACGGCAGCGTCATCGTGGGGACTTCGCGCATTTTCACCCTGCGCGGCGGCAACGAAATCATCTGGTCCTCGGCCGGCAACATCGCCGCTGGCGCGTCCTCGAAGACCGTGCAGTCGGCCCCCCCGACCCGCGTGCTCGTGGATCCCCAGAGCGCCGACGTGAAGACCGACCTCGCCGGACTGGCGACGGGCGGCGGTATCGGCGTGCTCGCCACGGTCTCCGGGGTGGCCCCGGGCGACGTCGACCTGATTGCGCCGACCGGCACCATCGACGCCGGCGACGCGGGCATCCGGGTCTCGGGCAACCTGAACATCTCCGCGCTGCAGGTCGTCAACGCGGCGAACATCCAGGTGAGCGGCAGCAGCGTGGGCACGCCGACGGTCGCGGCGCCGGCGATTGGCGGGCTGCTCTCGGCCTCGGCTTCGACCAGCGCGGCGAGCTCGGTGGCGCAGGAAATCGCGAAGGTGGCCCGGACGGCGGCGCAGGCGGAGGAGTCGCCCTCGCTGATCACCGTGGAGGTGCTGGGCTACGGCGGAGCGTCGGACGAACCGGAGCCGGAGCCATGAGTGAATTTGTGACAGCCCGGCACTTTGTGACGTGCTGTAACCGATCCGTGACCGCGTTCCGCATTTGTCACGCCCTCGTCACGGGTTCGTCATCAAACTGTAACAATCGGTCGCTAGTTTTGTTACGACGGTCGGACGTTCCGGCCGGAAAACGTAACACCACACCCGATGACCCACCGTTCAACCCTCAGGCGCCTGTTCCTTTCAACCGGTTTGCTGGTATCCGCCGCTGCGCTCTCCGCCCAGGACAGCGGCGCGCTGCTCGACATCCTCGTCCGCAAGGGGATTCTCACCAACCAGGAGGCCGAGGACGTGCGCGCTGACCTCGTCCGCGACAGCAACACGGTGCCGGCGCATGCCTTTGCCGGCGGCAAGTCGACGGACCGCCTGTCCGTGGGGATGCGGCTCCAGACGCAATTTGCCGGACTGAGCAGCAACATCGACAACGCGCGCGACCCGGCGGCGACGAATCACTTCTTTGTGCGGCGCGCCTATCTGACGCTCAAGGCTGGCCTGGGCAAGGACTGGAGCACGGTGTTCACCTACGATTTCGCCGGCTCGAATTACGATGACGCGATCATCTCCTACAAGCCCAGCAGCGATCTCTCGTTCGATTTCGGGCTGCGCAAGGTGAACGTCGGTTACGAGGAACGCGCCAGCAGCGGCGATGTTCGGGCCATCGAGCGTTCGTCGGTCACGCGCTACTTCGTCGAGCCCAACAACGGCCGTCGGCTCGGCGCCGGCAGTTATCGCATCGGGGCCTTCGTCGACGGCAAGCGGGAACTGTCGGCGGCGACGGGACTCGGTCTGGTTTACAGCGCCGCGGTCACGAATCCGGAGCGGGCGGAGAACTTCACCATCGCCTCGAGCGCCGGCGACAGCACGATCAATAGCCTGGCGTACTGGGGTAATGTCGGTCTCACCGGCAAGCTGGCGGAAGGCACCTGGATTGCGGGTGTGGGCGCCGGTTTCCTGCCGGATCAAGGCGGTCCGGGCAGTGCCAACCTCGGCAAGGGATTCGACGTGCAGGTCTACTCGCTCTACACCGACATCACGGCGGGTCGGTTCGGGCTCATGGCGGAGTACCTGACTGCCAAGGTTGAAGGTGGCGCCTCGCTCACGCGCGATGCCCAGCCCTGGGGTATTCACATCCAGCCGAGCTACATGCTCACCGACACGATTCAGGCCGTCGTGCGTTATGCCCACCTCGACAGCGATGGCCGCGGCGTGAATCTCTCCGACGGCATTCGTTCCGCGCCGGGCGGCGGCACGATGAATCAGCTCACCGAGTATTACGCCGGCGGCAACTGGTACCTCCGCGGCAACGACCTGAAGTTTCAACTCGGCCTGGTGTACGGCAAGACCAAGGACACCGTCCTGGGGGCGCCGGCCGCGGCGGAGGCCTTCGGGGTCCGTTCGCAGCTGCAGACCCAATTCTGATCCACACCGCAGACTCACCACCGAAATATCGTCATGAAAAAACACCTTCTCCTCATTGCGGCCGTTGCCGCGGCGTCCCTCGCCTCGGCCCAGAAGCTCGTGATCAAGGGATCCGACACGCTCGGCGCCAAACTCGTCCCCACGCTCGCCGAGGAGTACAAGGCGGCGCACCCCGGGGTTTCCTTTGAAATCGCCGCGGAGGGTTCCACCACCGGGATTGCCGCGATCATCGACGGCACCGCCCAGATCGGCATGAGTTCCCGGCGGGCGAAGGCCACCGAGATGTCGGCGGCCACGGCCAAGGGGGTTACGCTCAAGCCCACCATCGTCGCCTATGATGGCATGGCTGCGATTGTGAATGCCAGCAACCCGCTGGCGAAACTCACCCTGCGTCAGGTGGAGCAGATCTTCACCGGCGACGTCACGGATTGGTCCGCGGTGGGCGGCAAGCCGGGCAAGATCTCCGTCTACACCCGTAACACCTCCTCCGGCAGCTACTCCGACTGGAAGGATCTCGCGATGAAGAAGCGCGATTACGCCAAGTCTTCGCAAAAGATGGCCGGCAACGAACAGATTGCGTCCGAAGTGGCGAAGAACCCCAATGGCATCGGGTACGTGGGGCTCGCCTACACGCAGGTCGACGGCATCAAGGTCGTGGCGATCGACGGCGTGTTGCCTTCCAGGGAAACGGTGCTTTCCAAAAAATACGCTTATGCCCGCCCGACCTTCTATTACACCAATGGCGAGCCTGCGGGCGAGGCGGCCAAGTTTGTCGACTTTACCCTGGGTGAGATCGGCCAGCAAATCGCGGGTAAGATCGGTTTTGTACCGATGAAATGACCTTGCGGATGACGCCGACCCCTCCCGCTCCACCTCCGGCTGGCTTTGCCATCCAGAAGCGCACGCTGCGGTTCCTCGGCCTGACCGTCGACGATTGCATCAAGGTTTTCTTTGGCGGCAACGCGGTCGTCTCGATTGTCGTCCTGACGCTGATCACGTATTTTCTGTTCCGCGAGGGCATCGGATTTTTTGGGCAGAACCGGGAAAACCTGCAGGTGTACCGCCAGGCGGGACTTGAATACGTCGACACCATCCGCACGCAGTCCGACGACCACACCGCCCTTTCCCGTTATCTCTCGGACTTGCGGGTGCGGGCGATCCAGCACGCGACGCAGGAGGGCAAGGCCACGCTGGAGGAAGCCAACGCCGCTCTGGCGGGCTTCGACGCGTTTGCGGACCAATTCAGCGAGGCGGTGGATCCGCTCCGCGGCCTGGTCTCGGACCTCACGGAGGTCGCGACCGCGATCAAGACCAAGTTTATTGTCAACGAGGACAAGAAGGACGAGCGCGACCAATTGCTGGCCGAGGGCAAGGCGGCGGCGGCGGACCAGGTGCAAATCGTGGCGGTGGACTTTGCGACGGAGCTGAAGCCATTGCTGGGAACGCTGCCGATTTACCAGGAGGCGAGCCGCGCTCTCGGGGACAAGCTCCGCGGGCTGCTCAGAGACCTGCCGGCGCTGCCGTCGCCGGAGCTGCAGGCCCGGATGGATCGGTTCGCCGCGCTGACCCGCGAGTACCTGGCGACGTTTCCAGAGGTTGAACGCAGTTTGAAGACGTGGGACTATCATGTGCCGGTTTCCGGGGGGGAGGCCTTCAGTGCGTTCGTGTTCGGGCGCCAATGGCTCACGGCCAGTTTCTGGCAGGACTGGTACGGCATCGTGCCGCTGCTGGTTGGGTCGCTCTTGGTGTCGCTGGTGGCGCTGGCGCTGGCGGTGCCGCTCGGCGTGGGGGCGGCGATTTACGCCAACCAGATTGCGTCGACGCGGGAGCAGAAGCTGATCAAGCCGTTCGTCGAGTTCATCTCGGCCATTCCCTCGGTGGTGCTCGGGTTCTTCGGCATCGCCGTCCTGGGGCAGTTCCTGCGGATGCTCTCCCAGCAGCCCTGGCTCGCGTGGGTGCCGGGGTTTCCCTACAGCGAGCGGCTCAATATCCTCACGGCGGGCTGCCTGCTCGCGCTGATCGCGGTGCCGACGATCTTCACCCTGGCGGAGGATGCGCTGAACAACGTCCCCCGCGCGCTTTCGGAGGCGTCCTTCGCCCTGGGCGCCTCGCGGCTGCAGACCACCCTGAGGATCATCGTGCCGGCCTCGCTGTCGGGGATCATCTCGGCGGTGTTGCTCGGGTTGGGCCGCGTGATTGGCGAGACGATGGTGGTCCTGCTGTGCGCGGGCAACCGCATCGCCATCCCTGATTTTTCCCACGGACTGGCGTTCATCGTGGAGCCCGTGCACACGATGACCGGCATCATTGCGCAGGAGATGGGCGAGGTGGTGCGGGGCAGCATCCATTACCGGGCCCTCTTCGTCGTGGGCATCGTGCTCTTCCTCCTCTCGCTGCTGATCAACTATGTCGCGCAGGGCATCGTGCGCCGCTATCGGACCATGGGAGGCTGACGATGAACGCCCCGGACCACGTCTTTCGTCCCCGGCACAGCGCGGCCCGCAGCGCGGAGCGCGCCACTTTCTGGATTTTCCGGGCCGCCACGTATTTCATCCTGGCCTGCGGGGCGGCGGTTTTCTTCGACATTGTCGTCAAGGGCGGTCGCACCGTCTTCAAGGCCGAGGCGCCCTTCATCAACACCACGTTTCTCACGGAGGCGCCGGAGTCGCTCTATATCTTCGAGTGGCAGGGGAAGAAGATGGAGATGGGTGATCGTGAGTTCCGCGCCTTCAAGGAGACCCATCCGGAGGCGGCGAAGGTGAAGACGGAAAGCTACGTTTACTCGGCCGGCGGCATCTTTCCCTGCATCGTAGGCACGGTGTTGCTGGTGGTGGGTTCGATGACCATCGCGCTGGTGCTGGGGGTGGGTGCGGCGGTGTATCTCAACGAGTACGCGCGGGACGGTCGCTTCATCCGCTTCGTGCGGCTCGCCATTCTCAACCTCGCCGGCGTGCCCTCGATCGTGTTCGGCCTCTTCGGGTTTGGCATGTTTGTGATCTTCTTTGGCTGGAACGTCTCCCTGCTCTCGGGCTGGTTCACGCTGGCGTTCATGGTGCTGCCGGTGGTCATCACGGCCAGTGAGGAGGCCCTCAAGGCGGTGCCGATGGGTTTTCGCGAGGGTTCGCTGGCGCTCGGGGCCACCAAGTGGCAGACGATTCGCAAGAACGTGCTGCCGTACGCGCTGCCGGGCATCCTCACCTCGTCGATCCTGGGCATCGCCCGCGTGGCCGGCGAGACCGCCCCGATCATGTTCACCGCCGCCTATGTCGTCCGCGACAAATTGCCGTGGGACGTCGACAAGTTCAGCGACTTCTTCTTCCAGGGCGTCATGGCCCTGCCTTATCATATCTACGTCGTCAGCTCCAAGATCCCGCAGAACGAATACACGGAACGGGTGCAGTATGGCTCCGCGTTCGTGTTTCTCGGCATCGTTGCGCTCATCGCGATGGCTTCCATCGTCCTGCGCAGCCATCTTCGCCACCGTTACAAATGGTAGACGCCACCGCTCCTATGGAATCTTCCGCTCCCTCCGCCGCCGCCGGGACCCAGGCGACCGCCGTCAGCCGCCGGCCGGTGGCCAGCGCCCCCGCGTCGTCGACCGCTCCCGTCGGGCCGGCGGCCGCGGTGCGGAAGACCTTGATCGACATCGAGCACCTGGATTTTTCCTACGGTGCCACCCAGGCGCTGCACGACATCAGCCTGACGATTGACCACCACAAGGTCACGGCCTTCATCGGCCCGTCGGGCTGTGGTAAATCCACGCTCCTGCGCTGCCTGAACCGCATGAACGACCTGATCGACGGGACCCGCATCGGTCGCGGCACGATCAAGATTCACGGCGTCGACATCAACCGGCCGGATGTGGACGTGATCGAATTGCGCAAGCGGGTGGGCATGGTGTTTCAGAAATCCAACCCCTTTCCCAAATCGATCTACGAGAACATCACCTACGGCTTGCGCCTCCAGGGGCTCAACGCCAAGGCGCGCCTGGATGAAGTGGTGGAAAAGTCCCTGCGCGGAGCCGCGCTCTGGGACGAGGTGAAGGACCGGCTGAACGAAAGCGGCCTCGGGCTCTCCGGCGGCCAGCAGCAGCGCCTTTGCATCGCCCGCGCCATCGCGGTCGAGCCCGAGGTCATCCTGATGGATGAGCCGTGCTCTGCCCTTGATCCCGTGGCGACTGCCAAGGTTGAGGAACTCATCCAGGAGTTGCGCACCCGCTACTGCATCGTGATCGTCACCCACAACATGCAGCAGGCGGCCCGCTGCTCCGACCGCACGGCATTTTTCTACCTGGGCCGATTGGTCGAGTACGCCGACACCCGGGATATTTTCACCAACCCCGCCAACGCGCAGACGGAAGCGTACGTTTCCGGTCGATTCGGGTGAGCGCGGCGCAGACCAATGGACGAAATGACCAAGGGACCAAATGACCGCAGGCCACAATCTGGCAGACCACCGGTTGCCGGTCTGGCGTGCGATCGTGACTTCACTTGTTTGGTTCCAATCGCGCGTGTTTCCAGGTCCCTTGGTCTTCTTGTCCCTTGGTCCCTTGGTCCGTTTACATCATGACCCACTACAACGAAGAGTTGGTGCAGCTCAAAGAGAACCTGTTGGCGATGGCCAGCCATGCGGAGACCGCGGTCTCCCGCGCGATGCGCGCCCTGGTCGAGCGCGACGATGCCATCGCCCGCCAGGTCGAGGAGGACGACAACGTCCTCGACCAGTTCGAAATCGATATCGACGACACGGCGGTGCACCTGCTCACGAAGGCGCCTTTGGCCACCGATCTCCGGCTTATCACGGTCGGGATGAAGATTTCGCAGAACCTCGAGCGGGTGGGGGATGAAGCGGTCACCATCGCCCGTCGCGCGATTGAACTCAACACGGAGCCGCAATTGAAGGCGTACGTCGATCTCCCCCGGATGGCGACGATGTCGCTCGAGATGTTGCGCGACGCCCTCACCGCGTTCATCAACCGGGAGCCGGAACGGGCGCGAAAGGTGATTCCGCGCGACCGCGATGTCGACGATCTCAACCGCCAGCTGCACCGCGAGCTTTCCAGCTACATGGTCGAGCGCCCCACCACCATCACCCGGTGCCTGCACCTGATGGTGATTTCCAAGGCGATCGAACGGATCGCCGACCACGCCACCAACATCGCCGAGGAGGTCGTGTACCTCTACGAGGCGAAAGACATCCGGCATACCGAGCTCAAACACGATGAAATCCAAGATCTTGGTCGTTGACGACGAACCCGATGCCCTCGAAGTGCTCGCCTTCAAGTTGAAGGAGGCGGGCTATGTTCCGCTCTTGGCCAAGGATGGCAACCGTGCGATCCGCCTGGCGCGGGAGGAGCGGCCGGCCTTGATCGTGCTCGATCTCATGCTGCCGGAGGTCGACGGCCTCGAGGTGTGCAAGATCCTGCGGCGCGATCCGGGCACGGCCTCGATTCCCATTCTCATGCTGACGGCCCGCGCGGCGGAAATGGACCGCGTGCTCGGGCTGGAATTGGGGGCGGACGACTATGTGACCAAGCCCTTCAGCCCGCGGGAACTGGTCCTGCGGATCAAGAAGCTGCTGGCGCGAGCCCAGTCGGCCGAGGATGTCGTCGCCCATCTGCGCTTGGGCGCAGTCGAAATCGACGTGCCGCACCATCGCGTCAGCGTGGCCGGGCAGTCCGTGGAGTTGACCGCGACGGAATTCAAATTGCTCGAGGTCCTGGCGCGGCGGCGCGGCCGGGTCCAGTCGCGGGATCGCCTCCTGCAGGACGTGTGGGGTTATGAGAATCCCATCGACAGCCGCACCGTCGACACGCACATGCGCCGCCTGCGCGAAAAGCTCGGAGTCGCGGCGGAGTACTTGGAAACGATTCGCGGGGTGGGCTACCGGTTCCGGGGGGAGGAATGAGGCCGTTAGTGCTCAGGATCGCGGCGCCCGGCTTCGACGCATGACCTTCTGGGCCATCCTTCTGCTCCTGGCTTGGTTCGCCACGGGGATCGCCGCGTGGCGCTGGCGGGCCCAGGGGCGGCTCGAGCGGGAGCGGCACGCCGGAGAATTGGCGGAACAACGGCGGCAGCGGGCGGCCGATTTGCAGGCGCAATCGGGTCGGACCGCGGCGCTGTTTGACCGCATGGTGGAGGGGATCATCGTCGTGGGGGCGGACGGGAAGATCCGCCTGGCGAACCGGGCGGCGGGGACGCTCTTTAACTTTCCGCCGCCGGCCGCAGAACGCACGGTCCTGGAGGCGACGCGGCATCATGAGGTCGCGGCGCTCGTGACGCGCCTCGAACGCGAACCCGAGGTGCTGAACCACGAACTGCGGATCGACGGCGTGACCGAGACGCGCTACCTGCAAGTCAACGCCCTGGCGCTGCGCTCCGGGGCGGGCGCGCCCGACGGGGCGATTCTGGTCTTTCACGATCTCACCCGTTTGCGGCAGCTCGAGGCCGTGCGGCAGGAGTTCGTGGCCAACGTCAGCCACGAGTTGCGGACGCCGCTCTCGCTGATCAAGAGCGCCGCCGAGACCCTGATCGACGGGGGGAGGAACGATCCGGTGATCACGGCGCGCTTCCTCGACATCATCGACAAGCACGCGAACCGGCTGACGTTCCTGCTGGATGATCTTCTGTTGCTGGCGCGCCTCGACTCGGGCCGCGCCGAGCTTAACCTGAAGGCGGTGGCGCTGCGGGAGGCCGCGCAGGACGCGCTCGACGACGCGGCCCTGATTGGCCGGGCCCGCGGGGTGACGCTGGTCAACCAGGTGCCGGCCGGGGTCGTGGCCGAGGCCGATCCGGATCGCCTCCGGCAGGTGCTGGCCAACCTGATCGACAACGCGATCAAGTACGGCCGGGAGCAGGGTACGGTCACGGTCACGGGACGGACGATGGGCGGCACCCGGGTGGAGATTTCGGTGCGAGACGACGGGCCGGGCATTCCCGCCGAGGCCATGGCGCGGATTTTCGAGCGCTTCTACCGCGTGGACAAGGCGCGCTCGCGCGAACAGGGAGGGACCGGCCTGGGCCTGGCGATTGTGAAGAACGTCGTGCAGGCGCACGGCGGCGAGGTGCGCGTCGAGAGTGCGGCGGGCCGGGGCACGGAGTTCTTCATCATGCTGCCGGCCGGTTTGGGCTCCGCCAAAGCGTAGGGAGCACGGCCGGGCGGTGATATTCCGGCGCCTCTCACTATCTGAACCTTTCCCCCTCGTCCCGTGGGTAGGGCGGCGAGTCCCTTCGCCGCAATATCGTGAGGAAACCCGGTCAGCATGCGCGGCGCGGCGTCCGCGCCCCACCCAGAGTCCTATGATTAAAGGAGATTGATGTTACCGGTTTCTCGCGGGACCGCCCCCTACCAGGTGGGCGAGCGCATGACCGGCTGCAATTCGCCGCGTGGCAGGGGCAATTCCAGGCGCTCGATGACACTGTCGAACAGCAGCCGGCGCTGCTCGGGGGAAAGACCGGGCTGGAAAAGGGCGAGACGGTACTCACGGTAGACGCTCTCGGTCTCGCGGGCCGTGGCGACCCGCATCGCGGTGTTGAGGGCGGTGTTGATGCGGTCCGCGCCGGTGACATGAAGCGTGGGGCCGATCTCGGCGCGGATCGCATCGCGCTCATTGATGAATTCGGCGAGGCGGCGCCCGTAACTCTCCGCGACCGCGGCAACCTTCTCGCGCACGGCGGCGACCTGGGCCTGTGTCTCCGGATTCAGGTTGCGGGAACCGCGGCCGGCCCGACTGGGGATGACGATGAATTTCAGCCCTTCGACTTCGAAACGATAGGTCGCCTGCATCGGCAGCTCCCGGGCGTCGGCCAGGATCGCATCGACCTGTTCGCTGGCTTCCCGCTGCGCCTGGCCCACCTCCTGCAACAAGGTGGCCACGCGCTGCTGCAACACCGGGGGCAACGGGGTCCGCTCGGCGATGTCCGCCGGCTCCGCCATGATCGCCAGCCCGCGGCGGATTTCCTCGGCCAGCTTCTCCATCTCGGCCAGACGGGGAGCCTGCTGTTCGGCCAGGGCCTTGAGGGTGTTGCCGCGGAAGAAATTGAAGCCCCGGCCGTCGTGGGCGTGGACGGTGTCGTAGAGCTCCTTCTTCAGGGTGGATTTCAGTGTCTGATAACGGGCGAGCTGGGCGGCGACCTCGGCGGGGAGGTCGTCGGGCAGGAGCACGCGGGCCGGTTCCGGGGGGAAGAAGAGGTAGGGCTGGTTCTCGGTCGCGCGGTCCGTGCTGGAGCCGGCCGTCTGCAATTCGAGGGCGATTTCGCGCAGCAAGCGGCGTTGGGCGGGGAGGAGGTAATTTTGGTAGTAGGCGTAGGCTCGCATCACCTCGGCGATTTCCAACGGCGAGAAACCCCGCTCCTCGCGGTCGCTGAGCCGCCACTGGCGAAGGGCGCTCCAGGCCTGATCACTCACGATGAGATCGCGGCGCAATTGTTCGGCCGTCGCCTCGAGGGTTGCGAGGGCCGGCGCCTGACGGCGGGCCAACGCGGCCAGCGCCGTCTCGCGGGCGGCAGCATCGAGGGACGAGACGCGTTCAAGTTCGGCGCGCAGTTCCTTTTGCCGGGCGAGTTTCTCCGTCCGGTATTGCTCGACGCGCGCCTTCAGTTTCTCCGGCAGCTTGTTGGTCGCCAGGCGCGTGCCCAGTTGCGGGTAGTAGGGTTCGTTGACGTGCGCCGCGAGTTCCGGCGGGGCGGCGAGGCGACCGGAGGGCGGAGCGCCCCGGGGCAGGGCCCGGCCGAGGGGAGGCGGATTGGGCGGAAAGAAGATCGGCGCCCGCTCGCTCATCCGCGACATGCCGCGGGACAGGTCGGGGAAAGAGTCACCCGGGTAGCCGCGATCCTGGGCCGGGGCCGTCAGCGGCAGCGCGAGAGTGACGAGCAGACACAGCGAACACCACGGGTGTCGCGCCGGGGAAAAGATTGCGGGTGGGGGGGGCATGGGTCGCCGGCCGGTTGCCCGGGGTTTTTCCCGCCCGTGCGGGGACCGTCAAAGCGACCGAGGCAGCAGGAGAAACGATCGGGGAAGCCGCCGGGATGACAAACTCTTTTGGGCCGGCGCCCTCAACCGTAGCGACCCTCGATGTATTCGGCGGTCCGGGGGTTTTCGGGCGCGAGAAAAAGATCCTCGGTGCGGCGGTGTTCGATCATTTCGCCGAGCAGCATGAAGATGCATTCATCACTCGCGCGCCGCGCCTGCGCCATGTTGTGGGTGACGATGACAAGGGTGTAGCGGCCCTTGAGGGAAAACATCAGCTCCTCGATCGCGGTGGTGCCTTCGACGTCGAGCGCGGAGCAGGGTTCGTCCATCAGGATGATCTCCGGTTTCAGCGGCAGCAGCCGGGCGATGCAGAGTTTTTGCTGCTGCTCGAGTTGCAGGGAGATGGCCTTCTCGTTCAGCCGGTCCTTCAGGTCCTGCCAAAGGTTCACCTCGCGCAGGGCTTTCTCGACCGCGTCGTCCAGTTCCGCACGCCGGAGCGACCGCGGCGAGTGCACCCGCAGGCCGAAGACGACGTTTTCGTAGATCGAGATGGGCAGCGGATTCGGACGCTGGAAGACCATGCCGACCGCGCGCCGCAGCTGGATCAGGGAGACATCGGCATCGTAGATGTTTTTCCCGAGCAGGTGGATCTCGCCGGTGGTGGTCACGTAGCCGTAGCGCTCGTTGACGCGGTTGAAGCAGCGGAGCAGCGTCGTCTTGCCGCAGCCGGAGGGGCCAATCAACGAGGTGATCAGGCCCTGCTTGATGTCGAGGGACACGCCGCGCAGCGCCTGGAACTTACCGTACCACAGGCAGAGATCGCGCGCCGTGATGCTGGCCGGCTTTGGCTCGCTCATCCGAAAATGCCCTCCACGTAATCGCGGGTGCGGCGGTCCCGGGGGTTCTCGCTGAAGATGACCTCGGTGGTGTCGATTTCCACAATTTCTCCCTTCCAGAGAAACATGGTGCGATCGGCGAGCCGGCGCGCCTGCTGCGTCAGGTTGGTGACGAGGATGATCGTCATGTTTTTCCGCAATTCCTTCAGCACATCCTCGATGCGCATGGTGGTCACCGGGTCGATCGCGATGCTGAATTCGTCGAGGCAGAGAATCTCCGGCTGGTGGGACAGGGCGCGGGCGATGGTGAGCCGCTGCTGCTGGCCGCCGGAAAGTTTGGTGCCGAGGCTGTCGAGGCGGTCCTTGACCTCGTCCCACAGGGCGGCCTGGCGGAGGCACTGCTCGACGAGGGCGTCGAGTTCCCGCCGACGGTTGAAGCCCGCGCTGCGCGGGGCGAAGGCCACGTTGTCGTAGATGCTGAGGGGCAGCCCGACGGGCAGGGGGGCGACCATGCCGATCTTGCGCCGCAGGGCGTAGACGTTGCGGGTCGTCTGTACGTCTTCGCCGTCGACCCGGATGGAGCCGGAGAGGTGGGTGCCGGGCGTGAAGTCGATGGTGCGGTTGATGCAACGCAGGAGCGAAGTCTTGCCGGATTGGGCGGGACCGATCACGCCGAGGATCTCGTGGCGCTGCACGTCGAACGAGATCCCGTGGATCACCTCCTTCAGCCCGTAGGAGAGGCGGAGATCGCGGACCTCGATATGGGGGGCGGCGGCGGGCGGGTTCACCATTTCTTGCGGGAGCGCAGGTAAACGCGCAGGGAGATGGCCGCGGCGTTGACCATGATGACGAGGGCGAGCAGCACGACGGCGGTGGCGTACGGGATGGATTCCTTCACGCCGGGCACCTGGGTCGAAATCGTGTAGAGGTGCATCGAGAGCGCCATGCACTGCTCGTTGAGATAATAGGGCAGCAGGTCGCCGCGCTGGACGGCCTTGAAGAAGACGACGCCGGTGAACATCACCGGGGCGGTCTCGCCGGCGGCCCGGCTCACCTGGAGGATCACGCCGGTCAGGATGCCGCTGATCGAGTTGGGCAGCACGACGGCGCGGATGGTCTGCCACCGGGAGGCGCCGACATTCCAGCAGGCCTCGCGGAAACTGCGGGGCACGCTGGCGAGCGCCTCGCGCGTGCTGGCGATGATGACCGGCAGGGTCATGATCGCGAGGGTGAGCGATGCCGAGATGATGGAATAACCAAAGCCCGCCGCATAGACGAAGGCGCCGAGGCCGAAGAGGGCGTGCACGATGCTGGGGACGCCGGCCAGGTTGATGACCGCGAGGTTGATGACCCGGTTGAACCAATTTTCGCGGGCGTACTCGTTGAGGTAGATCGCGGCGAAGATGCCGATGGGCGCCGATACGATCAGCGAGATCGCCACGAGGTAGATCGTGCCGATGAAGGCCGGCCAGATGCCCCCCTCCGTCATGCCGCGCTTCGGCACATCCAGCACGAACTCGAGGCTGAGCGACGGGGCCGCCCGCACCACGAGGTAGGCCACAATCAGCAGCAGCGGCACGATCATCGCGGCCGCCATCAGGCCGAAGATCCACTGGGCCGCGGTTTCCCGCCGGAGCTTGGCGCGGACGGCGGGAGTGGAGGCAAACAGGGCCTGGCCGGCGCCGGGGTTCATTTGCGCCGGATGCCGCGCACGATGGTGTCGGCAATGAGGTTGACCCCAAAGGTGAGGGTGAAGAGGAGCACGCCCGTGAGGAACAGGACCCGGTAGTGGTCGGAGCCGGCGGGAGCCTCGCCCAGTTCTGCGGCGATGTTGGCCGTGAGGGTGCGCACGGAATCGAGCAGACTGGTGGGGATATGTACGGCGTGCCCGGTCGCCATCAGCACGGCCATGGTCTCGCCGACGCCGCGACCCACCCCGAGCAACACCGCGGCGAGCAGGCCGTTCTTGGCCGCCGGCAACAGCACGCGCCAGATCAACTGCCAGCGGGTGACCCCGAGCGCGATCGCCGCCTCGCGGTACGAGTCGGGCACGGCCTTGAGGGCGTCTTCGCCGATGGAGACGATGATGGGCACGCTCATCAAGGCGAGCACGATGCCGCCGTTGAGCACGTTCACGCCAACGGGAGCGCCGGTGAACTGCACGATCAGCTTGCTCATCACCGAGAGGCCGATGAAGCCCCACACGACGCTCGGGACGGCCGCGAGAAACTCGATTACGATCTTCAGGGTCTCCCGCACCTTCTGGCCGCAGAATTCCGAGAGGTAGATGGCGGCACCGAGGCCAAAGGGGACGGCGATCAGCATCGCCAGCCCGGTGACGCTGGCGGTGCCCGCGATCATCGCGAGCACGCCGTACCGCTTGTTCGTTTCCGAGGTCGGGAACCACTCGGGGCTGAAGAGAAACTGCGACAGGCTGAAGTTGTCGCTGGTCAGGATCGGGAGGGCCTCCTTGAAGACAAAGGCGAAGATGCCGAGGACAAAGATGATCGCGCTGAAGCCACAAACGTAGACCAGCCCCTCCAGCAGACGTTCAACGGCGATGGCCCAGGCGGCCCGCTTGGCCCTCCGCACGGCAAAGCCGGGGGAGAGGGCGTGGTCGTCGGCGCCGGGCTTCATGCGTCGAGGGCGGTGCCTCCGCACCGGGCCGGGTGGCGGAGGGCGGGCACTGGGTCCAAACCCCGCCGTCCCGCCGGCCGGCGCGGCGGCCGGCCAGGGTTTCCCTGCGCGTCTCGCGCGAGGCCGGACCGCCGAAAGTGATCCCAAGTCATAAGGGGCGGGCGGGGGGCGTTCCTTACTTTCCGGCGGGCTTCACGGGCAGCGGAACATAGCCGCTGCGGCCCACGATGTCCTGGCCCGGGGCCGACATGATCCAGTCGATGTACTGCTTCAGGCTGCCCTGGGGTTCGCCCAGGGTGTAGACGAGCAGCGGGCGCGCGATCGGGTATTGCTTGCTGAGCGCCGTCTCCACGGAGGGTGCAACCGCCGGCTGGCCGGCCTGCGGCGAAATCCGGAGCATCTTGACCTTGCCGGGCTCGTTGTAGCCCAGACCGCTGTAGCCGATGGCCGAGGGCGTCGAGGCCACCAACTCCACGACCTCCTTCGAGCCGTTCATGTCGCGGGAACCGAGCTTGAAGTCCTTCTTGTTGAGCACGTGCTCGCGGAAGAACTCGTAGGTGCCCGAACTCGATTGCCGGCTCACCCGCACGATTACGTCCTGGCCCGCCGGCATCGTCACGCCCATCTGGGACCACTTGGTGACCTTGCCGCCTTCGGCAAAAATCTCGGCCAGCTGGGCGTGGGTCGCCTCGGAGAGCGGGTTGTCCTTGTGGACGTAGACGGCGAGGGCGTCGTAGCCGACGATAAATTCCTGGGGATCCTTGCCGGTGTTTTTCTTCGCCTGGGCCTTTTCCTCCGCCTTCATGTCGCGGCTCGCATTGGCGAGGTCGATCGTGCCCCGGAGGAGGGCGGCGATGCCGACGCCGGAGCCGCCGCCGGACACCTCGATCTCGACGTCCGGGTGCGCCTTCTTGTAGTCTTCGGCCCAGACCTGGGCCACGTTGACCATCGTGTCGGAGCCCTTGTTCTGAATGGTGGTGCGCCCGCCGCTGGTCGCGGCGCTATCGCCCTTGGGTTTACAGCCGCCGGCGGCCAACAGAAGTGAAGCGACGGCGAGGCCCAGCAGTAAACGATCGAGTTTGGGTAGGGAGGAGGATTTCATCGGGATTGGGAGAGGGAAATTCAGCTTTTCAGGATCGCCTGCACGAATTGGTTGATGTTTTCCGTGATGTTCTTGAAGGCATTCTCAAAGACGGCGCGGATCTCCTCCGGGGAGCCCTGGCTTTGGGCGGGATTCTCCACGCTCCAGTCGAGATAGACCCCTTTGCGCGGCCGGCGCGGGAAACGCTTCTTCACTTCGGGCGACAGGGCGATGATGAGGTGGTAGTGTTCGAGATTCGGCACCTGTAGCAGCGACCGCGAGGCGAGGTACGAGGGATCGAGGCCCTTCTCCTTCAGGAACCGCAGCGTTTCCGTGGTGACTGGCCGCGGGTCGATGCCGGCGCTCGTGAACATGAATTTCGACTGTCCAAGCGAGTTGGCCACCGTCTCGGCAATCTTCGTCAGGCAACTGTCATCGTCGTCCACGAACAACACGCGAAAGACCTCGGAACCGGGGTGCTTGGCGTACTCCCCCGTGCACAGGTAGAGCACCTCCGTGCAAAGGTTGCGGGCCTGATCCGCCACCCGTTCGTACCGCCGGACCATGATGGTCAGGGGATCAAGCGCCTCGAACGGCATCTTGCCCTCGCGGAACAGGTGGGCGAGCTCCTTGATCAGGGCGCTCTTCCTCAGATCGATCCCGTCCTCGAGTTCAATCGTCTTGCGCGCCAACTCGACGTCCTCCTCGACGAACGCCTTCACGGCGTCCTCCAGCATGGCAATCGAGTGCTGCGCCATGGCCACGAACGATTCCCGGGGAAAGGTCGCGGGCAGTTCCTTCACTTTCAGCAGCTGGCGGGCAATGCTCTCGGCGTAGTCGCCGACGCGTTCGAGCTCGAGGTTGATGCGAATCGTGGTGTAGGCGAAGCGCAGCGGCTGGGCGACGGGCTGCTGGCGGACCAGAAACTCCAGGCAAAGGCGGTCGATTTCCTTTTCCTTATCATCGACATACTGGTCCCGCAGGATGACTGCATAGGCGAGTTCCCGATCGTGGTGGGAGATCGCCTGCAGGCAGTCCCGCAGGGCGCCGACCGCCAACTGGCCCATTTCCGTGACCTTCGCCCGGATGCGGTCGATGTCACGTTGGAGTGACGATTCAAGGAAGGAGGACATGGCGCTCAAGTTCGGGGTTTCCGGCGAGGGGCGACAAGCACAATCAAGGGACTCTTCGGGATCCGAAGATTCGCGGGCGGGTGATGTTTCCGTACCTGTGGTCATAGGTCTTTCAGTGCACGGTTGATCCGCCGGGGCGCGGTGCCGTCGCCCGTGCCCCTTCCCCGGCCGCACGCCGAGCGGCCGTAAGGGGCGAGGCGGGAGTGGTGCTCAGGGTGCTGCGGAGCCGGGGGGCGAAGAGATCGCGGCCCCCGGCCCGGGGAGAACACGTCACGCCCAGGATCTTCGCCAGCGTCGGGGCGAGGTCGTCGAGGCCGACTTTTTCTGCCCGGGTCTCGTGCGGAATGCCGGCGCCGCTCCAGACCAGGGGCACCTCGGCGTCGTATTCATAGGGTGTTCCGTGGGTCGTTCCCGTGGGAGTGCGGGCCACGATGTACGGGCAGAGGAAGAAGAGTACGTCGCGATCCCGGCCGGCGTGATAGCTGCGCCGGGTCATGGCCAGCACGGAATCTCCCTGGGCCGGAGCCGCCAGGATCTCTGCGCGCGTGAAAACGGCTCCCACTTGCGGCAGATGCTGCAGCGCCTGCTTGACGACCTCGGTGGCTGCGTCGGCGTTCGTATGGCGGGCGGCGAGGGCGTCCGGCCGCAGATGATAGGATAGGTTGTCGCGCTGCAACCATGGGGCTCGCGGGGGCGGCGAGCCGAAGGCGGCATCCAGCGCGGCCCGCACCGCCGCGTCCAACCCGGCCAGATTCATCCGGGCGTCCCCCGGTGTGGTCTGGCGCTCGGGCAGCGGCGCGACGCCGTGATCTCCCGTCAGCACGATAACGCAACGGCCAAGGCCGACCTCGCGATCGAGACAATCGAGTAGCGCCGCCAGCACCCGATCAATGCGCAGGACCGAATCCATCACTTCATGGCTGTCGGGGCCGTAGCTGTGGCCAATGGCGTCGAGCTGGGAAAAACTCAGCCCCAGAAGATCGGTCCCCGCGTGCCGACCCAAGCGTTCCTCGACCACGGCCCGCTCCGCAAAGGCTCCGACGAGTTCGGCGTCAAAGGGTGAATTTGCAAAGGCGGCGAAGAACGCCGGTGTGATCGCCTCGTTTCCGCCGTTGATTAGGTGTGGGAAAACCCGGCCGAGACCGAAGTCCGTCGCTTCACCCGGGGCGTCATCGGGACCCTGCAGTGCGAAGTAAACCTCGGGGGGCAGCAACCGGTCCCAGACCCGGCCGAAGGCCGCGCTCACCCTGCCCTCGGCATTGAAAGCCGCGACCCAGGGTGGGAGCTTGTCCCGATAGTAGCGCGAGGTGATGAACCGGCCGTGTTCTTCCCAATAAGCGGCGTCGGCCTTGCGACCGCCGAGGAGAATCGCGGCGCGGTCCTTGCCCGCGACGGTTATGACCCGGCTGTCGTCGCCATCACGCTCCTTGAGCGCGTCGCCCATCGTCGGGGCGAGGAGGTGGCGGGGGGAGCGGCCGGTTTTCGCGGGGTTCAGGGCGGCGGCAGGCCCGAGTTCCGCCGCCGCGATCCCCACGAGCGGGGCGGAGCGGTCCTCGACACTATTGACCATCTCGCCCGCGGCGCGGTCGAACCAGTCGTTGCCGATGATGCCGTTTACATCGGCATGCACTCCAGTGACCATGAGGGCGTGGCCGGGAGCCGTCTGCGTGATGGCGTGCCGGTAGCGCGCGTGCGTAAATTCGGTCCCCTGCTCCAGCAGGCGGCGAAAGCCGGTCGGGCCGAAATACGGGCGGAAACGCTGGAGGTAGTCGGCTCGCAATTGGTCAACGGCGATGACAACGGCGAGCGCCGGGGACGTACGTTCCGGCGGAGCGGCGTTGCCCGCGACCAACCCGGTCAGGGCGGCGCAGATTCCGATTCGTTTTACCACCGTTCCATCCAGAGTCGGCGGCGCGTCCTTCAGCAAGGGTGCACTGCGTTGTCATCAGATTGTAACGGGAACATGTCCGTCCCGGGCTCCGCGGGGACCCGATTGTCACGCCCCTGCCTTGTCGCCGGTGCCGGCATGGCTGCGCATGGAAAGTGACACGAAGACGCCAGCGGCAGCCGTGGAGGCGGACGCATCGGGCGATCGGTGATCGACACGGATGGCGGAGGCGTTGTTGCCGGCGAAGAGGCGCGCACTTGGTTCGATTCGCCCGCTGCGCAGGGCGCCGTCGTCCGGGCCCCGCGGCCGTCTCACGTTTTTCCCCGCAGCCAGATCCACAGGTAGCCGATGCGCTCGCGCACGGCCATCGTGCTCCGTCCGAGGGATTCGGCGTCCCAGAGGAAATCATCGAAATAGACTGCATCATCCGTGTGTCCCCGGAAGTCGGCGGGGCAGGGCACGGGGTTCAACCCGGCCTGGCGAAACAGCGCCATGGAGCGCGGCATGTGCCAGGCTGAAGTCACGAGGGCCACCGGGGCGCCGCCGACGAGTCGCTGGGCGGCACGGGCCTCGTCCTCGGTGTCGCGGGCTTGATCGATGTAAAGGATGCGGTCCGCCGGGATGCCGAGCGCCTGCGCGGAGCGGGCGAGCACCGTGGCGTGGGTCGGCCGCACGCCGTCACCCGGGCCGCTGACGATGAGCTTCGCCTCGGGCAGGGCCCGCAGGATCCGCACGCCCTCGGCGAGGCGCGAGATGGCGGAGGTGGAGAGCAGGTTGTTGGCCGACACCCCGGGGGCGAAGCCGTGGCCGCTGCCGAGGACGATGACGAATTTGCAGGCCGCGAGCGTGGCCGGCACGGGGGAGCCGGGCCCGAGTTCCGGAATCGCCGGGTAACGCGCCTGCAGAGGGAGGATGAGCCACTTGCTGACGAAGCTATTGCTGAGAAGCATGAGCAGGGCGACGGCCGCGACGATCAGCGCCCGGCCGAGGCGCGCGCGCCGCGCCGAGCGCAGGAGCAGCAGGCCCACGACCATCGCCGTCAGGCAGAACGGCAGCGGCATCATCCAGAAGGAGATGAATTTTTTCACCCAGAAGAGCATCGGGGCGGAGCAAAGGGGGCGCCCGCGCCGGGGGCGAGGCTGGGTTTTCCCAGATGGGCATGGCTCCGCCGCTGAATTGTTGCCCACGGGCAACAATTCATCCCATCCGCCGTGGCGCCGCGGTGGTACGCGGACGACTTTTGTCATCACGAATCCCCGATTATCCATTCTCCTCCCGGCGGCGAGGGAGTAGGATGGCGGCGTTTTTATCGGCCCCAGCGTCCGCCTGCCGCGGACATCTTTCGTTGCCCGCCCTCATGAACCTCCTCGCCTCGCTCCTCCGACGTAGTGGTGTTTCGTTCGGTCTGGTCGCGTTCGCCTCCGCGATCTGCGTCCAAGCCGCCCCCGCTCCGGCCCTCCCCGATCCCGAAGCGCCCGCCGCGCGGGAAGCCCGGCTGGCTTGGTTCAAGGAGGCGAAGTTCGGCTTGTTCATCCACTGGGGCCTGTATGCGATCCCAGCCGGCTACTGGAAAGGGGAGCGCTCGCCGGGCATCGGCGAATGGATCATGAACCGGATGAAAATCCCGGTGGCGGAGTACGAACGTCTCGCCGGCGGATTCAACCCGGTGAAGTTCGACGCCGACGCCTGGGCGCAGCTGGCCGCCGATGCCGGCATGAAGTATGTGGTCATCACCTCCAAGCACCACGATGGCTTCGCGATGTACGGCTCGAAGGTGTCGCCCTACAACATCGTCGACGCCACGCCCTTTCACCGCGATCCGCTGAAGGAACTCGCCGCCGCCTGCGCGAAGCGCGGCCTGAAGTTCGGCTTCTACTACTCGCAGGCCCAGGACTGGCACGAACCCGGCGGCGCGGGCAACGAGTGGGATTTCGGCCCCGATGCCGCCAAGGACAAGAATGGCGCGTACGAGAAGTACCTTCGGGAGAAGGCCGAGCCGCAGGTGCGCGAACTCCTCACCGGCTACGGTCCGGTGTGCCTGATCTGGTTCGACACGCCCCGGATGATGAACTCGGAGCGCGGTCAGCGCTTCGTCGATATCGTGCGTTCGCTGCAGCCCTCCTGTCTCATCGACGGGCGCCTGGGCACCTCGGGTGACTACGTCTCGACCGGGGACAACGCGATCCCCAACTCCCACCTCGAGGGCGCCTGGGAGGTCCCGGCGACGCTCAACCGCACCTGGGGCTACCGCACCGACGATCACGACTGGAAGTCGCCGGGCGAACTGGTCTTCAAGCTGGTCGACATCGTCAGCAAGGGAGGCAATTACCTGCTCAATGTCGGCCCGACGGCGGAAGGGGTCATCCCGGCGCCGAGCCAGGCCAACCTCCGGGCGGTGGGGGAGTGGCTGAAGCTCAACGGGGAGGCGGTCTACGGGGCCGGGCGCTCGCCCTTTGGCGAGGAGTTTGGCGATTACGCGGCGACCGCGAAAGGCGCCGACGGCAAGCCGGTCTTCCTCGCCCGCAACGAGTGGCGCTGCACCACGAAACCGGGTCGGCTCTACTTCACGATTTTCCGCATCGGGCGGGAGGGTTTCGTGCTGCCTCCGTTCAAGAACGCGATCACGTCCGTGACCCACCTCGACGAGATGGGCCGGCGCCAGCCGCTCGAGGTGAAGAAGTCCAAGAGCGGCGCCCGCACGATCAGCGTCCCGCGTGCCGCCGTGCTGGATACGATGGGGGCGGTGGTCATCGTGGATATCGCCGGGGGTGACCTCGAGCGGTGATTGCGGCGGGCCTACCGCGGTCGCCGCGGCCCGTGCACGGCAAGAATCGTCATGTGATTGCCGAGAATGTCCATTCTCCGGAGCTTCGTTTGCCACTAGCATGAGACTTTGTCCCGCCGGCCCGCCGTTGTGCGCCCATCCCCGGCGATCGCTTTCTTCGCCCCTCCCAAGCAATCCAACCTGCACGTCTTATGCCGCTCCCTGAACCTGTCGCCGCCTCTCCCGCCCCTGAACCGGTGCTCCTGGCCCGGAACGTGGTCCTGCCGTTCGTCCTGGTCACCAGCCTCTTTGCCCTGTGGGGTTTTGCCAACGATGTCACCAACCCCCTGGTGAAGGCGTTCAAGGACCTCTTCGTTATCAGCAACACCCAGAGCAGCCTGGTGCAGACCGCCTTCTACGGCGGCTACGCGACCATGGCGCTGCCGGCGGCGCTGTTCATCCGCCGTTTCTCCTACAAGGCGGGGATTGTGGTGGGGCTCCTGCTCTACGCGATTGGCGCGCTCATTTCCCTGCCGGCCGCCGCCAACGCCAGCTTCAACCTCTTCCTGGTCTCTCTTTATGTGCTCACCTTTGGGCTGGCCTTCCTCGAGACCACGGCCAACCCGTTCATCCTCTCCATGGGCCACCCGGCCACGGCGACGCGGCGGCTCAACCTCGCCCAGGCGTTCAACCCGATCGGCTCCCTCACCGGCATGGCCGTGGCCAGTCTCATCATCCTGGCCAACCTGCAGGTGGAGACGTTCCGTTCCGAAGTGCGGGTCTTCCGCAACGGACTGAACGACTCCGCGGTGGCGGCTCGGGCGGCGGCCATCGATCCGGGATTGCACGCCTACCTGACGGCGAAAAACGCCGAGCTCAAGCCCGCCGGCAAGACGCTCGCCGACCTGCCGTACGACACCGTGCTCGACACCGCGATCGCCGACTTCCAGGCCGGCAAACTCACCGGTTTCCACGGGAACTCCTTCAAACAGCTGCAGAGCCGTGACCTCGACATCGTCAAGATGCCCTATGTGATCATCAGCCTCGTGGTGCTGGCGGTGATGCTCGTGTTTCTCTTTGCGAAGATGCCCGACACCGGGCACGACACGAACAAGTCGCTCGCGCTCGGCGCGACCTTCGGCCGGCTGTGGCGCAACAAGTGTTATGTCGAGGGCGTCTTTGCGCAGGCTTTCTACGTGGGTGCGCAGATCATGTGCTGGACGTTCATCATCCACTACGCGACGACCAACCTCGGCATGACGGCCTCGCAGGCGCAAAACTACAACATCATCGCGATGGCGATCTTCTGTTCGAGCCGCTTCATCTGCACGCTCCTGCTCAAGTATGTCAGCCCCGGGCACCTGCTCATGTACCTGGCGCTGGGTGGCATGGTAACCACGCTGGGCACGATTTTCCTTTCCGGCCTGCCCGGGCTCTACTGCCTGATTGCCATCTCGATTTGCATGTCGCTGATGTTCCCGACCATCTACGGGATCGCGCTGGAAGGCATGGGGGAGGACGCCAAGGTTGCCTCGGCGGGGCTCATCTTCGCGATCGTGGGCGGTGCGCTGATGCCGCCGCTGCAGGGCCGGATCATCGACCTGGGGGGCGAGAGCGCGACCCTGCTCGGCCTGCCGGCGGTGAGCGTTTCCTTCGTGCTGCCGCTGATCTGTTTCGTGTTCATCGCGATCTACGGCTGGCGTACGTTCCGCCTGCACCACGCCGATTCCCTGTCCGAGCGGTTGCGCCGGGCCGCCGCCTGACCGCAGGAAGACTCCGGGGCCGGCGCCGCGGCCGGTCGGCCCCCGGGCCGCCCCGCCTGCCAAGACGCGACCGGGGCGGTGCCGGCCTGCCGGCGCGGTGTCCGCGGCGCGGTGATCTCGCTCGTTGACGGGGCGGTGCCGGGTCGCCAGTGATTTCCAGCCCCCCCCTTGTTTTGTTTCGCAAACCTGCACCTCGCACCTGCCAACCCCGCGCACCTATGTCCCAAAGCAACCCGCCAAAGGGGTTTTTCAAGACCGCCGACGGCAAGGATCACACTGTCACGTTCTTCCTCGTCGCCTCGCTCTTCCTCCTGTGGGGCGTCTGCAACGGGATGATTGACGTGATGGACAAGCATTTTCAGGACAAACTGCACCTGACGAAGTCGCAGTCGGCCAACGTGCAGTGGGCGCACTATCTCGGGTACTTTCTGATGGCGCTGCCGGCCGGTTTGCTGACCCGGAAGATCGGATACAAGGGCGGCATCATCACGGGCCTGCTGTTCGTCGCCGTCGGCGGCTTCTGGTTCATTCCCGCCACGCGCATCTCGGAGTTCTGGGCCTACCTGGTCGGCGTGTGCTTCATCGCGATGGGGCTGACGGTGCTCGAGACGGTGGCGAACCCCTACACGACGGTGCTCGGTCCCAAACAGTATGGCGCCGCGCGCATCAACCTCGCCCAGTCGTTCAACGGCATCGGCTGGATCTTCGGGCCGTTCATCGGCGGCGCGTTCTTTTATTCGGCGGGCGGTGTCGAGGTGGCGCACGGCCAGCTCTACATCCCGTATGTTGCGGTCGCCGTCGTCGTGCTCGTGCTCGCGGTGGTCTTCTATTTCGCCAACGTGCCCGACCTCAACACCGAGGACGAGTACCACGTCACCGACCCGAGCCTGCCGCTGCTCCAACGCTCGATCTGGACTCACCCGCACTTTATCGGCGCGGTGGCCGCCCAGTTCTTCTACGTCGCGGCGCAGGCGGGCATCTTCAGTTTCTTCATCAACTACATGATCGCGGAAGTCCCGCCCCTCGCGCCGGGCCTGACGGACAACTGGCTCGTCGGCCTGATCATCGGCCAGGACGGCACGGCGGTGCGCGACGGCGTCAGGCACGTGAGTGAGCAGGGCGCGAGCCGGTTGCTCGGGGCGCTCGGCTTCCCCTTGTTCCTGCTCGGGCGGATCACGGGTTCCTGGATCCTCAAGAAATCCTCCGCGCATCGCGTGCTGGGCGTCTACTCCTTCCTCAACATCTTCGTGTGCCTGGCGGTCGTGCTGAAACTCGGCTGGCTGTCCGTCGCCTGCGTGTTTCTGACCTTCTTCTTCATGTCGATCAGCTTCCCGACGATTTTCGCCCTGGGCATTTACGGCCTGGGCGTGCAGGCCAAGAAGGCGTCGGCCTTCATCGTCATGGCCATCATGGGCGGGGCAATCATGCCGAAGCTGATGGGGCATCTGGGCGACATCTACGACATGTCGATCAGCTTTCTGGTGCCGCTCGCATGCTTCGCCCTGATTGCGATCTACGGGTTTTCGTGGTCGAAGCTCAGCAAGGCGGACGGCCTGACCGGCGCCTCCCTGGGCCAGGGCCATTGAGCGTCCGGGCGCCGGCGTCAGTGTTGGCGGCATCATGACCTCGGTCACCCTGCAATACGGTCGCGCCGGCCTCGCGGTCGACATTCCCTCGGATCACGTCACGCGGGTCGAACCGCGGTTCGTGCCCGGCCTGCCGGACGAAGCGGCGGCTTTCCGCGCCGCCTTGCGCGCCCCGATCGGTTGCCCGCCGTTGCGCGAGACGATTCGCGCGACCGACCGCGTCGCGGTGGTCATCCCCGACCACACCCGGCCGCTGCCCCGCGAGCGACTGCTGCCCTGGTTGCTCGAGGAACTGGCGCATGTGCCGCCGGAGAATTTCACCCTCATCAACGGCACGGGCTCGCACCGGGCGAATACGCCCGACGAACTGCGCGAGATGGTCGGTCCCGGGATCTGCGGGCGCTACCGTATCGTCAACCACGATGCGCGCGACCCCGCGACCCTGGCGCGCGCGGGCACGACCCCCGACGGTCGCCCGGTGTGGATGAACCGCGATTACGTGGCGGCCGACCGCCGCATTGTCATGGGATTCATCGAGCCGCACTTCATGGCGGGCTTTTCGGGCGGGTACAAAGGGGTCTTCCCGGCCATCGCCGACCTCGAGGCCATCAAGCATTACCACCGCGCCCAGGTCATTGGCGATCCCCGCAGCACCTGGGGGCTGCTCGCCGGCAACCCGACCCAGGCGCAAATCCGGGCCAACGGGGCGCTCCTGCCCGTCGACTTCCTGGTGAACGTCACGCAGAACCGCCGGCGCGAAATCACGGGGTTTTTCTGCGGCGAGGTGACGGCGGCGCATGAACGCGGCTGCGCCTTCGCCCGGCGCACGGCGATGGTGGCCTGCCCGCGCGCCTTTCCGATCGTTGTCACCTCGAACAGCGGCTTCCCGCTCGACCAGAATCTCTATCAGACGGTCAAGGGCATGTCGGCCGCGGCGCAGATCGTGACCGACGGCGGCCTCATCCTGGCGGCGGCCGAGTGCGGGGACGGTTTCCCGGACCACGGCAGCTTCAAGCAAACCTTGTTCGGTCACCCGTCCGCCCAGGCGATGCTGGACACCATCAACCGGGCGGTGTCGCCCGTCGAGGACCAGTGGCAGATTCAGTTGCTGGCCCTGATCCTGGTGCGGGCTCGCGTGGGCGTGTTTTGCCGGATCCCGCCGGAGGAGCTGCGGCGCGCCCACGTGGAGCCGGTGGCCGACCTCGGGGCGCGTCTCGCCGCGGAACTGCGACGGCTGGGCCCGGAGGCGCCGATCGCGGTCCTGCCGGAAGGCCCGATGACGATTCCTTACCTCGCCTGAGGGTGTCGTTTCCCGGCGGGTTTTCCGGCGCGACGGGCGGGTGCCGGCTGTGCCCAGCGCGCGTGCGGTCCACCACCGAAAGCTACGTAGGAACCGGCCCTTTACAGCCGACCTTGCCTTCTCCTTCCTGGGTCCGCAGTTTCAAAGTCGACCGCCCGCTTCCTGAATCCCATCATGAAATCCTGGACCATTGCCCAGCGCCTTTATGCTTTCTTTGGCATCGTCATGCTCGCCCTCGCGATCGGCTTCCGGCTTTTCTTCTATGCCGTCCATCTTGAGGATCTTGCGGTCGAGCAACGCGACCAGATCGAGACGGCGGTGGCGGTCATTCGATTTGACGCCCTCCAGATCAGCGACGCCCTGCGGGGCGTTCTGATCGACCCGGCCAGCCAGGTCGAACGGCAGCGCCGGCTCACCGCCGATGCGCATCTCGCCCGGACCATCGACTCCCTCAAGACGACCTTCAGCGATCGGGCTGAGATGCTGCGGGCGGCCGAGGCCATCCGGGATTTCGACGACTCCCGGCTCAACAAGGCCGAGACCCAAATCATGGATCTCGCCGGCAAGGACGGCACGGCGGCCAACGCCCTCTACACCGGCACCTACCTTCCCCTCCGCCGCGATCAGGATCGACTCCTGGAGGAATTCCGCTCCCTGACCGCTCATGAAGTCTCCAATCGCATCGACGACGCCCGTTTCCGGCGCGTGGTCGCCCTGATCGTCTTTGCGACCATCTTTGGCGTCACCGTGATTTCACTCCTGTTTTTTGCCCGGGCCCTCAGCGAACCGGTGCAACAGCTCACCTCCGTGGTGAGCCTGCTCGCCGCGGGCGATATCTCGGTCAAGCTGCCCAAGGTCTACGGTCGCGACGAGGTCAGCCAGTTGACCCGCTCGCTCGAACGGCTCGTCGGGGCCATCCGCTCCTACAGCGACGGCGCCAACCGGGTCGCCGCCGGCGATTTGTCGACGGAGTTTACCCCCCAGTCCGACCGGGACGTCATGGGTACGGCGCTCGCCGGGATGGGGCGCAAGCTGGCGGCCCTCGTCAGCGACGTGCAACGTTCCAGCGTCATCGTCTCGTCCGTCATCACCGAGGTGGCCGCCACCGCGAAGAAACAGCAGTCGACGGCCAATGAGGTGGCCGCCACCACCACCGAAATCGGCGCGACCTCCAAGGAGATCACCGCCACGGCGCGGGATCTCGCGCAGACCGTCTCCCACGTCAGCGAAGGGGCGCAGCATTCCGCCACGCTGGCGGACAACGGGCGTGAGGCGCTCGGCCGGATGGATGAGACCATGCGCCGGGTCACCGACGCCGCCAGTGGCATCAACTCCCGGCTCACGGTGCTCAACGACAAGGCGGCCAACATTGGCTCCGTCGTCACGACCATCGCCAAGGTCGCCGACCAGACGAACCTGCTTTCCCTCAACGCCGCCATCGAGGCCGAGAAGGCCGGTGAGTACGGCCGCGGCTTCGCGGTGGTCGCGACCGAAATCCGCCGCCTCGCGGATCAGACGGCGGCCGCCACCGTCGACATCGAACAATTGGTGAAGGAAATCCAGACGGCGGTCACGGCCGGCGTCATGGGCATGGACAAATTTTCCGAGGAGGTTCGTCGCGGGGTGGGTGATGTCGAAAAGGTGGCGAACCAGCTCGCGCAGATCATCCAGAACGTGCAGGCGATCACGCCGCGCATCGCCTCCGTGAGCGAGGGCATGCAGGTGCAGTCCTCCGGGGCCGAGCAAATCAGCCAGGCCCTGACCCAACTCGGGGATGCCGCCCGCTCGACCGCGGAATCGCTGCATCAGAGCAACGAAACCGTGCGGCGCCTCGACGAGGCCGCGCGGGGCCTGCGCTCCGGGGTCGAGCGCTTCAAGGTGCGGAATTGAGCCGGCCCTCCCCGGCCTGCCACCCGGCGCGATGCTGTTTTTACTGTTCCAGTTGGACGAGGACCGTTACGCGCTGCCGGCGCGCGACGTGACGGAGGTGCTGCCCCTCGTGATGACCAAGGCGCTGCCCGGCGCGCCGGTCGGCATCATCGGGCTCGCCAATTACCGCGGCGTGGCCGTGCCGGTGCTGGACCTGGCGCTGCTGGCCGTGGGCCGGCCGTCAGCGCGGCGCGTGAGCACGCGGCTGCTGATTGTGAATTACCCGTTTTCCGGCGGCCGCGAGCGGTTGCTCGGCGTGGTGGTCGAGCACGCCACCGAAATGATCGCCAAGGAGCCGGACGACTTCAAGCCGACCGGGGTCACGACCAGCGCGGCGCGTTACCTGGGGCCGGTCGCGCAGGATCCCCGCGGGTTGATCCAGCGGGTCGACCTCACGGCGCTGCTCACTCCGGAGCTGCAGGCCGCCCTGTATGCCGGCAACGAGCGCGGCCTGCTGGCCGGAACGGAGGCGTCATGAACGTGGCCGCCGTTGAAACCTGGTTGCAGGCGTTTGCCGGCCTCGAGTCGGCTTCGATCGGGGCGGACGCGGTGACGCGGGCGGCGCGGGAGCGCATTGCCACCACGGGCTGCGGATCGGTCGAAGAGTACCTGGCGCGGCTCGAACAGTCGGCGGACGAGCGCAACGCCCTGATCGACCGCGTGGTCGTGCCCGAGACGTGGTTTTTTCGCGACCGTCCCGCGCTGGATGCGCTGGCGCAGTACGTCGTGGGGGAATGGTCCCGCTTGCATCCCGGCGCCGTCTTCCGGGTGTTGAGCGTGCCTTGCTCGACGGGAGAGGAGCCGTATTCGCTCGCCATGGCCTGCGCGCTCGCCGGCTGGCCGCTCGACCGGCTGCGCATCGACGCGGTGGACATCAGCCAGCAGAACCTCGAACGGGCGGCGCGGGGCGTCTACGGCCGCAACTCGTTTCGCGGCGACGATCTCAATTTCCGGGGCACGTTCCTCGAGTCGGGGGAAGGGGAGACCTGGCGCGTGTCGGATCGCCTGCGGACCCCGATTTATTTTGGTTTCGGCAACCTGCTCGCCGAGGAGTTTCCTTCCGGCCGCCAGACGTACGACGCCATCTTCTGCCGCAACCTGCTGATCTATTTCGATCGCCCGACGCAGGCCCGCGCGGTTCGGACGCTGGATCGCCTGTTGGCGCCCGACGGATGGTTCGCGGTGGGCCCCGCCGAGCCGGTGCTGTTGATGTCGCACGGCTACGAGCTGCTCAAGGTGCGGGGAAGTTTTCTCCTGCGCCGCGCTGCGTCTGCGGCGGCCGCAGCGCCGCCCCTGCCGCGGGCCCCGGCGCATCCGCTGGCCACGGCCCGACCCTGGCGCGAGATCGCCCGGGTCCCGGCCCCGGCCGCGGCGCCACCGCCGCCCGCCCGGACGGAGGACCCGGCGGAAGAATTGCGGGAGATCCAGCAGCTCGCGGATGCGGGACGGCTGCGCGATGCGCGGACCCACGGCGAATCCCTGCTGGCGCGCCGCGGGGCGTCAGCCCCGCTGCTTTTTCTGCTGGGCGTGGTGGCGGAGGCCTCGGGCGACCCGGCGGGAGCCGAGGTGCTTTTCCGCAAGACGGTGTACCTCGATCCCCGGCAAAGCGAGGCGCTGGGTCACCTGGCCACGCGCGCGGAGTTGAACGGCGATTTGCGGGGCGCGCGGGCCTGGCGTGAACGGGCCCAGCGGGCCATGGCCAGGGAGGCGGGATGAGCGCCATCGCCATCAAAGACTGCTGGAAGAAGATTGGCGTCTGGGGCGACCGCTCGTGTCCCGAACTCAAGACTTACCTGCATTGCCGCAACTGCCCGATCTACTCGGCCGGGGCGGCGCGGCTGCTCGATGCGGAGGTGCCCGACTCCTACCTCACGGCGCACGCCCGGCACTATGCGCAGGCGAAGCGCGAGGCCCGCCACGGGGCGCACTCCACGGTGGTCTTCCGGGTGGCCGGGGAGTGGTTTGCCCTGGCCACGACTGTGCTGCGCGAGGTCGCGCAGCTGCGCCCGGTGCATTCGCTGCCCCACCGGCGGGATCGCATCGTCACCGGGCTGGTCAATATTCGCGGCGAACTGCTGGTGTGCGTGTCGCTCGCCGCCACGCTGGGCCTCACCGGCGAGGCGGGTCGGGGCGACGCGGCCCGGCTCATCGTCATCAAACACGAGGTCGATCGCTTTGTCTTTGTCGCCGATGAGGTGGCCGGGCTCCACCGCTACGACGACGTCGAACTCGGGCCGGTCCCGGCCACGCTCGCCCACGCCCATTCGGCCTATACCCGGGGCATGCTCACGTGGCGGGAGCGGCCGGTCGGCGTGATCGACGATCAACTCCTGTTTTACACCCTCAACCGGAGCCTCGCGTGAACGAGAAGCTGCAGGACATGTCGATGGTCGAGCTCTTCCGCATGGAGGCGGAGAGCCAGCTCGGCGTCTTGACGCAGGGGCTGTTGTCCCTGGAACGTGGGGACAAGGCGGCGCTGGAGGCGATGATGCGCGCCGCCCATTCGCTCAAGGGCGCGGGCCGCATCGTGGGCATCAATGCCGCCGTCGCCGTGGCCCACGTGATGGAGGACGTCTTCGTCGCGGCGCAGCGGGATCAGGTTGCGCTGAGCGGAACCCAGGTGGACCTGCTGCTGCAGGGGGTGGATGTGCTGACCCGGATCGCGCAGTCGAGCGATGCGGACCTCGGCATCTGGGAGGGTGAGCGGGCGAGCACGATCGAGTCGGTGGTGGCCGATCTGAAATCGATCCTCGCCCCCCCCGGCCCGAACGAGGTGCATTCTCCTTTGTCAGTCCCCCTGGCGCCCCGCCCACCGACGCCAGGCCCCTCCACGCCGTCGGCCCCGGCGCCTCCCCCGGAGCCCGCGGCGTCGAGCGCGCCGGTGGCCGCTCCGCCGCGGCCGGTGGCGGCGCCCGTCGTCGCCCCGGTGACCGCCATCCCGCGGCCGGCGCCCGAGCCGAGCCGGGTGGAACGGGCCGATTCCCGGACCCTGCGGGTGACGGCGGAAAACCTCAACCGCCTCCTGGGGCTGGCCGGGGAATCCCTGGTCGAGTCGCGCTGGCTGCGGCCGTATGGCGTCGCGGTCGCGCGACTCAAGCGCCTGCATCACGATCTGGCGGGGACGATTGATCAGTTGCGCGACCGCCTCAATGCCGGCGAGTCGGGTGACCGGCTCAAGGAGTCGCTGCTGGAGGCCCAGCGGAAGCTCGCGCTTTGTCGGGAGCACCTGGGCGGGCGGCTGGACGAGCTCGACACCTACGATCGACGCTCCACCAACCTGGCCCAGCGGCTCTACGGGGAGGCGCTCGCCGTGCGCATGCGACCCTTTGCCGACGGGGTGACGGGGTTCCCCCGGATGGTGCGCGACGTCGCCCGGGCGCTGGGCAAGGATATCCGGCTCGATATCCTCGGCGAGGATACGCAGGTGGATCGCGATGTCCTGGAGAAACTCGAGGCCCCGCTCGGTCATCTGCTCCGCAATGCCGTCGATCACGGCGTCGAGATGCCCGCGGTGCGGGTGGCGGCGGGCAAGCCGGCCCAGGGGGTGATCACGCTGGAGGCGCGGCACCGGGCCGGGGTGCTGCTGGTCGCGGTCTACGACGACGGGCGGGGCGCCGACCCGGAGTCGATCCGGGAGGCGGTGGTGCGGAAGAAGTTGGTGGCGACGGAAACCGCCCCGCGCCTCAGCGACCCGGAACTCCTGGAATTTCTGTTCCTGCCGGGGTTCACCATGAAGGACACCGTCACGGAGATTTCCGGCCGGGGCGTGGGGCTCGACGTGGTGCAGAGCATGGTGAAGGCGGTGCGCGGCACCGTGCGGGTGGCCTCCGCGCCGGGCCGCGGGATGCGCTTTCAGCTCCAGCTGCCGCTCACCCTTTCGGTCGTGCGGGCCCTGCTCGTCGAGGTGGCGGGCGAACCCTACGCGATCCCGCTGGGTTTCATCACCCGCACCCTGCGGCTGCCCGAGAGCGAGATTGCCTCGACCGAAGGTCGCCAGCACTTCGCCTTCGACGGGCGCCGGGTCGGTCTGGTCACCGCTCATCAGGTGCTGGGTCGGCCCGGCGCCCCCCGGGGCACGACGCTGCCGGTCGTGGTGCTGGGCGAGGCGGATCGGAGGTACGGCGTCGTGGTCGATGCCTTTATCGGCGAACGCGAACTCGTGGTCCAGCCGCTCGATCCGCGCCTGGGCAAGGTCAAGGACATCGCCGCAGGCTCCCTCATGGAGGATGGCGCGCCGGTATTGATTGTTGATGTGGACGACATGGTGCGCTCCGTCGAAAAGGCCGCATCTTCGGGCACGCTGGGTGCCGTGCGGACCACCGCGGCGGAGGCCAAGGTGGACCGAAAGCGCGTGTTGGTGGTCGATGACTCGCTGACCGTGCGCGAACTCGAGCGCAAACTGCTGGAAACGCGCGGCTATGTGGTCGAGATCGCCGTCGACGGCATGGATGGCTGGAACGCGGTGCGCACCGGGGTGTTCGACCTGGTGATCAGCGATGTCGACATGCCGCGCCTCGACGGCATCGAGTTGACCAAGCTCATCAAGCAGGATGCCAAGCTGCGGGGCATGCCGGTGATGATCGTCTCGTACAAGGACCGCGAGGAGGATCGCCGCCGCGGCCTCGATGCCGGCGCCGATTATTACCTCACCAAGGGCAGCTTTCATGACGACACGATGCTCAACGCGGTGCGCGACTTGATCGGTCACGCCCAGGAGGGCGGGGCATGAGGGCAACGGCACCGGCGGGCGGGCCCCGGACCACGCCACCCGGCCCCAGGCCCGGCGACCCACCCCGCGTCCAGATCGCGCCCACGCGGATCACCCCATGCGCCTAGGGCTCGTCAACGACATGGCCATGGCGGTCGAAGCCCTGCGGCGCGTGCTGGTGCGCGAGCCGCGGCACGTGATTGCCTGGACGGCCAGGGATGGAGCGGAGGCGGTGCGGCGTTGCGCCGAGGATCGACCCGATCTCATCCTGATGGATCTCATCATGCCGGTGATGGACGGCGTGGAGGCGACGCGGCGGATCATGGCGGAGACTCCCTGTGCGATCCTGGTGGTCACCGCGACGGTCGAGGGCACCACGAGCCGCGTGTTTGACGCCCTGGGGGCCGGGGCGCTCGATGCGGTCAACACGCCGGCCCTGACGGGGGATGGCGCCAATGTCCTGCTGGCCAAGATTGAGGCGCTGGAGCGGCTGATCGGCGACGCGGAGGTGCCGGCCTCGGCGGCGCACCACGCGCGGCCGGGCCTGGCCCTCGCGAACGGAGCGCAGTCGTGGTTGATCGCGGTCGGCGCTTCGGCCGGCGGCCCGGCCGCGGTGGCGGAGTTGCTGAAGAATTTTCGTCCCGACACGCCGGCGGCGTTCGTCGTGGTGCAGCATCTGGACGAAAGTTTCGCGACGGGTCTGGCCGAATGGCTGGGCGGGCAGATCTCCCTGCCGGTGCGGCTCGCCCGCGATGGCGATGCCCCTGCCCCCGGGGTGGTGCTGCTGCCGGGGCGCGATGATCATCTGGTGCTGACCATCCGGGGGACCCTGGTTTACCGGCGGGAGCCGGTGGACTACGTCTACCGGCCCTCGGTGGATGCGTTCATGGAGAGCGTGGTCACGCATTGGCAGGGGCGGGGCGCCGGGGTGATTCTTTCCGGCATGGGGCGCGATGGGGCCCGGGGACTGAAGGCGATGCGCGACGCGCGTTTTCGCACGTTCGCCCAGGATTGTGCCAGTTGCGCGGTGTATGGCATGCCGCGGGCGGCCGTGGAACTCGGCGGCGCCGATGCGGTGCTGCCCTTGCGCGAAATCGGCCCGGCCCTCCAACAGTTGCTTTCACGGTGACGATTCACCAACCTTAACGTCATTACCGCCATGTCCACTGCGCACCCTCCCTTCTCTACTGCCATGACGGTGCTGCTGGTCGACGATCAGGCGATCGTGGCCGAGGCGGTGCGCCGGAATCTCGCCAACATTCCCAATCTGGAGTTCCATTTTTGCCAGGATCCGAACCAGGCCATTGCGCTGGCGGAAAGGCTTCACCCCACGGTCATCCTGCAGGATCTGGTCATGCCGGGGATGGATGGGTTGGAGTTGCTGCGGCAGTACCGCGCCAATCCGGCGACGCAGGCGGTCCCGGTGATTGTGCTCTCCACCAAGGAGGATCCGAAGGTCAAGGCGGAGGCGTTTGAACTCGGGGCCAACGATTACCTGGTCAAGCTGCCGGACAAGGTGGAGCTGATCGCCCGGGTGCGTTCTCACTCGGAATTTTACCTGAGCGCGCGGCAGCGCGACGAGGCCTTCCGCGCCCTGCGGGAGAGCCAGCACGAATTGGCGGCCCGCAACTCCGCCCTCGTCACGCTCAACCAACAACTGGAGGAGGCGACCCGGGCCAAGTCCGAATTCCTGGCCAACATGAGCCACGAGATTCGCTCGCCGATGAACGGCGTGATTGGCATGACGACCCTGCTCGTCGACACGCCGCTGACCACGGAACAGCGCACCTTTGTTGAAACCGTCCGGAGTTGCGGGGAAAGCCTGCTCACCATCATCAACGACATTCTGGATTTCTCCAAGATCGAGGCGGGCAAGATCGAGCTCGAGGAACATCCCTACGACCTGCGGCATTGCGTCGAGGAAGCGTGCGAACTGCTGGCGACGAAGGCGACTGAGAAAGGGCTCGACCTGGTGGTGCTGATTGACCCGGCGACGCCCGAGGTGGTGATCGGCGATGTCACGCGCCTGCGCCAGATCCTGGTGAACTTGATCGGCAACGCGGTGAAATTCACCGCGCAGGGCGACGTCGTCGTGATCGTGCGCCCGGCACCCGCCCCCACGGCCGGTTCGATGGTGCTCAACTTTGCCGTGCGCGATTCCGGCATCGGTATTCCCCCGGAAAAACAGGACCGGCTGTTTCAGTCCTTCTCGCAGGTCGACAGTTCGACCACGCGCCAGTTTGGCGGCACCGGCCTGGGGCTGGCGATCTGCCGGCGGTTGACCGAGTTGATGGGCGGAAAGATCTGGATCGAGAGCAAAGGCGAGGGCGGGTCGACGTTCTGTTTCACGATCGTGGTTCGTCCCGGCAACGCGGAGATCCCGGCCTGGCAGCAGGCCCCGGTGACGCTGCGGGGCAAACGGGTGCTGTTGATCGAAGACAACGCCGCCCAACGCCAGCTCGTCGCGCAATGCGCCGCGCTCTGGAAGCTCCAGCTCACCGAAACGAAATCGTTGGCGGAGGCCGAAGCCGTTTTGGCGGCGCCGGGCGCTCCGAGCTTTGACCTGGTGGTCGTCGATGGTGACCTCATGGGCGGCAACGTTTCATCCGGCGTGGTCCGCTTCCGGGCCACGAACGGGGGGAATCTGCCCTTGCTGCTTTCCGTCGTGCGGCGGCCCCGGGCGGGCGACTCCGTGGCGTTTGGGGCCGATGGCATCGTCGTAAAACCCGTCCGCCCGACGTTGTTGCTCGAGGCGATGGTGCAGGCGGTGACGGGCGGATCGGCCCAGGAAAAACGGGCCCCGGTGGCGTCGGTCTTCACCGAGACTCTGGCTTCCCGCCTGCCCTTGCGGATTCTGGTCACGGAGGACAACGCGATCAACCAGATGGTGGCGCTGATGTTGTTGAATCGGCTCGGGTACGCCGCCGATGTTGCCGGCAATGGGGTCGAGGCGCTCAAGGCGATCGACTCAAAGGTCTATGACCTGATCTTCCTTGATGTGCGGATGCCGGAGATGGATGGCTACGAGACGGCGCAGCGCATTTGTGAGAAATGGGCGGGTTCCACCACGGCGCGGCCACGGCTGGTGGCGATGACGGGCAACGCGATGCAGGGGGAGCGCGAACGCTGTCTCGAGGCCGGCATGGACGACTATATTGCCAAGCCCGTGCGGATCGAGGAATTGAAGGCGTTGATCAAGCGCTGGGGCGTCAAGTCGGGCCAGGCGCGGTCCAAGGAGGGGTGAGGGCGGCGGCAGCGTGCCGCGGACTGCGGGTCCCGCGCGTGGGCGCGCACCCGACGGTGACGGCCCGCCGATCCGGGCCGACCGGCCGGCCCAACCAAGAGGGAGATCAGCGCTGCAATCTGAATTCAGCAGTTAAAACCAACCGCAGATTTCGCAGATAGCGCAGATGGAATGGGATGACATCCAAACGACGCGTGCCCTTTGCGGAGGCGTGTTAACCGACACCGGCGTCCGCCGCGCCAAGACTGGCAGGCAAGGGAATGGAGGCAGGGGAATGGGTCTATTCCTCTGCCTCCATTCCTCTGCCACCCCCTACGTCCGACGAGTTTGCGGCAAGGCCTGGTTTCCGCGTGTTCCGTGTGTTCCGTGGGCCAGGGGATCGAGGATTGATCCTGGCCCACCGAGGGCAGACCGCGGATGAACTACTGCCATCTGGCACCGGCGGCTTGTGCTGGTTGAACTTTGTCGGGCCGTACGGCTACACCCATGGCGGGTAAAGATGGGGCGACCGACGGGACTTGAACCCGCGACCCCCAGATCCACAATCTGGTGCTCTAACCAACTGAGCTACGATCGCCGTAAGAAGCCGGGAAATTCGTGGTCGGAATCTCCCCTGTCAAACCAATCCTTGAACCGCCGCTCCGCAGGGGCGCATCTCCGAGTTGGCGGTTGTGGGCGGGGTGCCCCCACCCCGCGATAGGTCGTCCCCGCCGGGCTGCGCGGCGAGGGCACTGCGCCCACAGGGAGGTACCGCCAACCTCGGAGATGCACCCGCTTCGCAGCATTCCCGCGCCCACTCAAGCACTGACTCGGATCGGGCCCGCAGCCCGCCGGGTGGCGTTGCTTGCCAGGGGTGGGGAGATCCGCCTTGATGGTGGATCCACCATGCCGCGCCTGCGACTTGTCACGTTCAACATCGCGCACGGGCGGGGGCTGAACCCCATCCAGGGCCTGACCTCGCAGCGCAAATTGCGGGCCAACCTCCGGCGGATCGCGGCCATGCTGGAGCGCCTCGCGCCGGATGTGGTGGCGCTGCAGGAAATTGATGAGCGCTCCCGCTGGGCCGGGAATTTCGACCATCTGGACTATCTCCGGGTGCACACCCGGTTCCCGCACACGATCTTTGGCATCAACAACCGCCGGGCGGGTTTGCTCAACCTCTGTTACGGCAATGCGTTGCTCTCGCGGTTTCCAATTCGCGCGGCCGAGACGGTCGTGTTTGGCCAGCGGAGCCTCGGGGAAAAGGGCTTCTTGTACGTCGAATTGGAGGTCGATGGGCGCTGCCTGCCGGTGGTGAACCTGCACCTGAATTTCAGGTCGCGCGCGCAACGACTGCGCCAGCTCGAACACCTGCTCGCGTGGCTGCGGGAGAAACACCGGCTGCATCGCAAGACGTGGGCGGTGCCGCCCATCATCTGCGGCGATTTCAACAATCCCGGCACGCGGGATGACGCCACGGCCTCGCTGCTGAGCCATTTGTCGGACTACTGCGACTACGTCCTCTATCCGGTGGCGGGGAAGACGTTTCCCTCGCCCCTGCCGCGACGGGCGCTCGACTTCATCTTCCTGCCGGAAGGTTGCGTGCAGGTGCGGTGCGAGATTGTGCGGTCGCTGCTCTCGGATCACCTGCCGGTGGCCGTCGAGTTCGATTTCTGATCGAAAAATTTGGTGTCTTTCGCGCCGCTTTGCCGCCATCTCTAACGGCTTATGTCCCGCCTGCAGCCCGTATTTGACCGTGCCCGTGCCGCGAATCGCGCCATCTTTGTGGCGTACGTTTGCGCCGGGGATCCGGATTTCGAGACTTCGCTCGAGGTGTGCCGCGCCTTGCTGGCCTACGGGGTCGACATCCTGGAACTGGGGGTGCCGTTCTCGGATCCCCTGGCCGACGGGCTGACGAACCAATTGGCGGCGCAGCGGGCGCTCGAGAGCGGAATGACGGCGGCGCGGGTCTTTGCCTTGGTGCGGCGGATCCGGGAGTTCAGCGCGGCGCCGATCGTGTTCTACACGTACTACAATCTGGTGTTCGCCCATGGCGTTGAGGCCTACGTGCGGGACGCGGGAGCCGCGGGGGTCGACGGGATTCTCACCCTGGATTTGCCGCCGGAGGAAGCGGGCGAGATGAGGGCGGCCTGCTCGTCCCACGGGGTCGACACCGTCTTCATAGTGGCGCCGACCACACCGGACGAACGTCTGGCCCGCATTGCCGGGGCGACCACGGGTTTCCTTTACTATGTGTCCCGCGAAGGTGTGACCGGGGTGCGCGAGCAGGTGGCCGGAAACATCCCGCAGGCGCTCGCCCGCATCCGGGCGAAAACAACCCTGCCCGTCGTGGTCGGCTTTGGCCTCGGCACGCGGGCCCAGGTGGCGCAGGTCGCGGCCCTGGCCGACGGCGTCGTGGTGGGCAGCGCGCTGGTGAACTGCATCCGCGACCACCTGGACGACCGCGCCGCCATCGTCCCGGCGATCGTGGCGCGCGTGTCGGATCTCGCCGCGGGCGTCGTCCGGGCGTGACCCAGCCGGTCGCGCCGACGCCGACGGGAAGATTCCACTTGCGACCACTCCGGCCCTCCTTCCTTCCTTTCCCGCTCTCATGACCCGAAAAATTCTGCTCATCGACGACGACCGGATGCAATACCGGCTGACGCAGGCGCACTTTAAGAGCTTCCAAACCGACCTCTACGAACTGGAGTGGGCGGCGACCTACGAGGAGGGCATCGCGAAGCTGCTGTCCGGAGACTTTGCCGCCTGCCTGCTCGATTATCAGTTGGGCGAGCGCGACGGCCTGGACCTGATCCGGAACGCGATGGCGCAGGGATGCCGCACACCGATTGTCTTCCTGACGGCGGAAACCGCCGATCGGGTCGACATCGCGGCGATGAACGCCGGGGCGCTCGACTATCTGGTCAAGGGGGAGATCACGCCGCGCATGATCGAACGTTCCCTGCGGTATGCGCTGAAACTGGGGGACACCCTGGAGGCGCTGCGGCGGCTGGCGACGCGCGACCAACTCACCGGCCTGCTCAACCGGCGCGAGTTCGATCGCATCCTCGGCGAGGAGCGCGAGCGGGCGTTGCGCTTCGGTCACCGCATTTCGCTGGTGATGATCGACATCGATCATTTCAAGTCGGTCAACGACACCCACGGTCATCCGGTGGGGGATGTGGTCCTGCGGGAGGTGGCGCGGCGGGTGGCGGCGCAGGTGCGTTCGGTGGACCGGGCGGTGCGTTTTGGCGGGGAGGAGTTTGCCCTGATTCTCGTGCTGACGGATCTCGCGGCGGCGGTCGAGGTGGCCTCGCGGGTGTGCCGGGTGATCGCCGCCGAACCCATCCTGGCGGGCGACACCCTCGCACTGCAGGTGACCGCCAGTGCCGGCGTGGCCGTGCTGCCGGACGATGCCCGCAACGAGTTGCCCTTGGTCGCGGCGGCGGACAAGGCGCTCTACGCTTCCAAGCAACGCGGGCGCAACCGGGTCACGGCGTTCAACGAACTCGCGGCCGATTGAGGCCGGCGGAGTGGTGCCCGTCCGATCCCCCGGAGGCTCCGCCGCCCCCCGGCAGCTGTACCCACCCCGCTTACGATCCGGCCGGGCAGAGGAGGCGCAGGCTCGCGGGCCGGACTTGGAACTCGACGCGAGTCCCTGCGTGGTGGACCTCGCCATCGGTGTGCAGCGGTCCGGGGGCGGCCCGCTCCACGACGAAGCGTCCGCTGCGCTGGAATACAACCCCCGCCGCCCGGTGGAAGGTGCCGGTAAACATCCGGGCCGTGAGCGGGATCACATTGAGCGGCGAGAGGGGAGGGATCGCGCACAGATCGAGCAGGCCGTCGTCCAACCGCGCGTGGGGGGCGACCCGGGCGTTGTTGCCATACTGGCTGGCATTGGCGACGGCGAGGGTGAAGGCGCGCAGGCGAACGCGTTCGGAGTCGTGGATCAGCGTGTAGTCTTCCGCCTGCGAGGTGGCCAGCGTGCGGATCGCGGTCAGGAGGTAGCGCAGCAGGCCGCGTCGCCTCAGGCGGTTGAACCGATCGGCGAGCACCGCCTCGAAGCCGATCCCGGCGAGGTTGAAAAAGGGATGGCCGTCGGCCAGGCCGGTGTCGATGAGGCGCGGGGCCCCGGTGGTCAGGATCCCCAGGGCGCGGGGCACGGGACCATGGATGCCCAGGTGACGGCCCAGTCCGTCGCCCGAGCCGCACGGCACCAGGCCGAGCGTGGCGGCGGTGTCGGTGATCACCGCGGCGACTTCGTTCATCGTGCCGTCGCCGCCGGCCGCCACGACCAACTCGAAGCCTTCGGCCAACGCTTGCGCGGCCAGCCGGCCGGCATGGCGGGGATGCGCGGTCGGGCGCAGGCGGGCCTGGTGCTGCTGCGCGTACGCGCGGAGGACGGGCAGCGCGCGGTTCGCGCCCCCGGAGCGGGGATTGAAGATGATGCAGGTTTTCAGCGGCGTGATACCTTTTGACCACGCATGGCACGGCTGGCACGGATTAAAGCACAAAACCGTGTCCTCCCCGCCCATCCTGCATCTGCTCACCGGGCCGACCGCCGTCGGCAAGACGTAATGGGCCCTGCGTTGGGCGGAGCGGCACGCCGCAGAAATCGTCTCGTGCGACTCCCTCCTGTTTTACCGCGGCATGGATGTGGGCACCGCGAAGCCGACGGTCGCCGAGCGCACCCGGGTCCCGCATCATCTGATCGACACCTGTGCGCCGGGGGAGCGCATGGATGTCGCCCGGTATGTGGCGGAGGCGCGGGCGGCGATCACTGCGATCCTCGCGCGGGGCCACGCGGTGCTGGTGACGGGGGGCAGTGGATTCTATCTCAAGGCGTTTCTCGGGCCGGTGGCGGACGGGGTGGTGGTGCCGCCGGCGGTGAGGGTGGAGGCGGAGGGGCTGGATCCCGCCGAGGCCCTGGCCCGCCTGCGGACGCTCAACCCCGGCGGGCTGGGCTCGCTCGACGTGGCGAATCCCCGCCGGGTGTTGCGGGCACTCGAGCGCTGCGTGGCCTCGGGGCGGACCCTCGCGGAGTTGGCGGAGGCGTTTGCGCGCCAGCCGGGGCCGTTTGCGGAGTTTCGCGTGGCCCTGACCCGGCTGGAAAGGGCCCCCGCGGAACTGGCGCGGCGGATTGACCAGCGGGTCGAGGCGATGCTGCGCGCGGGCCTCGTGGCGGAAGTGCGCGGGCTGCGCGACGCGGGCTTTGAGGCCAACCCCAGCGCGGCGGGGGCCATCGGGTATCGCGAGGTGCTGGCGGTGCTCGATGGCCGGCTGCCGCCGTCCGGGCTGGCGGCCGAGATCGCGAAAAACACCCGCGCGTTGGTCAAGAAGCAGCGCACGTGGTTTCGCACCCAATTGCCCGCCCACCGCCTGCTCCACGCCGACCACCTGCGCGACGAGGGCGAACTTTTTGGCGGCGCCACCGGGCGCTAGCAGCGCCCCGTCACGGACCAGCGAAAACCCTGAACCCGCATTGTAACCCATTAGGTTACTTTACCTCTGCGGTTGCACGGAAATCGTGCGAGGCCCGTGACGAAGTCACGCTAGCTTGGAAATTTCACGTTCAGAGGGAAACCGACCGGCATCATGTAGGAGCGGGTTTATCCCGCGACCGTGGCACACGGTCTTTCGTTACCACTCTTCGCGGCGTGAAGCCGCTCCTACAGCCAGGCTGTCGACTGTGAAATGTTCGGGCTAGGATCGGCGCCGGTAGGTGTCGCGGTAGCAGACCAGCGTCTCGAGGTTCAAGATTTCAATCGGATCGCCCGCGCTCGTCAGCAGGTGGAGTTTCCCGCGGCTCCGGCCGATCTGGTACGTTTCGGGAACCTCCGCAATGCGGCTGGTACGCCCCACCTCGGAAAACTGCACCCGACCATCGGGCGAGAGGGTGATGACGCGATCGCCCGTCCGCTCCCCCGTGGCGTAGGTGCCCGCCACCTCCGTGCGCCGGGCGGCGATATCGCCGGCCTCGGTCAGCAGGGCGAGGTCGGGTTTCTGGTTAACGACTTCGACATAGGTGACCGAATAGACCGTATAGGAGTTGACCAGCAGTCCGACCGTCAGGATGGCGACGGCAATGCCGCGTTGAAACGACGGCCGCATCCGGGGGCGGTCTTCGGGCTCAATCCGCGGCCGGACAAACGGGGCCACAGTGACGGCGTCCCGTTCGAGCTGGATGATGATCTCGGCGGGGGTCAGTTCGGCGTACGGCTCGACGGTGTCGCGGGCGTTGTAGAGAAAGAGGCGCCGCCGGCCCGCGCGGATGTGAAATTTGCCGGAGTGTCCGTAAATCTCGATGTACGGATCGGCCTCGAGGTTTTCGATCATGTTCAGGTCGCGGAAATGCTCGAGCAGGAGCACCACCTCGCCGGCGGAGAGTTCGCCCAACTCGATCGTTCCCGCCTGGGGATCGGCGTGGGTGGCGTCGGCGGATAGGTGAACCGTGGAGACCCGGTACATGGCGGCGTGTCCGTGGGCTCAGGGTTCCAGTACGTAGACCGGCTGGTTGCGGAACCCGAGCCGGAAGTTCCCGGTGTCGAGATTGCCGTCGTCGATCTTGTGGTCGATGTCGAGGAGGAGCTGGCGATCGCTGGTCACGTGGTTGTCGCCGTCGCTCAGGATGAGCAGGGCGGCGCGATAGCGTTCCCCCTGCTGCACAGTGTCCGTGGCCCAGGCGTAGCGGCCGCCCACCGGGGTCACCCGTTCCCAGCTGGTCTCGGCCAGGTAAGTCTGCATGCCCGCCGGAAAGGTCCCGGGCTGCAGGGTGGAGGGCGGCCAGTCGCCCCGGTCGTGGGCAAAGGTTTGATACGCGCCGGCAAAGACCCGCAGATCGTTGACGACGGCGCTGGATCGGGCGGAGAGCACGGACTTCTTCCACGCCGGCACCGCCAGGGCGGCCACGACACTGATGATCAGGATCGTGACGGCAATCTCGACGAGGGAGAATCCGTCCGTCCGCGATCGCCACGACCGCCAGGGAGGACGGGCGGGGGCGGCAGAGGTGGCGAGGGGGAGCAAGGGCAGGGGCCGGGTTCGGCGTTCGGCGTTCACGCGACGGGCCGGGGTTTAGTCCGGACGCCGCGGCTCGGCGGTTCGGCGGAAGATGATGAAGTGGCTGGCGATCAGCAAGGGCAACAGGAACGTGGCATAGAGGCTAAGCGGAAGCTGGGTGAGGGGACGGAGAAGGTTCGGGCTCGCGAGATTGAGCCGGGTCACCGTGAAGACCAAGAGAACGATTTCGATGATGCCGACAATATTCCAGATGCGGATGGCGCGCAGCCGGCTGGCCGGGGCCAGGGGGGCAAACACGACGGGCAGCGTCATGACGGCGACGGCGATTTCCCCCATCCCCCCGGGAAAGGCCAGGGTCCGGGGCAACTCGCCGCGCTGATACAGAACGACGAAATAGAGGCCGGCCAGGCGCGACAAGTGGAGGAGAATCAAGGGGCGCAGGTCGACGGCCGCGGCCCAGGCACGCACGCCGGCGAGGCGCGCGACGACCGCCACCAGGGTCCCGCTGAGCGCCAGGAGAGCAAGGGGCAGGGCGTAGGGCGGGAGCCGCTGAAACACCAACTGGTGGCCGGCGGCAACCGCGGCGGCAAACCACAGCCAGAAAACCAAGCGGACGATCAGGGCGGCGGACATTGGCGTCGATTGTCAACGGGGCGGCGCAGGCGGCGAGCCCGGAGTTGCCCCATCCCGTTCTCCGGCGGAACCGTCGGCGGAGCGACGACCGTCCTGCAACTCAGGGCAGCTGCACGCGGAAGCGCTGGAGCGAGGTGCCCTCGAGGCGACGCAACTCGGCCACGGCCCGGCGCAGGGCGAGCTTGGAGTTCAGTTCGGCGATGCGGGCGCTTTCGAGGTCGTCTTGGAATTGGAGCACGATGCGGCTGGTCGACAGGCCGGCATCGAAGCGGGCCTTCTGTTGATCATACTGGCGCGCGGCGAGCTCGGTGGCCTTCGCGGCGATATCGACCGAGATCAGATTGGTTTCCACGGCGCGGACGGCGATGCGGACATCGAGCATGAGCTGGGACTCGAGCTGTTCGAGGCGGATCCGCTGCGTCGACAGATTGTTGCCCGCCTGCCGGAGGCGCGCCTTCACGTCGTGCTCACCCCAGGGCAGCGAATAATTCATGCCGATCGACCAATTGTTGCCGTGATCGTTCGGCAGGTTGGCCATGGCCTGGGCGTAGCTCGCATTCGTGGTCCGCGCGGTATAGCCGAGCGACGCGATCAGATCGAGATTCGGCAGCGTATTGCGCTTGGCGGTGGCGAGGCTGATCTCCAGCTGCTTGATCGTCTGTTCCTGCGACAGGGTGTCGGGGTAGAACTCCCGGGCCAGCTTGTAGGACGCGGCGAAATTGGGCGCGCCATCCTGATATTGATCGAAGGCCACGGGGCCGGGGCGAACATCCAGGGAAGGGGCGTTGATCAGGTTGAGCAGGCGTTCCTCGGCATCCCGCACCTGCTGTTCGCGCTGCACGAGCGTATTGCGCGAGCGGGCGACGCCCACTTCGGCGCTGAGCACATCGAGGTCGGTCATAACGCCGGTGGAGCGGCGGGCCTTGTTTTCGTCGAAGAGGCGTTGGTTGCCCTCCAGCGTGAGCTGGGCGATCTTCAGGGCCTCCCGGGAGGCCACGAGATTGTAGTAGCTGTTTTCGGTGCTGCTGACCGTGCTGAGCACGGAGTTCTTGTAGGCGATATTGGCAATGACCAGGCCGAGGCGGGCGTTTTCGAGGGCGGCCACGGCGGCTTCACGGCCAAAGTCGCGCATGATGGGCTGGTTCAGGTTGGCCGAGACGCCGTTGCTGAAGGCCGGATTGAAGAGTGCGTTGGTGGAGTTCGTGGCAGCCCGACCGACATTGGTCGTGACGCTGACGGTGCCGTTGGTTGCCTTGATCCGCGGCAGGGTGACGCCGGCCCGCATGGTGGTGTTGTCGCTGCGGGGACCCTGCGCGGCGGTACCGTCCAGCCGGCTGGTCGTGGCCGCGGCCTGATTGCCCGAACGGGTGATATTGGCCGTGATCGTGGGGTCGAAGCCCGCCTCTTGGATCACCACCGCGTCTTTGGCGTTCTCCCGGGCGTTGGATTGAATCTGGAGGGCGAAGTTCTTCTGGAGGGCCAGCGCGATGGCCTCCTCCAAGGAGAAGGTCTTGTCCGGGGCGATTACGATGGCGGGCTCGCCGCCGGCGGCCAGAGCCTGGCCGAGGGCGCAGATCGAGAAGAGGCTGAAGAGGCACAGGGCGCGGGCGGGGGTGCGTGGCATGACGGAAAGGTGTGGCTGGAAGGCGACTGAAGATGCGGCGAAGAACACTGGGGTGGAGGGAAAGTTACTGTCTTTCATACTCCCCCCCGGAGGTGCGCTTGAGGACGGTGAAGCCGGCCTGTCTGGCGCGCGAGACGGAAAGCGGGGCCGAAAGTTTCGGTGAATTTATGGCCTGCACGGCGATACGCTTTACGGGTTGCCCGCAGCGGGGGCAGGAAGTGAGGTCGGGCGTCCCGGCGGACTGGCGCTGTTCGAAGCCGGAGCCACAAAGCCGACAGGGAGGAGCAAGGGGAGCGTAGAACCGGAGCGGCATTGGCCGTCATTGATGCACAACCCGGCGCCCCAAGGAAAGCCCGAGTTCGCAAAGGGTGGCATGGCGTGACCAACGGCCTGAAGGGCGGACCAGCGGCCGGCAACTCACTGGGCCGTCGGGGTGGTCTTCTTGAGCTCCCGTTCCACCAACTCGCTGAGATAGGCTGAAGCCCCGAGGCGCGCCGTGTAACCGGCGATCTGGTTGCGGGTCTCGGCGAAACGCGGGTTGCTTTCGGACTGATCCGGCGACTGTTTGTCGGCCGCGTAGACGAAAATCCCCTTGTCGCCGCTGAATATCATATCGGATACCTGCCCTTTTTCGAGGCGGTCGAGCGCACCGAGGACGCTGTAATCGACATCTTGCGGGCGATTGCGCAGCGAGAACGGGGGCACGGTCTTGGTCTCCAATTTCAGCCCGGTGCTCGCGGCCACGGCCACCGCCGCCTGCTCGAACGTCTCGCCGGCCTTGATCTGGGTCTCCAGTCCGGCCTTGGCCGTCTTGCCCAGCTCGATAAACCGCTTCCGGCGCTCGCCCTCGATGTAATCGGCCGTGACCTTTTCCTTCACCTCGGTGAAGAGGGGCTTCCGCGTGGGCTGGGTTTCTTTCCAGAAGAGGATGACGGATCCGGTGGGGGTCGAAAGGGCGTCCGAAGCCACCCGATCCTGGCTCAGGCGGAAGGCCTCGGCTACGGCCTCGCTCGAACCGCCGAGTTCCGCCGGGGCGGCGTCGCGGGCAAAGGGGGCCAGCGTCTTCGGGGTGAGGTTGCGCGAAGTCAGAAACGCCGTGTAGGCCTCCGGGGTCCGCGCCTTCGATTCGAAGAGGGCCAGCGAAAGATCGCTGGCCGCCTTGGCCGCCAATTTCTGCGCCTTTTCAAACTTGAGCGTTGATTCCACCTGCGGACGGACCGCGGCAAAGTCCGCCGCCGGATCGGCGGGCGGGGTGACTGCCGGGGTCTTGGCGTCGGCCTTGGCCGGATCGGCCGGCTTCGGGAAGCGGGAGGGATTGGCGTCGTAGAACGCGCGCGCGTCGGCCTCGGTGACGGTCACCTGCGCCAGGTGGTCGAGGGCGGAGAATTCGAGGGTGCTCACGACCACATGCGGTGGAATGTCGTACCGCCCACCCGCCTGTTCAAAGAAGGGCTGGAGTTCCGCGTCGGTGGCCCGGATTTCCGGTTTGTACGCCGCGTAGTCGGCCGCCGCGGTCGCGAGGGTCCACGTGGTGTCGGTGCGCGCGAGCTGGCTCTTGACATCGGCCGGGAGCACGTAGCCCGGGCCGGAGAGGAGAGTCTGCACCTTCTCGGCGCGCACGTCGTCGCCGATGACGCGGAGGATCTCGGACTCGGTGATGCCGCGCGGGTTGGTCTTCAGGTTGTCGCGAAACGTCTGGTAAGCCTTGGCATCAAACTGCCCGTCCTGGCCGGCGAACATTCGGAGCGTCTTGATCTGCGCGGTGATCTCCTCGGAGGTCGGGGCGGGAACGTGCCACTGATCGGCGAGGTGGAGGGTGGCGGCGCGTTGAAAGGCGTAATTTTGGATCTGCTCGTTGTCCAATTGGGAGAAGGCGCCCACGCGGAGGCTGGCGCTGAGGCCCGCGTCGCCCATCAGGCGCTGCTGGTCGGCCTGCAGGCTCAGATTGTAGTCGAAGAACGGCCGATCGACGACCCCGCGGCGGTCGGCGTTGCCGATGCCCGGGGCCGCCCCGATGGTAAAGACAAAGGCGATGATCACGCCGCCGAGCAGCACGGCGAAGATGATTTTAAAGTGATGCTGAAAGTATTTCTGAATCCAGGAAATCATGGGGAGAAAAGGGGGAAAGCTAGGTCGGACCGGGCGGGTGGCAAGGGCGAATTGAGGACTCGCACCGCGGCGCGGTTGGGCCGGTCCGGCCGGCTACAGGCTGCCGGCCTGTTCGCCGAGGGCAAAGGGCGGCCGGGACTCCTCGAACGGGAACTCGATAATGAGCTGCTCGAGGGTCTGCTGGAAAAACGCCTGTTCCCCGACGCGGGCGAGTGCCTTTTCGTATTCGTGCAGCAGCGGGTCGATCCGTTCCAGCGATTGGCCGAGCGGGTCGTGGCCGAGGTTCTTCCTCAGATTCTTGAATTCCAGGAGCGTGAGCCGGCTGAGGGGCTTGGCGGGCTGATAGCGGTGCTCCGTCGCCGGCATCGTCGGGGCGGGCGGCAGGGTCGCGATCAATTCCATCCGCTCGAGCCGGTTGATGCATTCGTTGAGTATCTGGGTGGGGACCATCAGCAGGTCGCTCAGCTGGGAGGCGGTCACCGGGGGCAGGCACGCTTGAAATCGCCGGCCAATCGTGAGGAGCACCACCAGCGAAAGCCGCTCCCGCATCGACTCCGTGAGCTGCCCCCAGGCCGCCTGGCTGTTGCGGAAATGCACGTTTTGCACGGCGTAGCTGATCACACCGCCGATCAGCATATAGAGCCAGAAGATGTAGAGGCCGAGCATCAGGACGATGGGGACCGCCAATTGGCCGTAGAGATTCTGGGTCAACACCACCCGGCGCACATAGAAGAAGGCGACGAGGTTGTTCAGCATGAGCAGTGCGGCCACGAAGAAGGCCCCGGTGAAGGCGGCGCGCCAGGAGACGCGCGTGTTGGGAATCACGCGATAAACCAGCGTCAGGATCGCGGCGAGCAGGACGATCGAAAAAACCGGCAGCGACCAGCGCAGGACGGCGACGAGGCTGTCGCCGCCGGGCAACCGGCCGAGGGACTCGCTGAAGACGACTCCCGCCGCGCCCGCCCCGAGCAGCGCGACCGCGGCGAAGAAGACCACCGCTCCGAGCGTGAGGATGGTCCAGTAAAACACAAAGCGCATGAACAGGGACCGCCCCTGCCGGATCCCCCAGATGTCGTTGAACGCATCCTCGACCGCCTTGAACATCAGCAGCACGATGAAGATGAGCGAGAACGCCCCGAAGGCCCCGGCGTAGCCCGAGCGGGCGCTCTGGACGAAGCCGTTGATCAAGTTGACGAGATCCGGGTTGACCGCCTCCCCGGGGGCGACGGTGGTGCCCTCCGGCGACTCGAGCGAACGGAGCTGGGGCGCCGCCTGCTCGAGGAGCGCCCCAATTTGGTTGGCCACCAGATCGGGGTCGGCGTTCTTGCCCAGGACAAAACCGCCGACGAGCACGGCGATCGCCACCAGGGGACCGAGGCTCAGCAGGGAACTGAAGCTGAGCGCGGCCGCCCGCGCGGCGACCTTGGTCTCCGCAAACACCGTGATCGTGATCGAGACGACGCGGAGGCAGGCGTAAAACCAGCCGGACGGCGAGCGGTCGTTCAGGTTCGAGGGCAGCCAGATACCCTTCTTCCAAAGGTACGCCAGGCGCCGGCCCATGACGGCGATTCCTCCCGCCGCCGGGACGCTGCCATGCTCCGGGCGAGGCACGGATTCAGCCGGCGAGCTGCAGCCAGGCGAGCAGGCCCATCCCGCCGACCCCAGCCGCCGCGGCGATCACCACCGGAAAGAGACTCACGAAAACCGTGCAGAGGTAGAGACCCGCCGAACCCGCGGCGACTGCCAGCAACGCGCTCGGCATGCCCTGGGCGTAGAACATGAACCCCATCAGCCCCAGACCCAGGGCCGCGCGGAAACGGACAAACGGATACAAGCTCGTCATGCCCAGGCCGAGCAGCACGGCGAGGACGAGATCCAGGGCCCCCAGGAGCACGAGCGGCTGGCCCAACAGCTTGGCGGGATCCATCGAGATGAGCGCATCGGTGCCGGGAAGAATTTCGGCGGCCGCCGCCGCCACGCAGGTCACGATCGCCCCGATCATGCCGATCTTCGCCGCGCGCATCATGTCAACCTGGGGGTCGCCCTTGCCTCTGGTGTCGTCGGTGCGTCCTTCCGCCGCATCGAGCATTTCATTCACGGTAATCGGCTTGGCGTTGTCGTCCGGGCGGTTGAGCGCATTGATTTCCTTGGCCTTGAGGCTGAGTTTCTTCTTCTCCGGAAAGACCACGGCGAGGAGTTCCGGGTTGGCGGAAAGTTCGACCCACTGCTCCGTCGTCGCATCGTACGTGAGGGTTGCCGGTGTCACTTGGCCGGCTTCGGCCAGATCGGCGAGTTGTTGGGCGGTGAAGGGCCCGCGGGCTTCGGTGTCGGTCGGATTCCGGATGTAGAGTTCCTGCGTGGCCATGGCGGAAGGCTGGTTGTGGGGAAGGGGAGCGGCAAGTGCGATCTGTCCGCCCCGGGGGGGGCTTACATGCGGGTCAAGGTGCGCAGGCCAAGGAGTTGCAGCCCGGTTTCGAGCACGACCAGCGTGCGGGCGCACAACAGCAGGCGCCGCGCCCGAATTCCCGGGTCTTCGACCAGCACCTTGTCGGCGTTGTTGAACGAACTGTACTCGCCCGCGAGCTCGAACAGGTACAGGCCGAGGAAGTGCGGGCGCAGGTTATCGGTCGCGAGCCGGATCGCATCGGGGAATTTCACGATCTTGCGCGCCAGCGCCAACTCCGCCGGGGTGTCGGGCAGGGTGGCCGCCTCCTCGTGCACGCGATCGCCGGGAGTCGCTCCGGCGCGCCGAAAGATGGAATGGATGCGGGCGACGGCATACAGCAGGTAGGGGGCGGTGTTGCCGTCCAGGGCGAGCATCTTGTCCCACGAGAAGACGTAGTTGCTGCTGCGATTCTGGGCCAGATCGGCGTATTGCACCGCCCCAATGCCCACGATGCGCGCAATCTCGCGGCGCTCCTCCTCCGGCAGGTCCGGGTTCTTCTCCGCCACGATCGCGAAAGCCCGCTCGACGGCCTCGTCGAGCAACGCCTTCAGCTTGATCACGTCGCCGCTCCGCGTTTTCAGCGCCTTGCCGTCCTCGCCGGTGACGGCGCCAAACGTCACATGATGCAGGGCGGGGATACGCCGCTGCGCCGCGGTGAACCACTTCCTCACCGTAAGGAACAATTGTTCGAAGTGATCCGTCTGGCGGAAATCGGTCACCACCACGATGCCGTCGGCCTTGAAGTGTTCCGTCCGGTACAAGGCGGTGGCCAGATCCGTCGAGGCGTAGTTGCTCGCGCCATCGGCCTTGCGGATCAGGAAGGGCTGGGTCTTGAACCGCGGATGCTCGGGGTGAAACACGACGAGCGCCCCCTCGCTGATTTCCGCCAGGCCGGCCGCGGTGAGGTCGCGATAGATGCGCTCAACCTGGTCGCGGTAGAAGCTTTCCCCGAGGTGAAAATCAAAACGGATGCCGAGGCGGTCGTAGATCTGCTGGAACGCCGCCAGGCTCACCTCGGAAAATTTCCGCCACAGGGCCACGTTTTCCGGATCGCCCTGCTGGAGTTTCACCAACTCGCGGCGCGCCTCGTCCAGCTCCGGCGAGGCTTCGGGCGTCGCCTCGTGACCGAGTTTATAGAGCCGCTCGAGCTCCTCGATCGGTTCGGAGGCGAGGCTCGCGGGGTTCACCCAGCGTTTGTAGCCATAGATGAGCTTGCCGAACTGCGTGCCCCAGTCGCCCAGGTGGTTGTCGCGGATCACTGTCGCGCCGGTGAAGGCGAGCAGGCGGCAAATGGCCTCCCCAATCACCGCCGAGCGCAGATGGCCGACGTGCATTTGCTTCGCCGTGTTGGGCGAGGAAAAATCGACGACCCACGTCTGCCCGGCATGGGCGGCGGCGGCGCCGGCGCGCAGGTGCGCCGCGGTGTCGTAGGTGCGCAGCCAGGCCTGGAGCGCGGCCGGCTTGAGGGTGAAGTTGATGAAACCAGGCCCGGCGATGGTCAGGTCGAAGTGCTCGCGGAAGGAGGCGGGCAGGGCGGCGACAATTTGTTCCGCCGTCGCGCGCGGGTTCAGCTGGCGCGCCTTGGCGTACCCGAGCACCCCATTCGCCTGAAAATCGCCGTGGCGGGAATCGGCGGTGCGCACCTCCGGGACAAAGGCGCCGGCGTCCGCCAGGCCGGCCGCGCCGGCGGCGGATTGGAGGACCGCGTCGAGATCCGCGGCGAGGTTAAACGAGACATGCATGGCGCGAGGAAACGGGAACGGGCGAGACGCGCGCAAGCGTGGAGTTGCGGCCGGGGGCCTCCCCGAAGCACTCCCGCCGGCCAGGGCGCATCTCCGAGTTGACGGTGACCTCCCTGTGGGCGCGGTGCCCTCACCGCGCAGCCCGGCGGGGACGACCTATCGCGGGGTGGGGGCACCCCGCCCACAATCGTCAACTCGGAGATGCGCCCCCGCCAGCCGGGCACCGCAAACAGAGCTCGTCTTTCGCGGCGAAGTTTTGATGCTGCGGGGACGTTTTATCCCATGACGACCTCCCTTCGTATTCGCGGCTGGATCCGCCTCCTCGCGGCGGCCCTTCTGATTACCACCGGTCTGCGCGCGGCGGGCGCCGACGCGTTCTTCGGGCGCTGGGCGCTCACGATTCCCGGCGGTGGCGCCGGCTGGCTGGAAGTGAAGAAGGAGAGCGGTTGGATCAACGGCTCCATCCTCTGGGGTGGCGGCAGCGTGCTCCCCGTCGCCAGCGTGACGATCGCCGACGGAGTGCTCACGGTGACCCGCGTGCGCGACATTGAACGCAAGGACGCCGCCGGGAAGGTGGTGCGGACGCAGCAATTGACGGAGACGATCACCGCCCGGATCGAGGGTGGGGAACTGCAGGCCACGCGCGTGGTGCCGCGGCCCAACGGCGCCGGCTTCGATCGCAGCGAGTTTTCCGGCAAGCGCATCCCGGCGCTCCCGCCGCGGCCCAATCTTGCCAAAGTGAAATTCGGTTCGGCCGTCACGCTGTTCAATGGCCGTGATCTGACCGGCTGGCAGGTCAAGGAAGCCAAGATGCAAAACGCCTGGGTGGTCGAGAACGGTGCCCTCGCCAATCGTCCGCCCTCCCATGGAGAAGGCCAGCCTCGCGTCCGCACCGCCAATCTCCGCACGGTGCAGGAATTCGAGGATTTCAATCTGAAACTCGAGGTCAACGTGCCGGCGGGCAGCAACAGCGGCGTGTACCTGCGGGGCATCTACGAGATCCAGGTCTTCGATTCGTACCACAAGCCGCTCGATCCGCACAACATGGGCGCGGTCTACAGCCGCATCACGCCGACGGTGGCGGCCGAAAAACCGGCGGGCGAATGGCAGACCCTCGAGATGACCCTCGTGGATCGGCACGCCACCATCGTCCTCAATGGCACGACGATCATCGACAACCAGCCGCTGGAGGGCTGCACCGGCGGCGCGATGTGGTCCGACCAATTTCGCCCGGGCCCGATCTACCTGCAGGGCGATCACGGCGCCGTCTCCTACCGAAATATCGTGATCCGGCCCGTCGTGAAGTGACCAACTCGAACCGCCCTCTTCCCCCATGAAAATCTCCCGTTGCCTTCTCACGCTCGCGCTCGCCCTGGGCGCCCTGACCGCCGCCTCCCGTTCCGCCGACGTTCCCTACGGTGCCCCGATTCCGCTGGCCGAGGCCAGGCGGGTGATCGCGGCCGCCCAGGTCGAGGCGGCGAAGAACCACTGGAACGTCTGTGTCGCGATTGTCGATTCGGGCGGCCACCTGGTCGCTTTTGAGCGCATGGATTCCACGCAGTACGGCAGCGTGGAGGTTTCGTTGGACAAGGCGCGTTCGGCGGCCGCGTTTCGCCGGCCGACGAAGGCGTTTCAGGATGCGGTCGCGGCCGGGGGCGAGGGCGTGCGCCTGCTCAAACTCACCGGCGGCAGCCCCATCGAAGGCGGCCTGCTCCTGATGGTGGGCGGACAAATCGTCGGTGCGATCGGGGTATCGGGCGCCACGTCCGCCCAGGACGGCCAGGTTGCCGCGGCCGGCGTGGCCGGGCTGAAGTAGGTTCCGGTCGGGCCGCGCGTCCCGGGCGAAACGTGGTCAGCGCGGTGCTTGCAATTGCGCGATGAGGTAGTCGTGGATCTGCGGGTGCCGCACGTCGGGTGCGCCCGGATAAACCAACTCGTGCTCGACTCCGGCGGCGCGCAGCCGTTCCTGCAGCATCACGCCAAAGTTGGTCGTGTGCGTGGGGTCCTTCTCTTCCTGCCCGAGCGCGGGCGGGGTGGTGTAAAACAGGTAGACCGGCGGGTCGTCGGCGCTGACGTGTTCATAGGGTGAATACTCCCTGATCCAGGGCAGCACCTCCGCGCGCGCCGCCAGGAACTGGGCGAATTGCGTGTCGCGGGTCTTGGGGTTGTTCGGGTCCGGCATGAACCCAAAGGCATGGCCGCCGTAGCGGCTGTTGGGGGTCCAGGCCTTCATCTGCTGCGGGTCAAGGGACGTCTGCGCGCGGTTCACCGCCGCGCACCACAGGCGGGTGGATTGGCGTGCGACGGGATCGGTGCTCGCGGGATTCGCGAGGTCCGCGTGGAAGGCGAGCCAGAGACTCGAGCAGGCGCCCGCCGAACTCCCGGTGGCCCCGATGCGCGCCGGATCGAGGTTCCAGTCTGCGGCCCGGCTCCGCACCCATTGCAGCGCCCGCGCCGCATCCTGCAACGGCCACTGCACCGGCGGTTTCACGCCCGCGAGGATCGCCTGCGTGACAAAGCGGTAATTGATCGAGACGACCGAGATGCCCGCCGCCAGGTAGCGCTCGAGCTCGGGCACCGGCTCCTTGTCGCCATTGACCCAGCCGCCGCCGTGGATGTGAAACACCAGCGGAGTGGGGCGGGACGACTCCGCCCGCCAGAAATCGAGCACCTGCCGCTCGTGGGCGCCGTACCGGACGTTGGCGAGGGTCGGAACCCGCTGGGGCGCGGCGGTCGGTTTGGGGACGGCGGGCCTGGCCTTCGTCGCCGCCGCGGCGTCAGCCGAATGAGCCGGCAGACCAGCCAGACCCAGGGCGAGGATGAAAGGGGAAAACCTCATGCCCGCAGGCTAAGCGTCCTCCGTCGGCGAGCGAAAGCCCGAATCCTCGTTCGTTGTCCGATCCCCGACCTTCCTGCCTCCTTCCGTCCCTCGACCGCCGTCCCTCCGCCGCCGCCTGGTCCCCTCGACCCCCGCCCCGACCCGTTGTCACGTATTAAGTGACAATGTGATTTTGATCTGATCCGTCGAAACCTCCTCTGAGCATCGCATTTTGGGCTGGTCGCAGACTGCGGTTGTCACGTAATACGTGACAATGTTCTCCGCGCATCTTTCCCCCAAATCGCTGGAGGTTCCGCTCAAGTTGGGCGAGTTGATCGTGGAGGCGGCGATGGCGATGGCCGAGCAGGCGCCGAAGGCGTTTCGGGTGAGCAACCGGCGCCGCGGCGGGCGTACGCTGCGGCCTGGTCCGGATACGCCGCTGTGGAACGAACTGCGGGAGCAACTGCGCCCCCTGCTCCGGCGGCGCGGCGATCAGGCGATGCTCGCGCGGTTGCTTGGGCTGCCGCGGCAGCGGGTCAACGACTTTGTCACTGGCGGGGGGACCATGCCGGACGCGGAACGCACGCCGCAATTGCTGGCCTGGTTGATGGCCGCGAAGCACGGCCGTCGGCCCGCCTGAGTGGCGGGGGCGCGGACTGCCGCGGCCCGGGCGCAGGAGTTCGATCCGGGCGGTCGTTGCCGTTCTCCCGCGTTGACGGCGACGCGCGTTCGGATAGCGAGAACCTCTCGTCAGTTCATGCGACTTCCCGCGTTACCCCTCTTGGTCGTCCTGAGCGCCCTCTGCCCTGGAGGATTGCGCGGCGCCGCCGTGCCCGACTTCAATCGCGACATCCGGCCGATCCTGTCGAACCAGTGTTTTCAGTGTCACGGCCCGGACGAAGACAAACGCAAGGGGGGCGATCATGGCTTGCGGTTGGATCTCGCCGCGGGGGCCCGGGCGGATCTCGGTGGCGGGGGCTACGCCGTTGTGCCGGGGCATCCGGAGCGGAGCGAGTTGATCGCTCGCATCACGACCGCGGAGGAGGACGACGTCATGCCGCCGCGCAAGACGGGCAAGACCCTCTCGGCGGCGGAAATCGAACTCCTGCGGCGTTGGATCGCCGGCGGCGCGAGCTACGCGAAGCACTGGTCGTATGAAAAGCCGGTGCGCCCGGCGCTGCCCGGCGTGAAGGATCAGGCGTGGCCGCTCGGCGAGGTGGATCGCTTCATCCTGGCGCGGTTGGAGCGCGAGGAACTGCGGCCGCAGCCGGAGGCGGATCGGTTCACCCTCGCCCGGCGCGTGGCGCTCGACCTCACCGGACTGCCGCCGGGACTCGACGAAGTGGAGACTTTGGTGAACGACCCGAGCCCGGAGGCCTACGAGCATTTTGTGGATCGGCAGCTGGCCAAACCGGCCTATGGCGAACATTGGGGCCGGGCCTGGCTGGATCTCGCGCGTTACGCCGACTCGAAGGGGTACGCGGACGATCAGCCGCGCAGCATCTGGGCGTATCGCGACTTCGTGATCGGAGCGCTGAATGACAACATGCCGTTCGACCAATTTACGATTGAGCAGCTCGCGGGTGACCTGTTGCCGCACCCGACGCAAGCCCAGCTGTTTGCCACGGGCTTTCATCGCAACACGATGAACAACACCGAGGGCGGCACCGACGACGAGGAGTTCCGCTCCGTGGCCGTGGTCGATCGGGTCAACACCACGATGGCGGTATGGATGGGCACCTCGATGGCGTGTGCGCAATGCCACACGCACAAATACGATCCGCTGACGCAAACGGAGTACTTCCAGCTCTACGCCATCTTCAACCAGAGCGCAGACGCCGACCGCAACGACGAGGCCCCGGTGTTCGAGTTCTTCACCGGGGAACAAAAGCAGCAACGGTCGGCTTGGCAGGCCGAGATTGCGGCGCTGGACCGCACGTTCAAGGCGGCGGGGAGCGCCCACCTGGCCGCCGCCGGAGACTGGGCCCGGGCGTTTCCGGCCCGATTGGCGTGGCAGACGCCCGTGCCCGCCGTGGTCAAGTCGGCGGGTGGGGCGACCGTGCGGGTGGAGCAGGACGGCGCGGTGTTTGTTGAGCCCGGAAAAAAGAAGGACACCACCACCGTGGAACTGCCGGTGCCCGCGGGCGAAAGCGTGACGGCCCTGCGCCTCGAATCGCTTCCCCGCGAGAGTCAGCCCGGCCAGGGGGCGGCGGGAGCGGGGGGCCACTTTGTCGTCACCCGCGTGCGTGTCGGCATCAAGGCGCCCGAGCCGTTCCGTCGCGCGCGTTACGTGCGGGTGGAGTCGCCCGGGAAGGCCCGGAAACTGTCGCTCGCGGAGGTGGAGGTATTCCGCGGCGGAGAAAACATCGCCGGGAAGGGCGTGGCCACGCAGAGCTCGACCGCGGAAGGGGCGGACGCGCGGCGGGCCGTTGATGGCAAGACCGACGGCGATATTCTGAATGGTTCCGTCAGCCAGACTGGCACGGGCGACTCCCCGTGGTGGGAGCTTGATCTGGGGGCCGTCGAACCGCTGGAGCGCGTCGTACTCTGGGCGCGGCGGGGAGAAGACGGAACCCCGGCGGGACTGCGCGTGGTCGTGCTCGACGCCGAGAGAAATCCCGTCTTCGAGCGCGTCACCCGCACGGTGCCGCGGCCGACGAACACGGTCGATCTCAGCGACCCCCGGGAAGTGAATCTGGCCCGGGTCTCGGCCGATTATGTCCAGAAGGGCTACGACGAGACCCGCGTGATCAGCGACGCGCAGCCGAAGCAGGCCGCCCGGGGCAAGCAGGCGGCAGCGAAGCCAGGCTGGGGTGTCGGCGTGGCGTCGGCCCAGATTCATACGCTGGCGCTGCAGCCGGAGCGGCCGATCACCCTGAAAGCGGGCGAAACCCTGGTGATCACCATCGAGCAGCAGTCCGGCACCGCCCAGGCGATGCTCGACCATTTCCGGGTGGGGCTGACCTCCGATCCGCGCGCCGACGAGTACATGCGCGTCCCGCGGGCCGAGCTGGCATTGTTGCAGCGAACGGAAGGGGAACGAAGCGCCCGCGAGCAGGACCGTTTGCTCGACTATTATGTCCGCCAGATCGCGCCCGAGCTTGAGGCGGAGCGGCAACGCATCGCGTCCCTTCGCCGCTCGGTCGACGAGCAGGTGATGCAGACGTCGCCGATCATGCGGGAGCTGGCCGCGGACCAGCAGCGCAGGACGCACGTGCAATTGCGCGGAAGCTTCCGGGCGCTGGGCGAGGAGGTCACGGCGGGCGTGCCTGCGGCGTTTCCGCCGCTGCCGGCCGGGGTGCCGGCCAATCGCCTGACGCTTGCGCGCTGGCTGGTGGATCCGGAGAACCCGCTGACCGCGCGCGTGCTCGCGAACCGGCTGTGGGAGGGGATTTTTGGGATCGGCCTCGTGCGCACCACGGAGGAGTTTGGCTCGCAGGGCGAACCGCCGACCCATCCCGAACTGCTCGACTGGCTTGCCGTCGAGCTGCGGGACGGCCGGTGGGACATGAAACGGTTGCTCCGGTTGCTGGTGACCTCGGCGGCCTACCGGCAGAGTTCACGGGTCACGCCTGAGTTGCTGGCCGCTGATCCGGAAAACCGGCTGCTGTCGCGGGGACCGCGGGTGCGGCTCGCGGCCGAGATGGTGCGGGATCAGGCCCTGGCGGTGAGCGGCTTGTTGAGCGCGCGCAGGTTGGGGCCGTCCACGCGTCCCTTCCAGCCGGCGTTCGACCTGCGGGCGGCGTTTGGCGGCGCGCTCGATTGGAAGACCAGCGAGGGCGAGGACCGCTTCCGCCGCGGAGTCTACACCGAGTGGCGGCGCAGCAGCCCGTATCCGTCGATGGTGACGTTCGACGCGCCCAACCGTGAAGTCTGCACGCTGCGTCGCAACCGCACGAATACGCCGCTGCAGGCGCTGGTGACCCTCAACGATCCGGTCTACGTCGAGGCGGCGCAGGCCCTCGCGCGGCTCATCGGCCACGGCCGCGCCCCGGTCGGAGACAAGGTGCGCGACGGGCTCCGCCGCGTGCTGCTCCGGCCGCCGCATGCCGCCGAGGTCGAGCGGCTCACCGCCCTGTATCGCGACGTCCTGGCGACCTATGCCCGGCAGCCGGAGGAGGCCGCGGCGATGATTGCCAATCCGCAGCACCCGCCGCCGGCGAGCTATGGGCCGGCGGAGCTGGCGGCGTGGACGGTCGTGGCCAACGTACTGCTCAACCTCGACGAAACCCTGATGAAGCCATGAACCTTTCGCTCCTGCAGCTGCAGCACCAGACGCGGCGGCAATTTCTGCGCGGGGTGGGGCAATTCAGTCTGGGCGCGATGGCCCTGGAGGCCCTGGGCGGAGCGGCGGCGGTGGGCGGGCCGGGCGGCGGGGTGAATCCGCTGGCGGTGCGGGCGCCGCATTTCACCCCGAAGGTGAAGCGGGTGATCTACCTGCACATGTCGGGGGGGCCGCCGCACCTGGATCTCTTCGACTACAAGCCGGAACTGGTGAAGCGCGACGGGCAGCACGCACCGGACGACTTTATCAAGGGCCGGAAATTCGCCTTCACGACCGGGACGCCGAAGCTCATGGGTACGCCGCGCACCTTCGCGCAGTACGGCCCGGGCGGTACTTGGATGTCGGATGCGATCCCCAACTTCCACGGCCTCGCCGACGAGCTGTGCGTGATCAAGTCGATGTACACGGATCAGTTCAACCACACGCCGGCGGAGCTGCTGCTCTTCACCGGTTCGCCGCGTGGCGGCCGCCCGTCGATGGGATCGTGGGTCACTTACGGGCTGGGTTCGGAGAACGAGAACCTGCCCGGCTTTGTCGTGTTGATCAGCAGTGGCACCCAGCCCAGCGCGGGCCAGAGTGCGTGGGGCACGGGTTTCCTGCCCTCGGTGTTCCAGGGCGTGCAATGCCGCTCCAAGGGGGATCCGGTGCTCTACGTCAGCGACCCTCCCGGCATGAGCCGCGCGATGCGGCGGCAGACGCTGGACGCCCTGCGTTCGCTCAACGAGCTGCAGGCGGCGGAGCTGGGCCACCCGGAGACCGCGACGCGCATCGCGCAATACGAGCTGGCTTTCCGCATGCAGGCGAGCGTGCCGGAGGTCATGGACATCGCGCGGGAGCCTCCGGCGGTGCTGGCAGCCTATGGCGCGCAGCCGGGCGAGGCCAGTTTTGCCAACAATTGCCTGCTCGGGCGCCGACTGCTCGAGCAGGGCGTGCGGTTCGTGCAGCTCTTCGACTGGGGCTGGGACTTCCACGGCACGAGTCCGCGCGAGGATATCCGGGACGGCCTGACGAACAAGATGGCGCGCACGGACAAGCCGGTGGCGGCGCTGATCCGCGATCTGCGGGAGCGCGGCCTGCTGGACGACACCCTCGTCGTCTGGGGGGGCGAGTTCGGCCGGACCCCCTTCCGGGAGGGGCGCACCGCGGCGAGCGACGTGCTCGGGCGCGATCACTTTCCGGATGCCTTCTCCCTCTTCCTCGCGGGCGGAGGGCTGAAGCACGGCCTCACGTATGGTGAGACCGACGAACTGGGTTTCAGCGTGACCGAAAACAAGGTGCACGTGCACGATCTGCAGGCGACGATCCTGCATCTGCTGGGATTCGATCACACCCGGCTGACCTTCCGGTTTCAGGGGCGGGACTTCCGCCTGACCGATGTGCACGGGCAGGTGGTGAACGGCATTCTGGCGTAGGGTTCCGGGCTTGGGCGGGACAAACCCCCGCGGATTTCCCGCCAAAGAATGCATAGCGGCTGGCGTTGACCGGGAAAGGTTGGCCCGCCAACTTGGACCCGATGAACCCCATGAATCGCCGTCAATTCCTCACCTCCACGACCGCCTCCGGGGCCGGTCTGTTAATCCTTCCTACCGGCACGCTGTTCGGTCAGAACCGGCCGAGCCACAAGCTGAACGTTGCCCTCATCGGGGTGTGGGGCCGCGGGCTCGCGCACTACAACGCGCTCAAGACCCAGAACGTCGTGGCGCTCTGCGACGTGAACGAACTCCGCTTCCCGGAAGCCTTGAAGACATTCCCGGGGGCGAGGACGTACACCGATTGGAGAGATTGCCTCGAGCAGAAGGACATTGAGGCCGTGGTGTGCTGCACGACCGACCATTCGCATGCGCACGTGGCGATGTGGACGATGAATCGCGGCAAGCACATCTACTGTGAGAAACCCATTGCGATGACGGTCGAGGAGGCCCGGCTGCTGCGGGCGAAGTACCTGGCGAACAAGCACAAGATCGCGACCCAGGCGGGCACGCAGCGGCACGCCATCGCGAATTTCGCCCGCGTGCGCGAGATGGTGCGCGACGGGGCGGTCGGCGAGCTGCGCGGGGCCTTCGCCTGGGGCAATCGCCAGCTGCCGCGGCCCGGTTACCTGCCGGAGCAGGGCGTGCCGCCGAAGACCTTCCACTACGACATCTGGCTCGGGCCTTCGCCGTTCCACCCGTACAATCCGGAATATTTTTCCGGCAAGGCGGGCGCAAATTGCCTCCAGTGGAACATGTATTGGGATTTCGGTTGCGGGCAGGTGGGCGACATGGGTGCCCACACGATGGACCTCGCCTGGAACGCGATCGATGCGGCTCACCCGACGGCGGTCGAAGCGGTCGGTGATCCGTATAATCGCGATGTCACCCCGGTGAAGCTCACCGCGCACTTCGATCATCCGGCCAACGACTGGCGCGGGCCGATCCGACTGAGCTGGTACCAGGGCGGGGCGCTGCCCACTTCGCCCAAGAAATACATCGATCTGAACGGCATCGGCCACGGCGCGATGTTCAAGGGTTCGAAGGGCGTGCTCGTGGCGGACTTCAGCACCCGCATGCTCATCCCCGATGCCACCGCCGACCTGACCGAGTACAAGATTCGCCCGAAGGATCAGCAGATCCCGCCGGTCGGCGACTTCCAGGAGGAGTGGATCAACGCGTGCAAGGGAGACCCGACGAAGACCTCGTGCAACTTCGACTACAACGGCCTCATGACGGAGAACATGGCCTTGGGGCTCGTCGCCTATCGCGCGGGGAAGAAACTCAAATACAACGGCATCACGGGCGAGACCGACGACGCCAAGGCCAACACCTTCCTCCGGCGCGAATACCGGCAGGGCTGGCCGATCAGCGGCTGAGCCGGCGATTCGCCTCACGTGCTGCGGCCCCGGTCCATCGTGGGAGATGGGTCGGGGCGGTTAGGTCGGAACCGTGCGACCAAGGCCGAGGCTCGGTCAGCATCGGGTCGTTGACTCGTTTTCATCCGCAACGGGGCTGAGGGCCGCCCTTTTCCCAGGGCGCTTGACTTGCTGTGCGCCACGCGCTCACCCGCCGAGTCATCGCTCCGGGTATCAATGAATCTTTTGGGTTCTTTCCGAACCTTTCGGTAAGTCTCAAACGTCTGTTTTGAAGAGGAGAAGCCCGCCGCCCCATCGGAATCCCCAAGCCAAGCCAAACCAAAACCTATGAACACCCGAACCGCATCGCTTGCGTTCCTTTCCAGCTGCCTCGTCCTGGGGACGATTGCCCCCGCCGTCGCGGCCGAGCCGGTTCCCCCGGCGCCCCCGCCGGTGAAATTGGAGGAGGTCGTGGAATTGAGCCCCTTCACCGTTAACACCAGCCGCGATGTGGGGTATCTCGCCGAGAACACCCTCGCGGGCAGCCGCCTGAACACCTCCCTGCGCGACACGGCGAGTTCCGTGTCGGTCTTCACCAAGGAATTTCTCGACGATCTCGGGATCACCGACCTCGGCAGCCTGATGCAATACACGGTGAACTCCGAGATGGACACCGGCGAGAACAAGTCGGCCTTCGAGCAGAATCCGATCTCCAATGGCGAGCGCCTGACCCCGACGGTGCTGGTCCGCGGCCTGGCCTCCAGCCTCGGCATGGATTATTTCAACAGCATCACCCCCACGGACCCGTATCGGGTGGGGCGTTACGAAGACAGCCGGGGGCCCAACAGCATTTTGTTCGGCATCGGTGCGCCCGGAGGCATCCTCAACCAGGCCTCCAAGGTCGCGTCCACCCGGGGCGACGATGCGAGCATCCGGTATGGCTTTGGTTCCTGGGATCGGAGTCGGACGGAGATCAACACGAACAAGGTGCTGCAGCGGGGCAAACTTGCGGCCTCCCTGGCGGCCGTCGAGCAGGAGAACGGCGGGTGGCATCAATTCGATTTCCAGGATAAGAAGCGCCTCTTCGGTTCCGTCACCTACCGGCCGACCCGCACGGTGAGCATGAGCCTCATGGGCGAGACGGGTCGGGATATTGGGGCGGTGATCCGATCCACCGTGGACTCGGACCAGGCCCTCGCATGGTACGACAACCGCGAGGCCTTTGGAGTGAGTGCCGTGACTTTCACCCCCAACAACACGCTTCCGAACGCCGCGCAGCTGGCGGTGGGCGTGACCGCCCGCGACGGCGTGCGCAGCGGCAACAACCATCGGGCGATCTTCATCGAAAACGACGGCACGGTTTTCGACAATGTCGGGGCCTTCCTCAGCGGCAGCTACAACAACTCGGCGGTGCGCGCGCCCGACGGCACCCCGGGCGTGACGGCCTCGGTCTTGCGCATCAACGATCCGTCCTTTTACCCGCGCGACATGAACGCGGCCGGACCGGGGATGTTCCGGCGGCAAACGGTCAAGAACTACACCTTCACGGCCGACTGGCAGGCGACCAAGAATCTGGCCTTCAATTTTGCGCACAATTACCAGGACACCACCGCCATCGTCACGCTGATGACGGGGACCGAGCCCACGCTGCGGGGCGACCCCAACCGGACCCTCGGCGTCGGGGGCGGGGCGAACCCCTATGCCGGGCGGCTCTATTTCGACGGTAATTGGCGGCGCGACACCCACAGCGGCGAATCCCGCGAGACCAGGCTCTCGGCCTCGTACAGCCTTGACACGAAGTCGAAGTGGTTCGGGAGCCATCGCATCGCCGCCATGGTTTCCCAGTCGCAGCAATTTGATGAGCGCCACAACTCGTGGCTGGCGCTTGCGGGCCGCCCGTTCAATGCCACTCCCAACAACGTCAACAACCGGCTCACGGTCCGCAATTACCTCACCGAGGGCAATTACACCACCTACCGGGTCGGCGACTGGCGGTCGTTGCCGACGAGCCTCACGTTTGCGGGTCGCGACTACGGCCTCGTGTTTGCGCGCGAGGTGGCGGGGGCCAACAACAGCGGCGGCGAACAGGAGTCCAAGTCGATGCTCGGGGTCGTCCAGAGTTATTTTTGGAACGGCAAACTCGTGACCACTTTCGGCTATCGCGAGGATCGCGTCGATGTGATCGAGCTGGGTTATTATGTGGATCCGATTGTCGGCGACGCCGTGGATCGGGATCGGAGCAAGGCGACCATCACCAGCGCCACGGGACATACGGGGGCGGCCGGCGCCGTGTTTCACGTGACGGACTGGCTGTCACTGGTTGCCAACCGCTCGTCGAACCAGGGAGTCCCGTCCTTCGTCCGGAAGGTCTTTCCCGACGGCCATCTGGCGCCGTCGTCGAAGGGCGAGGGGGCGGACTACGGGCTGGGCTTCGATCTGTTGGGCGGTCGCCTCAACGCCAAGGTCGTTTATTTCACCTCGAGCGAAAAGGGCCGGGTGGACACGCCCGGCTTTGGGGGCGCCTCCGGCCGAAACACCCGGGTCATGGATGCCTTCGCGGGTGCCCTGGTCGGGCCCGGGCTGCCGATCTCGCAGAGTCAGTGGGATCCGGTTTACAACCAGTACACGCCGCCGGCCACCGCGACCTCATCCGACTTCGATTCCGAAGGCTACGAGGCGCGGTTGACGGCCAACCTCACGTCCAATTGGCGCCTGGTGGCCAATTACTCCTACACCGACTCCGGGCGCACCCATCTGGCCGAGGAAATGGTCGCCTGGTACGGGCTCAAGAAGGCCGACGGGGTGAAGCTCATTCAAGGCGTTACGCAGAACGCCGCGGGTCAATTTGTCGTCGATCCCAACGCCTTTGAACCGGGCGGGACGGTCGCCAAGTGGATCGAACTGGGCAAGGCGAACCCCGCGGCGAATCCCGCGGTGCTCACCACGGCGAACGGCCTCACGATTGCGGAGGAGATTTTCAACCTGGTCGACACCCTGAACCAGAACAAGGAGGACCAGGAGAAACGGTGGGGGGTGCGCCCGCACAAGATCAGTCTCTTCACGGCTTACGACTTCAAGGAAGGTCTGGCGAAAGGCTTCACGATCGGCGGCGGCTGGCGCTGGCGCAGCTCCAATGTGATCGGCTCGGATTCGCAGGGGCGGGAGATCACGGGCAAGGTGATCACCGCGGCCGATTTCATGATGGCCTACACCCGGAAATTCGCCCGCCTCCCGGGCCGGGTGCGCTTCCAGATGAACATCTCCAATCTGCTCGACCAGACTGACATAATTCCCGTGCGGCTGTCGACCTCGGCTGACGTGCCCGACGGTTTCAATCTGCCGGGCGGCCGGGGTGTCGCCTACAGCCGCTATGATCTGGTGGCACCGCGGGAGATTCGCTTCACGACGACCTGGTCGTTTTGACGCCGGGCCGCGGTTTTCGATCCCCTGCCCCCGGTTGCAGCGTCCCACCGCCTCAGCCGGGTAGGAACAGGTCGAGCTGATTGGCGTGCCCGAGGGCGAGGGCATCGATGCCGCGGGCCCGCAGGGTGGCGGCAAATTCGCGGGCGAAGCCGTGCAGCGTCAGCACCCGGCGGGGCTGCACGAGCTCGACGAAACGCAGCAGGTCGTTGAAATCGGCGTGGTCCGAGAGCGGGAACGCGCTGTGGCTGCGAAAGCGGTACCGCGCCGCGGAGTCGATCGCCCAGCCGGTGATGGCGGCGGTGCGGGCGGAGGGGATGCGGTTGAGGAGACCCTGGGCGTGAGGCGGGCAGATCACGATGTGACCGGCGACGGTGCGCGCGTCGAATTCCCGATGGGCGGGAAAGACCACCCCGAGTTGCTCATAGATCCGGGTGAGGCGGAGGGTTTCGGCGTGCAACATCACCGGCAGGCCGGCGGCGGCGACGGCGCGCAGCACCTCCTGCGATTTGCCGAGGCTGTAGCAGAGGAGGGTCGGCGTGGCCCCCTCGGCGACGGCCTGCTGGCAGAAGGCGACGAGTTGGGCGATGACTTCGGCGTCGGGAGGGAAGACGTAGCGCGGCAACCCGAAGGTCGTTTCCATGATGAGCACGTCGGCCCGCGGCGTGGCGCAGACCTCGGCGGCCAGGCCGGGGCGCAGCTTGAAGTCGCCGGTGTAAAGCAATGAGCCCAACTCCGCGGAGTGCAGCCACACCTGGCTCGAGCCCAGGATGTGTCCGGCTGGATGCAGGGTCGCCGTCACGCCCAACTCGAGTGCCGCGGGGCGGCCGAAGGGAAGTTCCGTGATCGTGCGCCGACCGGGAATGCGCGCCTGGAGGAAACGGGCGGTGGCGGGGGTGCAGATCACCTCCTGGTGGCGGGCGATGTGATCGGAATGGGCGTGGGTGATGAACGCACGCGCGGCGCGGGTCTGGGCATCGAGCCACCAGCCGATTTGCGGCAGCCATACGCCCTTGCGGTATTCCACGTTCCACGCCATGCGCGAAAGCTCCGTCCTATCGCAGGCCAAAGGTGGCGGCCACAAAGAGGAGGAGGACCAGCGCGCCCGCCAGCCACCAATACCAGCGCACGCCATTGATCCGTGGCGACGATGGCGCCGGCGGGCCGTCCGCGTTCTTGTTTTCGGCGTAGGCGTCGTCGGGGAGATCCAGCCCGTCGTAAAGGGAACTCTCCCGCCAGCCGGTCCGTTCATCGGCACCACACTCGGGGCAGGCCTGCGCGCCGCGGGGAATTTCCGCCCCGCAATTGGCGCATTCGGTGGGGGCCGGTTTTCGCTCAGGCATTCCCGGCGTCGAAATACTTGCGTTTCGCGAGGCGCCAGGCGGTGACGAAGAACGCGGTCAGCGGGATGGCGAGCAACATGCCGAGCAAGCCGCCAAACGCCGTGCCCCAGAAGAACACGGCAAAGATGATGACCGCCGGATGCAGGCCGGTTTGCTGGCCCATGATCTTCGGGGTGAGCACCCAGCCTTCGATGGATTGCACGATGGCCTTCACGATCAGGACGAACCCAACGAGTTGCCAGCCGCCGCCCGGCTGGAAAAAGGCGAGGGGCAGGGTCACGGCGAGGCCGATGATGGTGCCCAGATAGGGGATGATGTTCATCACGCCCAGGGCCAGGCCGATAAACAGGCCAAACTTCAGCCCAATCACGGTGAAACCGATCGCCAGCAGCACGCCCATGCAGAGGCCGATGAGCAATTGCCCGCGGAAGAACGACTCGATGATCGCCACAAACTCACTCGCCAGAAAGACCACATCGCCCCGCACGGCTGGTTTGAGAAATGTCAGATGTTCGCCGAGGTCCCGGGCCGGCTCCCCCCGCGCCAGCAGGAAGAAGAACAGATAGACGGGCACAATGGCCAGGTTGGTGAAGAAGGCGAAGACATCGAAGACCCCGCCGAAGGCCGCCATGATGGACGGGATCGCATGCGCGAAGACCGTCTTGCTTTCCACCGCCAGCCCGTCGGCCATCTGTCGGATCGTAGGGTTCGCCAACTGCTTCTTGGCGAGTGCGATCCATTCCGGGTAGTGCTCGTGCACGAAATTCCCGATGCGCTCCCAGAGCGTGGGAAGGAAGGCCACGAAATCGACCACCTGGGTCACGAGTGGCGGGGTGAGCACGAGAATCACGGCGGCGACCAGGAGTACAAACACCCCGTAAAGAACTACTACGGCCGAGAAACGCCGGCCCTGCAGCCGCCGTTCGATCCTCAGGACCAGCGGGCGCAGGATGAGGGCGAGGACCCCGGCAGCGGCCAGGGGCCAGAGGACGTTGGAAAAAAACGCCAGCAGCCGGCCCATCACGAAGAAGGCCAGGATCAAGAGGGCCAGCGAGCCGAGGAAGGCAAGCAGGGCCAGGGCCGAACCGATGACGCGGCGTTGACTGGGGCTGAGGAGCGGTTGGATGGGCTCGGCGGACACGATGGAGGGCGGAAACTAGGCTCTCACACGACAGCAGACCGCCGGCAGAGGCCAGACAGAAGATGGGGGGCGGTGCAAATGGCCAGGCGCCGGCCGGACGGGGAGCCACGGCCGGACGGGACGCAGGATGGGAGAGCGGTTGGGACAGGGTCGTGCCGGCCCGGCACTCAGGGGGTGCATCTCCGAGTTGGCGGTTATGCCTCTGGGAGTAGCGCCGCGTCTCTGACCGGCGGGCGCCCGTCGAAGACTGGCGCTACGGGAAGGACCGAGCAGCGGCTTCGTTCAACCTGAAGATGCCCCGGCACAGACCTCCTGCAACTCTCTCGTTGACGGCCCTCCTGCAACTGTGAACTTTCGTGCAACATTCGGTCCGCCCGCCCGTCCAAAGTGGCTCTTTCCCTTCGCATGAAACATTTTCGCATCGCCGTCATTGCCCTCGTCTGTTCGCTCCGCGTGGCCCTGGCCCAGGATGAAGAGCGCCGGGCGCCGCCGGTGGAGATCCCGGATTTCAGCAATCTCGACGAGTATATCTACGAGCCCAAGAGTGTCGTGACCTTCGGCTTTCGGTACCTCGGGGGGGTCAAGACCTCATTCTCGGGCCAGGGCACGATTCCCTCGCCCCAGGACCCGGGCCCGGCGACCGGGGCGAACGTGCGGCGGAGCTACCACGACGGCCAGGTGCAGCCGGACGCGCGGGCGGTTGCCCGGCTCGATGCGAGTGGCAATCCCGTGATCGACCCGGAAAGCAACACCACGGTCTTCGATCCCATCGCGCCAGATGGACGCACCAACACCTGGAATTACTCCGATCCCAGCCAGCTTGCGCAGGCCGGATTCGTGCGCTTCAGCACTTACTCGGCGGCAATCGTCGACCCGGTCATCCGGGAAAAGAAGACCGGTTCGAGCGCCGGGATGGACCTCGCCGTGTCGCGCGACATGGGCAAGCTCTTCGGCTCGCGCCTGGTCTGGAATCTGACGGCGGGCATGTCGATCAACGACATCTCCGCCAACAAGAACGATCTCGTGCGCGCCAACCTCACCACCATCAGCGATTATTATTCGCTGTATGGCCAGGTCCCCCCCGATGCGCCGTATTCCTCGCCCAGCTCCTCCGCGGAAACCTTTGTGGATGCCTCCGGCAATGCCGTGCTCAACAGCGACGGCCTCGCCCAGACGGTCAACGTCGACAACTCCGTGCTCCTGGGCAACGAGCCCGCGGGACGCACGGAGACCACGGAGACGAACGAAACGAGTGTGACGAATCGCTGGAAACTCAAGGGGGCCTACTACACCTTCCGGGCCGGGCCGACCCTCTGGCTGCCGATCACCTCGTGGTTGCGGGCCAGCGTCAGCTTGGGCGCCGCCGTGGTCTATTCCGGCACCAGTTACACGGTGACGCAGACGCTGCAACCGGATGTGGGCACGGAGATCAGCGACACAAGTTCCAACGAGGCGTACAAACTCCTGCCCGGCTATTTTGCCGACGCGACGGTGCAGTTCGATCTCACCGAGCGGACGGGTTTTTATGCCGGAGCGGTGTTTCAGTCCGCCGGCAGTTACACCCAGAAGGTGGATACGGACAACGCGCACTACGCGACGAAGATCAACCTGGCCAACCAGAACGGGGTGCGGGCCGGACTTTCGATTCGCTTCTGAGGCGGGCGCCGAAAGATCCGGGATTCAGACTCCGGGTGTGGCGGAACGCGTGAGCGGCCCGTGAGCGTTTCGATGGGTGCGTCGAAAGCCTGACGGGCTTCCGCCACTCTGAAAATGCCCCTGATGAGACGCCCTCAGGGGCTGCGCTGCGGCGCGCCCAGGAAAGCGACGCCGGCCGGTGCCGTGCCCTCGTCCACCCGGCGTCCGTCGATGGTAACGGCGTGGGCATCTTCCAACGCCAGGACGGGCCGCTCGTCCGCGGCACGCGTGACGACCTTTACATTCTCGAGCACCAATCCGTTTACGTGCCAGAAGAAGAAGCCGAACGCGGGCAGGCGGGCCGCATACTTGATCGCTTCAGGATACGATCCCGCTCCTTCGTCAAAATTGCGGATGGTATCTTCGGTGCGACCGCCCCCGGGAAACGAGATGCTGATATTTCGGAGGGTGAATTCTTCGATCCGGTGGGAGCCGAGGCCAATAATGGGGCAGCCCATTCCGCTGGCGGTTACGGCAGTCACATTGCTGATGGTCACACGGCGGAGAACACCCGGCGGAGAGCGGGGATTGTCCTTCAGGTGCCGGCCACGGTCGCCCAAGACAATGTACAGGGGAGCTTTTGTTCCGCGGATCCTGAGATTGTCGATCGACATATTTTGCAGGACTGCGCCGTCAACGACCTCCAGTGATAGACCGGAGACGCCCTCGGGTCGGCCCAGAATTTTCGGCGGCATCGTCCTGGCCGGCTGACCCAGCTCCATGTTTCGGATCGTGATGTTTTCGAATCCCCCCTGGGAATCGGTTCCGACCTTGAGGGAATTGCAGTAGCTGAAGAAGCGGCTGTTCTCGACCAGCACATCTTTGGTCGGGCGCAGGCTTGTCCCTTTGAAGCACAGACCGTCATCGTCGGTGCTGGAGTCGACTCCGCTGATGCGGGCCTTTTGGCAGCCGTCGATATCCATGCCGTCGTTGTTGCGCGAGGCGTGACCCCGGATGGTGATATCGCGAATAGTCAGTTCTTCGCAACCCAGGTAGCTTTGGGTCCACGAACCGGAGTTCTGCAGGGTGATGCCTTCGATCAGCACTTCCTTGCATTCGATAATCCGAACAAGAAACGGCCGATTAACCAGGGGTTTGGTTTTGGGGACAAAGGGAAAGTTCTTTCCTTGTCCATCGATCGTCCCTTTGCCCCGAATGCCGATTCGCTCGGCGCGTTCGGCATAGATGATACTTTGGGTCACCTGCTCCTTTTCTGTCACGAGCGTTGGGAAGGCGGGAGTTTTGGGCGGATAGTCCTCCAGCTTGGTGCTGCCGAGCAGCGTCGCGCCTTCGTCGATCTGCAGGATCACGCCGTTCTTCAGGAATAGCGTGCCGGTCAGATAGGCCCCTCCGCTCAGCCGGACCGTGCCGCCGCCCGCGAGCGAACAGGTGTCGATCGCGGTCTGGATGGCTTTCGTGGCGATCGTCGTGCCGTCCGGGGTGGCGCCGAACTGCCGGACGTCGTGGACGGCCCCGGCGGTGGCGCCGGTCGCGGCCGGAGCTTTCCGCCCGTTACGGGTCCCGGCGGCTGAATCGCCGGAGCGTCCCGGGGCCGACAGCAGAACCAGCAGCAACGCAATGCAGGTATATTTATACATGTAGATAAGGAATGCAGGGTCGTCTCGCGGGGCCGCCGTTTCCCGCGCGCCGGCGGTCCATGATGCGCGAGTTCACCACGTGCGTCGTGCGCCGGTTTCGCCGGCCATGTCCAGCAAACGTTTTTTCAGGGCCGCAACAATTTCGGGATGCTCCTTTTCCCGGTTGTGGCGCTCCGCCGGATCCAAATCCAGCTGGAAGAGTTCGACCCCGTCGCGCAGGCGCAGTTTCCAGGAGCCGGCGCGGATGCCGTCGAGCCGGTCGGCGTCGAAATAGAAAAACTCTTGGCGGGGCGATTCGGCGGCCGTGCCTTCCAGCCAGGCCGTCAGATCGTAGCCATCGATTGGGTGTGGGCTGGTCGCGCCGGTGCCGAGCCGGACCAAGGTTGCATAGAGGTCCATCGTGGCGGCCATTTCGGCCCGCTCGCTTCCGCCGGCGAAGCGGCCCGGCCAATGCACGATCAAGGGCACGCGCACCCCGCCTTCGTAGGTCGACTCCTTCGCCATGCGCAGCGCGCCGGCCGAGCCGACGTGCCACGGGCGATTCCCGCCCAAGAGCATCCGCTCGGGCAGGTTGATCCACGGACCGTTGTCGCTGGTGAAGATCACGATCGTGTCCTTTTCCCGATCCGATGCGCGCACCGCCTCGAGCACCTCGCCGACCGGACCGATCGATTTCCTCAACGGCGTCGCCATACGGCCCGGCCCGCGATTGTCCGCGCGCTTCGGGGGCCGAGGCGACGGGCAGATGGGGCATGGCGTGAGCCAGATACAGGAAGTAGGGAGCCGCCCGTTGCTGGCGGACAAAATCCACCGCGCGCCGGGTGTACCGGCGGGTGAGGGTTGCCAGGTCCACGGGTTCCTCGAGCCTGCGCGCATTTTCGTAGAGCCGCAGCGGAATCTCGGTTTTCACCCACGGTTTCACCGCGTCCTGCGAGTACGGAAGCCCGAACCATGAATCGAATCCCTGGCCGGTGGGCAGGGTGCGTTCCTCGCCGTGGCCGAGATGCCATTTTCCGATCATCGCGGTTTCATAGCCTGCCGCCTTCAGGGCCTCGGCCAGCGTGACTTCGCCGTCGGGTATGCCGCCGTTTCCGCCCGGTCCCACCCGGCCGAGATTCACCCGCCCGGAGTATTTGCCGAGCAGCAATTGGATGCGCGCGGGCACGCAGGTCGGCGCGGAATAGAATGACGTCAGCCGAACGCCTTTGCGCGCCAGCGCATCGAGATGGGGTGTCCGGATCGTCGGCGAACCGTAGCAGCCTAAGGGATTGTGCAAAAATAGAAACCGTCATGTAGGCGTTAAGCTGCCAGGATGAAGCATGGCGGATGGTGGATGAATCATGCTGTTCTACCTCGTGGAATGCGGTCCGGGTGGCGGCGCGACTTCTTGGCGGCATTACGC
>JBBRWR010000012.1:0-99163 GCA_038249085.1 Opitutales bacterium
CCCGACACTACGCGAAGGGCGTCAAGCTTACCCCCGAGCAGAAAAACCAGATCAGTCTCTACAGGCATGCTGTACTCCCGAACTGGAACTACACACTCTTGCCGAACGAAAATCGGAATTAATTTTTGCACACGCGCTAAGTCGCCGTAACCGAGATCGTCGGCGAGAATCAACACGATGTTCGGGCGGGCAGGGGCGGCCTCGGCCGGCGGGCCGCCCGCTCCGAGGACGGCGACGAGGGTCAGAGCGGCGAATGCGCCGCGCAGTCGCAGCCGCTCCGGGCGCCGGCACCGCGTCCGAATGGCTGCCGGCAGGCGCGGTTTCATCGTGAGGGGAATAGGCCGAGGATCAGTAGCGTCCGCTGACGCTGAATGTAATCGTGGTGCCGGACCGGACGATCGTGGACGGCCGGTTGGGCGAGTAGCGGTAGTTCACCTGTGGTTCGTTGAAGAGATTTACGATGTCGCATGAAAACTCGAGTCGCGGGCTCCACTGATAGGAGGCCCCGACCGTCACCAGCGTGCGATCCGCGCGGTAGAGCAGACGCGAAGCATCCGCGGCGTAGGTGGCGAGCGAGCTGCCGTGGTAGTTTACCAATAGGCGTGCTCCGAAACCGCGGTATTTATACGTCAGGCCCGCATTGCCCACCTTCGGGACGAATCCGGCGATTTCGTCGGTGGAGCGGGCGGCGGTGCCTTCGCCGTAGTCGCCGGCCGTTTGGAGGACGGTGTAGTTGGCAAAGACGCCGAGGCCTCGGAACGGACCGGGCAGAAAGCTGAGTTGCTGCTGGTAGCTGAATTCCCATCCGTCGATCATGGCTTTTCCACCGTTGAACAGGGTGAGAATCGTGTAGCCGGCATAGTCGCCGTTGAAACCGTTGTCGTTGCCGATGCCGATGACGCCGCCGGGGCCGCGGGCGCTGACGATGAAGTCGCTGAGATCCTTCCTGAAGTAGCTGACCGAAACCAGCCCCACCGGCTCGAAATAGTATTCCAGGCTGGCGTCCCATTTCTCGGCGTGCTGCGGCTTGAGCGCGGGATTGTTGATCGTCAGCGTCTCGGCGTTGACGTTCACGGTTTCGAGCGGGAGGAGCGTGCTCATCGGCGGGCGGCCGATGCTGTTGGACCAGCTCGCGCGGGCTTGCAGGCTGGCGCTGAGCTTGTAGGTGAAATGCACCCCGGGGAACCAGTTGGTATAGCTGCCTTCGATTTCGCGGGGATTGCCGTTGTCGGCTTTGGCGGCCGCGATTGGGTCGGCTTCGCGCTGGGCATTGGTCGACAGCACCCGTGAGCGCACATTGCCCCGCGCTTCGACCTCCGTACGTTCCATCCGGATCCCGGCCAGCACACCGAGGTGACCCAGTCGGGCCTGGGTTTGGACGTAGCCGGCGGTGACGGCTTCCATCACCGCGCGGGTGCCGGTGTAATATTGGCTCTCGGATGCATACGGATTGCCGCGCCACATCTGCGGATTCTTGGCGATGTGTTCGTCGACAAAGCGCGGAGTGGCGAAGGGCAACGGCTTGCCGGTGCGAAGCGTGTCCGAGGTGTGAATCGACGGATCGGTCAAGAGCGAGAGCGGGGCTGTGCCGACATAGGTCCATTGTTCGTCATGTACGGCGATTTCCTCGTTCTCCGCGCTGCGATAGCGAAAGCCGGTCTTGAGCGATGACGCGAAAGACGTGGGCAGAGCGTAGCGGAGGTTAGCGGTCGCGTTGCGGTTGGTGTTGAGGCGGATCGCATCGCGCTTGGTGAACATGGCGTTCGCGTAACTGGCGCCGTCGTAGATGCTTCTTCCTTCAGTTTGCGTAAAGGTCGGAAAGAGGTCGCGGCCGTTCTCCAATGTCCAGCCGACGGCGGTGAGCGTCAGGGCGAGATTGCCGGAGCTGCTCTGGTCGATGTCGCTGCGGCTGAAGGCGGCGTCGTAGTCGAGTTGCCAGCGATCATGGTCGTGCTTCGCGCCGAGGGTAAAGCCGACCTGCCGGGTAAGAAAGGTCTCGCTGCCGGAGGTGACGGTGACCGTCGAGGCCGCGACCCCGCGTACTTGCGTGAAGTCATCGCGGTAACCGGGGAAAATCGCCCCGGTCCCGGTCGGCTGGCCGCTCGCATTGAGCGTCGCGACAGTGCGCCCGGTGAAGGCCCGGAAGGTCTGGGAGTGATTGAACGGCGTGGGCGCTTCGAGATAAAGGGCGTTGAAATAGATCCGCGCATGGTCGGTGAGCCGATAATCGAGCCTGAGGTTCATGCTCTTCTGTTTGCGGTTCACGAGCGCATCCGCCGTCCGGTAGTCGTAGACATAGGCCGGTGAGGCCGTGTTGAACTCGTAGTCCTTGATCGTCCGGAAAAATCCGGCGACGTTCTCGCTGTAGAAAGCGTTGAACGACACCCCGAGATTCTGGTCCCCCCCGAGGACGCCGAAGACCTCCTGATAGCCGAAACTCAGCACCGGATGCGCCGGATGGTCGCGGCGGGCCGGGATGTGATCGTAGAAGGAAGGCGCCCAGCGCAGGGCGGCCCGGTAGGAGATGCGGCGCTTTTCTTTCATGTTGAGCGAGGAACGGGTCTTCATGTTGACCGCGCCGCCCAGCCCGTCGCCGCTCATATCGGGCGTCGGCGCCTTGGTGACTTCCAGTTCCTCGAACATCGCGCTGGAAACGTAGTTGAGATTAAATGTCCGATCCAGCCCGCGGGTGATATTGGCCTGAATATTGCCATCGACAGAAATCGTATTGAATTCGGCCGGACTGCCGCGGATGCCGACGCTCACGACGTTTTCCTGCGGATCGATGTCGCCCGAGATCCCGGGCAGGCGGAGCAGCAGTTCGCCGACGGCTTCGTTGGGCAGGCTGCCAAACGCATCGACCGCGACCACGTTCTTCACGTTCGAGGCGGTCCGTTGGCGGGTGATGGCGGCGGCGCTGCCCTCGCGTTCGCCCGTGACTTTAAATTCCCCCAGACGATAGATCCCCGACGTCAGATCGAAATCCCGGGCGGAGCGGAGGTCGGCGGAAATCTGAACGGAGGCGCGCTGTGTATCCAGCCCCAGATAGGACACCGTGATCAGGTGTTCACCCGCGGGCAGATTGCCGAACGAGTAGTGCCCCAGCGAGTCGGTCAGCGTGCGGCGGCCGAGTGTGGTGATCTCGACCTGCGCCCCTTCCAGAAACGAACTCGTGGCGGCATTGCTGACGCGTCCGGAAAGATGGCCCGCCTCACCCGGCTGTGAGCGGCCGCCGGCGCCTGGTGACCGGGCGGGGCGGCTTCCGGCGTTTTTTTCTTCCGGGGTTTCCTTCCTGACGGAAAACGCGCCCGTCTTCGCGTCCGGCACCGCGATCAAGCCCGTGTTGGCCAGCAGTAGGTCGAGCGCTTCGTGGGGCGGCATCTCGCCTTTGACCGGGTTGGCTTGGACGCCCCGGGTTACCTGCGACGCAAAGAGCACCTCCCGGCCGGCCTGTTCGGAAAATCGCTTCAGCGATTTTTCGGCGAGATCCGCCGGCAGATCAAAAGCGGCTCGCGTCGCGTCTGCGGCCCGGCCGGCCGAGCTGAGGACCGCGAGTGCGCCGATGAAGCCGAGGAGGCGCCGCAAAGACGGCGCGACGCCGCGACGGCGGAACGGGGCAAGATGAAGGTGCATACTTGTTGAAACGAACCATCCCGCAAAACTTGATAGTCCAATTGCGGAAATCTTCTGAAAAACGTCCGGCCGAAGCCGATCAGCGGTTCCGGTGGAGGCGGATTGTGTCGCCGGCCAGCTCGGCTTTGACGCCGAAATTCGCTTCCAGAATACGCACGAACGCTTCCATCCGATCCGCTCGGAAGAGGCCGCTGACGGGCAGGCGTGCCAGCCCGGTATCGTCGATGACGAATTGCACGCGATTATGGCGGTTCATCATGGCGACGGCCTCGGCCAGCGGCGTTTCGCTGAGGTCCAGTTTGGGCACCCGCCAGGCGAGCCGTTCGGCCATTTCGTCGGTGGCGACAGCGGTCGGCGCCGGAGCGGGAGCGAGCGCTTCGGGCGCGAGCGCCACCACCATGCGGTTTCCCGCCGCGACGGTCGCGAGGGTGATCATAGCGGGCGGGAGCGGCGGAAGGCGAGGCACGTCCGGGGGCGGGTTGGCCGCGGATTTTTCGACGGCGACCCGGCCTTCGGTAACCAGCACTTCCACCTGCGTTCCGGCGATCTGGACGGTGAAAGCGGTGCCGACCGCACGGAATTCCACGCCTCCCGCCGTGACGACAAAAGGCCGATTCTCGTGCGCCACCTGAAAATGCGCTTCGCCCCCGTTCAGGAGCACACGGCGCGCGGTGGCGCTGAAATTCACCGCGATTTTAGCCCTGGCATTCAACTCGACGATGCTGCCGTCCGGCAGCGTCTGCTTCGGCGGCGAAATGACGAGGGCCCTCGCCGTCGCGGGCGCATCGGCCGTTTGCTGGCCCCGCCACGCGATTCCGCCCGCCATCAAAATGATCCCCAGGGCGCCGAACGCGCCCAAGCGGCGATACCGGCGTCTGGTCGCACGTACCGCCAGTTGGTCGAGGAAGTAGTCCGCCTGCCCGTTTTCGCGCGGGCGGGCGAGAGCCGCCCAAACCCGGTCGTGGCGGGCGAGCACTGCAACGTGACGCGGGTCTGCCGCCTGCCAGCGTTCAAACTCGGCCTGCTCCGTGGCGGTAAGCCCGGCTTCGCGCCGAAATACCCAGGACGCTGCCGCCTGCTCGAGTTCCCCGGTGGAACGTTTTTGGGCGGGCCTGCTCATGCGCCAACCTTTCCCCGCACGCCGCGTTGCCGCAAAAACGCCTCGCAGCGACGGACACCTTTGGCGCCGTGGATATGCACCGTTCCTTGCGACATGCCGAGCTTGAGCGCGATCTCCTGCGGCGAAAGTCCGCAAATCTTGCGGAGCACAACCACTTCCCGGCAGCGCGGCGGCAACGCCTCGATGGCTTCCAGCAAGATCTCGAATTCCTCGCTCGTGCAGGCGAGCTCCGCGGCATCGGGCTTGCAGTCGGGCACGGCCAAAGCGGCCGTAGCCGAGGTCGGATCGAGCGGGGAAACGGCTTCGCGCCGCAACGTGTCGATCGCCAAATTTCGCGCTACTTGGTAGAGGAAGCTCCGGGCCGACGCCAAGGGCCGAAGGAGTTGGCGCCGCCAGACCCGGATATAAGACTCCTGCACGACATCTTCCACGTCGCGCACGGAAGGAAACGTTCCGCGGAGGTAGGATTTAAGCTGGGCTTCGTGTAGATGAACCTCTTCCAGAAACCAGCGCGCTTGGTCCTTGATGGGGGGCGGTTCTGAGGTGCGCGAGGTGCTCACAGCGGGGTAATCGCGAAAAGCGTGTGAACAATCGCGCAGTCGATGGCGAGGAGTTTTTACACCGGCTATCGCTCCAAGTCGCGCAGCACCTCGGCGATGCTGCGCAGACGCTCCGGGGGGAAGAAGGAGTTGATGCGCGTGATCACCTGCTGGATGATCCCGTCCGGGCAACTCGCCCCGCCGGTGACGAGGACGCGGAGCGGAGCCGGCGCCTCTGCCGGCCAGAGCGGGCGGATCTCCGTATGGCCGTGGCCGGAGCCGTCGTAGACATAGTGTTCGACCTGGGCGCGGGAGGCGATGCTCGCCTCCGATTGGATGAAGAACGCCCGGTCGCCCAGCCGCTCCTCGCAGAGGCGGAAGAGTTGATAGGTATTGGAGGAGTTCTTGCCGCCAATCACGAAGGCGGCGTCGAGGGGCTCGGCGAGGGCGCGGGTCAGGGCGTCCTGGTTCACCTGCGTGGCATAGCAGAGCGTGTCCCGCCGCCCGCCGCCGCCCACGCGGGAATCGTCGCCGAACTTGTCGCGAAAAACCCGCCGCAGGTGTTCGATGATCTCGAGGGTCTCGTTCATCAGCAGCGTCGTCTGGTTGACGACGGCGACGCGCTGCAGATCGCGCTCCACGTCGAATCCCGGGGTGTGGCGGCCGGCAAACTTCGCCTCGAAGCGGGCCTGGCCGGCGGCCCCATCGCCCGCGATGATCTCGGTCAGCAGGCGGGCCTCGGCGAGATTGCGCACGATCACGGCGGGGGCGAAGCGACGGGTGTTGGAGAACGTCGCCTTGGTCTCCTCGTGTTCGTGTTTGCCGTGAATCACGACCGTGTAGCCCTCGCGCCCGTAGGCCCGCGCGGCCTTCCACACCTTTTCCACCAGCATGCAGGTGGCGTCGTAGTGGAAGACGGCAATGCCCTTCTTCACCAGGCGGCGCTTGTCCTCGTCGGTCGCGCCGAACGCCGGGATGATCACGATATCCTCCGGCACCAGCGTGTCCCAGAGCGGCGGGGAATCGGGGCGGTCATCGACCGGATGGGGGGCGCCGCGATCGGTCTGGAGGTAGCGCAGCCCGCGGCGGAGCAGGTCTTCGTTGACGAAGGGATTGTGGATCAGCTCGGAAAGCATGAACACGCGCCGGCCGGGATTTTCGGCCAGGGTCTCGTAGGCCCGCTCGATGGCGTTCTTCACGCCGAGGCAGAACCCGAAATGGCTGGGAATCACGTAGCCCACGGCGCCGAAATCGAGTGTCACCGGGGCCGCCGCCGTGCGCTCCTGTTGGCGGGCGAGAGTCTTGATGGCGGCGCACAGCTGCGATTGGTAGAGCGCGCCCGCCGCCGGATCCTGCGCATAGATGGCGGGATTGCGTTCCTGCGCCGGCCGGAACTTGTAGATGAAGTCATTCTCCCCGAGGTGGAGGTAGGGAATCTCGACCACGTGGGGATCGAGGTCCCGCAGGATCGCGGCGAGCGAGGGGGCCAGCGCCCCGCTCTGGGCGCCCAGAGGGTCGAGGGCCTGGAACCCGATTTCGGGATCGGCCGCGGCCCCGTGGACCTGGGTGAAGAACACGCGATAGGTGCGGCCGGCGGCGACGGTGGAAAAGTACTCCGCCGGCGGAGTGTGCACGCGAAACGAGGACTCCAGTCGGGCCGTCGCCATCGCGAGGTCGCTGCCGGAAAAGGCGAGGCCCAGCTTGGAGCCCAGCCGCCGCACGGCCAGTTGGTTGCTCGCATTAAAGGCGAGCAGGGCGAAGAGGGCGGGAGGAGCCGCTAGGGCGGTTGACATGGGCAACACGCTAGGACGGCCGGGCGGCGTCCGGCAAGGATGGGCCGGCCCCTCCGCCCGGGAGGGCCCCGGTGAACCCGGGTCAGGACTTTTTCTTCTTCCTGGCTTGCTTGGGGGCGGCGCCGTCGGCGGCGGGGCGATTCTTCTGGGGAAGCCAGCGGGCCAGTTCTTTTTTCACGGCGGCGAATTGGGGATCGCCGGCGAGGTTGGTCCATTCCAGCGGGTCGGCCTCGTGGTCGTAGAGTTCCTCGTCGCCACCGGCATAGTGAATGTAGCGCCAGCGTTCGCTGCGGACGGCGTGGTTGCCGAACTTGAAAGTCGACACCGCGGGGGTGGACCACGGGGCGGTGGGCTCGGCGAGCAGCGCGCGGATGCTCTGGCCCTCGACGTGGGCGGGGCGGGGCAGACCGGCGAGGTCGCAGAGCGTGGGGTAGATGTGGGTGAAATCCACCGGCCGGGCACAGACGCCGCCGGGCCGGGTGACCCCGGGCACGACCCACAGCAGGGGCGCGCGGGTGGCTTCCTCCCACAGCGTGAACTTGTGCCAGTGCTGCTTCTCCCCGAGGTGCCAGCCATGGTCGCTCCAGAGCACGATGATGGTGTTGTCGCGGTAGGGCGAAGCCTCGAGGGCGTCGAGGACCCGGCCGAGTTGGACGTCGGTGAACGTCGTGCAGGCGAGGTAGGCCTGGATCATCTCCCGCCACTTGCCCGCCCGGACAATGGCGTCGTGTTCCTCGGTGGAACCCGCCATGCGCAGTCCCTCGGGCGGCAGGTCGTCGCGATCGTGGTCGTTGACCTTCGGCAATTGGATCCGGTCGACCGGATACATCTCGAAATAGGGGCGCGGCACCTCAAACAGCGGGTGCGGTTTGCGCAGGCCGAGGGCGAGGAAGAGGGGCTGGTCGTGGCGACGCTGCAACTGGGCGATCGTCCAGGTGGTATTCTGGTGGTCGGCTAGATCGGAGTCGGGACAATCGAGCGGCGTGACGACGTTGCGCCCGATGGTGAAGGCCCCGGCCGGCAGGTGGCCGGTCGCGCGCAGCGCCTTGGCCTGGTTATCGCGGCCGACGGCGGAGTCATCCTCCGGACGAAACTCAGTCCAGTCCGCCGCGCGCACGAAGGTGTCGTGGAAGATTTTTCCCGTCCCGAGGACCTCGTAACCTTGCGCCTTGAAGTGGGCGGGCAGGGTGACGGTGTTGGGCAGGACCTCGCGCCAGTCGGTGGTGTTGCCGTACACGCCGCTGGTGCCGGGGCGGAGGCCGGTGAGCGTGGCGGTGCGCGAGGGGTTGCACACCGTGGAGATCGCATAGCTGCGGGTGAAACTCACTCCCAGGCGGGCGAGGCGGTCGAAGTTGGGCGTCTTGACCTGCGTGTCGCCGAGGTAGTGGACGGTATCGCGCAGATCATCGACGGCGATGAAGAGCACGTTGGGTCGGGACGGGGCGGCGGCGAAGGTGGACGCCGCGAGCAGCGCGCAGGCGAGGGCGCCAAGCCGGGCGGAGAGCGGTTTCATCGGCAGGGCGTCAGGGTTAGTCCTTGGCCGGCGTCTTGGCGGGCTTCTTCTTGCGGTCGGACTTCGCCTTCTTGGCCGGAGTGCCGGGCGGTGGGGTCATGCCATAGCGTTTGGCCCCGGACTTGACGGGAGTGATCATCTCCGCGAGCCAGACGTCGTGCAGTTGGGTCAATGCCGCCACCTGGGCCGGCAGTTGTTGCGCGAGATCATTCTTTTCCGAGATGTCCTTGCTCAGGTCGAACAGGCCGATGCGCGCCTTGTCGCCGACGAGTTTCCAGTCGCCGGAGCGCACGGCCCACCAACCTTCGTCGCTGCCCGAACTCCAGAACAGATTGCGCGACTTCGGGGCCACCTCGCCGCGCAGCACGGGCAGGATATTCATACCGTCGAGCGGCTTGTCGGTGGGCAGGGCGACGCCGGCCGCGGCGAGGACGGTGGGCAGGATGTCCAGGGAACTCACGACCGCCTGGCTTTCACCGGGTTTGAGCCTGGCCGGCCAGCACACGAGAAACGGCACGCGGATGCCGCCCTCATAGTCCTGGTGTTTGCCGCCGCGCAGGGGCGCGTTGTTGGCGGATTGGGGCAGCGGACCGCCGTTGTCGCTGATGAAGAAGAGCAGGGTGTTGTCCCACACCCCCTCGCGCTTGAGCTTGGCGACCACCTGGCCGATGGAGTCGTCCAGGCGTTTGCCCATCGCGAGGAGCGTATTGCGATCGGCGTTGCCGGTGTTGAAGCGGGCGATCTCGTCGGCGGGCGCCTGCAGCGGGGCGTGCACGGCGTTGAAGGCGAGGTAAAGGAAGAAGGGCCGGTCCTGGTTGCGCCCGATGAACGCGACCGCCTCGTCGCCCCAGAAGTCGGTGAGATAACCCTGCAGGTTGACGGGGGTGAGCCAGCGATAGATGGGGTCGTCGGGGTCATCGAGTTTGAAGTAGTCATGCGCGCCCCGTCCCAGGAAGCCGAATACCTCGTCGAACCCGCGCAGCGCCGGGCTCCATTCGGGGGTCGGGCCCAGGTGCCACTTGCCGATCTGGATCGACGTGTAGCCGGCCGGCTGAAGGAATTGCGGGAAGAGCTTTTCGTTCATGGGCACGCCGGAGCCGGCTTCGCCGGCGGTGTAGAGCCCGAGGCGCTGCTGATAGCGGCCGGTCATGAGGCCGGTGCGGGTGGGCGAGCAGACATGGGCGGTCACATAACCCTGCCGGCAGATCACACTCTGCCGGGCGAGCGCGTCGAGCTGCGGCGTGGTGACTTCCGGCGGGTGCAGCGGGTTGAAGAGCACATCGGCAAAGCCGAGATCGTCGGCGACGATCACGACGATGTTGGGCTTCGCCGCGGCGCCGAGGGCCGGGGCGCCGGCCAAGCCGAGGGCCGCGAGGGCGAGGGCACATCCGGCCAGCGCCAGGCGGGGCAGGTATTGAAAGGGAGGGAGCATGACGAGGTGGGTTAAAGAAGATCGAGTTCCGCCGGCTGCGGGGCGAGGGAAGAGCCACCGAGTTTGTTGGTGGCACCCGACCTATAGCCAGCGTCCCACTTTCGGGGTTCCCGCCCAACGCGTCCAGCTTCAACCTGAACCCGTGGAAGAGAACACCTGGATTCGCAGTCGAGGTGGCGTCTTGTCCTCAAGACGCTCGCCGTGCGAGCGCGCGCACGCAGGCGCGTTGGGGACAACGCGCCCCACCCTGCAGTGGCTTCGTGATCAACCGGTGGAATGGACTTCGAATGCCGGGGTACGGCTTGGCGCGGGCGGGCCTGGTCAGCCCTTGCAGATGCAAAGCGCGTTTCCTCGCTCCCGGCGGATTTCCGGGGCACTCCAACCCCGCCGCTACTTGTTCTTTTTCTTCCCGCCGCCCTTCTTGCCCTTCACCGGGGCCGCGGCCGGATCGTATTGCGGATTCGGCGTGGTGGCAACCAACGCGTCGGCGGACTTGATCCAGGCGAGCAGATCATTGAGCAACTCATCGCGCTTGGCGGGATTGCGGTTGGCGAGATCGGTGCGCTCCCCAATATCGTCGGCGAGGTTGTAGAGTTCGACGGCGTGGTTCGTCGCGAGCTTGGCGCGGCCGCCGTCGAGCTGCCATTCTTCATGGAAGAAGTGAAGTTTCCAGTCGCCCTTGTGAATCACGGTCACGGGGCGGGAGCGGAAACCGGCCTGCACATCGATGGCCCGCCCGCGGATCACCGGGTTGTCAAGGTAGCCGGGAAAATGCCAGAAAATCGCCTGCCGCTGCAGGGCGCCTTCGCCCCGGAGCAGCGGGAGGAGGCTTTCGCCGTCCAGGACCTTGCCGGCGGGCACGGGCGCGCCAGCGGCGGCGAGGAACGTGGGAAACAGGTCGACGTTGATCACCGGCACATCGCAACGACTGCCCGGCTTGGTCACTCCCGGCCAGCGCACGATGAACGGTTCGCGAATGCCGCCCTCGTAGTAGCCGCCCTTGTTGCCGCGCAACGGCTCCTGCGACGACTGCTGCGTGCCGCCGTTGTCGCTGGTGAAGACCAGCAGCGTGTTTTCCTCCAGACCGAGATCCTTGAGTCGCTGCAGCAGCCGGCCGACGCCATCATCGAGATCGTAGGTGCAGGCGGCGTACAGTGCGTTGTTGTGCTGTTGGCCCGGGGTCTTGGCGGTGAAATGCGCCAACGTGGAGGCGCGCGCCTGGAGTCCGGTGTGAATCGCGTAATGCGGCAGATAGACAAAGAAAGGCCGGTCCTTGTTCTTCTCCATGAAGTCGCCCGCCGCCTGGGTCAGCGAATAGATGCCCTTGGGGTTGTCTTCCTCCTGCCGTGACCAGCCGCCGTAGGATTGGTGGACGACGTCGAAACCCTGCGTATCCGGCGGCGCCCCGTCCTTGCCGTCGAGATGCCACTTGCCGAAGATGCCCGTGACGTAGCCCGCCGCCTTGAGGGCGTCGGCGAAGGTGACGTTGGCCTGGGCCAGCCCGCTCTTGTTCGGCACCGGCACCAGTCGTTGGGCGGCTTTCGGCCCGCGATCCGTGCTGCCCACGGCATAGACGTGATGGCGCGGCGTGTAGGTGCCCGAAACCATGCAGGCGCGGCTCGGGGCGCAATTGCCCGCGGCGGCATAACCGGCGGTGAACACCATGCCCTGCTTGGCCAGGCGATCGATGTTCGGCGTCTCCATGAAATCGCTGCCTTGGTAACCCACGTCCTTCCAGCCGAGATCGTCGGCGAAGATGAGCACGATGTTGGGCTTGGCGGCGGCGGAGGCGGTCGCGGCACCGCAACCCAGCGCAGCCAGAGCCGCGAGGGCGAGGGTGGGGATCGAAAGGCGGGTCTTCATAAGTGGTTTTCGGTTGGATTTAGGAGCGGTCGGCGCTCAGTCCACGTAGAGTTCGCAGATGGTCCAGGGGGTGTCCTTGCGCTCGACGACGTTCTTGATCACGACGTAGCGACCGTGCGTGCCGGCCGGCAAGTCGATGACGGTCTTGTTGCGCTGGCCCTTGCCCTGGGCGATCGCGGGGCCCGGGGACTTCGGATCGTCCGTGACCTGCACCTCGTATTGCTCGGGGAACTCCGTGTTGCGGCCCGTCTGGTCGAGCGTGAGGCGGCGCAGCGGGCGGCTGAGGCGGAAATCAATCTCGACCCATTCCTCGCCGAGCGCGGGTGCGCTCCAGCGGGTGCTGGTCTTGCCGTCGGTGGCGTTGGCGATGCCGGAGTCAGGTGACGCCCGCAGTTTCGGGGCGCCCGCGAGGGAGGCCTTGATCGCGCCGGCCGCATAGCGGGCGTCGTCGCCGAGGGCAGGATCGGACTGCAGCGTCTCGGCCAGCTGCAGCGCCGTGCGGTCGTTGGCGCGGGCGAGGAGGGCGAGCAATTGTTTGCGGGGCGCGGCGTTCTTCGCGGACCCCATGAGTTGCGAAATGACTTGGGTGGTTTCCGGCGTCCACGCCTCGCGGTTGCGTTCGAGCGTGCGGATGGCACTTGAGCGCGCCGTATCGCGCGCCGCGGTCACCGTGGCCTTCTCGGCGACCGTGCCCAGGGAAGGGAGCGCGGTGGCATCGGTCCAGCGACCGAGGGCGGCGGCGGCGGCTTCGGCGATCTTCGGGTCGGTCCTCAGCGCGAGTTTTGTGGCGCAATCGGCGCTGGCGCTGCCACCGAGCCGGGGTAGCACCGGGATCAGGCGCAGGGTCACCTCGGGCTGGGCGCTCTCGAGGGTGGAGTAGAGGGCACGGCCCCGCCCGGCCACGTCGGGGTTGCGCAGCGTGACGTTGACCAGTGCCCGCAGCGCTCGCGTTTGCTCGGTGTCGTCGGTCGCGGCGATGGCCCAGTCGAGGATGGCCCGCTGCTCGGAGAATGGCGCGAGATCGCCCAGGGCACCCACCGCGGCGGCGCGGACCTTGGCGTCGGCCTCGCTGCGGCATTGCAACAGGAGGGGCAGCCCTTCGGTCATGTGGCGCAGGCCGAGTTGCTCGAGATAGGCGATACGGAGTTTGGCCTCGCCGCGCTGCGCCCCGGCGAGAATGGCGGCGGAAACCCCGGGGCCGTTGAGGCGGGCGAGGCTTTCTTTGGCCGCCTTGGCGTCGGTCTTGTCACCGCTGGACGCGGCCTGGGCGAGCAGGGTGACGACCTCGCCATTGCCTGGCAGAAAACCGAGCGCACCGAACGCCTCGGCGCGCACCTCGGCGCTGGCGTGGCGCGTGGCGGTCACGACCGCGGGGACCGCGGCGGCATCCCCCGCGCGCCCGAGGGCGGCGATCACGGCGGCCTGGGTTGGGGCATCCCAGCGGGAGAGTCCGGTGCTGAGGGCGCGAACGCCCTCGGGCTTGATGCCATTGGCGAGGGCCTCAACGGCGACTTGCTTGAAGGTCCAGTCCTTGGCGCCCAAGACCTCGACGATGCTCTGGGTCGCGGTGTCGGGGGCGAGGTCAAGCGAACGGCGAAACGCCGCGGCGCGCATGGCGACCGGGAGTCCCGTGGCGTCCTGCAACTCGCGGAGCGTGCGCAACGCGTCGGCGGCGGGAAGGCGCATCGTCGCCTGCAGCCGGGCGTGGGCGAGGCTGATCGGCGGGAGGTTGCGGGCCGCCCGCAGGGCGTTGGCGGCGGCGGTGGTGCCAATCTCACCGAGGGCATGCGCCGCGGTGGCCGCGGTGACGGGATCCGCGTCGGCGAGGAGTTTGGTCAAGGCCGGCACGGCGTCGTCGAGATGGCGGCGCCCGAGGGAGCCGATCAGGCCCAGGCGCGCGCGCCCTTCGGACTTGGCGAGGGCGCTGGTGAACAGGGCGTCGACGACGGCGCCGGGGGCCAGATCAAGGGCCAGTCGGGCGAGGTCGGAATCGCGCTCGTCGAGCAGCATGGCGTCGAGGGGCTTGTAGGCCTTGGCGTTGGCCTTCGGGGCGGACGAGGCGAGGATCAAGCCGAGGCGCTGGCACACGGCCTGGCGGGCGGCGAACGTGGTGTCCTTGCGCCGCAGAATGCCGAGCAGGCGGGTTTCCAGCGCGGCGAGCTTGGTCGGGTCCTTGCCGGCGGCGACGAAGTCGCGGTCGAGGTCCATGAGGGCGGCTTGATCGCCGGCGTAAGCGAGGCTGGCGAGGGCGGGAGGCGGCTCGGCGGCGGAGAGGGACGCGGCGAAGAGCAGGAGAGAAGTGAAAATCGAGCGAAGCATGGTGGAAGATATTCTTGTTTGTGGGCCAGGTGCCCCCACCCGGCTTGGGGGGACAGCGGGGTGAGGGTACCCCGCCCACAAGGGAGGTTCGGATGAAGGTTAGAGCGCGTAGCCGGCGCGACGCGGGCGGTCGACGAGGCGGGCGGCGACCGGATCGCCGATGATCTCCTCGGACTGCGGATCCCACTTCACCGGCCGGCCGACCTTCGCGGCGATGACGTTGAGATGGCACACGGTGGCGCTGCGGTGACCGATTTCGACATCGGCGATGGGGTGGCGGCGCGTGCGGATGCACGCGAAGAAATCCGCATGGTGTTCGTCGCTCGCGTAGAGGTGGATGTCTTCGCCGCGCAGCGGGCGCGTGGCGAGTTCGGGGGGATCAGTCTCCAGGAAATCGTCGCGCGAGACCCAGACGGTGCCCTTGGTTCCCTGGAACTCGATCATCGACTTGGCGAGGTCGTCGTCGCGTTCGACGCGGATGCCGTTCGCATAGATGTGAGTCTGGTACTGGCAGCCCTCGTAGCCCTTGGGGATGAACTCGACGGGGCCCGAGTGATTCATGCCGAGCGCGTTTTGGATGATGTCGAAATGGTGGGCGCCCCAGTCGCCGTTTTTGCGCCCGCCGTAATCGAGGAAGCAGCGCCAGCCGCCGCCGTAGTCGCCCTTGACGCGCTTTTCGTTGTAGGGGCGCCACGGGGTCGGGCCGAGCCAGCGATCGTAGTCGAAGTCGGACGGCACGGGCTCCGCGGGCAGCGCGAGGGCCTCGGGAAATTTTCCGAGCCGGGTGCGGATGACCTTGATGTCGCCAATCCAGCCGTTCTGCACGATTTCGGCGGCCTTGCGGAAGGACTTGTTGGAGCGCTGCTGGGTGCCGGTCTGGAGGATGCGGCCGTAGCGGCGGGCGTTCTCCACCAGCGTGCGCCCCTCGCGGATCGTGAGGGTGAGGGGCTTTTCGCAATAAACATCCTTGCCGGCGCGCATCGCGGCGATGGCGACGGCGGCGTGCCAGTGATCGGGGGTGGTGACAAACACGGCGTCAATATCGTCGCGGGCGATGAGTTCCTCGTGGGTCGAGTAGAGGTCCACGCCGGCGGTGCGACTGCCGCTGTCCTTCACCTTGCCATAGGCGGTCTCGATGCGGGTCTTGGCCTTCGCGGCCTTGCTGCGCATGACGTCGCAAACGGCGACGACGCGGCACTCGTCCTTCAGGTCGAGCAGGGTGCCGAGGTGGGCGTTGCAGATCAGGCCGTTGCCGACCATGCCGAGGCTGAGCCGGTTGCTGGGCGCGCTCTTGCCGAAGAGCGAGGCCGGGAAGAAGTTCGGTGCGACACCGTAGGCGAAGATGCCGGCGAGACCGCGCTTGAGGACGGTGCGACGGGTGAGGGGAGTGTTCATGGGGAGGAGAAAATTTTTCGGGGAGCCGGGAGGCGGGTCGAAACCGCGCCCGGTTCACGTCGACGACGACGTTCGGGCGAAGAATCAGCCGTTCGACGGCGTGCTGCCCAGAAAATTCGCCGCGGAGGCAATTCGTTTCGACCGGCAGTTTCTGCTTCTCCGGCGAGATCGCACCCCGCGATCGGAGGTCACTGCCGGGCCGAGGAGGGAGGGCCCCGCGCCCACCTGGAGGTCAGCGCCGACGCGCAGCCGCCCCTACGGGCCACCGGTGACGGGAGACGGCGAGGATATGTTTGTCACGTATTACGTGACACTGGCGCGGGGTGCCAAGGGCGGCGGGGGTGGGGCGGGCGGTCAGGGGGCTACTTGTTTTCGGGCGCTGGCGCGGTGGAGGCGGCCGACCCCGCGGGAGGGGGAACCAGGCGGGCGGCATGCCTGGCCTGGCGCTCGCCGACGAGGACGGCGCCCCACGCGCGCAGTCGCTCGAAGCCGAGGACACATGCCACCACCGCGAGGACAGCCAGCCCCAGGCCTGTGAAGCCCAGCGCCGTTCGTTCGGTCCAGCACGTCCAGGCAAACTGGCCGACACACAGGATGGCCACCAGGAGGAGGGTGGGCTTGCGGCCGATGAGGGCGACGACGAAGACGCCGAGGGGCGCGCCCAGGGCGACGACCGGCGCGGCCGCCAGCCAGTTTTCGAAAACCCCCGGCTGCACCCCGGTGAACAGGTATTTGACGGTGATGCCGAGAACCGAGGTGAACGCCATGATCACGACCGAGGTCGGAATCGCGATCTTGAGATCGGCGCGACAGAGCAGCACCAGGAGGGCGTAGAGCACCATGTCGATGCCCACGCCGGTGACCGCCGCGACCGTGGCGCCGGACAGGACGCCCAGCCACAGCCCCACCCGGAAATCCCATCGTTCGTCAAACTCCGTCATGCCCACGTGCCCGGCGATTTCGCGAAGGCGGTAAAGATGCAGGACCCCGAAACTCGCCCACACCACCGCGAACACGAGCTTGATCCACAGTTCGGGCACATGGGGGGCGACGAGGAAGATCCCCAGCGTCGTGCCCACGAGGGAACCGGCCATCGCACCCTGTAGCATCGACCACGCCAGGGGCTGGCGGCGCGCCAGGATGAAGATGCTGGCACTGGTCATGCCGATCGACTGCACCGCAAAGCTGAAGTCGCGGCCCAGCGTCGCCGGTTCATGGAAGAGCAGGACGAGGATGGGGAAACCCACGGTGCCGCCCCCCATGGGCGTGGAGCCGGCGACGTAGCTGCCGAAGGTCATCGCGAGGGCGATGGGCCAGTGCGCCTTCACCATCTCCCAGCGGCCGTGGCCGAACACGAGCCAGACCCACGTCGCGTAGAACACGGCGATCCAGAGAAACCAGACCCAGAGGTGTTGCCGGCGCGGGGGGAGAATGGACACGGCGGGCGAGGCTTCGGGGCGTGGGCGTTTCCGCAAGCCGGAAACGAATCGGGCGGGCGGCGCGACGTGCTGCGGGCGCGTCGGAGTACGCGCAAGGCCCATTGTAACCGTTTGGGTTACTTTGTGGTATCTTTGTGGCCGCTGGGTCGCCTGGACGGGAAGGAACGGAAGGCGGGGTGATCCCGGGTGGCGCAGAACGGCATCGCGATGCGAGCGCTTTTCTGCCCTTTCAAGGGCGCCGATGCCCGACCACCTGATCCGTCCCGTTGCGATCCTGCGCACGCCGTTCGCTGAAAAATTCGGCGTGCCGCGGCAGAGCGGGCTCGTACCGGAGGCGGAGGGGCGGGTGGAGTTCCTGCCGGAGTTTGCAGCGCCGGAGTTCACGCGCGGGCTCGAGGCCTTCTCTCATGTCTGGCTGATCACGGGGTTTCATCAAAACCCACCGTGGACGGGCAGTGCGGTGGTGCGTCCGCCGCGCCTGGGCGGAAACGAGCGGGTCGGCGTCTTTGCCTCGCGGTCTCCCAACCGGCCGAACGGGCTGGGCCTGTCCCTTGTCCGCCTGCTCGGAATCGAACCGGGGGTGGTTCGCGTCGGGGGCGTGGACGCGGTCGACGGCACCCCCGTCTACGACCTCAAGCCCTACTTGCCCTGGAGCGAGGCGCAACCCCAGGCGGCGGCAGACTGGGCGCAGGTGGCGCCGCCGGCCCGTCCGGCGGAGGCGGTCGTAATCGCCCAAACATTGGAGGAAAAACTCGGTCCGGCCACCGCGTCGCTCGTGCGACAGGTCCTGAGACTCGAGTTGTCGCCGGCCTATCATGACGCCCGCGAACGGATCTACGGCATGACGATCGCGGGCTGGAATGTACGATGGCGGGCCGGCCCGGACGGGAAGATGGAGGTGTGCGGAGCGGAGAGGAGGGGTGGGAACGAGTAGTTCAGGAGCGACGACTCTACGTTGAGCCAGGTGTGGCCACCGTGCTCCTCGCCCGGTTCCGGGCAGGCAGGAGTTGTTGATCAGAGCTGCCGGTAAACTTCCGACCGGTGTTGGATGCGGTAGGGCACGGGAGATGGCGCGGCTTCCACTCCATGAATCTTCCGGCGAGGTCCTCGGTGCGGGCTTGGCGCAATTCGGCCACAATTCCGGGAGATTGCGCCGTCAACCAGTCCTGCAACTCGTCAAGCGTTTCAACCGAAGAGAGCACCGAAACGGGAATCTCAACCATGGCATCCTTCCTAAGCTGCAAGGTAGCGGTCACCGGTGGGAAAACAAGCTTGGGATAAGGCGCGGTGCGCACCGCGCCGATGGCCAACGTGGTGTTGGCCATAACGCCAACTCGGCGGCTGACCGTGAGAAAGGAACTCACCCCGCCGGCCGGATCTTCGCCAACAGATCCTTGCTCTCCACCGTGTCGCCGAGAGTCACGTGCAACTCGGCCACCACGCCATCACACGGCGCGTAGACGGTGTTCTGCATCTTCATCGCCTCCATCATGAGGAGCTTCTCACCCTTGGCGACCTTGGTGCCGACGGAGACCGCGAGCTGCGCGATCAGGCCGGGGATGGGGGCGGCGACGTGGGTCGGGTCGGCGAGGTCGGCCTTCGGGCGGGCCTTGGTTTTCGGGTGGATGCTCTTGTCGAGAATAGAGGTCTCGCGCGCGATGCCGTTCAGCTCGTAGCTGATGGAGCGGCGCCCCTCGGTGTCCGGGGTGCCCACCGCAATCAGGCGGATGAACAGGACCTTGCCCTCCTCGATGCTCACGGAGATCTCCTCGCCGGGCTTCAGGCCGTAGAAAAACGCCGGCGTGGGCAGGACCGAGACGTCGGAGAAGGCGGTCGCGTGCTTCGCGAAGTCGGCGAACACCTGCGGATACATCAGGTGGGAGAAAACGTCGTCCTCGGTTGCGGCGTGCTTGAGCTTTTCGGTGAGGTTGACCCGCACCTGATCCAGGTCGATGGCGGCGGCCGACGCCGACAGCTTCCTGCGCACGGCGACCTTGTATTTCGCGCGCGCCTCGCGGTGCCGCGGCACGCCGAGCACCACCCGCGAGACTTCCTCGGGCCAGCCGCCCTCGGGCCAGCCCAGGCCGCCGCTCATCATGTCGATGACACTTTCGGGGAACGGCATCGACCCGGGCTCGAGGTTGACGACATCGGCGGGCTTGATGCCCTTGCTGAAGAGGAAGAGCGCCATGTCGCCGACGACCTTGGAACTCGGGGTGACCTTCACGATGTCACCGAAAAGCTGATTCACCTCGGCGTAGGTGCGGGCGATCTCCGGCCAGCGGTGGGCGACGCCCATGGAGGCGGCCTGCTCCTTGAGGTTGGTGTACTGGCCGCCCGGCATTTCGTGCAGGTAGACCTCGGCGGAGCCGCTCTTCGGCGCGGTGTCGAAGGGGCGGTAGAACTCGCGCACCACCTCCCAGTAGTCGGAGAACGAATTCAGGGCGTCGAGGTCGAGCCGGGTGTCGCGCGGGTTGTGCTGCAGCGCGGCGACGATGGAGTTCAGGTTGGGCTGCGAGGTGCTGCCGCTCATCGCGGCCAGCGCGAGATCGACGACGTCGACCCCGGCATCGGCCGCCCGGATCACGCTGGCGGCGGCGACGCCGCTGGTGTCGTGGGTGTGGAAGTGGATCGGGAGGCCGATCGCCTCCTTGAGGGCCTTGACCAGCTTGTGTGCGGCGTAGGGGCGGCAGAGGCCGGCCATGTCCTTGATCGCGAGGAAGTGCGCGCCCATGCGCTCGAGTTCCTGCGCCATCTTCACGTAGTAGGTCAGGCTGAACTTGTCGCGGCGACCGTCGAGGATGTCGCCAGTGTAGCACAGCGCGGCTTCACACACGCCGTGGGTCTCATGGACGGCCTCCATCGCGACGCGGAGGTTGGGCAGGTAATTGAGCGAGTCGAAGACGCGGAAGATGTCCATGCCGCTGGCGGCGGCGTGCTTCACGAAGCCGGCGACCACGTTGTCGGGGTAGTTGGTGTAGCCGACGGCGTTGGCGCCGCGGAAGAGCATCTGGAAGCAGATGTTGGGCACCCGGGCGCGGAGCTGGCGCAGGCGTTCCCAGGGATCCTCGTGGAGGAAACGCATCGCGGTGTCGAACGTGGCCCCACCCCACATCTCGAGCGAGAAAAGGCCCGGGGCGCGGTGGGCGAGGGCGTTGGCGCAGGCGAGCATGTCGTAGCTGCGCACGCGGGTGGCCATCAACGACTGGTGGGCGTCGCGCCAGGTGGTGTCAGTGACGAGCAGGCGTTTCTGGCGCTGCGTCCACTCCGCAAATTTTTTCGGGCCGAGTGCGAGGAGCTGCTGGCGGGTGCCGGGGGGAGGGGCGATCCGATGATCGTAGGCGGGCACCGGCGCGGCGAGGAACGGCTTGTCGGGCTTGAAGCCCTTGGCGTGGGGGTTGCCGTTGACGATGACGTGGCCGAGGAAGGTGAGGAGTTTGGTGGCGCGGTCGCGGCGCGGTTTGAACTTGAAGAGCTCCGGCGTGGTGTCGATGAGCGTCGTGGTCGCCTGGCCGGCCTGGAATTCCGGATGGGCGATGACGTTTTCGAGGAACGGGATGTTGGTCTTGACGCCGCGGATACGGAATTCGCTCAGGGTGCGGTGCGCGCGGCGCATCGCGATGTCGTAGGTCTGGCCGCTGGTGATGCTCTTCACGAGCAGCGAGTCGTAGTAGGGGGTGATGACGGCGCCGGCGTAACCCATGCCGCCGTCGAGCCGCACGCCGAACCCGCCGGGCGAGCGGTAGGCCATGAGGCGGCCATAGTCGGGCATGAATTTGTTCTCCGGGTCCTCGGTCGTGATCCGGCACTGGATGGCGTAGCCGTTGCGCGGGATGGCCTCCTGCGGCGGCATGCCCACCGCGGGCGAGTGGAGGGAGTGGCCCTGGGCGATGAGGATCTGGGCGCGGACGAGGTCGAGGCCGGTGATGACCTCGGTTACGGTGTGCTCGACCTGGATACGCGGGTTCATCTCGATGAAGAACCACTCATGGCGGTCGAGGTCGTAGAGGAATTCGACGGTGCCGGCGTTGTCGTAGCGGATCTCGCGCGCCATGCGGGCGGCGGCGTCGCACAGCTCGCGCACGATCTGCTCGGGCAGGCCGAAGGACGGGGCGACCTCGATCACCTTCTGGTGGCGGCGTAGGACGGAGCATTCGCGCTCGTGCAGGTGGAGGACGTTGCCGTGGTGGTCACCGAGAATCTGCACCTCGATGTGTTTGGCGCGGGGAATGTACTTCTCGAGGAAGACGGCGGGGTTGCCGAAGGAGCGGCCGGCCTCGGCCTGGGCCTCGTCGAGCAGGGGGGTGAGATCGGCGGCCTTGGGCACGACGCGCATGCCGCGGCCACCGCCCCCGAAGGCGGCCTTGATGATCAGCGGGAAGCCGATCGTGCGGGCCGTCTTGATTGCCTCCTCGCGATCCACGATGGGGTGCTCGGTGCCGGGCAGGGTGGGGATGTTGATGCGTTGCGCGAGGGCGCGGGCGGCCGTCTTGTCGCCCATCATGTCGAGGACGTCGGCGCGGGGTCCGACGAAGATGATGCCGGCGCGCGCGCAGGCGCGGGCAAACCCGGCGTTCTCGGAGAGGAAGCCGTAGCCCGGGTGAATGGCGTCGACGCCCTTTTCCTTGGCGACCCCGATGATGCTCTCGATGTCGAGGTAGGCGGCGACCGGGCCCTTGCCGGCGCCGATTTGATAGGCTTCATCCGCCTTGTAGCGGTGGATGCAGAGCCGGTCCTCCTGGGCGAAGACGGCCACGGTGCGCAGGTTCAGCTCGGTGCCGGCGCGGAAGATGTGCACGGCGATCTCGCTGCGGTTCGCGGCCATCAGCCGGGTGATCGGCAGGATCCCCGCGGTTGGGCTGGGCGCGGGGGCGGCGGTGGGTGCAGAGGGAGGGGAGAGCAGCGACTTGGTGGGCATCGGGCAAAAGAGGACGGATTAAGGGGAGGCGCAGCGGGAAGGGAAGCGCGAACACGCAACGGAAACCGCGCCCGGGCGCATCTCACTTTTCTGCCAGCCACGCGGCGGGACGCTCCGTCCACGTGGCGGAGGCGTCCCGCCTCAGTCAGAAAACTGAGATGAGCTTGCCGTGCCCGAGGCAGCGTTGGCGTGGGGCTGCGTAGGAGGAATTCAGAATGACCGGGATCGGCGGTTTGAAACCGCCGTTCCGCGGATGCCGCGACAACGGCCGCCTGGCCACCGCCGTGCGCCGACCCGGCGCCGGCTGGACTGTCCGCGGGCGAAAGCGCGGTTTGCTGTTGGGCCATGCCGGGGTGACGCCCATGTTGTCCCGTCGTCCCTCCCCCCAGCATGATCCCCTTCCGCCTTTTGCGAATCCGGCCTCAACCATGAATTCCTTTCCCCGCCTCGTTGCCTTCCTCGCACTGGCGGTTCCGGGCTACACCCTGGAGCCGGTGCAACTCAATTGGCTCGGGGGCACGCCTGCCCCGGCCGCGACCGGCGTGAGTTGGGGGGTACCGTGGCCGCGTGGGGCGGTGCCGAAGGATCAGGCGTTCGCGCTCGCCACCGCGGGCGATCAGGCACTGCCCCTGCAGACCTGGCCCCTGGCGTACTGGCCCGACGGTTCACTGAAGTGGAGCGGTTTCGCCACGGTGGCTGCGCCGGAGACGGTGGGGCCGTTTACGTTGCGCGCGGCCGCGGCCCCGGTCGCGGCCCCGGGGGCGGTGATTCATGTGCGGCGCAGCGACACCGGAGTCGAGGTCGACACCGGCCGGCTCCGGGCGCGGGTCACGCAATGGGGTTCGAATCTCATCGACTCGCTGGCGGTGGATGGTCGCGAGGTCGCGCGGCGCGGTGCGCTCGTGTGCATCCTGCAGCACGGGCCGAACGGGGCCGCCGAAGACACGCCGCGGCGGGAGAAGTTTTCCGGCCGGGTGCACCGCGTGACCGTGGAGCAATCGGGTCCGGTGCGCGCCGTGCTGAGGATCGACGGCAAACACCGGGCGGTTGCCGGCTCGCGGGAGTGGCTGCCGTTTGTGGTGCGGCTGTATTTCTACGCGGGGCAGGAAAGCGTGCGACTGGTCCACACCATCATCTACGATGGCGACGAGCAGCAGGATTTCATCGCCGGGCTCGGGCTGGAGTTCGGCGTGCCGCTGCGCGAGGAAGTGCAGAATCGCCACGTGCGTTTTTCCGGGGAAGACGGCGGGCTCTGGGCCGAGCCGATCCAGCCGCTGGTCGGGCGGGGCGGGCGCGAGGTCAGGCATCCCGACGGCGGCGGCAATGTCTATCCCGCGCAACTCGCGGGCAAACGGGTGCCCAACCGCGCCAACTACTCGGCGTCAGGACAGGGGTTGCTCTCGGATTGGGCGGTATGGGATTCGTTCAAGCTGGTCCAACCCAACGCCGACGGCTTCTCCGTGGAAAAGCGGACGAATCCGCAGAGCGCGTGGATTCCCGCCGGGGCCGGTCGGCGCGCCTCCGGGCTGGTCTTTGTCGGCGACGTGGGCGGCGGGCTCGGCGTGAGCGTGAAGAACTTCTGGCAATCGCATCCGGCTTCGCTCGAGGTGGCCAACGCCACCACCGGCGAGGCGACGTTGCGGGTCTGGCTGTGGTCCCCCGACGCCGGTCCGATGGACCTGCGGCACTACGACACCCGGGCGCATGGGCTCGAGGCGGTTTACGAGGATGTGCAGCCCGGCCTGAGCACTCCGGTGGGGGTGGCGCGAACGAGTGAGCTGACCCTCTTTCCGGGCGCCGCGGTGCCGCCCCGGGAGGAAACCGTCCGGCAGGCGCAACTCGGCGCGCAGCTGCCGGTGCTGATGGCGACCCCGGAGTATCTGCATTCGGTCCGCGCCCTCGGACTCTGGAGCCTGCCGGACAAGTTGACTCCCTTCAAACGCGCCGTCGAGGAGCAGCTCGAGAGCACCCTCGCCTATTATCAGGGCCAGGTGGAGCAGCGGCGTTGGTATGGCTTCTGGGATTTTGGCGACGTGATGCATTCGTACGACCGCGAGCGCCATGTCTGGAACTACGACCTCGGCGGCATGGCCTGGGACAACACCGAACTCGGCACCGACCTGTGGCTGTGGATGTGTTTCCTGCGCACGGGCCGCGCCGATCTCTTCCGGCTGGCCGAGGCGATGACACGCCACACGAGCGAGGTGGATTGTTACCACCTCGGTGCCCTGGCGGGCCTGGGTTCGCGGCACAACGTCCGGCATTGGGGCTGCGGCGCCAAGGAGGCGCGGATCAGCATGGCCGGGTTGAAGCGCTATTATTACTACCTCACGACCGACGAGCGGACGGGAGACCTCATGCGGGAGGTCGTCGACAACGACACGACGCTGCTGACGCTCGACCCCATGCGCCTGGCCCAGCCCATCACCGGGGAGGAGAAGAAATATCCGGCGCGGGTCCGGGCGGGACCGGACTGGTTGGCGTTCCTGAGCAATTGGTCGACCGAGTGGGAGCGCACCGGCGACACCCGTTGGCGCGACAAGATCGTGGCCGGCATGGAGTCGCTGGAGGCGATGCCGTACTGGATCAAGTCCGGCAAGAACCTGGTGTATGGCTACGATCCGAAGACCGGGAAGCTCTTCCAACTCTCCGCGGAGGTGGGTTCCTACAATCTCGCCACCATCCAGGGCGGGGCGGAAGTCGTCTTTGAACTGAACGAGTTCATCGATCACCCGGGCTGGCAGAAGATGTGGCTGCAATATTGCCGGATCGGGAGCGCGCCGGCGGAGGTGCTGCTCCAGGACAAGGAAACGGGCAACGAAGGCGCGGATGGCCGTTACCTGGGCGAGCAGGGGGCGATGAGCCAGGGCACGCCGCGGCTCGCCGCCTACGCATATTGGAAGACGAAGAACCCCGTGTTTGCCAAGGCGGCGGTCGCATCGCTCCTGCGCTTCGGCGGCGGAAAGCTGGTCACGACCCGGGTGGACGGCGCCCTGGCCCTGGCGCCGCTGGACGAGGCCGCGCGGATCAGCACCAACGGCGCGGCCCAGTCCGGCCTGAGCGCGATCGAAATCCTCGAGTTGTGCGCGGACCAGCTGCCGACCGAGGTGCCGCCGCCCCAGGCCTTGCCCAGCGGTCGCGGCAGCCGCACCAGTCGGACCAGTTCGGGCGGCCCCGGGCGTGGCACCCCGGGGGCGAAGCAGGCCCCGCCTCCCGCCAAATGAAGCGCCGACTCCGTTCCAGAGAGCGAAACCCGCCGCTGATCCGGCGATCCCAGGTGGCGGACGGAATCGTTTCCGACTGTCAGGCAGCGGGGTGGGTTGTCAGGACGGAGGGGCGGCTTCCTTGTACCCCAACCCCGGCGGCAGATCGTCCTGCAGCCGTCCCTGCTCCGTTTGAATTCCCCTGCATCCCTATGAAAACCTTCACCCTGCATTCCTGCGCCTTGGCCTTGGCCGCTGTGGTCACCACCCTGCCGGCACAGACGGCACTGGCAGTCAAGCCGACGGCAGCCCAACTGGCCCGCTACGACAAGAACCAGAACGGGCGGCTCGACGCGGATGAACTCGCCGCGCTCGAGGCCGATGAAGCACGCACTGCCGCGGCGGCTTCCTCCGCTGCGACGGCGTCCGGCAAAGACAACATCATCGAGTTGTCGCCCTTTCAGGTCTCGGGTTCCGCCGATCGCGGCTACCTGGCCGCCAACACGCTTTCGGGCACCCGCCTGAATTCCAAGATCGAGGATCTCGGCGCCTCGATCACCGTTGTGACGAAGCAGCAGCTGCTCGACACCGCGGCCGTCGACATCAACGACATCTTTCTCTACGAGGCCAACACCGAGGGCACCGGCACCTACACGGCCTTCACGGTCGATCGCAACGGTGGCGTCAACGACAGCGTGCAGGGCAGCCCGGCGACCGCCAATCGTATCCGCGGCATCGATTCCGCCAACATGGCCCGCGGCAACTTCGCCAGCACCAGCAGCATTCCGCTCGACTCCTACAATATCGACGCCGTCGAGATCAGCCGCGGTCCGAACTCGAACATCTTCGGTCTCGGCAACACCTCGGGCACGGTCAACGTGATCCAGTCGCAGGCGAATCTTTCCCGCCAGATTTCTTCGTTCACGCTGCGGGGCGACAGCTACGGCGGTTATCGCAGCAGCTTCGATGTCAACCGGCCGATTTTCAGTCAGAAACTGGCGGTCCGCATGTCGGGGGTGTACGAATCCAAGGCTTACCAGCGGAAACCGTCCGACGACATCAGCCGGCGCGGCCAGGTCGCCGTGACTTACCGGCCGTTCGCGAAGACCACCATCCGCGGCAGCTACGAGTCGTACCACAATTACGCGCGCCGGCCCAACTCGGTCACCCCGCGCGACGCCGTGAGCTACTGGCAGGCCGTGGGCAGCCCCACGTGGGATCCGACGACCCAGATTGCGACCTACGCCAACGGCACCCGCCTGGGACCCTACACGCAGGCGCAGGACGGGATTCTGCCGATCGGATTGCTCTCGAATGGCACCGGCTTTTACAACCGGCCGAGCATTTACGTCGACGGCGGGGCGGTGCAGTTTTGGAGCGTCAACCGCACGGGTTCGGTGCCGACGACCGGCATCTTTGCCGGCATCCCGACCCCGGACAACCCCAACACCAACCTGCGCTTCCTGGAGAGCGGCACCGACCTGCAGCGCCAGCGCAGTGCGTTGTATCCGCTCTACGTGACGCCGGGCATCACCGACCGGTCGCTCTATGACTGGACGTCGCTGAATTTCGTGGCGCCGAATTACAACCAGGACAAGGCCGACATCTACACGGTCGAATTCGAGCAAGTCCTCATCCAGAACCAGAATCACCTGCTGGCGGTGCGCGGGGGCTGGTTTCGGGAGGATCACGACAATTACAGCCGCAACTTCATCGGCGGCACCAACGCGGTGCTCTACGTCGACGTCAACGAGAAGCTGCTCGACGGTCGCCCCAACCCGTATTTCAAACGGCCCTACATCGGGGCCTCCGAGCCGACGCTGTTCAACCGGCCCACGGTCAACGATATTCAGAGCGCCGACGTCGCGTATCAGTTCACCCCGCGCCAACTCCCGAAATTGCTCTCATGGATCGGGCCGCAAAACCTCGCGGGCCACGCGGAAACGCGGCGGATCGACACGGCCACCTACCGCTATCGCGACGCCGTGCTCGACGATCACACGTGGATCAACCTGCAGAACCGCACCGGCGTCACCGCGGCGCGCGCCTATTACAAGTACTACGTCGGTGACGCGCAGGGCGCGAACATGGACCACGCCCCGGCCGACGTCTACGGACTGGCCGGCAAGTACGACTTCACCTGGTTCAATGCCGCGACCAACCGGTGGGTCAACGAACCCGCCCAGATTGGCCAGACCGGCGTGACCCCGTCCAACCGCACGCGGCGCGAGATCCGCACCCAGTCCGCGACGACGCAGAATTTCTTCTTCAACAACCGTCTCGTAACCACGTTCGGCCTGCGCCAGGACACGAACCGCAGCCGCGACTCGAACGGGGCGGTGGTCGATGCCACCACGGGCCTGCTCGACTACTCACCCCTGCAAACCTGGGGTCCGTGGCTGGAGAAGTCCGGCAAGACGAAGACCGCGGGCGCCGTGGTCCGGCCGCTCCGCGGCGTGGAGTTCGTCGAGCGCACCGCGCGCGACGGCGGCGGCGTGGGCCGTTTCTTCGCCCAGGCGGTGAGTTCGGCTTCGGTGCACTACAACAAGTCCGACAGCTTCCAGCCGGCGACGACGCAGTACAATCTGCTCGGTGACGCGCTGCCGAATCCCACGGGCAAGGGGCGGGACTACGGGATTGCCTTCAGCCTGTTCGACAACCGGCTGTATCTCCGACTCAACCGTTACGAAAACTCCCAGATCAACGCCCGCAACGGCGACGCCGGCATCGTGGCGACGCGCGCCATCCGCATGGACACGGGCCGCAGTGGCAACGGCAACGACTCCTTCAACCTTGAGACGTGGGCGACCCTGCTCGCGAATTCCCGCTTCGCCACGCAGGGCGTCACGCCGACGGCGGCGCAGACCTCGAGCGCGGTGGCGAAGATCATGGGCCTGCCGGAAGGCTTTCTCGACACGCTCGTGGGCAAGAGCATCACGGAGACGTCCGACATCGAGGCGAAGGGCCTTGAACTGGAGTTGAACTACAATCCGAACCGCAACTGGCGGTTCAAGTTCACCGGGGCGCAGCAGAAGTCGATCGACACGAACATCTCGCCGCGCGTGCAGGAGTACCTCGATCGCCGCCTGCCGATCTGGACCACCCTCAAGGATGACGCGGGGGTGGAATGGTGGACGACGCGGATTGGCAGCGGCGGCGTGCCCCGCGATTTCTACACCGGCAGCGTCTCGGCGCCGCTCAAGCTCGCCATCGCCAACCAGGGCAAGCCGCGCTCGCAGGTGCGCGAGTGGCGCTTCAACGGCCTGACCAATTACACCTTCACCGAAGGCCGGCTCAAGAACCTGAGCCTCGGTGGGGCGATGCGCTGGGAGGACAAGGCGGCCATCGGGTTCATGGGGGCGGCGCCGGAGGCCGACGGCGTCGTGCGGTCTCTGGACCGCGACCGGCCGGTTTATGACAAGACCCGCGCCTACTTCGATTTTTCGGCGGGCTACAACCTGAAGCTCTTCAACGGCAAGGTGCGGACGCGGCTCCAGCTCAACGTGCGAAACGTCCTGGAGAATGGCCGCCTGCAGGCGGTGGCGGTCAACCCCGACGGTTCGCCGTTTGCCTACCGCATCATCGATCCCCGGCAGTTCATCCTGACGACGACCTTCGATCTCTGAAGCCGGGGCGGGTTGGCCCTGCCGCTCACGGGTGGGAGCGGCTTTGCGCCGCGATGGACCGAAAAGATCGTGGGATAAACCCGCTCCTACCGTCGAGCTTCTCCTGGGCGCGAAACCCGCCCCGGAGAGGCTCAGCCCAAGATCCATGGGTATGGGGACATTCCATCGGCAACGCCTGGGTAGGGCGGCGAGTCCCTTCGCCGCCGCAGGATCGTGCTGAAACTCGGGCAGTGACCTCGGCGCGGAGCGGAGTTCGCGCCCGATCCCAAAGTCCACAACCCAAATGCGATTGGCATTACTTTTCGCCCGCGAAGACCGCGACCTGCTCCGCGCCGGTGGAAAGGCGGTAGGCGCGGTACATGCCGGGCGTGGTGAAGGGCGTCGCGATGTGGCCGTCCCTGTCGATGGCCACGACGCCGCCGTCGCCCCCGAGTTGGGCCACCTTGGCGAGGGAGGCTTCCGCCGCCTGCTGGAGGGTGGCGCCCTTGTATTCCATCTGGGCGGCGATGTCGCGGGCGACCCCGATCCGGATGAAGTACTCGCCGTGTCCCGTGGCACTGAGGGCACAGGTGGCGTTGCTGGCGTAGGTGCCGGCGCCAATGATCGGGGAGTCGCCGACCCGCCCGAATTTCTTGTTGGTCATGCCCCCGGTGGAAGTGCCGGCGGCGAGGTTGCCGTTCCGGTCGAGCGCGGCACAGCCGACCGTGCCCCATTTGTACTCCCGGCCGGGATCGCGGGTGTCGCGCCCGCCGAGGGCGGGGAAGTCCGGCCCGGCCGGCCGCCCGAGTTCCACCCGGCGCTGGCGTTCCTGTTTTTCCTTTTCCTGCGCCCGCTGGAGATCCTCGCGGCGGCGGTCAGTCTGAAAATATTCGTTGGGCACGAATTCAATGCCGCCCAATTGCGCCGCGAAGCGCTCGGCTCCCTCGCCGGTGAACATCACGTGGGGCGATTGCTCCATCACCGCCCGGGCCAGCGTAATCGGATTCTTGATGCGCGACACGCCGGCGACGGCTCCGGCGGCCAGGTTCCGGCCGTCCATGATCGAGGCGTCGAGTTCGCACCGGCCGTCGGAGTTGAGCACGGCGCCCCTGCCGGCATTGAAGAGCGGTGAGTCCTCCAGCGGCTTGATGGCCGCCACCACCGCGTCGAGGGCGCTGCCGCCGCCGGCCAGCACGGCGTAACCGGCAGCCAACGCCAGCCGGAGCGCGGCGCGATACTGCGCCTCGAGCTCGGGCGGGAACTTGTCCCGCACGATCACGCCGGCGCCGCCGTGGAGCACGAGGCCGAAGGGGCGTTCGGCCGGTGCCGGCGCGGCGGCGGTCGGCAGGGTGGCCAGGGAACCGAGGAGCGCGAGGCCGGGCACGAGGGATGTTTTCATGGAGAGGGTGATTCAGGGAGCGACCCGAAGGCCGACAATCACGAGATCGCGTTCCGCCCCGTCGAGCACCGCGACGCGCGGCAGGTGGCCCCAGCGGGAGAACCCATGGGCCGTGAAGAGCCGGAGGCTCGGTTCGTTGTGACCGAAGATATAGCCGAGGAGCGTGTGCAGCCCGAGTTGGGGCGCCCGGTCGATGGCGGCGCGGAGCAGGGAGCGGCCGACCCCGATACGGCGATGCGCGGGGCCGACATAGAGCGCGATCATCGCCGTGCCGGCGTACGCGGCGCGGGCGTGGAAGGGATCAAAACTCAACCAGGCGCAGACCGTGCCCGCGGCATCGCAGTACACCCAGATGGGGTGGGTGGCCGGAGGGTGCGCGTCGAGCCAGGCGCGGCGCGACGCGACGGTCACCGGCTCCAGATCCGCCGTGACCATGCGCCCGGGAATCGTGGCATTGTAGATGTCCACGATGGCCGGCAGATCGGCCGCGGTGGCGGAGCGGAGGGAGAAAAGGGGCGTGGGCATGGCGCGGAGAACGAGCGCCACCTGTACTGACGGAATTCGCGGCGAGATCGAGCCGGGGTTGCGGGCAAGGGGCGCATCTCCGAGTTGGTGGTTGTAGGCGGGGTGCCCTCACCCCGCGAGATGTCGCCGGGCTGCGCGGTGAGGGCACCGCGCCCACATGGCAGGCACTGCGCGACTCGCCGATGTCCCGGGTGCAACCGGATGAACCGATTGAGGGGCGCGCCGGCGGGCCCGGCCCTCACTCGGGCGGGGCGAAGTTCAAGCCGATCTTTCCCGCCGGGGTGACGGCCTGCCAGCCGGCCAACTCGCCGCTCGCGGTGCGAAAACGCAGGATCATGTCGAACACCGCGGTGGTTTCCTCCTTCGTCGCCGGGGCGTAACGGTAACGCTGAAGCGTGATTCCCGCCTCGACCCGCGATTCCGTGGGCCGGCCCAGCAGCGTGCTCACGGCGGCGAGCTTGGGCCGCGCCGACGCCACGTCCGGCGCGGTGACGGCTGTTTCCATGGACTTGCCGGTCCGATCAATTTTCCCGCGCCCCAGACTCTTGATGACGCCGAGAAAAAACGCCTTGGGCATGACCGTGAAGTAAGACTCGGGGATGGCGATGCGGTTGAGTTTGTCGTCGGCGAAGCCCAGTTCGAGGAGCAGGTCGTGGTTGCGTTCCTCCGTTATTCCGGGGGGGAGCTGTTTCACCATGCGCACCCGCCATTGTTCGGCATGACCGAGCCGCGTGCTGAGTTCGGGCCCGACCCCGAACCAGCGCACATCGTCCACGCGGATGACGGGTTCCTGGCAGATGATCGCGACGCCGTCGTCGGTGTGCAGGGCGAAGTACCGGTCGAACTTATTGAGCTGGAGCTTGAATTCGAGCAGGCGCAGGTACACGCAACCGCTCAACAGCAGGACGAATCCGGCCAGGCCGGAAACGAGGAGGCGCCGCGCCAGGGAGCGCCGCGCCGGGATCATTTCTTCTCAGCGGTCGGGGTGGGTGGCCGGGAGAACGTGATCTTGTCGACGATCTCAAGGAGGCGCCGGCGCAGGATTTCATCTTCCTCGGCGGTCGTCTTGTTGAAGGCCTTGCCTTCGATCACGCGCTCGGCGAGCTCGATGCTGATCACAAAGACGTGTTCGTTGCGCACGAACAGCAGATTGCCGCGCTTGGCGACCGCCACGGCTTCGCCGCCGACCTGCGGCACCCGCTCCGGGAACATCGTGCCACCGGGGACCAGCAGGTAGGCGAGTAGGGCGCCTTCGAGGGTGCCGGGCACGAACTTGGCGCTCTCAATCTGCACCCCGGAAAACGTCTGCCGGAAGTCGGCCAGGACGAAGTTGCTGAAGAAATAGATCAGGTAGTCTTTGACGCCGCGCGTCGAGTTTTCCCAGCGCTGGGTGGCGTCCTGCTGGAACGCGGCGATGCTGACATGAACATTAAAGTCATCCTGAAACGTCACCACGTTGGGGGTGTCCGTGATTTCCCCGCCGAGTGCGGGCAGCACCGGAATCGTCACGCGGAACAGGCCCGTGGGCGAAACGTAGCTCGTGCCTTCAATCCTGCCCTGGATTTGTCCTTGGGCGTGAAGGGATCGGGCGGCGAACGTTAGAGAAAGCAGGAGGGCGAGAATGAAGCGGGACATGGAAAAGGGGTTTAGTGACTAGTGGGCCTGACGGGTCTTTCAAGTCAACGGTGGCGGAACGCGTGAAAACTTCTGCCACCATTCGGCGGGGATGGCCTCGGGGCGGCTCTGCTCTGAGAGACCGTGGGCCTGAAGCAGTTCCCGGGCGACGGCCGAGGCCGAAGGAACCCGGGCGCGAAGCAAGGCGCCGATTTGTTTGCGGCGCTGTTGGAAACAACTGCGGATCAGCGCCTTGGTCCCTGAGTCAAAGATGAAGGGATCCGGCTTGCGCACGAGATGGAGCAGGTGGGATTCGACGTCGGGGCGGGGAAAGAAACACGCGGCGGCGACGCGGTGCCCGGGCGCGATGGCGTAGGCCGACTGCAGAAACACGGAAATGGCCCCGAATGATTTTGATCCGGGGAGGGCGGCGTAGCGCTGGGCCGCCTCTTGTTGCAGCATGAGCACCATCCGGGCCGGAAGCGGACCGGTGAGCACGGCATCGAGCCAAGGGGTGGCAATGGCGTACGGCAGATTGGCCACGACCTTGAAGTCACGCCGTGGCGCCGAGGGCGGCGGAGCGTCCTCATTCCCGGACAATCCCGGAGATGCGGGGTGGGGGCACCCCGCCCACAAACCCGGCAGGCCGGCGAGGGGATGCGCGGTGGCGTCGCCCTCGAGCAGGAAGAAGGTATCCGGGAAGCGGGGCACGAGGGTTTCGGCCAGGTGGGCGTGCAGGGAGCGGTCCATTTCCACCGCCCAGACGCGGGCCCCGGCCTCCAACAGGGCGATGGTCAGCGTGCCGAGCCCGGGGCCGATTTCGACGACCTCGTCACCCGCCTGCACTTGGGCGAGTTCGAGCGACTTGCGCACGATGTTGCCGTCGACCAGAAAGTTTTGTCCGAGGAAACGCTTGGGGGTGTGGCCCAGCGTCGTGAGCAGGTCGCGGGTGGCGGTCGGCGAGAGGGGCATGGCTCAGCGCGGAGCGCGGCCCTCGTCGACTTCGTAATAGTCAAAAAATGTCAGGAGATCGGTGCGGTGCGCGAGGCCGCTCTCGGCCTTCTGCCGTTCGAGGGTGGCGGTGGCGTCGTCGCGCCAGCCACGCTTCGCGGCGAAGCCGTTCCAGATGAGGCTATCGGCGTCGCCGAGGGCGCGGCCGTGTTGGCGGCACCAGGCGAGGATTTCGTCATCGGTGCCGCCGGCCAGCGTGCGGGCCCGCAGCGCCTCGTACGTGAGGCCGAGAAAGTGGCAGAGCCGGCCATCGAAACCCTGGCCGAGATACTCGTGGTGCTCGGGGTGCAATTCACCCCGCGCATGCACGCGAATCTTGTCGAGGGTACGGGGCAGAAAATAGAGTCCGCCCAGTTGGGCGAAGGCGGTGATGGGTCGTTGGGTCATGGGCAGAGCATCATTAAGGAGCGAACGGAACTTGGGATCATGTGAGCGGGGTGCCCTCACCCCGCGGCGGAGCGGCTTCAATGCCAGAATCAAGCGGGGTGAGGGCACCCCGCCCACAGCCAGCGAGTATCCGGGCATGTCGGTTTGTCATCTGGGATTCACGCGTGCCGGAATTGCGTCATCAGCGCGGCCGGATCCACCGCCCGCATGAGGGCCTCACCCACCAGCACGGCATGGGCGCCGGCCTGTCGGGCTCTTCCGGCCTCGGCCGCGGTGAAGATGCCGCTCTCGCTGACCGCAATCACCTCGCGCGGAAATTGGGGGATGAGCCGCTCGCTGATCCCGAGGTCCGTCTGGAAGACGGCGAGATCGCGGTTGTTCACCCCGATGATGCGGGCGCCGTGCGCGACGGCGCGCTCCAATTCGTTCTCGTGGTGGATCTCGTAAAGGGCATCGAGCCCGGCCGCGTCGGCCGCCGCCTGCAGTCGTCGAATTTCGTCGTCGGTGAGCGCCCGCACGATGATGAGAATGGCGCTGGCCCCGGCCTCCCGCGCCTCGAGCACCTGCAGGGGATGCACCATGAAGTCCTTGCGCAGGCAGGGCGGGGCCGGGGGGAAGGCGCGGAAGTGGCCGGTCACCTCTCCCAGGTCGTCGAGGCTGCCGCCAAAATATTTTGTGTCGGTGAGGACCGAGACCGCATCGGCCCCGGCTGACTGATAGACGATCGCCTGTTCGAGAGCGGAGGCGCCCGCCTTGATTTCACCGGCGGAAGGGGAGCGGCGCTTGATTTCGGCGATGACCGCCAGGTGTCCGTCGGCGCGGCGCAACGCGGTCTCGAACGAAGGCGGGGGCGGCAGGAGGGCGCTGGCGCGGGCCAGTTCCGACGGGGAGACCTCGCGCAGCAACGGCGCGATCTCGCGGCGCTTCCAGGCCATGATTTCGGAGAGCTTGTCGGACATGACGTCACCACGAAATACACGAAATACACGAAAACGAGAAAAGAGTGGGATGGTTTTTTCGTGTGTTTGGTGGGTTTCGTGGTTTCTGCTGGGGCGCATGAGTGCGATTGACGATTTGCGACGAACGATGGCGCGGCTGCGTGCGCCGGACGGCTGCCCGTGGGATCGGGAGCAGACACATGCGACACTCGTGCGCTGCCTGATCGATGAGGTGAGCGAACTCATCGACACGATCGATCGCGGCGACACGGCGCACATGCGGGAGGAATTGGGCGACGTGCTGATTCAGATCGTGTTTCACGCGCAGATCGCGGCGGAAGCGGGGCATTTCGACTTCGACGACGTGGCGCGCGAGATCGACGCCAAGTTGATCCGCCGGCATCCCCATGTGTTTGGCCCGGGCCGGCTAGAAACCTCCGAGCAGGTGATCGCCGAGTGGGAGAGGATCAAGGCGACGGAAAAGAAGAACGGTCCGGTGGCGAGTGCCGGGGCGGTTTTCAAAGAGCTGCCGCCGCGGTTGCCGGCGTTGATGTTTGCGGAGGCGATTTGGAAGCAAATCGAGAAGCGGCAGCTCCCGGCCGACGGCGTGGTCGACACGGGCCAGGTGCAGGCACTGGGGCGGCAGCTCGACGAGGCGACGCTGGGTCGGATGCTCTTCGAACTCACGGCGGCCGCGCGCGTGAAGGGCCTCGATCCGGAGGGAGCGTTGCGGGTGCACGCGACCCGGGTGATGCGCGATGTCGAAACCCGCCTCCAGACCGCCGCCCGCTGAAGTGCCGCCGGAGGTGCTCGCCGAGTGGTGGGCGCCGTTCGAGGACTACCTGGCGCGGGAGCGGCGCTACTCGCGCTACACCGTGCGCAATTACCGCCAGGCCTTTGCGGACTTCTTTCACTGGCTCGCCAGTCCGGGAATCGACCGGTGGTCGCGGGGCTTCGCGGGGCTGGCCGCCCGCGACATGCGGGACTTCGTGATCGAGGCGCAGCATCGCTTTGATCGCCGGACGCTGCACAACCACGTGTCGGGACTGCGGTCGTTCTTCCGTTTCTGGCTGCGCCGCGGCCGGCTGCCGCGCGATCCCTTTCTCGGCGTGCCGCTGCCCAAGCTGGAAAAGCGGCTGCCCAAGTTCCTCACGGAGCAACAGGTCAAGGCGTTGCTGACCGCCCCGCAGCGGCTCGAGGCGGAAGGCAAGCTGGACCGGCGCACGGCCTGGCGGGATCGCCTGGCCATGGAACTCCTCTATGGGGGAGGATTGCGCGTGAGCGAACTCGTCGCGCTCGATTATGGCGCCGTCGATCTGGCGAGCGGCGTGGCCCGGGTGCTGGGCAAGGGCGGAAAGGAGCGGCTCTGCCCGCTGGGGAGCGTGGCGCTCGCGGTGCTGAAGAAATTCCGGGATGAATTCGCGCCCAACCCGGCGCCGGCGAGCCCAGTCCTGGTTAATCCCGACGGCCGGCGGATGGGCGTGCGCGAAGTGCAGTTGATGTTGAAGCGCCATCTGGCGCAGGCCGGGCTGCCGCTCGACCTCACCCCGCACAAGCTGCGGCACAGTTATGCGACCCATCTCCTGAACGCCGGGGCCGACCTGCGGCTCGTCCAGGAATTACTGGGTCACGCGCAGCTCGCCACCACCCAGGTTTACACCCACGTGAGCATGGCGCGGCTGCGGGAAATCTACGCCAAGGCGCATCCACGGGCGTAGGTGGTAGAGGAAGGGAGACAAAGGAATGAGCGTCCGAGGACGTTTCTTGCATTCCCCGTCCAGAATTCCTGAGCCTATACGTGCGCGTAATAGTCCGAGTGCGGACCGACCGCGCTGTGGTAAAGCGGTGCGCGCGGGAAGAGGGGGCTGTATTTCTCGGCCAAGGCGCGCATCGAATCGAGGTCGGCGCTGGTCGCGGGCCGGTAGGCCTTGCCGGCGACGATCGAGCGCTCGTTCAGGTCGACAAACGACGTCGGGATGCCCGTCACCACCGGATCGAGGGAGAGCGCGAAACGCAGCGCCTGGGTGATCTCATCCTGCGCCTCGAGGGCCTTGTACCAGTAATTGTTGCGCGTCTTCTTTTCCCCGGTCTTCCACGATCCGGCCGAGATGGGTTTGATGGCGATCACCGCGGCGCCTTCCTGCCGGGCGAGCTTCAGGACGTCCGGGTCGAATTGGTGCGTGTAGTGCTCCACGAAATTCACCGGGTACATCACGGTCTCGAACTTGAAGTGCCGCAGGCAGTCGAGCGCGGCCTCCTTGGTGTGGGCCGAGAAGCCCAGCCAGCGCACCTTGCCCTGCGCGCGCGCCTTCACGAGGGTCTCCATCGCGCCGCCGGGACCGAAGGCTTCCTTCACGTCGTTGGCCGTCGACATCACGTGCATCTGGTAAAGCTCGAAGTGATCCGTCTTCAGTCGCGTGAGCGAGCGTTCGAGTTCCTCCATCGCGCCGGCGGCGTCGCGTTTCTTGGTCTTGCAGGAGAGAAAAATCTGGTCGCGCGGCAGGCCCTGCAGGGCCGGGCCCATCGCGATCTCGGCCTTGCCATTGCCATAGGCCGGGGCGACGTCGAAATAATTCATCCCCTGCTCATAGGACGTGCGTACCGCCTGGTTCGCCTCCTCCTGGGTGGTCCGGGTCAGGGCGAGCCCGGGGAAACCGATGATGGAGATCGCCTGGCCCGTGCGCCCGAGGACGCGACGCGGCAGGCCGCTGGGATGGGCGATCAGCTTCCGGGTGGGATCGGCCGGGTCGGCGAAGGCAGGGCGAAATCCGGCGGCGAATCCACCGGCGGCGGTGCCGACGGTCTTGAGGAAGGTACGACGTTTCATGGTGGGAAAATTTGAGATCAGGGTGACCAGCTCAGGCGGCGCGAGGTCCCGTTGCCGGCTTGATCAAAGAGGGTGATTTCAAGGGAAGTCGCGGTTGCCACCCGGTCAAGGGGCATCTCAAGGACAAAGGTCTCTTCCCGGCCGTCGCGCACGCCGTCGAGCGGTTGCTCGACGATTTCACGCACGTTGTTGCTGAAGACCACCTCGATTCCATCCAGGAGGGAGAGGTTGTCCCGGCCGTGCAGGGTGACAACCACTGAATTCCTGGAGCGGCGAGCGGTGGCCTCCAGGATCTCGGGCGGAGTGTGATCGACCAGAAGATCGTCGGTTTCAAACGTCTGGGTGAGGCGTTCCGCGGCCGGCCGGGGGGCGGTTTCGGTGGCGACCAGGCGCGTGAAATAGATTCCGTCGGGGAGGTGCTGCGTGCTGAATTGGGCGTAAGTGTCGCGGGTGGCGGTGACGAGGTCGGTCCAGGCGTCGTCGCCGTCGCGCCGGATCGAGAAGGTGCTGGTCAGGCCATCACCGTCGGGATCGAGCACGGTCCAGAGCACCACCTGGGTGCCCGGGGAGGGCACGACCTGGCTGCTGAGAAAGTTGCTGCGCCGGCGGTCGTCCTCCTTGGTCGTCGAGATGAGCTGGCTGAGCGACGTGGAGGCCGCGGGGGCCGGATCGACCGCCGGGATGACAGCGAAGCCCGGCGTGAGCACGCGAAAGTCCTGCAGGACCGGGCGGCGGTTTTGCGGCAGACCGAAGAGCGTGGCGTGGTCGAGTTCGAAGCCGGCGGCCTCGTTGATCTTCAGGCGCAACTTGACGTAGCGTCCGCGCAACGCCTCCGCCTTCCACCCGTCGTCGTCGCCCGCCGTCAACGGGGTCCAGGGCCCCCAGCCCTCGACCTCATCGCTGCCGTTGCTGGTGCGGATTTCGAGGGCGAGTTGCGCGGCGGTGACGCCCCGAAGGCGGTTGAACCGTAGCGCCCCGAGGAGCGAGGGCACCGTGAGATCGAGGCGGCGGGTCTCGCCCTCGCGGTGGCTGGCGGCGCTGAAGTCGAGCAGGGCCAGCCCCGGGGCGTTGTTGCGCAGCACGAGATATTGGTCGGGGATCAGGCCGCCGCCGGCGAGCGGAGCGAGTTGGTTCAGTTGGGAGGAAATGCTGCCGGCAAACGTGAGCGAGAGGCGGGCCTTGAGATCGTAGCCGGTGAGTTCCCCTTCCTCGCCCCCGGCGATCACGAGCAGTTCGTCGCGACGGGCGACCCGGTAAAAGGCGGTGTTGGCCCGGGAGGCCAGGGTTTCCACGAAACCGTTGGCGGGGAAACGCAGGAGGGTGCTCCGGCCGGCAAAGCGCTGGGCCTGGGCGGGGGGCGGCGTGGCGGGCTTGTTTTCGGCCGGGCTCTTGGTGGAAGAGGGGACCGGCGTGATCCGCGTCTCCCCCGTCGTCGTGGAAAAGACGACGGTGGCGAAGAGGTCGCCGTTCATCTGGGGCAGCAGGTCGGTGACTTCGGCGTCGCGGTGTTCCTGGAGGATGATCGGGTCGCCGCCCTCGCGGGGGAAGGTGTAGATGTTGCCGCGAGGGGAGGAGCCGGCGGCGATGCGGCCGTCGGCGAGCGCCACGATGCGACGCACGTTGCGATCGCGAATCTCGCCGAAGAGCGTCACCCCCCGTTGGGCGAGTTCAGCGGATTCGGTGACCTTGTCCGCCCGCACGCCGGCGGCGGCAAATTTCCCAATTTCGATCCGATAGACGCGGCCAGGATTGCCGGTGGCCGCGAGCACGGTGTCGCCGTCAAGGGCCAGCAGGTCGAAGATGGAATCAACGGGAAACAGCGTCCGCGCCACGACCTCGCCGGCGCGCACGAGGCAAAGCGCTCCCTTGGGCGAGGTGCCCGCGAGAATGGATCCATCGGGCAGGCGCTTGAGCGCGAAAATCTGCGGGTCGTCGAGCCGGACGAGTTCGCGGCTGTCGTAGCGGTGGGCGGCGGGATCGACCGTAACCTCGAACAACCGGCCTTCCGGACCGGTGCCCACGAGCCAGTGGTTCGCGTCTTCCGTGGGCTCCAGGCACCAGAGCAGATCGGCGGGGGACTGCCCGGTGAGTTCGACCAGGGTGGGGCCGGGGACCAGGCGCCCATCGGAGCGGGAGGCCAGGCTCTTCAGGTTGCGGCTGGGCACGTCGCGGAAGAAGTCGATTTCGGTCTTCTTGGAAAGCGGTTCGGCGGCCAGGCCTCCGGCCAGGAAGGCGAAGCCGGCGAGGCCACCCGCGGCGCGGGCCAACGGGACCTGAAACATCCGGCCGAAGGAGAGGAGGGGACGACGAAACACGGGCATAACACGGACGCGAACGCGGCAGAAATGCAAGGCGTTGCCGCTGGGCTGGCCGGTTCGCCCGCTCGCGAAGTGTGCGCCGGGTTGACCGCAGCGGACTTCGCGGTTCCGCTCGGCCCATGTCCAAATGGCTGCTCGTTGACGGTTTCAACCTCGCGTACCGTTGTTTCCACGCCATGCCCGAACTCACCCGGGCGGATGGCTTCCCGACGGGGGCGTTGCACGGCTGGGTCAAATCCCTGTGGAAGCTGATCGATCTCGAGAAGCCCGACGCCACGCTGGTCTTCTTTGATCTCGGCGAGTCGGCGGATCGGGTGGCGCTGCATGCGGAGTACAAGGCGCAGCGCAAACCGATGCCGGAGGCGTTGCGCCAGCAAATCGATCCGATCAAGGCGCTGACGCGGGCGATGGGACTGGCCGGGATCGAACAATTCGGGGTGGAGAGCGACGACCTGCTGGCGGCCGAGGCGGTGCGCCAGGCCACGGCCGGCGACGAGGTTGTCATCGTGAGCAGCGACAAGGATTTTGCGCAAATCGTCGGTGACCGCATCAAGATCATGCTGCCGCCGCCGTCGGCGAATCCCCGGCTCGGCTGGAGACTGCTGGATGCCGCCGGGGTGAGGGAGAAGTTCGGGGTGCCCCCGGAGCAGATTGCGGACTACCTCGCCCTCGTCGGCGACACGTCGGACAATATTCCGGGGCTCGACGGCGTCGGACCCAAGACGGCGGCAAAATGGCTGGCCGAGTGGGGCAGCGTCGAGGGGGTGCTGGCGCATGCCGCCGAGGTGAAGCCGGAGCGCTTTCGGGCGGCCGTGGCCGCGGAAGCAGAACGGATGCGGATGAATTTGAAGCTGACGACGCTCAACCTCGCCCTGCCCGCGGTGAAACCCGAGTGGCGGACGCCCCAGCCGGAAGAATTGGTTCGGCTGATCGACAGCTACGAAATGCGGACGACCGGAATCGACGCGCGCAAGCGCTACAGCGTGGTGACTCCGCCCAGTCCGCCGTCGCCGCCGGTCGCGGAACAAGCGGAACTATTCTGATCCGACATCCCCTGGCCTTTGGACTTTCCCTCGGCGACGCATGGGTAGGGCGGCGAGCCCCTTCGCCGCCGCAGGAACGGGATGAAACTCGGTCGGTGACCCCGGCGCGGAGCAGAGTCCGCGCCGTACCAAAAATCTAAAACCCAAAGGCGACTGGTATGACTCCTGCCGTTCGCCGGCGCGGCCCGGGGGCCGGCTTTCGATTACGGCGAATCAGGCGGACAGGCTACTTGCCCTCGGGCGAGAGGCCCTGGGGATCGAAGATGTAGCCGACCCCGTGCACGGTGCGGAAGGCCTCGAGGCTCAGCGCGTGGCTTTCGAACCGATTCCTGATTTTCACGATGTACTGGTCGAGGGAGCGACTCTTCACGTCGGCATGAAGGCCCCACACGGAATGAATCAGGGCCTTGCGCGGAATGATCTCGCCGGCGTGGGCGTTGAGGTAGGCGAGAATCCCCAGTTCCTTGCGCCCGATCTCATCAGTCGTGCCGTCGGGATAGGAAATCTCCAGCCGCTGGGGATTTATCCGGGCGCCGCAAAAGTCAAAGGGTTCGTCGCTCACCTTGACGTTCTTGGTGACATTGAGATCGGTCTTGCCCTCGGCCCGGCGCAGCACGGCGCGAATGCGCGCGGTGAGTTCGGCGTAGCTGAAGGGCTTCGTGATGTAGTCATCGCCCCCCATGTCGAGCCCGCGAACCTTGCTGGTTTCCTCGATGTTGCCGGTGAGGAAGATAATCGGGATCGCAATGTCAGCCGCCTTCAATTCCTCGGCCAGGGAAAAGCCGGATTGGTCGGGGAGGTTGATGTCGAGGAGCAGGAGATTGGCGAAGTTGCGTTTCAGGAACTTCATCGCGTGCTGCGCCCGCGTGCAGACCTGGGTGTGCATGCCGTCCCGTTCGAGGTGGGCGGCAACCAAGGCGGCCAACTCCGCTTCGTCTTCAACGATGACGATCAGGGGCTTCGGTTGGGTACGGGGCTGGGCGGTGGTGGACATGAAGCGGGGCAGCGTGGAACTTTTTACAATTCGGCCGATCTGTCAACCGTCGCGCCCCGCGGAGCGCTGGCGGGAAATTTGCTTGAAGGGGCCCGCGGCGGAGTGTCCTTTCTGCCCGTGTCCGAAAAAGCCCCCCTGCTCATGCTCGGGCTGCCGAAAGGCAGCCTCGAGGAGTCCACGAAGAACCTGTTTGCCAAGGCAGGCTGGAAGATCACGACCAGCTCCCGCAGTTACCGCCCGTCGATCGACGACCCGGAACTCGACGGGCGCTTCATCCGCGCGCAGGAGGTCAGCCGCTATGTGGAGCACGGCTTCTTTGATTGCGGGCTGACCGGGTTCGACTGGATCCAGGAGAACGCATCCGACGTCGTGGAGGTGTGTGATCTGATCTACAGTCGGGCCTCCACGCTGAAGTCGCGCTGGGTGTTGTGCGTGCCGGAGGCCTCGCCGGTACGGAGTGCGGCGGATCTGGCCGGCAAGCGCGTGGCGACCGAATTGATCAACACCACGAAACGCTACTTCGCGGAGAAGGGGGTGGCGGTCGAGGTGGAATTTTCCTGGGGCGCGACGGAGGTGAAGGTGCCGGATCTCGTCGATGCGATCGTCGACATCACGGAGACGGGAAGCTCCCTGCGGGCCCACCAGCTGCGCATTGTCGACACCCTGCTCGAGACGAACACCAAGCTGATCGCCAACAAGGCGAGCTGGGCCAATCCGGCCAAGCGGAAGAAAATCGAGACCATCGCGCTGCTGCTCCGCGGGGCGCTGGAGGCGGAGTCGAAGGTGGGGCTGAAGATGAACCTGCCGAAGGCCGCCCTGGAAAACGTCGTCCGGGAGTTGCCCGCGCTGCGCAATCCCACCATCGCGCAGCTCAGCTCCCCCGACTGGATCGCGCTCGAAACGATCATCGACGAAAGTGTCGTGCGCGAAATCATCCCGCAGCTCAAGGCCCTCGGGGCCGAGGGCATTGTGGAGTATCCGCTCAACAAGGTCGTGTATTGATGGCGGTCGCCGCCCTCGCCGCCGTGTCCACTGTCACGCTCGGGCTTCTGCAGCACGCCTGTGGCCCCTCGCCCGCGGCGAACCTCAAGCGGACGCTGGCGCTGGCGGCGCGGGCGGCCCGGCAGGGCGCCAACATCATCTGCACGCAGGAGCTCTTCCGTTCGCAGTATTTCTGCCAGGCGGAGAAGCACGAGTACTTCGCGCTGGCCGAGCCGATCCCGGGGCCGACGGTGAAGACGTTCCAGGCGCTCGCGAAAAAGTACGGCGTCGTGGTGATCGCCTCGCTCTTTGAGCGGCGGGCGGCGGGGCTCTACCACAACACCGCGGTCGTCATCGATACCGATGGCCGGATGCTGGGGCGCTACCGGAAGATGCACATTCCGGACGATCCCCTCTACTACGAGAAATTCTATTTTACGCCCGGCGACACGGGCTTCCGGGTCTGGGAAACCAAGATGGGTCGGATCGGGGTGCTGATCTGCTGGGATCAATGGTACCCCGAGGCGGCGCGGCTCGCGGCGATGCAGGGGGCGGAGATTCTGTTTTATCCCACCGCGATCGGCTGGCACCCGGCCGAAAAGAAAGCTTTGGGGGCGAAGCAGCACGGCGCGTGGGAAGTCATCCAACGCAGTCACGCGGTGGCCAATGGCTGCTACGTGGCGGCGGTCAACCGCATTGGGTGGGAGCGGCCGGAAGGCGGGGCCGGCCTCGAGTTCTGGGGCCAGAGCTTCGTGGCGGGCACGAGTGGCGAGATGCTCGCCAAGGCCAGCGCCGATCGCGAGGAGGTCATGCTGGTGCCGGTGGAACTGGCCGCCGTCGACGCCACGCGCACCCACTGGCCGTTCCTGCGCGACCGGAGGATCGACGCCTACGGCGACTTGACGAAGCGGTACGTCGACGGCGAGGCGCCGGGCGGGGCCTGAGGCGCCGCAGCGTGGAGAAAATCGTATCGATTCCATGGTCACGCGCAGCACCCCAGTGAAACCGTCGCCGTCTCCGGCGGCGCTCGGCTTCCGGATGCCGGCCGAATGGGCGCCCCAGGTGGCGACCTGGCTTTCCTGGCCGCATCGCCGGGCGACCTGGCCCGGGCAATTTCGCCCCGTGCCGTACGCCTTTGCCCACTTCGTGGCGCAGATCAGCCGGTTTCAGGAGGTGCGCATCAACGCCGCGGCGGCACTGCAGGCGCGGGCGCGGCGGCTCTGTGCGGCGGCCGGGGCCGACCTGACGCGGGTGACCTTTTACGACCACCCGACCAATGATGCCTGGTGTCGCGACCACGGACCGATCTTTGTGAAGAACGATCGCACGGGCGAGGTGGCGGTGACCGACTGGCGCTATAACGCGTGGGGCGGCAAATACCCGCCCTACGACGCCGATGATGCGATCCCCGCCCGCGTGGCCCGGCGGCTGAAACTGCGGCGCTTCCGCCACGGGATGGTGCTCGAGGGCGGTTCGATCGACGTGAACGGCGCGGGTCTGCTGCTCACCAGCGAGCAGTGCCTGCTCAACCGCAACCGCAATCCCCACCTGACGCGCGGCGAGATCGAACGGAACCTGCGCGATTATCTCGGGGTGGAGCAAGTCCTTTGGGTGGGCGAGGGCATCGTCGGCGACGACACCGATGGGCACATCGACGACGTCGCGCGCTTCCACCGGGCGGACGGTATCTTGTGCGCCACCGAGCCGAATCCCCGCGATGCCAACCATCGGGCGCTGCGCGAGGTGTGGGAGCGCTTGCAGTCGTTTCGCACCCCCGCGGGCCGAAAATTCGAACTGGTCCCGCTGCGGATGCCGCAGCGCGTGGCGTTCCAAGGGCAGCGGGTTCCGGCGAGCTACGCCAACTTCCTCCTCGTCAACGGTGCGGTTCTCGTGCCGACCTTCCGGCAGAAAAAGCGGGACGCGGAGGCGTGTGCGACCCTCGGCGATTGTTTTCCCGGCCGCGCCGTCATCCCCATTGACTGTTTCCACCTGATCTGGGGACTTGGCACCTTGCATTGCCTCTCGCAGCAACAACCCGCGTGAAGAATTTTCGTTTCCTCCTCTGTCTGGTCGGCGTTTGGGCGCTCACCGGTTGTGAGTCCATGTCGGACGCCGCGGGCGCGATGCGGGCGCGACTGGCGGCCCGGGACGAAGCCAAGACGCGGACCTACGCAGTCCCCCCCCGGGTGGCCTATGAGGCGCTGCGCACGGCGGCGACGCAGATGGGCTATCGTTTTGTGCGCGGCGGACCGGCGCAGGGTGAGTTCGAGGCCGTCACTGGGGTGAAGCCAGGGGAGAGCCATGGCACCGCCCGGCAGATTGGGATGAAGGTCAAGCTGCGGGCGACGCTGGATGGCACCGGAACCGAGGTGGCCGTGCGGCTCACCGAGATCCTCGAGGCGGACTCGTCCAACCGGGCGGGACAGGCCACGGAAGGGGCGTTGCGGGACACTCCGCAATACGAGGTGCTGTTCGAAAGAATCGGCCAGGTGCTGGCCGCGCCCAAGCCGAGCTGAAAAAAGCCGTTGACGCCGGGTGCGCGGGCAGGCGTAGTGATCCGCTTTTCCTTTCACCACCTGACCGTTCAAGTCTGTCAACATGTCCATCGAAATCAAAATCCGGAAGAACGAGCCCATTGATCGTGCGTTGCGGCGCATGAAGAAGAAGCTCGAGCGCGAGAACATTATCCGGGGCGCCCGCGCCAAGCGTTACTATGAGAAGCCCTGCGAGAAGCGTCGCCGGAAGAATAAGGTCCAGGCTTTCACCCAGATGCTCCGTCGGCGCTACGCCGAATAATTCGGTCAGGTCTGTCCGATGCCGTTCGTGCCGCGCTTCCGCCTCCGCGGGGCGCGGTATTGTTTTGTAAGGTGTTTTACCCGATGCAACTTGCCGGGTGCTTTGGTCGTCACAAGGGCCTGAACCCATGAAGCCGCTTCTTGCCCTTTCCACCAGCTGGTGCTCGCACCGCCACCAAGATGGCTACGCGATGCTGTCGGAGATGGCTGACCTCGGTTTCGAATACGTGGAGCTGAGCCATGGCGTTCGCATCACTCTGGTGCCGGGGATCATGAAGGCGGTCGAGGACGGGGTGGTGAAGGTCAATTCGACCCATAATTTTTGTCCGCTGCCCACCGGGGTGGTGCAGGCGGCGCCGAACCTCTTCGAGCCTTCGGTCACGGAACATCGGGAGCACGACCAGTGGCTGCGCCACACCAAGCGGACGATTGATTTTGCGGCCCAGATGAAGGCCCGCGTGGTGGTCTGCCACCTCGGCAGCGTGGCTTTCTTTTGGTTCAACCCGGCCCGGACGGTGCGCAATTACCTGCGGGATCACCACGACGCGGGACGCACGCCGGCCGACACCACCTACCATGCCCTGCTCCGGAAGAGTCTGGCCAAGCTGCGCAAGCGCATGCCGCCGTATTGGGAGCAGGTGAAGTCGAGCATCAACGCCATGTTCGACCATGCGAAGCAGAAGGGGATCAGGCTCGGCTTCGAGAACCGGGAAAAGTTCGAGGAGCTTCCGATTGATGCCGACTACCCCTCCTTTCTGGCCAGCCTGCCGGCTGACGCCCCGGTGGGCTACTGGCACGATACCGGCCACGCCGATATCAAGGAAGGCATGGGCTTGCTCAATCATCGCACCCATCTCGAGGCCATGGCCTCCCGGACGATTGGCTTTCACCTGCATGACGTGAATGCCCACGGTGATGACCACCAGCCCATCGGCTCGGGTCACATCGACTTCAAAATGGTGAGCAGTTTCTGGCGTCCGGAGCACCTGCTGACCCTGGAGTTTGGTCCCCGCCTGACGGTCGACGAAGTCATCGCCTCCAAGGCGCGGGTCGAGGAGTTGTTGCGGAGCCTGCCTTGGACCGGCTAACCCGCGCCGCGGGCGAGAATTTCGTTCACCCAGCGGCGGTGGGGTCCGGAGAGTGAGATCGCGTGGAACTCGGTCAGTGGCACCCAGACCAGATCATCGTTGGGCAACCCGGCCGAAGGGGGGCGTGTCAGCCGGTAAATGGATTCCGTGATCTGGAATCGGGTGATGCCGCGGCGCCGCTGCGCCAGCAAGGGACCGTGGGTGGCGGTGGCTTCGTCGATCCCCGCCTGGGCGGCGGTGGGCAACTCGTGGAGATTGGCCAGGCGACGGGCATTGGCGGGCGCCCGGTGCAGCAGGAGGGCTCCCCGGTGTTCGCACCACACCCGCAGGACCTGGCGCTTCTCCATCACCTTCGGCGCCAGTCGCGGGTACCACTCAGGCTGCCCGCTCGCGGCGGCCGCACACCAGCGGCGCACCGGGCACCGCGCGCAGGCGGGATTTTGGCGGGAGCACACGGTGGCGCCGAGTTCCATCATGGCCTCGTTATGGTCGCCCGGATACCGGGGCGAGAGCAGCGCCGTGGCCAGGGGGGCCAGGGCCTTGGCGGCACCTGCCGAATCGCGATAGGGCGTGGCATCGGCGGTCAGCCGCGCCAGGATGCGCACGACGTTGCCGTCGACGCAGGCGGCGTGGGCGCCAAACGTAATGCTGGTGACGGCGGCGGCGGTGTAGGGGCCGACGCCGGGCAATTCGCGCCAGGCGTCGGGCGTGCGGGGTTTGTCCTCCCGGGTAACGTACTCGCGGGCGAGCCGGTGCAGGTTGCGGGCGCGGGAATAGTACCCCAGCCCCTCCCAGAGTTTCAGGACCTGCGCCTCGGAGGCGGCGGCGAGCGCGGCAAAATCCGGCAACGCGTCCAGCCAGCGGGCGAAGTAGGGCAGCACGGTCTTCACCTGGGTCTGCTGGAGCATGAACTCGCTGACGACGGTCCGGTAGAGTGAGGGGGCCTGCCGCCACGGCAACGGGCGGGCGTGGGCCCGGTACCAGGCGAGCAAGGCGGACTGGAACGCGGCTTTCGCCGCCGGAAGCGGTCGCGCGGCGTGGTGGGACATGGGCGCACGATAGGCCGGCAGGGTTGGAAGCGGGGCAAGAAAATACCGGCCGGGCAGGTGCGTTTTCTATTTTGCCCTTTGCCTTTCTTTTTGCCGCTGTGTTCCGCAATGCCGAAAAGACCCAGCGACGAACCCGAAGCGCCCAAGAAGATCGCGTCCTACACCGTGAAGCTGGATGACGCGCAAATGGGCAAATTACGCGCCATCATCGAGGCCCGGGGTTGGACCCCGTTTGACGTGGCCTATACGCGGTTCGCCTTCCGGGCGGATCATCTCAAGGTCAACGTGAGTGCCTACACGAGCGGCAAGGTCGTGATCGCCGGCAAGGGGACGGAGGATTTTGTGCGTGATATCATCGAGCCGGAGGTCACGGGCGCGGCCAAGCTGGGTTACGAGGAGGTGCTGAACCCGGACTGGTTCGAGGCGCACGCGGGCCTCGATGAGAGCGGCAAGGGCGACTTTTTCGGGCCGGTCATCGCGGCCACGGTGATCGCGGATCGGCCGGCCATCGACGCGTGGCTCAAGGCGGGCGTCAAGGACTCGAAGAAGATGGTGGAAACGCAAATCATGAAGCTCGACGCCATCATTCGCGCGACGAAAGGGGCGGTGGCGCGCACGTGTTTCTGCGGCATGGGCAAATACAACGAGCTGATGTCGCGGCCGGGGGCGAACCTCAACCGACTCCTCGCCTGGCAGCACGCCACGGCACTCGAGCAGGCGCTCGCGGTGCGCCGGGTGCCGCGGGGGTTGTTGGATCAGTTTTCCACCCAACCCCTGGTGCAGCGCGAATTGGCGAAAAAGGGCGTGAAGGATTTTGATCTGCAGATGCGGACCAAGGCGGAGGAGGACCCGGTGGTGGCGGCGGCCTCCGTGGTCTCCCGCGCGGAGTTCGTGCGGCAGATGCACACCCTGTCCCTCCGGTTGGGCGAGAAGATGCAAAAGGGGGCGGGCCCGCTCGTGAAGGACCAGGGGGCGCGCATCATCGCGAAGTTCGGGGCGCGCGCCCTCGGCGATTTTGCCAAGCTCCACTTCCGCACCGCGTACGAGGTGGTGGCCGCCGCCGGCAAACTCGACGAACTGCCGCTGCCGGCGCCGAAGGAGCGCATGGAGTGGTAGGGCGTCTCGTGGCTTGCCACCGGGCGGGGCAAGCCGTTCACATGGCCGCATGAAACGCCGCCAGTTGCGCGGCTTCGACCTCAAGCAAATCAACGGTGTCAACGGACTGATCGGTGTCGACGAAGTCGGCCGCGGGGCGTTTGCGGGCCCGGTGGTCGCGGCGGCGGTGCTGGTGCCCCGTGAGTTTCTCGACAGCCGCTGGGCCGTGGCCCGGAGCGGCCGCGTCAACGACTCCAAGCTGCTTTCGCCCGAGCAGCGGGAGGAATTGTGGCAGGAGTTTGAAGCCCTGGCCGCGCGGGGCCGCATCCACGCCAACCATGGCGCCGCCACCGTGGAGGAAATCGCCCAGCTCAACATCCTCGGGGCCACCAAACTGGCGATGAAACGCGCCCTCGGGGGCATCTATCCGCCGGAGGCCTTTGAACCGAGACGTGAAGAACCGGATCTTTTTTCCAGTTTCGAGGAGCGGACGACGTTTCAGCCGGCAGCCTCCGCCCGGATCATCATCGACGGCCTGGCCCTGCGGAATTTCCCCTATCCGCATACGGCCTTCGTCAAGGGGGATGCGCGCTCGCTCTGCATTGCGATGGCCTCGATCATCGCCAAGGTCACGCGGGATCGCATGATGGTGGACCTCGACCGGAAATATCCCGACTATGGATTTGCCCAGAACAAGGGCTACGGCACCGACGAGCACCGCGAAGCGGTGCTGCGCCTTGGACGTTGTGGGGAGCATCGCGAGGCGTTTCTACGCAAGTTGCTCGCCCTGCGCGTGGATCCGGCCCAAATGGACTTCCTCAGCTCCGAGCCCTAACCCGCCGCGCGCAAATCCCTTCCCATGGCCGGCAAAAAACACTCCTCGCTCGATCGGGTGCTGGGCCGGCTCGACACCCTCGATTCGGTCAACCTCGCCAACCTGGTGCAGCGCCTGGCGCGCGAACGCGGCGTGTTCGAGGAGATCTTCAACACGTTGCAGGAAGGCGTGCTGGTCGTCACGGATGACGGCTCCATCGAATATGCCAACGATGCCGCGGTCCGGCTGGTCGGCCTCGGCGGGGAGGATTTTTCCGGGCAGACGCTCTGGCGGGTGGTGCCGGGTCTGCGCAACTCGCTTGGGGCCGCTCTGGACGACGAGACGGGCGCCGGGGCCGCCCCGGTGGTCGCGCGGGAGTTCGAGTTGAACTATCCCGAGCCCCGCGTGGTCCGGCTCTACATGGTGCCATTCCGGGCCACGGGAGGGCACCGCACGCGGCGGTTCGCCGTGATTCTCACCGACGTGACCCGGGAGAAGGAATCGACCGAAAAACGCATCGAGAGCGAACGCACCTCATCGATCCTGCTGCTCGCCGCCGGCGTGGCCCACGAATTGGGCAATCCCCTGAATTCGCTGACAATTCACCTCCAACTCATCGAACGAAAGCTGAAGAAGCTCAAGGTGTCGAAGGACTCCGAGTCGCTGGGTGAGTCGCTCCGCATTTGCCGGGAGGAGGTCACGCGGCTCGATGGCATCATCAGCAATTTCCTCGAGGCCATCCGGCCGCGCCCGCCGGATTTGGCCGAGACGGATCTTAACGAAGTGCTGGCGGAGGTGCTGCGCTTTCAACACCGCGAACTCGCGGATCGCGGCATCGCGGTCGAGGTGGAGACCCCGCAGATTCCGCTCGTGCTCGCCGACCGCAACCAGATCAAGCAGGTTCTGTTCAACATCACCAAGAACGCGGTCGAGGCGATGCAGCCGGGGGGCAGCCTCAAGATCAAGTCCCGGGCCGACGACGACTCGGTGTTCGTGTTGTTCGCGGACAGCGGCTCGGGGATCAAGCCGGAGGATCTGGTGCGGCTGTTTCAGCCCTACCACACCACCAAGCCCGGCGGCAACGGCCTGGGCCTCATGATTGCCCAGCGGATCATGCGCGATCACGGCGGCCAGGTCGGAATCGAAAGCAAGGAAGGCGTCGGCACCGTGGTGACGATGCAGTTTCCGCGCAAGGATCGGCGCGTGCGGATGCTCCAAGCCTAGCCTCCCCGGGGCAGGCGGAACCGGGGTTGCCGGCGCTTACTTGTTGGTGGTTTCGAATTCCTTCCGCAGGGCCGCGGCGAGGACATTCTTGACCAGGACCACCTGCTGTTCCTTCTTTCCGCCGGTGCGGAGGGCCAGCTTCAGCGGGATTTCGTCACTGGTGACGCCGAGCTGCGAGACCATGGGCGCCAGGACTCCGCTGGCCCCGGGGGCGATCGTGAGTTTCGGCGGCCGCACGGCAAAATTCCCCAGATCGGAATTCACCTCGGTCACCTCGATCTCGATCGGCTCGGTGCCCCGGTTTTCGAAGGCCACCTTCAGGGTGACCGGGGGCATGGGACTGCCGGCGGCCCGTCGGGCCCGCGCCTGGCGGATGTAGTCCTGCATCGCCTCCTTCTGATCTTCCTCCGAGTCACCGTAACCGCCGATGTTGTAAACCTCCGAGAAGGCCCCGACGTCATCGCGCCGCCGCCGGCTGCCGTCTTCAAACACCCCGTCTTCGGGTGCGCCACTGGAACCGACCCGGCCTCCGCGACCGCCCCGGCCGCCCCGATTACCCCCGGGGCCGGTGACCCCGCGGTCGAAACCGCGGGTTACCGTCGCCACCGCGCCGAGCTTGCCTTCCAGGAAAGACGTTTCACCCCGCATCGCCACCGGACGTTCGACACTCTGCTTGGAGGCCTCCTCGAGCATGAGGTCGCGCGGGGCGGGGCCCGAACCGCAACCGCCGGTCGCCAGGACGACGGCGATCAGGCACAGGGAGCCGCCGATTGCTGCAAAATTCACCTTGGTATTCATGGGAAACGCGTTCGACGCCAAGCGGAGGCGAAGGTTGCGCCGAACGCAAGGATGTGCGGCGCGCCGCAGTATCTTTCTGGCTTTTCTCCCGTCTTGCTGCTCACACGTATGCTGTTCGCATGGAACCAATTTCTCCGACGGCACTGGCTGACTTGGTGCGGAGGGCACAAAAGGGCGATGAGACCGCCCAACGGGATCTTATTGTCAGTTATCAACACCGGGTGGCCGGATTTGTCTACGCCATGACCAGTCGCAGCGACTATGTCGAGGACCTGTCCCAGCAGGTGTTTATCAAGATGATCCGGGCGTTGGATCGGCTGCAGGCTCCGGCGCAGTTTGAGTCCTGGCTTTTCCGGCTGGCCCGCAACACGTGCATCGACCAGCTGCGGCGCCAGAAACTCCGCCGGATCTTCCTGCCGTTCGGCGAGGAGCATGAAAACATTCCGGAACCGGCGGGCGCGGTCGACACGGAGGAACTCGACGCCCTCCGGCATGCCCTGGCGCAATTGCGGCCGCAGGATCGTGCGCTCCTGGCGCTGGTGCAGGAGGGCCGCAGCCATGCGGAGATTGCGGAAATTCTCGCCACCAGCGTTGCGGCGGTGAAGGCCCGCCTGCACCGTGCGCGCGAACACCTGCGGGAACATTATCAACCAAACCATGAAACCTGAAGATCAAGCCTGGGCCTCGCTTCGCCGGCACGCCTCCGCCCAGCTCCCTACCGGCTTCGCGGATGGAATTCTGCGCGCCACCCGCGGTCCCAAGCCCGAGGTCTGGCAGCAATTGCGCGCCGTGGCCGCTTCCCGCCTGCGGCCCGGTTTTGCCGGGCGTGTTCTCCAGGCCGCCCGGGCCGCCGCCGACCTGCCGTCGTTTGCCAGCCAGCTGGCGCTGAGCGCGGCCACGGCCGCGTTGTGCCTCGGCGCCGTGCTGTTTCTGCACATTCGCAATCTGGAACAGGCCGATGCCCGCAACCTGGCCGAATGGCAGCAGATCGTCGCCGCCGCCCGGGAGATTGATACGAACCGTCCATGAATCCGCGGGTTTTCGTCGCGCTTTTGACGGTCTGCGGATTCGTCGCAGGTTATGCCGCGCGCTCCTTGACTGAGCCGAGTCAGCCGGTGCCGCCGGCTCCCGCGGCGCTCACCCAGGAGTTCGTCCGGCCCGCCCTGTCCGCCGCGGAAAAAAAGAATGAGCGCCAGCTGGACCGGGCGAAGCTCGTGACGGAAATCCAAAAACTCCGGCCGCAAATCGAGGCCTATTCCGCCCGGGTGCTGGAGATCGACGGGGAATTTGATCGCGAGTTTCTCCAACTGCTCACCGGCCCACAGCGCGAGAAGTTTTTTGGCAACCAGAAGAAGTCGGCGGAACGGGACGCGAAGCGCGCCGCCAACCGCGCGTTGCTTTCCAACGAGGAAATCCAGCGCGAGCAGGATCGGTCGATGACCTGGATTTATTGGAAGGTGACCGTGACCCCGCGGCTGGAAATGCTGGCCAAGGAATACGGGTTGGATGCGAACCAGCAGAACACCACGCGGGCCATGCTCGCCCTGCGGCGCAGCAAGTTCATCGCCCTCTTTGACTCCACTCCGCACGTGAGCATTCGCCTGAGCCGGCTGGCGCCCTTGATCGAGCGCGTGGTGGGCCCGGCCAAGTAGCCGGGCGCGGCCGGTCGGCCCCGACGCAGGCGGTTTTGAGTGGAGCCGGCGGCCCGACGTGGTTCACAGTGGCAGCCATGGCCAAATCCCCGCTCGCCGGTCTCAACGTGCTCCTGCTGGAGGACGACGTGCTGCTGCGCAAACGTCTGGTGGGCTTTCTCGAAAAGGAGAAGGCTGAGGTGACCCCCGTGAATACCGTGGCCGGCGCGCGCAACGCGCTGGCGTCTCTGACCTTCGAAGCGGCCCTCATCGACGTCAACCTGCCGGACGGGCGGGGGACGGACTTACTGCGGGAAAAATTATTTCCCCCAACCACCACCGTGATCGTCATGACGGCGGAGGGTGGCATCGCGGGCGCCGTCGAGGCCCTGCGGGCCGGGGCGTCCGATTACCTGGTCAAGCCGTTTGATCCCGACGAACTCTCGGTGCGGTTTTCCCAGGCGCGGCGCACCCGGCAGGCGAAGCGGGTGGATGAATTCCGACGCGGGCAGGAAGGCGAACTCGTTTTCGGCGAAAGCCTCGCCGCAGTGCGCGAACAGCTCGCGAAAATCACCGCAGCGGATCGGCGGCTGACGGGTTATCTCCCTCCGGTCCTGATCGAAGGAGAGACCGGCACGGGCAAGACCGCCATCGCCCGTTGGATCCACCGCAACGGACCGCGGGCCGACGAAGCGCTCATTGAGCTCAATTGTTCGGCCCTGCCGGATGCCCTCGCGGAAGCGGAGCTTTTTGGCCACGAGCGCGGCGCTTTCACCGATGCCAAGGCGGCCCGGATCGGGCTGATGGAGGCCGCCGATGGCGGTACGCTTTTTCTGGATGAATTGCCGAGCCTGGCCCTGGGGCTTCAGGCGAAACTCCTGACGGCCATCGAGGACCACCTGTTGCGCCGGGTGGGAGCGTCGCGACCTGTGCCGGTGGACGTCCGCATCATCGCCGCGACGAACGCCGATCTCGGCACGATGGTGACGGCGGGTAAGTTTCGCGAAGACCTCCTGCACCGGCTCGATCTCTTTCGGGTGCGTCTGCCGCCGCTGCGCGACCGGGGTTCGGACATCATCGTGTTGGCGGAGGAATTGCTCGCGCGGGTCAGCCGGCGCTACGGGCAAAAGGCCGGCGCCATTCCGGCCGAAGGCCGCCGCCGCCTCCTGGCCCATCGCTGGCCGGGCAATGTCCGGGAACTGGCGCACGAAATCGAGCGGGCGGTGGTCTTTGGCGGCGAGCAGGGCATGACGTTTCCCCATTTGGGCGGAGGACCCGGCTCCAGTGCGGGCAGCGCCAACCCCAGCGCGGATTGTCTGCGGGCGGACTTTGTCTTCCCGGAAAACGGATTCTTGATGGAGGCGGCGATCGACGAATTGGTGGCGCGGGCGGTGAAGCAGGCAAACGGTAATGTCTCGGCCGCCGCCCGTTTGCTGGGAGTCTCGCGCGACGTGGTGCGGTACCGAATTCGCGGTACCCGACCGGCCGACGCGGTTGGGGAATAATCCACACGTGGAGAGGCCATTTGAGCAACCCCACCCAACCCGGGACAAAGGGAAGATCGGGGTGGAAAATCAGCTATAATCAAGCTAGCAACGGCTTACGGCGAGTCTCGGCATTTGGCACGGCCAGTGCAATGCATGGTGAATCCTCTGATATGCGTTCCCTCGTAAATATCCGCCAAATCTTCGCCGTCGCGCTCTTCGTGGCCGCAGCCGGTTTGGTGTCCGCCGCGGATGCGGCGGCTGGGGCGGATGCGAAAGCGGCGGCGGCGGCGGCCAAGGAAAAGGCGCGGAGCGGTTCGGGTTCCAACCTCCAGTCACTGATCGAGAAGATCAGTTCGCAGCGCGAACAATTGATCGCTGATCACGATCTCCTGGCGAAGCAGCTGAAGGACGCGAAGGAGAACGAGAGGAAGAAGATCATGGATCGCATGCATGAGCAAAAGAAGGCCTTTGAGGAGGCGCAGAGCGCCTTGCACAAGCAGATCCGCGATGAGCAGCGCCGGCAACGGCAGGACGCTGGTCCGGGTCGGCGGTAAGAATTTAGGCGTAATACATAGCGTAATGTCAGTCAAAGGGCGGCCGCGTTTAGCGGCCGCCCTTTTGTTGGCCTGAAAGAAATGAACATGGCTTGAGTGGCGCGGTCGGGGTCGACACGTTTCTCTCTTTTCCAACCCGCCCAGCCTGTGACTCGCGCAACCTCCATCGCCCTGGCCAGCCTTTGCACCTTTGGGTGCATGGGCGTACGCCTTTCGGCTCAGGGTGGGGGGGCAGGGTCGGCCAGTGCCTCCCTCTCTCCCAGTCTGGCCGCATTTCTGGCGGCCCAACCCACGTGGAGTGTGTCAACCTCCGTCGAGGGATCCTATGGTTTCAAGGACAACCTCTTGTTGAGTTCGTCGGCCGAGGAGCAAAGTGCGTTCGGCCGGGCCGCGGTCGAGGCCCTCTTGCTGCGGGTGCCGACCGGGCCGGTGGACTACTCTCTCTTCGCGCAGGCGGAGGGCACCCGGTATTTCACCGGGAGCACGGTGCATAACGAGGCGAAGTCATGGCTCCGGACCGAATGGGGCTATCGGGTCAGCGACCAGTGGAAGGTGTCGTTGCCGTTGACGGGGTACTACTACGATCAGGTTTTTGACGTTTCGGATACCGAGGTTGAGCGGTTGGTCGCGGAACTGAAGGTGACCGGAGGCATGGCGGGACCCACGGTGCGCTGGACCGTCCATCCCAAATTCTGGGTCGAAGCCCAGGCCGTGACCGAGCGCAAGCGCTATGCCGGTGGCGCGAATGACGGGCGGGTTCGCGATGGGGACTTACGCCTGGGCTGGGACTGGAGTGAGCGCGTGGAGACGCGTCTTACCGGGGTACAGCGCCGGCGTGATTTTGACGCACGAGTCCAATACTCGGCGGCGGGCCGGCCGTTGTCCGGCACCAAGCTGCAAATCGACGAGACGGAGGGCGAATTTCGCCTCAATCTCAAGTGGGACCGCGCCGCCCGCTGGCGGACGACGACACGGGCCGCGATGCGAACCTATCGCGACAACGGTTCCGGCTATTTCAACTATCACGAACGCAGGCTGGATCATGAACTGCAGTGGAGCGATGACGCGTGGCTGCTGCGCCTGGAGGGGGAGGCCCGGCGGGTGGATTTCGAGGTGCAAACCGTGGGCATCGGCATCGATCCGCCGGCCCGCCTCAAGGAGGAATACAATCTTGCCCTGCGGGTGGAGCGGAAGGTCGGTTCGCAGTGGACGATTCTCGGGGGATACACGTGGGAGCGAAGCCGCTCCAATGACGGGGTGGCCTCTTATGTGGTGAACGAAGGCTTGCTTGGAGTGCGGTGGAGCTGGGAAAAATAGCCCCGCCGCCCCCTGCAATGTCCGTCACCGCCGCACCGTCGCCATCCGGTCGTTTAACCCTCTTCGGCGTGTTGGCGCTGACCGTGGCGGTGTTTGCGGCGGTCGTCGCCGCCGTCACCCTGCAATTGCGCGCCGGCATCCGGGAGCAGATCCTGCGGCGCGAGGCGGGCATGCTGGCCGCCGTGGCTTCGCTGCAGCTGGACAACAGTGCGGCCGAGTACGGCGAGGTGGCGCTGGCGGAAGTGCCGGGCGCCCTGCTGGTGGCGGTGCTGAAGACCTCGAAGTTTCACGGCGTGGTCGGGGTGCGGGTGTTCGAGCCCGCCGGCGCGCTCAATGCGTCGGATGGGATTGTGGGGGAGCTGGCCCCACCCGCCCCCCGCGACTGGGCGCGGGTCACCGCCGGCGAGGCCTTCGCGCGCTGGCACGTCAACCTCCCCGGGACCGATGTGTTCCTCCTGCCGGATGGAGCGACGGCCCACGGGTTGGTCGAAGCGTGGGTTCCCCTGCGACGCAGTGGATCAAACGCCTTGCTGGGAGCCGCCCAGTTCTGGTTGCAGGGCGCGGCGACCCAGGCGGAAATCCAGGCGCACGATCGCCGGTTGTGGGCGCAGGCGGCCATGGCGTGGGGGGCGGGCTCCCTGGTCATCGTGCTGACGCTCGGCTGGGCGTTGCGCCGGCTGGCCGCGGCCAATCGTGAATTGCGTTCGCGCAGTGACGATTTGGAGCGGGCCAACGGTGAGCTGGTGCTGGCGGCCAAGACCTCGGCGTTGGGCGCGATCACCGCGCATCTGATGCACGAACTCAAGAATCCCATCGCCGGTCTCGAACTGCTGATGGCGGGGCAGGCCGAACCGGGGGCGGCTGGCCGGACGGAGGCGGGGGCCGAACTGGCCGCCGCCTCTGGGCTGACCCGCCGGCTCCGCACCATGGTCAACGACGTCGTCAGCGTGCTCCGCGACGAGCAGACGGGGGCGACGTTTCAACTGACCGGCGCGGATGTCCTGGAGATTGTCCAGACCAAGGTGCAGGCGGAAGCGGAGCACCGCGGGATCAGGATTGAGGCGGCGGGAACCGATTCGGTCTCCCTGTCCGGCCGGCGGGCCAATCTGGCGATCCTCGTACTCAGAAATTTGATGCAGAATGCCATCGAAGCCACCGCGAGCGGCGGCGGCGTGCGCCTGGCGGCGGGCCCCGGTCCCGACGGCCGGGTGGAATTCGTGGTGACGGACGGGGGCACGGGCCTGCCAGCCGCGGTGCGGGCGCGGCTGTTTCAGCCCTGCTCCAGCACGAAGGCGGGCGGCAGCGGGCTGGGTCTGGCGCTGAGCTACCAGCTCGCCCAACAGGCGGGCGGGCGGCTGGAATTGGTGCAGAGCGACGAACGGGGCACGAGCTTCCGTCTTGTGTTGGAGGCGGAGGCATGATTCGAGCGCAGCCTGCGAATTACGGTCACATCTGCCGGGGCGCCGGCCATTAATTCGCTTGTTCGGACGTTTGGTCGCCGGATAAGCGCCGGGCTGGCATTGGTGGTGTGGCTCGTGGGAGCCGGGCCGGCCTTGCAGGCGCAGGACGACAAACAGGAGTGGGCGGTGACGTTGCAGGGGTTTCCCTCATCGTCCCCGGCGATCAGCCCCGACGGAGCCACTGTCTACATCGGGGTGGAGACCACGACGGCCGGACGGATCGTGGCGTTAAACGCCAATGGCACCCTCAAGTGGAGCGTCGTGCGGCCGGACTGGATCGATTCCTCCCCGGCGGTGGCGCCCGACGGGACGATCTATGTCGGATCGTACGATGGAAATCTCTATGCGCTCAATCCGGCGAATGGTGCCATCAAGTGGGCCTTTGACACCCGGACTTATATCTACAGCTCCCCGGCAATCGGGACAGATGGCACGGTTTATTTCGGAGCCGGCGATGCCCGGTTGCACGCGGTGGGGAGCAACAGCGTCGAGCGGTGGGCCTTTCAGGCGGCCGACTGGATCGACTCGTCGCCCGCGATCGGCGTCGACGGGACAATCTATTTTGGCTCGCGCGACAAGAACATCTACGCAGTCCGTCCCGATGGGGTGGAGAAGTGGCGTTTCTCCACGGGAGGTCGCGTGGATTCGTCGCCAGCGATCGGGGCCGATGGCACGATCTACGTGGGCTCCGCGGATCAACGCCTGTATGCGTTGGCGCCGGACGGGAAGAAGAAGTGGGATCATTTTACGAATGGCGCGATCTCGGCCTCGCCGGTGCTGGGGGCGGATGGCACCGTGTATTTCGCCGCGGAGGATCGGCAATTCTATGCTCTCGCGCCGGTGGACGGTGCACTGCGCTGGCAGGCGGACCTCGGCAGCAACACTGTGGCGACCGCCGCCGTGCGGGGCGACGGTTCCATCATCATCGGGGCCGACGACGGTCTGATCCGGGCGTTGAATCCGCGCGATGGCGCGGTCATCTGGCGCTTTGATACCAAGGCGGGTTTGGGCGACTATATTGAGTCGTCCCCGCTGGTCGCACCCGATGGCTCCATCTATTTCGGTTCCCTCAATGGCCGCCTCTACAAACTCAAAGGCAACGGATCGCCGTTGTCGGCGCTGTCGAGTTGGCCGGCGTTTCGCCGGGATGTGGCCCACACCGGACGCTCGACCTATGCGAGCAACGGGGGCGGGCAGTTGCGGAACCTCGCGACCCGGGCTGGGATCGCGACGGGTGATACCCTCATCGCCGGATTCTTTGTCCAGGGCCGGTCGGAGAGGGCCTATCTGGTGCGGGCCACCGGCCCGGCGTTGGAGCAATTTGGGGTGGCGGGCTTCATGCCCGACCCGCGGCTCGATGTCTTTTCCGGCCAGGTCCATCTGCGAGCCAACGACAATTGGGAGGAAACGGATCCAGGCCAGCAGTCCCCGGTCGATACTGCGGATGCCGTGGGTGCTTTCCCGCTGGCGGCCGGCAGCAAGGATGCGGCGCTCGTGCTGGCCTTGCCGCCGGGGCTCTATACGGCCCATTTGCGCAGTGCTGACGGGCAGAACGGCGTGGCGCTATTCGAGGCCTACGACGCCATCGGCGGCGATCCGACCAGCCGGTTGGTCAATCTTTCGCTGCGGGGCAAGGTGGGTACCGGGGAAAACATTCTGATCGCGGGGGTGGTCGTGGGTGGCACGCACCCGACGCGACTTCTGGTACGCGCCGTCGGGCCCGGCCTCGCGGCATTTGGCGTTCCGGCGGTGCTGGCCCGCCCCACCATCAGGATATTCAACGGCTCGACGTTGCTGCGGTCGAACACGGGCTGGACGAGCGAGGGGTTTCGGAACGATCTGATGGTGGCGGCGCAGTCGGTGGCGGCTTTTCCGCTGGCGGATGGAAGCGCAGACAGCGCGGCCATCCTGGTGGTGAATCCCGGCGCCTACACGATTCAAGTGGCGGGAGTCGGAGGGGCGACCGGGGAGGCGTTGGCAGAGATTTACGTGCTGCAGTGAGGAACCGACGGGCGGCCTGGTCCGGTGGGCGGGGCCCGCAAGCGCGAATGGCAGGGTGGTGGAGGCTCCGCCGTGATGCCGGGAAACTGCTTGCCACGGCGCTAGCGCCGCGTGGACACTGCGCCTCAACTCGAACTGCGCTTTTGCTACTCAGCCAACCTCGCGGGCATCCGCCCGCTTTTACCGTAAGTTATGGACGACAACGCCCCCAAGGAAAATCCACCCACGGATTTCAACAAACTCGATCTGAGCCAACTGCAGGGTTTCAGCTTTGGCACCCAATGGACCCAGGACAAAGGCGGCTCGCCTGATCGAGGCGAGCGCGGAGCCGGCGGAGAGCGGGCGCGCTATGATGATCGTCGCGAGGGCGGGGGCGGAGCCGATCGGCGGGATCGTCGCGTCATGCGCCGGCCCGCGGGCACCGGCGGGGCCGAAGGCGGCGGGGCGGCCGGTCCCGGAGCACCCCACCCGGGTGACGCCGGGCGGCGTGGACCGGGCGGAGATCGGCGCCCGAGCCCAGGGGGCGGGGGCGACTATCGCGGTGGGCCGCGACGCGAGGGAGGGTATGCGGGCGGGGGCGGAGATCGCGGCGCCCGGCAGGGCCAGGGCTACGGCGGGCGGGGTGGCCCCATGGACCGCGGGCCGTATGAGAGCCCTTATTACACGGCCACGTTTTACCCGGAAGACACGAGTTTCAACACGCTCGTGCAGACGATTCGGAAGTCGTGCCGCACGGTCGAATTGTTTGAAATCGCGCGCACCGTGGTGGCGAAGAACGATCGGTTCGTCGTGGTGGTCGCGCATCGGCCTGACCACCGTGCCGCCGCCGCGCCGACGCCGGACGGGACCGAGGCGCCCAAGGCGGCGAAGCGGTTGTTCCATGTGTCGGTGCCCGACGGGTTGCCGTTTGAGAGCGACGAGGCGGCCGTGGGCCACGTGCTGGGCAACCACCTGGACAAGTTTTTTGACTCGGCCGACGTCGAGGTGGATCCCCCGAAGGGCAACTTTCAGGTGATCAACCGCTGTGGGTTGACGGGCGAGTTGCTCGGGCCGCCGAACTACCATCGGTACAATCAAATCGTCCAGCAGCACTACGCCGCGAAGATTGGTTCGCGCATGGGGCTGGAAGCTTTCCGCAGCCGGATCGAGACCGTGCGGGATCCCGAGGTCGTCAACCAATGGCTGGCGAAAATGAAGAAGGCGACGCGTTACACCTGGAAACTGGGTGTGGTTGCCGCCCCGATCATCGCCAGCCCGGAAGCCGAGGTACCGGTGGAAAACGAGCCCCAACCGCCGGAGACCGAGGCGGTCGCCGACGAGGGTGCCCCCGTGACGCCTCTGCCGTCCGTGGTCCCGAACTTTGACACGCTGGAAGACGCCCGGGTTTTTCTTCTGTCGCAGGCCCGCGACAAGGTGGTGCGAACCACCGAGACCGCGCGGTTTCACGGCAAGTTGCTCGAGACCATGCCGGAGGGTGAAATCCGCATGGCCGTGGAGGGCGCGTTGGAGCGTCAGCGCCGCTTCCCGCTGGATACGGCCAACGCGCTGCGCGGGAGGCTGCGGCGTGAACACTTCACGATCTTCAAGAAGGGTTCGAAGGGAGTGTCCTACGTATGCGCGGTGAAACGTAAGTTTCGGGTGCCGGGACAGACGTTTGCCGACAGCATTGGGGCTCTCATCTCCTTCGTCGAAGCCAACCCCATGGTTCGGGCGAGTGAACTGGCCTCCAAGATGCTCGGCCTTTCCCTCACTCCGCCCGCCCCAGTGGCTCCCGCAACCGAAGCTCCGGTCGTCGAGGCCCCGGCGGGTGAAACGACGCCATCGGCTCCGGCCGCGGTGCCGACCCCGCCGGTCGAGGCCGGACCCAGCATCGAGGATCGAGCGAGGCTCGCGCGCCTGCAGGGCGACCTGATGTGGCTGGTCCGCGAGGGCTACGTCACGGAGTTTATCGATGGCCGCCTCTTCGCGCCGCCGCCGATGGTCGAGGCGCGCAAGAAGGAAATCGAGACCGAGGAACATGATCCGGAGAATTTCCCGGATGCGCCGGCGCCGTCAGCGGCGCCCGCGGCGGAGCCCGAGTCATCGGCTCCGGCCGAACCAGCGGAAGAAGCCGCCGAGCCCACGCCGAATTCCGAGGTCGCGGCTCCCGCTCCCGCCGAGGAGCCGCCTCCGGCCGCCACCGCCTTCGTCACGGAAACCGAGGCGGCATCGGTTTCTCCTGAAGTACCAGCCGCCCCCGCCGAAAGGGCGGCGGTTCCGGTGCAATCGGAATCAAGCGTGCCCGACGTGCCTCTCGCGCCGCCGGCACCCGCCGCGCCGACGCCCGAGACCAAGCCCGAGCCGCCGGTCGCTGGTAGCTAGGCCTGCGCACGTCTCTTGCTTCAGCCGGGCCCCGGAGCTTTATCCGGGGCGTCGGAGCCAGCCGTGCTTGCGGGCTCGCGGGGAGGCCCGGCGCGACCGCGTCACGGCCAGGACGCTGGATCGATGCTCAGCGGAGCCGGACGGTGTGCCGTTCCTCCCGGGTGATATCCAATTCCAGGTGCAGGGTTCCGGGGGGGGGCCAGTTACCGATCTTTTCCGGCCATTCGATCGCCAGACACCAGGGTGAAATCATAAAATCCCCGAGCAGGAGATCGTCGACCTGCTGCGGCGTCTCCAGGCGGTACGCGTCGAGGTGCAGGAGATTGGTGGGCCCGCGGTGCAGCGTGAAAATGTTGAAGGTGGGACTGGTGACTGCGTCGATGATGCCAAGTCCGCGGGCAAGCCCCTGCACGAACGTCGTCTTGCCGGCCCCGAGGTCGCCGTGCAGCGCGAGCGTCGTGTCGGGCGCGAGCGCCACCCCGAGTTCCCGCGCGAGTTCCCGGGTCTCGGCGGCGCTCGCGGTCGTCACGCCGCGGCGAAGTCTAGCGAAAATGTTCGTAGCCACGATAGTCTTGGAGCGGAAGGCCCGCGTCGGAGGCGCCGCGCGCGGGCAGGAAGCGGCCAATGCACGTCAGCAGGGTGGTGGGAAATCGCCGCCGCCAGGCGCGTTGCAGGGCCGGGAGATCGCCGCGCCGGGACACGGCAAACAACAGTTCGTAATCTTCGCCGTCAGTCAGGGCGGCGCGCACGCTGGCGTTGCCGCGCCGGGGCAGCGCCGCCTCGTCGAGCGCGGGAGTGGTGCCGGCGGGAGTCAAGGCACCCAGGTCCCTGGCCAGTCCGTCGCTGACATCCATCATGGCGCGCACCTCCGCCCGTCTGGCCAGCCAGGCGCCTTCTGCGAGTCGCGGCTGGAATTTATAGTGGTGGCCGGAGATTCGGCTGCCACCGAGCCGCCCCGTCACAAATATCCAGTCACCGCAGCGAGCGCCCGTGCGGGTGAGAACCCGTGATGCGGTGGAAACTCCCACGAGCGTGAGACACGCTGCCACTATGCCCCTCGCCTCGGCCACGTCGCCCCCGACGATTGCGACCCGGTGGCGACGGGCGGCGGCGGCCAGTCCGCGGTAGAACAACTCCAACCAGCGCAGGCTGACGCGGCCGTCGAGCAGGAGGCTGAGCACGGCTGACGTCGGGCGCCCCCCCATCGCGGCGATGTCGCTGAGGTTGCGCTTGAGCAGTTTCGCGCCGACCGCGGTCGGGGGCACCGAATCGTCGAAGTGTCGTCCGTAGACGACCGGATCAACGGTGATGAGCTGACGTCGGCGCGACGCCGGGAGGACGGCGCAGTCGTCCCCGATGCCGAAAGGCGGGTGGGGAGACACCCGGCCCAGCCAGCCGCGAATCCTGGCGATGAGCCTGGTTTCGCCGAGCGCCGCGACCGAGTCGGGTTGAGAGGTGGTGAAAGGGTGCACGGGCGGCCGTCACGGGTTGAGTCCGGAGAAGAGGACGAGAATCGTATTCAGGTTGAAGCAGGCATGGGCGACAATGGAGGTGCCGATGCGACCCGTGCGTTCATAGGCGAGGGAAAACACGACGGCGAGCATCATGAGGGGAGCCAGGCTGACCAGCCCCTGCAAGGTCGACCAGTTGACGTGCAGGGCGGCGAACACCAGGGCCGGGAGCAGCAGGGCAGACCACCGTGGGAGGCGGGTGCGCAGGAAACGGAAAAGTCCGGCGCGAAAAACCAACTCCTCGGTCAATGGGGCGATCGCGATCGCCAGCGTAATCATCACCGCCAGCAGCCAGGGGGAGTCGGCGTGGGCAAACATGCCGATGAGATCCTGGCGCCCGGTCGACAGCCCGAACCGATCGAGGATGAATTCCCACGCGCCGGCGGTGGCAATCAGGAGGGGGAGGGAGATGAGGAAGGTGGCGATTCCCGTGGTGAATATCTCGGCGGGAATCACCCCAGGGCGGAAGGGGCGGCGATCGAATCCCAGGCGGTAGGCCGCGACGCCGCCCAGCATGCCGAGTTGGGCCGCGGCGCCGCTGGCGACCGTGACCGCGTCGCCGCGGAGGCCGAGGAAGCGGCTGGCGTAACCGGCTCCGGCCGCGGCGAGGAAGCTGCCTCCCAGCACGAGCAGCAGGAAGGAGAGGAAGTCCGTGAACGACACCTCCCAGCGGGGCAGCAGGGCGGGGCGGCGGTCGGCCCGCGCGGCGGGGCTCAGCACCATCCGCCAGAGCAGGGCGAGGCCGGCGAGGACCAGGCCGATCTCCAGCGTGCCGGCAACGTACGGGAGGAGGGGGGACATCGAGGGAGGAGCGGCCGTGGCCGGGGACGCGTTTCAGCTCGAAACGCGCGACCGGCGCCGCGCGGTGACCAAGGCTGACCCGCGCCGGGCGTCAGGTCATGGCACCGTGATCTTGCCGTGGTCGAACACGACCCGGCCGCCGACGAGGGTCGTCTTGACGCGGCCGGTCAGGGTCTGGCCGGTCCAGGGCGAGTTGTTCGACTTGCTGAAGCCGGCCTTGGCGTCGTAGGTCCATTTCTCCGCGGGATCGAACAGGCAGACGTCGGCCTCCGCCCCGACCTCCAGGGTGCCGCCGGCGAGATGGAGGAGGCGGGCGGGCCGGCGGGTCATCAGGTCGAGGATGAAGGGCAGCTTGAAGCGGTGCTGGCGCCCGAGCACGTCAAGGGTGACGGCCAGTGCCGTCTCCAGGCCCAGGATACCGTTGGGCGCGAAATCGAATTCCTTGTCCTTTTCGTAATCCGTGTGGGGCGCGTGATCGGTGGCGATGATGTCGATCGTGCCGTCACGCAAGCCGGCGATGATGGCCTGGCGATCCTCCTCGGTGCGCAGCGGAGGGTTCATCTTCAGGTTGGGGTCGTAGGTTGCGAGCGCGTCGTCGGTGAGGGCGATATGATGGGGCGTCGCCTCTGCGGTGATGCGGGCGCCGCGGGTTTTCGCGCGGCGAATGACGTCCACCGCGAACTTCGACGAGATGTGCTGCAGGTGGATGTGGGCGCCGGTGTATTCCGCCAGGATGACGTTGCGGGCGACAATCAGATCCTCGGCGGCGTTGGGCCAGCCGCGCAGACCCAGCCGCGTGGACATGACCCCCTCGTTCATCACCGCGCCCTGGGTCATCGAATAATCCTGGCAATGGTCCATCACCGGCAGGTCGAACATTTTGGCGTATTCGACGGCCCGCCGCATGAGGTCATTGGACTGCACGCACTCGCCGTCGTCGGTGATGGCCACGACCCCGGCGCGTTTGAGCGAGCCGATGGGCGCCAAGGACTGGCCCTTCATGCCGACGGTGATGCACCCGGTCGGAAAGACCCGCACCACGGCGTCGCGGGCGACCACATCCTTGATCAGCTGGATGGTGCCGGTGTTGTCCGCCACCGGCGAAGTGTTCGGCATGCACACCACGGTCGTGAACCCGCCGGCGGCGGCGGCGCGGGTGCCAGTGGCGATCGTCTCCTTGTGGGTCTGGCCGGGTTCGCGGAAGTGGACGTGAATGTCGACCAGGCCGGGGCAGGCCACCAGGCCGCGGGCGTCGATCTGGCGGGCGCGTTTCCGGGCGGCGGCGGAGAGGGAGGCGACGAACTTGCCGTCGGTGATGAAGAGGTCGCCGACGGCGTCGCGCTTGGCGGCGGGGTCGATGACGCGGGCGTGGCGGATCCAGAGGGAGGGCATGGTGCGGGTTCGTCCTACGTCACGTTTTCGGGCTGGCCACCGGCGCAGAGGTAGAGGACGGCCATGCGGACGGCGATGCCGTTGGCCACCTGTTCGAGGATGACGCTGCGTTCGCCGTCGGCGAGTTCGCTGTCGATCTCGACTCCGCGGTTGATGGGGCCGGGGTGCATGATGATGGCCTTGGGGTTGAGCCAGGAGGCGCGGGTCTTGTTCAAGCCAAACATGCTCGTGTATTCGCCCAGGGAGGGGAAGTGCCCGGCGGCCTGCCGCTCGTGCTGGATACGCAGCAGCATCACGACCTCGGCGTCGGCCAGGGCGCCCCGCAGGTCGTGCGAGACCTTCACGCCCATCGCGGTGAACCAATGCGGCACGAGGGTCGCGGGACCGACCAGCGTGACCGCGGCGCCCATCTTGGTCAGGGCGTGGATATTGGAGCGCGCCACGCGGCTGAACAGAATGTCGCCGAGGATGACCACCTTGCGCCCGCGGAGGGAGCCCAGGTGCTCCTTCATGGTGAAGGTGTCGAGCAGCCCCTGCGTCGGGTGTTCGTGCGCGCCGTCCCCGGCGTTGACGACCGGGATGTCGAGGATGCGGGAGAGATAGAGCGGCGAGCCGGCCGCGGCGTGCCGAATCACGATCATGTCGGCCTGCAAGGCCTGCAGATTTTCCGCCATGTCGCGCAGGGTCTCCCCCTTGGTCGCGCTGCTGCTGGCGGCGTCGAAGGAAATCACGTCGGCGCTGAGGCGCTTGGCCGCCATCTCGAAGGCCATGCGCGTGCGGGTGCTCGGCTCGAGGAAGAGATTGACGATGGTTTTGCCGCGCAACGCCGGCACCTTGCGGACGCTGCGTTGGAGTGCGCGCTTGAACGCGCGAGCCGTGGCGTGGATTTGTTCAATCTCATCCAGCGAGAGTTGTTCGATGGTGAGGAGGTGGCGGCGGGTCCAGGGCATCGGCGGGGAGGGATTACGGCGAACGGGAGAGGCGGCGACCCTTGGCTTCAGCGGGAGCGTCCGCCGGCCGGACCTGGATCCGATCGCGCGTGGCGGAGGTGGAATCCAGGAGGACCACGACGTTTTCGTCCTCCGCCGTCGGGAGGGAGAGGCCCGCGTAGTCGGCCGTGAACGGCAGGCGGCGGCAACCGCGGTCAACGAGGACCGCGAGTTCGACCTTGGTCGGCCGCCCGTGATCGAAAAGTTCGTCGAGGGCCGCCTTCACCGTGCGGCCGGAGTAGAGGACGTCGTCGACGAGAATCACCGTGGCGTCGCTGACATCGGCGGGGATGTGCGTCGGGGCCCGTTCCTTGGGGATGGGCCGGCGGGCGAGGTCGTCGCGGTGAAACGAGATGTCGAGCACGCCGGCCCGGGCTCCGGTCAGCCGGGCCAGCCGGCACGCAAGTTCGATGCCACCGTTGGCGATGCCCAGCAGCAGCAACGCTCCGGGGGAGCGGTGGCGGGCGGAAATGGCGGCGGCGAGCCGCGCGATCGCGGCCTGAATCTCCTTCGAACCGATGGTTTTGGATGCGGCCACCGCGGTTGGTTGTGACGGCCCGCCCGGGGAGAGGGAAGATTTTTTTGCGCTCCCGCTTGCTGTTTTAACTGTACTAGTACAAATGGAACAGTGTGCTGCCGTTCTCGATTGAGCTGAAACCCGGTCTGCCTGTGGCGGAGCAAATCCTGTTCGCCGTGAAGAAGGCGGTGGTTACGGGGCAGTTGCGCCCGGGCGATCCGTTCCCCTCGGTGCGGGGGTTGAGTCAGGAATTGCGGATCAATCCCAACACCGCGCACAAGGTGGTGGCGGCGCTGGTGGGCGAGGGGGTGCTGGTGACGACGCCGGCGGTGGGCAGTGTGGTGGCGGCGCGGGAACCCGGCGGGCGCAAGGAACGCACCGAATTGCTGGGGACGGAGGTCGAGCGTCTCGTGGTCGAGGCCAAGAAACTCGGTCTGGAATTGGAGGATGTGCAGGCCGCGGTGGCGGCGCATTGGAGGAAGCTGGGCGGCAAATGAGAACGCGCCCGCACCTCCCGTCCGAACAGGTGTGAGCCGTTGTCACGTAATACGTGACAAAAATCCGAACGTAGAATTTACCCACATGAACATCATCGAAACGGAGAAATTGACGCGACGTTACGGTCGGACGGAGGTGGTCCATGAACTGGATCTGGCGGTGCCGGATGGCAGTGTGTTTGCCCTGCTGGGGCCGAATGGGGCGGGCAAGACCACGACGCTCAAGGTGCTCATGAATCTCCTGGCACCGACGGCCGGAGCGGCGCGGGTGCTCGGCGTCGATTCGCGGCGGCTCGGCGAGCGGGAGCGGGCGTAGATTGGCTACGTGTCGGAAAACCAGGAAATGCCCCTCTGGATGACGGTGCGGCAATTGCTCGATTATTGCCGGCCATTTTACCCGACCTGGGATCGCGCGCTGGAGGAGACGTTGCTGCGACGCTTCGAATTGCCGGAGTCACGGAAGCTGGCGCATCTCTCGCGGGGCATGTTGATGAAGGCGGCGCTGCTCTCGTCGCTGGCGTACCGGCCGAAGCTGTTGGTGCTCGACGAGCCGTTCAGCGGGCTGGATACGCTGGTGCGCGACGAGTTCATCAAGGGCGTGCTGGAGGTGTCGGCGCAGGGGGAGTGGACCGTGGTGGTGTCGTCCCACGATATCGACGAAGTCGATCGGCTCGCGGATCGCGTTGCCATGCTCGACGCGGGGCGACTGCGACTGCACGAGACGACCGAGGCGCTCCAGGCGCGTTTTCGGCGGGTGGAGGTGACGGAGGCGAAGGCTGGGATTGGGCCGACTCCAGATTGGCTGGAGTGGGAGCGGGCGGGGGCGTTGACGCGTTTTGTGGAGACGCGCTATGCGGGGGACGCGACCGAGCGTGCCTGGCGCGAGCGGCTGGGGGGCGGGACCGTGGTGGCGCAGCCGATGACCTTGCGGGAAATCTTCATGACGCTGGCCCGGGCCCACCGGGCGGAGGCCCAGGAGAAGTCAGCATGAACCTCACCGGGCACATTATCCGGAAGGACCTGCGGCGTTTGCGGGTGCCCCTGGGACTATGGATTGCGTTCGTGGTGGGAACGCCGCCGATGGCTCGGGGCTGCGCTTCGAGCGGACCATCGCGACGGGTCTGGTGGCTTGGCTGGCAATCGGGGCGGCAATCATCGTGCAGTATCTGGGGCGGAAACGGGAGCGCACGGCGATGGTCCTCGTGGCCGGTGGCCTGCTGACCCTGGGGGTGGGCACGGCTGCGTACCGCAGTCGCGATGCCGGAGACCCGCCGCGAGCGCGGGAGCGCGAGTGGAACGTCACGGCGGCAGCAGGAATTAGATTGGAATGGGTCGATGCCACCCTCGAGCGGCCGGGAACTCGTCCCGCGGGCCGCGGAGGTTTCGGCGGGACGCCGAAACCAGCACCCGGGCCGGGTGCCTGTCTGCCGTGGCGGCACAGGCAGGAGCTCCCCGGACCAGAAGGGAAGATTTGAGAGAGGCGAAAATGCAAAAACCCCCGGCGCCGTGGGGCACCGGGGGTTCGCTTCAGCTTTCGACCGCCGCGGGCTGAAGGCGACGGTCGAAAGGGGCCCGCGGTGGGCGGGCGGTGGGATCAGGGCACTTCGTAGATTTCGACGAGGGCCTCGCCGGTGCTGTTATTGGCACCCTTGACGACGACCGAGTAGGCATCGGGATCGAGCAGGGCGAGGGTGGCGGCGTCCTTACTGCCGTTGTCGAGGGCAAAGGCTCCGACGTAGCTCGAAGCCAGCACCTGCTCCGCGACGAAGGGCGCATCGCCCCAATTGTCGTTGTCGAGGACCGAGCGGTTGTTGGAGTCGAAGATCTCCAGTCGCGGATCGGCCAGGGTGTTCGGCACGACAAAGGCGCCGAGCTTCGGGCCGATGCCCCGGATCAGGAGCGTGCGTTTGTTACTCAGATTGCCGACCGTGGTGCTGCCGCCGACCACGACGCCGAGGATGAGCACATCGTCGCCGGTGCCGACCTGCCCGCGGACAGAGACGTTGACCAGGCGGGTCGTGGCGGTGGCGGGGTCGTCGAGATCGTAGACCTCGAGCAACACGATGCCGCTGGCGGAGCCGACTCCTCCCACTTGCACGGAGTAGCCCTGGCCGGCGGCGAGGGTGGCGACGAGGGCGGCATCACGGCTGGCGGCGGGCAGGGCGAAAGCGCCGACGCCGGCGAAGGTGGCCGCGGTGGCCGCGTCGTAGTTGTCGTTGCTCTGGATGATGGAGTTGGTGCTCTGGCGATAGAGATCGAGTTTCGGATCGGACAGCAGCCCCGTGAGGCCGAAGGGCACGAGGCCGGGGCCGACCGCCCGGATGAGCACGCGCTTGGAGCCGACGCCGTCGATATAGAACCCAGGCGTGACAAACTCGCCGGCGGCGATGCGGGTGCGGCAGGAGATGTTGGCGGGACGGGCGGCGGCGGCGGAGACGTTGATGGTGGCCGGAGCGGTGGTGACGGTGCCGGCGCTGTTGGTGATCGTGCAGGTGTAGGTGCCGGAGACGGCGGCGGAGGCGTTGGGCACCTCGAAGGCACTGCCGTTGGCGCCCGGGATGGCCACGCCGTCCTTGCGCCATTGATACGTGATGCTGCCCGTGCCGGTGGCGGAGACGAGGAGGGAGAAACGCGCGCCCGGGGCGACCACCTTGGACAGCGGCTGGAGGTTGATCGACGGCGAGCCGGCGTTGGCGACCGTGACCGTGCCCGCATTGATGGTGGTGGTGCCGGCGGCATTGGTGGCGCGCACCGTGTAGGTGCCGCCGTTGGCCGCGCTGACGCTGGCGATGTTGTAGGAGGCGCCGACGGCGCCGGCGATGGTGGTGCCGTTGAGGAACCATTGGTAGGTGAACGGACCCACGCCCCCGACGGTGATGCTCAGGTTGAGCCGCCCGCCGATGGCGACCGACTGGACGGAGACCGGGGCGTAGACGATGGTGGGGGCGGCGGCGGCGACACCGGTGGAGCCGCCGGCCCCGGCGAAGGCGTAGCTGCCGGACCAGGCGCCCCAGGACCCTGAACTGACGCCGTTGCGCGTGCTGCTGGCGTAGCTGGATTGCCCCGGGAGGATGGTGATGGAGACCGCCTTGGTTTCGCCCACGGCCACCACTCCGGCGTGGACGGCCGCCCGGGCGACGAATGAATCGTCGGTGTAGGTGTCGGTGCCCCAGACCGAGCCGCTGGAGGCGCCGGTGACGACAAACGAGAAGGATTGACCGACGCGATTGCGGTAACCGACGAGATTGGTGGGAGAGGTGGCCACGCCGGTCACGGCCGGAGCGGCGGCGAACAAGGCCGACGCGGCACTGACGCTCACCGCGGTGGTGCTGATGCGAAGGTCGTCGATGGTTCCGGCGACGTAGGACCCGCCGCCGTCGCGGCCGATTTCATTGGCGTTGCTGTTGCCGCCGATCGTGCCGGTGGTCGAGAGATCGAGACGCTCGCCGTTGACGATGAGGTCGAAGCTCGCGGCGCTGCTCTTGTTGCCACCCTTGTAGACGAAGGTCAGGTGGACCCATTGGTTGAGCGTGCTCTGGATATAATAGCGGGGATCGCGGGAGATGATGCCGGCGCTGCCGCGGAAGCCAAAGTAGATGGACGAGCCGAGGGAACTGCTGTCGTTGGCATTGAGGCCGATGCGGGTGGCGAACTCGGTGCTGGCGGTGCGGAGACGAACCGGAACCATGATCTGGGAGGCGGTGGGGCGGAACCAGAAGGAAACACTGAAGGGTCCCGCGTCGCTCACAATATTGGCCGTGCCCAGCGAGACATAGCCGTTGCTCCCATTGAACTGTACGGCCTGGCCGCTGACGCCCGCGACGTAGCTGACGCCGCCGGAGAGGGTGCCGTTGTTGCCCCCGGCCGAATCGGTCAGATTGCCGTCGAAGGCGTAAAGGGCTCCGCTGCTCCCGCCGGACGTCCCGCCGCCGCCGCCCGTGGAGCCCCCACCGCCCGTGCTGCCCCCGCCGCCCGCAGCGGCGGTGAAGCTGGTGCTGCCGTTGAGCTTGAACTGGGTGGTGCCGTTGCTGCCGGGCGAGAAGTCGCCGTAAGCCGAACTGAGCTGGCTGTTGGCGATCGTGGCGGTGCGGATGGCAAGATTCGCAAAGGCTGGGCCGCCGGTAAGTGTCACCGTGCCGTTGGCGGCGACCGTGCCCACGAGGTTGCCGCCATTGATCGACATCGTGCCGTCGGCGGAGGCGACGGCGAGGTAGACGCCGGCTCCGGATTCGATCGTGCCGACGATCGGGACGGTGACCTTGGTGTTGATGGTGCCGACGTAGGTGCCGGCGTATTGAGCCTGGGCGCGCAGGGCGGGGGTGGAAGCAAACACACCGGCGAGCAGCACGCCGATGGCAAGGAGACGAGGACGATTGAGGATATGCATAAGGACTGAAGCGGGTGGGTTGAAGCTGCAGTGTAGCGCTGACGGCGCGCGGTGGGGATACGCATACATGCGTATGCGAGGCGGAGATCAATCTGACCCGCCGGGCAAAATCGCGGGGGCGCGTGGAGTCGCGTTGCGCCCGTAGCGCCGGTCTCCGACCGGCGGGGGACGCCCGTCGAAGAGGGGCGCCACGCTCCGCCGATCACGGCACTTCGTAAACCTCGACGAGGGCCACGCCGGTGGTGTTGTTCACGCCGCTGATCTGGGCGGTGTAATTGCCGGGGGCGAGCACGACCAGGAGCGCGGCGTCGCGGCTGGTGCCGGAAAGCGTGAAGGCGCCCACCGCCGCAAAGCCGCCCGCCAGATCGGAGGCGCCGCCCCAGTCGTCGTTTTCCCCGACCTTGGTGGCGCCCCGGAAGAGCGTCAGGATCGGGTTGCTCAGCACGCCGGTGACGCCGAATTGGGCCAGCCCCGGACCGATGCCACGGAGGAGGATTGGTTTCGGCACATTGCCGGAGAGGGAAAAGCCCGCGATGAGGATGCCGGCGCCGGTGCCGACCTGCGCGCGGGCGGAGACGTTGGTGAGGCGGGTGCTGCCGGTCGGATCGGCGTCGTACAACTCGGCGAGGACGATGCCGACGGTGGCCGGGGAACCCTCGACGGCGGTCACCTGCGCGGTGTAAGTGCCGGCGGCGAGGCTGCGGAGCAAGGCGGAGTCGAGCGTCGCGGGGGCGAGGGCGAAGGCGCCGGCGGCATTAAACGCGGCGGTGAGGGCCGGGGCGCTGAGGTTGCCCGCGGTGGGGGTGCCCCAATTGTCGTTGGCGGTGACGACGCTGCTGCCGGCGAAGAGTTGCAATTGCGGATCGGCGAGCACGGGGGTGACGCCGAAGTCCGCCAAGGTGGGGCCGATGGCGCGGAGAAGAAGAGGCTTGGCCGTGGGGCCGGTCAGCGCGAAGCCGACGGTGAGGGTTTGCGCGCCGGTGCCGGCGTTGGTGCGCACGGAGAGATTGGTGAGCCGGCCGACGGTGATCGGTTCAACCGTGACGGCGGCCGCCGCGGAGGTCAGCGCTCCCTGGGGGCCGGTCACGATGGCGTCGTAGATGCCGGCCGTGGCGGCGACGACCGTCGGAATGGTGTAGCTCGCGCCGGTGGCGCCGCTGATGGCCACGCCGTCCTTTTGCCACTGATACAGGAGCGGTCCGGGGCCGGATGCGGTGAGGCTGAGGGTCAGGGGTAGCGTGAGCACACCCACCTGGGACTGGGGCTGAGTGACAATCGCAAAGATCTCGGTCACGGCGCGGCCGGTGCGGCGCGCGTTGTGCCGGTATTGCGGCCACGGGCCGGCGGTGCCGGTGCCGAGATCAAAAGCGTAAAGGTGCTTGTCGTTGCTCCCGATGTAGAGGGTGTTGCCGGCGATGGCGGGGGAGGAGCGGATGATATCTCCGGTGGACCAGGTGCGCTTGGGCGTGCCGTCGGGGTTCACGGCGTACACCAATCCATCGTAGCAGCCGAGGTAGATGACGCCGTTGGCGTCGACGGCCGGCGAACAGGCCCGGGCTTCCTTGCCGAGGAGGTAGGTCCAGCGGGCCGTGCCGGTGGCCGTGTTGACGGCGTGCAGCTTGGAATCGTAGCCGGCGAAGTAGACCGTGGCACCGTCGGGACTCAGGCACGGCGACGAGGAGGTGCCCACGGATGCGCCGGTGTAAGTCCAGCGCGTGGTGCCGGCAGGAGTCACGGAGTACAGGCGACCCGACGTGAGGGTGCCGTAGTAGATGTTGCCGGCGGCGTCGATGGCGGCGGCGGTGTAGACGGCGTTGTCGGTCTGGAGGGACCACTTGGTCGAGCCGTCGGTGGGATTCAGCGCATAAAACCGGTGGCGGGTGGCGGTGTCGTCGGAGCCGATGTAGATGGTGCCGTCGGGCGCAATCGCAGCCGAGGCATAGGAGGGCCCCGGGACGACCGTGGACCACTTGAGCGAGGCGCTCGAGCCGTTGTCCGTATAGGCGTAGAGCCGGCTGGTGGCGGTGGTGAGCCCCTCGCCGCGGAGGTAGAGGGTGCCGTCGGCGGCGAGGGAGATGGCGTTGTTGGCATCGTAGCCGGGGCCGACGACGATTTCCCACTTCTTTTCCCCGGTGGCGCTGTTGTAGGCGAAGAGCCGGGCGTCGTTCAGGGCCGCGTTGGTGGGGCCGGTGCCAAAATAGAGCGTGCCGTCGGGCGCGAGGGCGGCGGCCGCGGTGTCCAGGATGCCTTGAAGCTTGAGGGCCGGCCACCGCCGGGAGCCGTCGGCGTTGAAGGCGTGGAAGACGCCGTCGGTGCTGCCGACGTAGACGGCGCCGTCGGGGCCGACCACCGGAGCACTGGTGATGCTGTCGCCGGCCAGGCCCTGCCAGAGGGAATCGTTGAGAGTCAAAGTAAAGGGGGCATTGGTGGGCGGAGTGCTCCCGGTGGCCTTGCCGTCGACCTGGATTTGGTAAGTGGTGCCGGCCCGGGCTTCGACGGTGGCGAGGGCGCTGGTGGTGGGATCGGTCGCCCCGGTCTGGGTGTCGGCATTGTCATTGGCGGCGACCAGGGTAAGGGCGTTGAGGGTGTTTCCGGTGTAGACGGCGAGCAGGGGATCGAAGCCGTCGCTCATGAGGGCGAATTGAAACCGGCCGGAGGCGGGCGCGGTCCACCGGTACCAGAGCGATTTGCCTCCCGCGAAGCCCATAATGCGCGGCTCACCCGACTCGAGCGTGGCCTGGGCGTTGGCCGACTCAATCAAGGCGGAACGACCGGTGATGACTTGGGCGTTGGCGAAATTGTCGTTGGGCGGGACCGCACCGATGTCGAGCAAGGTGAGCCCGTTGGCTCCACCCTTGCCGGCGACGACGATCTGGTAGGGGGTGCCGGCCTGCGCGGTGAACTCGATCCGGGAGGTAACCTGGCCGGGTTCATCGTCGTTCGCGGCGACGGGTGTCAGGTTGGCGAGCGAGGTGCCGGCGAAGACGCCGAGCAGGGTGTCGTAGGAACTGCCGGTGGTGGAGAGGCGAACGACGGCGGTGAGGGTCGGGGTCCATTCCCACCACAAGGTGGCGCCGCCAATCTGGCCGGCGATGGCGGGCTCGTTCTCGGCGGTGGCGCCGGTGTTCACGCTGCGGACGGAGAAATTGTTGCCGTTGAGGCGCGAACGATCGGCGAAATCGTCATTGAAGGGACGGTTGTCGTCGAAGGCGGAGCGGATGGCGCGGTCGAGATTGAGCCGGCCGCCGGTGGCCACGCGGCCGCGAAAAGCGGGGATCGGGTCGACGTTGCGCAACAGGCGGTTGATGAGCTGACGATAGGTGTCGGTGGAAAATTGCGCCTTGAGGAGCGCGAGCGCGCCGGTCACGTGGGGGGCGGCCATGGAGGTGCCGGAGAGCGAGACATAGGGTTGCGCGTTGGTGTAGTAGGTGGACCAGATGTCGCTGCCGGGCGCGAAGAGTTCGACTGAGCCGGCGCCGTAGTTGGTGCTGATCGACGCGTCGTCGCGGTTGGTGGAGTTGGCCACGGCGACGATGTTTTCGAGCCGGTAGCTGGCGGGGTAATGGGCGAGCAGTTCCAGGTTGGCGGCGTCGTTGCCGGAGGCCGCCACGAAAATGATGCCGGCGGCGCGGGCCCGCAGGATGGCGTCGCGCTCGGCGGAGTCGAATTGGGTGACCGGGCCCGCCGCCGCGCCGTAGCTGGCGTTGATAATGTGGGCCCCGTGCCGGATGGCGTAGTCGATGCACTCGATGCCGTCGGAGGTGGCGCCATAGCCGGAATTGGTGCCCGTGCCGCCGCGCAGAAACTTCAGGGCCATGAGCTTCACCCGCCAGGCGACGCCGGAGATGCCGGTGCCGTTGTTGCCGACGGCGCCGATGATCCCGGCGACGTGCGTACCGTGGCCGAGATCGTCGGTTGGATTGCCGCTGTTGGTGATGGCGTTGATGCCGTTGACGTCGTCGATGTAGCCGTCGCCGTCGTCGTCGCGACCGTTGCCGGGGATCTCGCCCGAATTTATCCACATGTTCGTCGCGAGATCGGGATGGTCAGTGCGGATGCCGGAATCGATGACGGCGACAATGACTTCGGGGGCATCGGTGCGTACATCCCAGGCGCGGGTGGAGCCGATATCGGCGCCGGGGATGCCATTGTTGGATCCGTCGTTGAAGTGGGGCCACTGCTTGGTGGCGAAGTCGGGGTCGTTGGGGGTGGCGGTGGCGTGGCGGATGGAGTCGGGGTGAACGTACTCGTAACGGCCAGTGGCCATCAGGCGGGCGGCGGCACGACGGGAGGTGTCACCGGCGGGGAGTTCGAGGAGGCGCAAGCCATCGAAACGGTCCCAGCGCCGACGGAGGCGCAGCCCTTCGCGAAGTTCCGCCGCCTCGGCGGAGGCGCGCTGGCTGGCCCGGGGTTTGGCGAGCACGACGTGGTCACTGAAGCCCTGCGCGAGTTCCTGCGCGGTGAAGGGGAGGCGGTCGGGTGCGGGCTGAGGGGCGGCGTGGGCGACCGCGAGGACCAGGACGCACGCGAGGAGGTGGGTTTTCAATGGTCGGGGAAAATAGCGGGAAGCTGGCCTGAGACAAGCGGAGTGCGTCCGGGTGCCAGGAAAGAGGTGCCTCTCCAGGTTGACGGTGGCATCGAGCTCGGTTCCCCCCGCGCAGCGCCAGTCTCCGACTGGCGCCCGCCGGTCGGAGACGCGGCGCTACTCCCAGAGGCATCACCGCCAATTGATGGACGCGCCCCCCCCCGGATAGTCGCGGGCCACGCTATTCGCCGCGGGCCGCCGGTTCGCGCCGCAGCGCGCCCAGGTTCACCGGCGTGCGTTCCCCGGCAGGCAGGGAGATCTCAGTGAGGGTGTCGCCGTAGCGCAGTTTCACCGTCTGGGCGGTCGTCGACCGCAGTCCCGCGGCCACCAGCTTGCCGTCGCGCCAGGCGAGGTCGACTTCCGTGCCGCCACGGGCGCGGAGCCCGCGGATACTGCCGGAGGGCCAGGCGGCGGGGAGGGCCGGCAGCAGGTGAATCTCACCGAGGTGGCTTTGGAGCAGCATCTCGCACACGCCGGCGGTGAAGGCGAAATTGCCGTCAATCTGAAACGGCGGGTGGGCGTCGAAGAGGTTTGGATACACCCCGCCGCCCTTCATGCTGACGCCATTGACGGTGGCCCCGACCGGCCGGAGCAGTTTTGTGACCAGGACGTGGGCGTGGTCACCGTCACGGAAGCGGGCCCAGAAGTTGATCTTCCAGCCCAGGGACCAGCCAGTGCCGTCGTCGCCGCGGAGTTCGAGGGAACGGCGGGCGGCGGCGAAGAGTTCGGGGGTGGCGGGGGTGATTTGCTTGCCGGGATGAACGCCAAAGAGATGGGAGACATGGCGGTGGTGCGGATCCTGTTCCATGAAATCCTGGGCCCATTCCTGGAGATTGCCGCGGTGGCCGATCTTCGGCGGATAGAGCCGGGCGCGGGCGGCGGCGATTTTCGCCGCGAAGTCGGGCTCGATCCCCAGTTCGCGCGCGGCGGCGAGGGTGTTGGTGAAGAGGTCCCAGATGATCGCCATGTCCATGGTGGTCGCGTAGGTGACGACTCCGCGGGTGCCGTCGGGGGTCGTGAAGCCGATTTCCGGCGAAGCCGAGGGGGCGGTGACGAGGTGTCCGTGGCCGTCGTCCACGAGCCAGTCGAGGCAGAATTCGGCGGAGCCCTTCAGCAAGGGCCACGCCCGTTCGCGGAGAAATTTCCGATCCCCGCCAAACGCATAATGCTCCCACAGGTGCTGGCACAGCCAGGGGCCGCTGACGGCATAGTTGGCCCAGACGGGATTGCCGGAGCCGTCGCCGACGGGGGCGGACTGGCGCCAGAGGTCGGCGTTGTGGTGGGAAACCCAGCCGTGGGCGCCGTAGTTGATTTGGGCGGTCTGGCGGCCGTTGACGGCGAGTTCGGTGATGAAGTCGAAGAGGGGTTCGTGGCACTCGGCGAGGTTGGCGACCTCGGCGGGCCAATAGTTCATCTCGGTGTTGATGTTGATGGTGTAGTTGCTGCTCCAGGGCGGACGGATCGCGTCGTTCCAGATACCCTGCAGGTTGGCGGGCTGTCCGCCGGGGCGGGAGCTGGCGATGAGCAGGTAGCGACCATAGTTGAACATCAGGGTGGCAAGTCCGGGATCGGGTGCGCCCTCGGCGAGGCGCACGAGCCGTTGCTCGGTGGTCAGGGCTGGCGCGACCGCCGATCCTTCCAGGTCGAGGGCCACGCGGCGGTAGAGCGCCTGGTGGTCGGCGAGGTGGCGTGCCAGCAAGTCGGCGTAGTTGCGCTCGGCGGCGGCGGCCAGGGGGCGCCGGGCCAGGGCGGCGGGATTGCGACCGTCGCGGGCGGGCGACTTGTCGTAACCGTTGAAACTCGTGGCGGCGGAAAGGAGCAGGGTCACGGCGTCCGCGTCCTTCACCTGGAGCAGGGAACCTTCCGCCCGGAGCGCGCCGCCTTCGATCCGGGTCTCCAGGTGGACCTCGAAAGTCATGCCTTCCTCTCCGTAGCGCACCGGGTCTGGTGCGGTGCGCAGATAGACGGGATCGACGTGAGAGGGGGCCTTGCCGCGCAGGACGAGAGTCCGGCCCTGCGCCACGGGGACCTCGTGCCGCAGCAGCGAGTCCAGGATGGCGGAAAACGAAAGCGTGCCGGGATGGTCCGAAGTGAGGCGAACGACGATCAGCTGATCGGGAAACGAAGCGAAGACTTCGCGGGTGAAGGTCACTTCGCCCATCTGGTAACGGGTGGTCGCGACGGCGCGATCGAGATCGAGGGCGCGTTCGTAGCTCGTGGTGACCGCGCCATTCCCGAAGTCGAGCTTCAGGTCTCCAAGCGGCTGATACGACTGATTGTAGGGGCCCTGCATTTTCTTGCAAAGTTCCTCGGCCTCCTGGAAGCGGCCGGCGAAGACAGCGGCGCGGACCTGGGGGAGCACCGCGCGGGCGGCGGGATTGTTGCAGTCCTTCGGACCGCCCGACCAGAGGGTGGCCTCGTTGAGTTGGAGGCGTTCGGCAGCGACTCCGCCGAAGACCATGGCGCCGAGGCGGCCGTTGCCGACGGGCCCGGCCTCGACCCATTGTTTCGCGGGTCGATCGAAGCGGAGCAGATTTTCAGGCGCGGCAAAGAGAGGAGCCAGCGCCGCAACCACCAGCGGAAGGAATCGCTTCATGTGCCGGCGAACGTGGTGCCCGGGGACCGCGAGGGCAATCTTGCGGATGGGGGCACTGGCGGTGGTGGCCGGGGGCAAGGCGGGCGTGCGGCGGGCGCACGGTAACGCCCGGCCGGCGTGCCACCCGGCGGGAGGATGGGGCCGGTTCTTAGCCGTAACGATTCAATCGGAGTGCGTTTCAGCCGGGAGCAGGAAACCACTGAACGGTGGGGCGCGTTGACCCCAACGCGCCTTCGGGCGTTCGCTCTCACCTCGAGCGTCTTGGGGTCAAGCCGCTCCACCTCGACTGAATTTCTACGGCTTAGTTACCGGGCGATCCGGCGAATTTCCGTTCACCGAGCCACTCGCGAAACCGGCTGATCCATTCCCCGTGCGGACCCTGGTTGGTGTCGCGCACGCCGAAGCCGTGGCCGGCTCCGGCATAGAGGTGCAACTCGGCGCTGGCGCCGGCGCGCTTCGACTTGAGGTAGAACTCGGCGAGGCCCTCGGAGATGTTCGGCCGGTCGCCATAGCCGGCCGCGAGGAAGACCGGGGGTGTTGCCTTGGTGATGACGAGGTCGGTGCGCGTCAGGCCACCCGGGTAGAGCAGGGAGTAGAAGTTGGCACGGGCGCTCTGGCGATCGATGGGGTCGGCGGCGGAGGGATTGCCGTCGGCGCCCCGTGTGGCGGCGAGGAGGGCGACTTCGCCCCCGGCGGAAAATCCGATGATGCCGACGGCGGTGGGGTTGACGTGCCACTCCGAGGCGCGCGCGCGGACGAGACGGAGGGCACGCTGCGCGTCGGCCAGGGCGTCGCGATCGACGGTGTAGGGCTGGGGCTGGCCCTTCGGCGTGGCGTCGTCCTTGGCCAGACGGTACTTGAGGACGAAGGCGGCGATGCCATGGCGGGCGAGCCATGTACCGACATTGTAGCCCTCATGTTGGATCGCGAGGCGGGCGTGACCCCCGCCGGGGGCGACGATGACGGCGCAGCCGGTGGCGGACGACGCGGGCGGCAGGTAGACGAGCAGCGAAGGGGCGTGGAGGTTGGAGACATTGCTGCCGGCAACCTTTTCGGGTTCGCGTTGGCGCGACTCGGAGCCGGGGGCTCCGGCGGGCCAGAGCGGAACCACGGCAGGCTCGGCGGCCAAGGCCGGAGCGAGGGACAGGCAAAGCAGGGTGGCGATAAGGGACAGGTTATTTGTGGGCACGGTAAGGGATGGAGGTGGGCGATGGGGGACAGGTTGGGAAAGGGGGTGACCCGCGGGATAAGGGACAGGTTATGTTGCCACGAGCTCAGGGAGCGGTGGGCGGCGCGATCTCGACGGCGTAGGCGTGGGTGACGGCGCGGCCGCGTTCGTCCCGCGGACTGTGAAAGTTGCCGCTGAAGACCAACCATTTGCCGTCGAGGGTAAACGTGAGATTGGGCTCCACGCCACGGTCCTTGCTGTAGTCGTGCTTCGACATGTCGACCAACCGCTCCGACTTGAAGAAACCGATGTCGATGAGATCCTTTCCGTCGCGGAAAGAATTGCCGCGCACCATGGCGGGTCGGAAGAGGTACATCCACATGCCGTTGCCGGGAGGATCGAGTTTCCGGCCGTCAGGGGAGGAGGCGGCGACGCTGCCCGGGCCGCCGCCATCACCCGCGAAGAGCGACCCGTCGGCGGAGACGTTGAAGTGGACCGACCACTCCTCACGTTTGAGGTTGTACCAGATTCGGCGACCGGTCGCCAAATTGACGCCGGCGAGCCAGAAGACCGTGCTCCGCGGGGTTTGCAGATCGAACCACACGGTGCCGCCGTCGTGGCTGAAGAACTCATGGCCCCAGATTTCCATGTTCATCGTGCGTTCATGCAGGGCGCGAGCCGGGCCGCCGTCGGCGCGAAGGGTCCAGGTGCGGTTGTTGAAGTGCCACGGGCCCTCATGGCAGAAGAGGATCTGCTGCGGGTCCGTGGGCGAGCATTGGAGGTGGTTGGTCCAATCGTTCTCGCGGTGGATGACGCGGAATTCCCCGGTCTTCACGTTCACCGTGTAAATCATCTTGGGCGTGCCGGCGGCCCAGTTGGCTTCGAGGCTCCCCCCCATGCCACCGGCCGGCGCCTGCCGCGGCACCACCTTGCCGTCGGGATCGGGCCCGATGGCCACCAGCAGTGACTCGTCGCAATTGATGGCAAACTGCGCCCCGCGGGCCTGCGGGGGGAGTTTCACGACCACCCGCACCGCCTTGGTGTCGAGATTTACCGCCATCAGCGTGTTTTCCTGCCGGGCAAAATAGTAGGCCTCGCGCGTGCGCCACGCCGTCGCGATCGGGCTCGCGTTGGCGAGGATGAGCTCCGCCTTTGGTGGCGTCCGGCCAAGGGTCGTGAGATCAACGGCGACGATGCCCTCGCGCGTGCGCAGGACGATCTTGTCCCCCTCCGGGGTATAACTGCGCTGGTGGAAATAAAGGCTGCCTCCGCCGGAGTCGGGCGAGAGCCGGATGATCCGGTGGCCGGTCTGGGGATCAATCCAGTCGGCGGGCAACGGGGCGGCGAGCGCGGACGTCGCGGAGGCCAACGAAGCGGCCAGCAACGCCATCAAGGAACACGTGGGGTGGAGCATGGAGGGGAGAATGAGCCGCAAGACGCGACGGGCGAGCTGGCGGTGCGCCGGCCCGGGCTGGACAGTCCGATGCCGCCCTCGGCGCCGTGGGGTATTTTCACGTAATACGTGAAAAGAGCTGGGCTGCGCCTCAGGATTTGATTGGGCGTGGAAGGATGAAACGGGTGAGCGCATTTTCACGTATTACGTGAAGATAGGCCGGGCGGCGGGAGGCAGGGATCCGCTTGGCCGTGAGCATCAGGTCGCGGTGGGAGCCGGGGCGAGATGCCCGGCGTCGACGACCTCCTGCAGCATCTTCTCGGCGTAGTGCCAGAGTTCGGTGCAGCCCTCGGCGATGTGGCGGTTGCGGGCGACGACGCGGTCGTGGGTGACCCCGTGCCGGTTCCACGCCGCACCCTGGGTGCGGCAATTGAGCAGCATCGGCTGGAAGCGATCGACGGCCGCCGCGAACTTCGACTCCGGGGTTTGCCGGGCCTCGAATTCATCCCAGAGGGCCCGAAAATCGCGGGCTTGGTCCACCGGCAGCAGGCCGAAGATGCGGTCGGCGGCGATCGCTTCGCGGTCGTGCTGGCCGGCCATGCCGGCGGTGTCGTAGGCAAACGTGTCGCCCGCGTCGATCTCCACGAGGTCGTGGATGATGACCATTTTCAGGACGCGCAGCAGATTGAGATCCGGCGTGTTGGCATGCCCGGCCAGAACGATGACGCACAGGCAAAGATGCCACGAGTGCTCGGCGTCGTTCTCGGCCCGGCGGCTCCGCGTATTGACGGTCTGGCGGAAGATCTCTTTCAGCCGATCACATTCGACGATGAATTCGATTTGCTGGGCGAGGCGCAGGGCGGGGGAGTCGGGCATGGGAAGAAGGATGAAGAATGAGGAAAGCCGGAAATCAGGAAAGCCAACCGGCCTGGGATCGAGCTCCGCTTTCCGGCTTTCCACATTTTCCGGCCCAAAGCCGGCTTACTGCAACAGCGGGGCGACGACCGGGGTCCACAGCGCGTAGCCGGCTTCGTTCATATGAAGCATGTCCTTGACGAAGAGTTCGGGGCGCGGGTTGCCGCGGGCATCGAGCATCAGCGGAAAGATGTCGGCAAATGCCAGGCGCGGGTCCTTCCGGCAGGCGGTGGCGATCAGCGCGTTGGCTGCCGTCACCCTGGTGATGATTTTTGCGCGCGACGGACTGGGCTTGATCGCGATGTAGACAATGCGGGTCCGCGGCAGGGCGGCGTGGATCCGGGCACAAAAGGCCTGGAAGTCGGCGTGGACCTTTTCCGGCGACTTGCCGGCCTGCAGATCGTTTTCACCCGCGTACACGACGATCACCCGCGGGTGATAGGGAATCGCGATCCGGTCCGCATAGAACACGCTGTCGGCCAGTTCCGAGCCGCCGAAGCCGCGGTTGATGACGGGGACGCCGGGAAAATCCTGTGCGAGCGACTTCCACTTCACAATCGATGAGCTGCCAATGAACAGGACGCCGTTGGCCGGGGGCGGTCGAGTGACATCGGTGGCGGTAAACTTCTCGATCGCGGCCGCCCATTTTTCGGGGGCGGCGAAGACGAGGCCGGAGGCGAGAACAGCGAGGGCGAGCAGGGTGCGGCGGAGAAATTGCATGCGGGGGAGGAAAGTCGAAGCGGGAAACAACGTCTGGCGCAACCTGGGACTGCGGCGCCGCCGCGTCACCCCAGGGCAGGCGCGGCTTTTTGTTGTCGTGCCGCCCCGGATTGTTCTCATGCCGGCATGCACCCCTGGCCTTCCTCCCCGCGTCGCAACCGCCGGTCTTTCCTGCTGACCGGCCTCATCGGGCTCTGCGCGGCGACGATGGTTCCCGCTGCGGACAACCCCATCCGGGTGTTGATCATCGACGGGCAGAACAATCATCAATGGGCGATTACGACGCCGATGCTCAAACGCATCCTCGAGGAGACGGGGCGCTTCACGGTGGAGGTCACGACCACGCCTCCGGCGAAGCCGGCGGCAAAGCGCCTGCCGGCCAAGGCGACCGCGGAGCAGAAGGCGGAGAATGAGGCCAAGGCGAAGGAGTTGGCCGCGGCGCAGGCGGCGCATGCGGCGACGGCCCCGGCGCGCTGGGCGAAGTGGCGCCCGCGGTTCTCGGACTATGGGGTCGTGCTCTCGAACTACAACGGCGAGCGCTGGCCCGGCGAGGTGGAGGCGGCGTTTGTGGCGTTCGTGAAGAACGGCGGCGGGTTTGTCTGCTACCATGCGGCGAACAATTCGTTTCCGGACTGGCCGGAGTACAATGAGATGATCGGGTTGGGCGGGTGGGGCGGTCGCAACGAGAAGTCCGGGCCGTACCTGCGGTTGCGCGCGCTGGGCTGGATCAAGGACCCGACGCCGGGCCCTGGTGGCGGCCACGGGGCGCAGCACGAATTCATGATCGATATCCGGGCGGGGAAGCATCCCATCGTGCAGGGACTGCCGCCGCACTGGATGCACTCGAAGGACGAGCTTTACCACGGCCTGCGCGGGCCGGCGGATAACATTACCGTGCTGGGTTCCGCGTTGTCCGACCGCACGAAGGAGCACGAGCCGATGCTGATGGCGCTGCCGTACGGCCAGGGCCGGGTCTTTCACACGACGCTGGGCCACTACGTCGAGGCGGTGAACGGCGTGGGCTTTCAGGTGACGCTGCAGCGCGGGGTGGAGTGGGCGGCAACGGGCCAGGTGACCATTCCGGCGCCGGCGGCAGGTGTGCTGTCGCCGGACAAGGCGGCCATGCGCGACGGGCAGGCGCGCTAAACCGGGACTGGTTTCGGTTCTTGATTCGCGCTGGGTCGCCAACGCCGAAGCTTGCTTCGGCTTGGTTGGGTGTAAGAGCGGCTTCATGCCGCGACATCAGGGCATCCGAATGCCGGTCGCGGGGTTAACCCGCTCCTACAGTTATGGCAAATGCCCCGGAGCGGGCGCCACCTTGTCGGCGCCGCGGCGCTACTTCGCCATGGTGCCGGCGGCGGCGGCCTGCGCTTCGCGTTCGTATTCGGCGACGGGCTTGGGCGTGAGGTGCCGGGTAAAACGTTCCAGGTAGATGTAGACGACGGGCGTGATGTAGAGCGTCAGGAGTTGGGAGACCACGAGACCGCCGCAAACCGCGAGGCCCAGCGTGCGGCGGGCCTCGGCGCCGGCGCCCAGGCCGAGGGCGATGGGCAGCGTGCCCGCCAGGGCGGCGAGCGTGGTCATCATGATGGGTCGGAACCGCACGAGGCACGCCTCGTAGATCGCCTCCTCGGCCTGTTTGCCGCGCGCGCGCCGCGCCTCGAGGGCGAAGTCGATCATCATGATCGCATTCTTCTTCACGATGCCGATGAGCATGATCAGCCCGACGTAGCCGTAGATGTTGAGCTCCTCGCCAAAGACGATGAGGGTGATCAACGCGCCGAAGGTCGCCGAGGGCAGGCCCGAGAGGATGGTGATCGGGTGGACGAAGTCCTCGTAGAGGACGCCGAGCACGAGGTAGATGACGAGCACCGCCACGAGCAGCATCCAACCGAGGCCCTGCAGCGAACTGGTGAAGGCCGCGGCAGTGCCCTGGAACACGCCGCTGACGGTGGCCGGCAGCACGGTGCGGGCGATGGCCTCGATTTCGTCCGTGGCCTCACTGAGCGAGACCCCCTCAGCGAGGTTGAAGGTCAGGGTGACAGCCGGCAGCTGCCCGAGGTGGGCGACGCTCAGCGGCCCGACGGTCTGGCGAATTTTGGAAACGGCCTCGAGCGGGATCAGTTTGCCGTCGCGGTTGCGCAGATAGAGCAGGGCCAGCGAGCGCGGGTCGCGCTGGTATTCCTTCTGGAGCTCGAGAATGACGAAGTACTGGTTCGTGGGCGTGTAGATGGTGGAGACCTGGCGCGCGCCGAACGCACTGTAGAGCGTCTCCTCCACCAGTTGCGCGCTCAGGCCGAGGGAGGAGGCCTTGTCGCGATCGATGTCGATGATGAGCTGCGGGCTGGCGATCAGGAGATCGGAGTTGGTGTCGGTCAGGATCGGCAGTTCGCGCAATTTTTCGAGCATCTGGGGCGCCACGCGATAGAGTTCCGGCAGGTCGGTGCCATAGAGGGTGTATTGATAAATGGACGACGAGCTGCGGCCGCCGATGCGGATGCCGGGCGGCACCTGGACCGCCACGCGCACGCCGGGGATGCCGGCCAGCGAGGCGCGCACCACCGGCGCCAGCTCGGCCGCGGTGGGCCGCTGGTCACGCGGCACGAGGGTGGCATACATCCGTCCCGTGTTGCCCGAACTGGAGCTGCGGCTGGAGCTGCCGAGGTAGGCGGAATAATTCTCCACGTAGGGATTCTGGGCGAGGATGTCGCAGATTTGGCGGCGGTAGCGGCCCATCGCCTCGAACGAGGCGTCCTGCGCCCCCTCCAACTGGATCTGCAGCCGGCCGGTGTCCTCGGTGGGGATGAAGCCCTTCGGCACCCGGACCAGCAGCCACATCGTGAGGCCGAGCGTGGTGAATGCGACCAGCATGACCGTTCGCCGCCAGCGCAGGGCGACCTGCAGGGTCCAGCGATAGACGCCGAGTGCGCCGTTGAAGACCGCCTCGCTGGTCCGGTAAAACCGGCCGTGAGAGGCGGCCGGATTGTGGGCCCGGAGGAACCGGCTGCAGAGCATCGGGGTGAGCGTGAGCGAGACGAAGCCCGAGACGAGAATCGCCGCGCTGATCGAGACGGCAAACTCGTGCAGGAGGCGCCCGAGGACGCCGCCCATGAACAGCACCGGGATGAACACGGCCACGAGCGAGATCGTCATCGACAGGATCGTGAAGCCGATCTCGCGTGAACCCTTGAAGGCGGCGAACATCGGCTGCTCCCCCTTCTCGATGTGCCGGACGATGTTTTCCAGCATGACGATCGCGTCGTCGACCACGAAGCCGACCGCGAGGGTCAGCGCCAGGAGGGAGATGTTGTTGATGCTGAAATGGCAGAAATACATCACCGCGAACGTGCCGATGACGGCGATCGGGATCGCGACGCTGGCGATGAGGGTGGCGGCGACGGTCCGCAGAAAGAGGAAGATCACCAAAACCACGAGCGCGATGGACAGGACGAGCGTGAACTTCACGTCGTGCACCGACTCGCGGATCGCGATGGAACGGTCGCTGTAGATGTCGAGGTTGATGGAAGCCGGGAGTTGGGCGCGAAAGGCCGGCAGCAACTCCTTGATGCCGTCGACGACCTTGATCGTGTTCGTCCCGGGTTGCCGTTGCACGAAGAGGAGGATGGACCGGTTCTGCGCGATATTCTGGCCCGGAGGGTAGTCGTCACTCGGGGCCTGCTTGTTCATGAACCAGCTGGCGGCCTTGTCGTTCTCGACGCTGTCGGAGACGGTGGCGACGTCGGCCAGCCGGACGGCGGCGCCGTTGCGGTAGCTGACGATGACCTTGCGAAAGCCGTCGGCGCTCTTGAGCTGGCCGGTGGCGATGAGCGTGGTGGACTTGTCGGTCCCGTCGAGGGTGCCGGCCGGCAGGTTGCTGTTATTGTTGTCGAGCGCGGCCCGGACCTCGTCGATGCCGATGCCGCGGGCGGCCAGCGCGCGAGGGTCGAGGCCGACGCGGACCGCGTATTTTTGGGAGCCGAGGACCTGCACCTGGGAGACGCCGTCGACCGTGGAGATGCGCTGCGCGAGCACGGTTTCGGCCCATTCGTTGACCTCGGAAAGGGGCTGGGTGGCGGAACTGAGGGCGAGCAGGAGGATGGGATCGTCGGCTGGATTGCTCTTTCGGAACGTCGGCGGATTGGGCATGTCGCGCGGCAGGCGGCGCTGGACGGCCGCGATGGCCGACTGCACATCCTGCGCCGCGCCGTCGATGTCACGATCGAGGTTGAACTGCAGCGAGATCGACGTGCTGCCGAGCGAACTGGTCGACGTCATCGAGTCGATGCCGGCGATGCTGGAGAATTGCTGCTCGAGGGGGGTGGCCACCGCGGCGGCCATGGTCTCCGGGCTCGCGCCGGGCAGGCTGGCGCCGACGGAGATGGTGGGAAAATCGATGTTGGGCAGGTCGCTGACGGGCAGCTTTTCGTAGGCCATCCACCCGAAAATAGTCACCGCCGCAATGACGAGGGTCGTCATCACCGGCCGGCGGATGAAGAGTTCGGGGACGTTCATGGGGCCTGCTTCTCCTTCTTGGTCTTGCCCCGGGTGCCGCCGCCCTTGCCCTCCTTTTTGCCACTGGCGGGCGCACCGCCCGCGGCAACCGCGTTCTTGATTTCGACGGGCTTGCCGGGCAACACCCGCAATTGCCCTTCGGTCACGACGGTTTCGCCCTCGGCGAGGCCTTTGGCGATCACGGCATCGTCCTCGGCGATGCGCTCCACGACCACGGGACGAAGCTCGGCCGTCTGGTCGGCCTTTACCACATAGACATACTGGCCTGACTGGGAGTTCTGGATGGCGCTGCTGGCCACGGTGAGGGCCTCGGGCGAAGCCAGGGTGAGGGTGACGGTGGCGAATTGTCCCGGCCAGAGCCGGAACTGGCGGTTGGGAAAGGTCCCCTTGAGCTTCAGGGTGCCGGTGGCGGTATCCACGGTATTGTCGAGAAACGTCAATTCGCCCTCCTCGGGTTTTTCGTCGATCCCCGGGGGCACGACGGCGACTCGGAGCGCCCCGGAAGCGCGGTAGCGGGTCAGCGCGCCGAGGTATTGCTGAGGCACACCAAACGTCACGTAGATGGGGCTGAGCTGGTTGATGGTGACCAGGGGCGTGCCGTTGTCGTTGGCCCGTACAATATCACCCTCGTGGACGCCCATGTTGCCGGTCCGTCCGGCCAGCGGGGCGCGGATGGAGCAGTATTCGAGCTGGAGCCGGGCGTTGGCGAGACGGGATTCGTCGGAGAGCACCTCGGCCTCCAGGGAGCGGGCGGTGTCGTTGATCTTTTCAAACTGCTCCTTCGAGACCATCTGGTCGGCGGTCAGGGTGCGATAACGGGCGACCTGGGTTTGGGCCGTCTCGAGTTGCACCCGCACCTTCTGCAGGTCCGCCTCCGCCGATTGGAGCGCGTTGCGGAAGGGCCGGGGGTCGATTTCAAAGAGCAGGTCCCCCGCCTGCACGTCGGTGCCCTCGGCAATCGCGCGGCGGAGCAGAGTGCCGGTGACCTGCGAGCGCACGGCGGTGGTGCGGATGGGTTCGACGGCGCCGATCGCCTCGATGACGAGGGGCACGATCTTGACCTTGGCCTGACCGACCAGAACCGGGGCCGGCCCCCCCCCGCCCCGGCCACTCCTGCCACTGCCGGCGGCGGGGGATTTGTCGCCGCACCCGGCAACCCCAAGCCCGAGTAGAATCAGGGCCAGGTTGGTGAAGAAGAGTCGGTTGGGGCGCGGGGAAATCATGAGTGCAGAAGCGGGGCCGGAGGAGGTGTTTCGTGGTTCCCAGGAGAGCAGGGCAGGGTTTAAGGCCGGAGAGTTGGCAAGCTGGGGGGGCGTTTGTCAAAGCCCGGGAGCACGACGCGGCAATGGGCCAAAAGATATGCGGGGAGGCCTCGACCGGCACGGCGGATTTTTGCACGGCGAACCGGCCCGAAAATGACTTGTCTTATCCCTCTTGTAGGAGCGGCTTTATGCCGCGATTCAGCGCGTGCGAAATTCCATCGCGGCATAAAGCCGCTCCTACAGCGCGACCGACCCTGCAAAAATCCGCCGTGCCTCGTCCGGTCATATCCGAACCTTTTCCTTGCTAGGCGGGCTCCCGGGGATTTCCCTCGGCAGCATTTTTCTCCAATGAAAGTCCTCGTTGCCGACAAGATCTCACCCAAGGGAGTCGCCTTGCTGCGCCAGCAGCCGGGCTTTGAAGTCGTCGAGGCTTATGGATCGTCCCCCGAAAAGATCCTGGAACTGGTCAGGGACGTGCACGCCATCGCGGTTCGTTCAGAAACCAAGATCACCGCGGCGGTCTTCAAGGCGGCGCCCCTTTTGAAGGTGGTCGGGCGGGCCGGTGTCGGGGTGGACAACGTCGATGTGGAAGCGGCGACCGACCACGGGGTGGTCGTGATGAACACGCCCGCCGGCAACACCATCGCGACTGCGGAACTCACCTTCACCCACCTCCTCTGCGGCGCGCGCCCGGTGCCGCAGGCCGCCGCGTCGATGAAGGCCGGGCAATGGGACCGCAAGAGCTTCTCCGGCATCGAACTCTTCCGCAAGACGCTCGGGATCGTGGGCCTGGGCCGCATCGGCGGCGAGGTGGCGAAGCGGGCGCAGGCGTTTGGCATGCGGGTGCTGGCCTACGATCCCTACCTGGCCCCGAGTCGGGCCAAGGCCATGCAGGTCGAAGGCGTCACGCTCGACGAGTTGCTCCGCCAGTCGGACTACATCACGGTCCACATGCCCCTGACCGACGACACGAAGTACATGATCGACGAGGCCGCCTTGGCCAAGTGCCGGAAGGGGTTGCGGATTTTTAATTGCGCCCGGGGCGGCATCATCAAGGAAAGCGCGCTCATCGCCGCGCTCAAGAGCGGTCAGGTGGCGTCGGCGGGCCTCGATGTCTTCGAGGACGAGCCCCTCGCGAAGGACAGCGAGCTGCGGTCCCTGGCCAATGTCGTGCTCACGCCCCATCTGGGCGCGTCCACGGCCGAGGCGCAGGAATCCGTGGGGGTCGAGATCGCCGAGCAGATCGCGGATGTGCTCAACGGCGGGGTGATCCGCAACGCGGTCAACGTGCCGTCCATCGACGCCGCCACGATGCGGGTGCTCGGTCCGTACCTGGATCTGGGGGCCAAGCTGGGCACGCTCGTCCAGCAGATCGCGCCGGCGCAGATCGCTTTGCTCCGGATCACCTACTCGGGGAAGCTGGTGGAACTCGATACCAATGGCGTGACCCGGGCGATCGAGCGTGGCTTCCTCCGGCGCATCAGCGGCGACGACGTCAATTTCGTGAACGCCCCCGTGGTCCTGGAGCGGCTCGGCATCCGGGCCGAGGTCATCAAGTCGACCGAGGACTCGGACTACAGCGAACTCATCCAGGTGGAGGCCGTCGCCCCTGATGGCGCGTCGTTTGCGGCGGCCGGCACCCTGATCGGCAAGAGCAACCAGCCGCGCATCGTGGGCATCAACGGTCGCGAGGTGGAAGTGGCCGCCGAGGGCAAGCTCCTCGTGCTCGAGAACATGGATCAACCCGGGATGGTTGGCACCATCGGCACGATCCTGGGCCGGGCCAATGTGAACATCGCCGACATGTCGTTGTCGCGCCTGGCGCCGGGCGGCACCGCCTACATGGTCGTGCGGGTCGACAGCGAGCCGGCGGAAAACGCGCGCCTGGAAATCAAGGGACACCCGGCCATCAAGATGGCTAAATTCGTGCACCTATGAGTGGCTAGGCACGGAACCGGCCCCTCTTTCGCAGCGGGTCAGCACCCGGCGGAAGGCGCCTCATCCGGCCAGCATCGAGCATGCTCACTTACCTCCTCATCGCCCTCGTCGTCGGATATCTGCTGGGCAGCCTGCCCTTCGGTTATCTGGTCGCGAAGGCCCGGGGCGTGGACATCTTTGCCACGGGCAGCCGGAATCCGGGTGCGACCAACGTACGCCGGGTGCTGGGCCACGGGGCGGGCAATCTCGTGCTGGCGCTCGATGTCGCCAAAGGGGCCGCCGCCTCGGCCTGGCCGCTGTTCGTGGCCGGGCTGCCCTCCCCCGAACCGGTGGCGGTGGCGGGCCTGGTGGCCGCCATCCTCGGGCATAGTTTTTCCTGCTTCACCGGTTTCCGCGGCGGCAAGAGCGTGGCGACCGCGGCGGGCGGCTTTGCGGTGTTGTTTCCCACCGGCATGCTGATCACGGTCGTCGTGTTCGGCCTGACCCTCGCGGTTTCGCGCTACGTCTCCGTGTCGTCGATGCTCGGCGCCGCCTCGCTGGTGGTCTCCGCCGTCGCGCTGCAACGCTCCCTGCTGCTGATCCTCGTTTCCGCCGGGGCGGCCGTGTTTGTCATCCTGCGCCACCGCGCCAACCTGGCGCGCCTGGTGGCCGGCACCGAAACCAAGGTGGGCCGCAAGGAACCCGCGCCTCCGCCCGCCGCCTGAATTTCAACCCTCCTGCCATGGCACGCATCGTCCAAAAATACGGCGGCACCTCTGTCGGTGACGTCGATCGCATCAAGAATGTCGCCACCCGCATCAAGGCGATGCGCGACGCCGGCAACGAACTCGTGGTGGTGGTCTCCGCCCGCGCGGGCGTCACCAACGAACTCATCGCCCGCGCGAAGGCGGTCTGCCCCTCGCCGAGCGAGCGCGAGATGGATCAATTGCTCGCCATCGGCGAGCAGGAGACCATCGCCCTGACCGCGATGGCCCTGCACGGCATCGGGGTCCCGGCCGTGAGTTATACCGGGGCACAGGCCGGCATCTTCACCGACCAGGTGCACACCAAGGCCAGGATCAAGACCATCAACTCGGCGGCGCTCGAACAGGACCTCGTCGCCGGCAACGTGATCATCGTCGCCGGCTTCCAGGGCATCAACGACGCGGGCCGGATCACCACGCTCGGCCGCGGTGGCTCCGATCTCACCGCCATCGCCCTCGCCGCCGCGATCAAGGCCGACAAATGCGAGATCTACACCGATGTCGACGGCGTCTACACCGCCGATCCGCGCGTCGTGAAGGACGCGAAGAAGCTCACCGAGATCAGCTACGACGAGATGCTTGAGCTCGCCTCCCTCGGCTCGAAGGTCATGCAGACCCGCTCGGTCGAGTTTGCGTCCAAATACGGCGTCGTTTTCGAAGTCCGCTCCTCTTTCAACAACAACCCAGGAACCATCGTGAAACAAGAAGTCGCCTACATGGAAAAAGTCGTCGTCCGCGGCGTCGCCGTCGACAAGGATCAGGCCAAGGTCGTGGTGAGCAGCATTGCCGACAAGCCCGGCACGGCCGCCAAGGTCTTCCGCGCCCTCGCCGACGCCAACGTCAACGTCGACATGATCGTGCAGAACGTCGGCCGCGGAGGGATCGCCAACCTCACCTTCACCGTGCCGCTCTCCGAAAAGGACAAGGCGGTGAAGGCGCTCGCGCCGGCGCTGGCGGACGTCGGGGGCGAGGCGACCTTCGACGAGAACATCGCGAAGCTGTCGGTCGTGGGCGTGGGCATGCGCACGCACAGTGGCGTCGCGGCGTCGCTCTTCGAGGCGCTGGCCCGCGCCGGGGTGAACCTCGAGCTCATCAGCACCTCCGAGATCAAAATTTCCGTCGTGATCGCGAAGGACAAGGCTGACGAAGCGGCCCGGGTCGCGCATGCGGCCTTTGGGCTGGAGCAGCTGGGCTGAGGCCGCCTGGGAAAGAGGTCAGAAGCCGGAGGTCAGATGTCAGACACAAGAAGTCAGAGGTCAGAGAGCGGGCCCAAGGCGACCGGAGCTATCCGGCAATGTGGGGCAGTTCGTTTACGACGATTTTCCCCGGTAGGGCGCGGACTCCGCTCCGCGCCGGGAACGCTCGATCCCCTGATCAACCGACCAAGCCCTTTTGTCGCAAAGCGTCCCTCATTTGACCTCTGACCTCTGACCTCTGACTTCTGCCCTCTGCCCTCCGGCCTCTTCCCCCCATGCTTTACCTCAGCACCCGCGGCCAGACGCCCGCCCTCGGTTTTTCCGATGCCGTCGCCACCGGGCTCGCCCCGGACGGCGGGCTGTTCCTGCCGGAAACCCTGCCGGACTTCTCCGGCGATCTCGGGCGGTTCGAGCCCCTGTCGTATCCGGAGCTCTGTTGCGAGTTCCTGCGGGTGTTCGCGACCGACATCCCGCCGGAGACCCTGCGTTCCCTCGTCGCCGCCAGCTATACCCAGTTCACGGATCCGGCCATCGCGCCGCTCAAGCCGCTGGCGAAAAACCTCTACGTGCTCGAGCTCTTCCACGGGCCGACGCTCGCCTTCAAGGACTTTGCCCTGCAGCTACTCGGCAACCTGTACGCCCACCAATGCCGCGTCCGGCGCGAGACGATCAACGTGCTCGGCGCCACTTCGGGCGACACGGGGGCGGCGGCGATCCACGGCCTGATCGGCCGGCCGGGCACCGCCATCTTCATCCTCTATCCGGATGGCCGCGTGTCGCCGCTGCAGGAGCGGCAGATGACGTGCACCGGGGCGGACAACGTCTTCGCCCTCGCGATCGACGGCACGTTTGACGACGCGCAGGACGCGTTGAAGGTGGTTTTTGCCGATCAGAAATTCCGCCTCCGCCACCGGCTGTCGGCGGTCAATTCCATCAACCTCGCCCGGGTGCTGGCGCAATGCGTGTACTACCTGTATGCGTGGCTGCGCCTGCCGGCCGGCGAGCGGGACAATGTCGAGTTTGTGGTGCCGACGGGGAATTTCGGCAACGTCCTCGCCGGGTGGATGCTCCAGAAAATGGGCGTGCCCATCCGCGGTTTTCGCGTGGCCACCAACCAGAACGACATTCTCCACCGTTTGTTCACGACGGGAGAGTATCGGGTGGGCGAGGTGCATCCGAGTCTCGCGCCCTCGATGGACATCCAGGTGGCCTCGAATTTCGAGCGTTTCATCTATTTTGCCGTGGGCCGCGATCCGGCGCGGGTGCGCGAGGTGATGGCGACGTTCAAGGCGACCGGCGCCTACCGGTTCGAAAATTTCAACCGCGACACCTTCAGTGCGGCGCGCACCAGCGACGCCGAGATCGCGAGCGTGATCACGCGGGTGTACCGGGACTACGGATATATCGTGGATCCGCATACGGCCTGCGGGTTCAAGGACTTGAATCCGGAGCGCGTCAACGTGGTGCTCGCGACGGCGAGCCCGGCGAAATTCCCCGACACGATCCAGGCCGCGATCGGCCTCGCGCCCACGCACCCCAGCCTGGAGGCGCTGAAGTCAGTGCCGATTGTGAAGCACCGGATTCAGGCGACGCCGGATGCGATCCGGGCGTTTATCGACGCGCGGGCGGTGTGAGCCGGACCCATGCAATAGGAGGCCACCACGAAACACACTAAACACACGAAATAGAATGTCTTCAGCCGCGTACCGAACACTCACACCCTGTCACCACCCATTGAGACATTCGCCCCGAGTGATCCTGCCCCAACTTCATCATTTCGTGTGTTTCGTCTGTTTCGTGGTTAACTCCGACTGAATTGTTCCGGCTGAGCACCGACCGGGCCGCAGGCCGTTGGGCTACTTGCCCCCGGCGAACGTCACCCCGCTCACGAATCCGTTCGTTCGGATCCCCGCCTCGGCGGCACTCGTCACCACCTTGCCGGCCACCGTGAGGTTTTCAAAGCGTACGCCCGAGATGGCGTGTTCCGCGTCGAGCCCGGCGAGCTCCGACTCCTGCGGCGGGCGGACCGACAGCACACAATCCTGCACCAGGATGTCCCGCATGTGGCCGGCCCCCGAGCGGCGCTTGATCTGAAAGTGGAAGGCGCACCTTTTGCTGTCGGGAAACGTCGATTCGAGCCGGTTGTTGATGAATTGCACGCGTTCGAAGGTGGCGCCGTCGTAGCAGTACAACGTGAAGAAGCGATCGGCCTCGATCACGTCGTTGTTTTCAAACCGCACGTCGCGCTGGAAGGCCGCCTTGGTTTCCGTGCCCAGTTTCATCGCCGACTTCTTCGTGAGCATGACGCAGTCGCGCACCACGATGTCCTCGACGTCGCGCAGCAGACCGCCGTTGTGGGTCGACTTGATGGCGACGCAGTCGTCGGAGCAGTAGAAGAACCCGCCCTCGATTCGCACGCGGCGGGACGAGTCCGGGTCGATGCCGTCGGTGTTGCCCACGGTGCGATCGTTGAGCAGTTTGACGCGCCGGAACGAGATGTCCTCCGAGTACAGCACGTGCGTGTTCCAGGCCGAGGCGTCGTTAAGCATCACGTCCTCCACCTGCACAGTGCGCGAGTCGCGGATGCAGAGCACCCGCGCGCGCCCGCCCTGGTTGCGCACGGCGGCGCCACCGCCGCGAATTTCTCCCCGGCCGGCGATGCGCACATCCTCCGCGCGATTCACCAGAATAAGCTGCGTGAAGCTGAAGTTCTCGCCGTTGTTACCGTCACCGGCCTCCGCGCGGCCCGGCCACGGTGGATAATCCGCGCGCTGGGATGAACCCTGGAGGCGCGCGCCCGCAGCCAGATAGACCGTGGTGTGACTCTTCACCTGGAGGGTTCCGCTCAGGTAAGTTCCGGCGGGGAAATACAGGGTGGCGTGCCGCGCCGAGGCCTCGTCGAGCGCCTGTTGCAGCTTGGCGGTCTGGAGGGCGGTGCCCGTCGCGTCGACGCCGTAGTCCAGGACGTTCAACACGCTGGCGTCGCCCGGCCGGGGCGCGCCGGTCTCTGGTGGTTCCGCGAACAGAAACAGGCGCGGCAGGCCGGGCGCCGTGACCACGAGGTGGCGCGGGCGGTCGATCTCGACCGACTTGCCTCCCGTCGATGGACGGGTCGCAGGCGCAGAGGCAGTTGGACTCAGGATGGCGGTGGAAATTGGCTTGTCGGCGGCAAACTCCACCGCCGTGGGGCCGGTGACTGGGAACCGGACATAGCACACGTCCGCAATCTGCGCGACGTCCGCCACGCGGCCACCGACGGTCACTCGCCACGGGGCCGCCGCGGCGCCAAGTCCTGCCGCAGTCAGCGTTGCCCAGAGGAGGAGGGAGAGGAAGGTCGTTTTCATTCGCAATGGGTCCGATACCCCGGAGCTTGCTCCGGGGTTCTTTACCGGTTGGTTCGTGCAGCCGACACCACCAAGGCATGTAAGCAATCGTGAAATCCGGCTTCGGGTAGCGGTAATCTTGGATTTCCAGTCCGATGAATATCAGGAAGCGAGGCACGATGAGACGGAAGCAAGAAGACCGTGGCCAGCGGATTGGCGCCTCCCCTCCACCGTCAGTTTAGTCGCAGTTCGGCGACGAGGGGCAGGTGGTCGGAGGCCTCGGAGTAGGGAATCGTCATCTGCACCGGCGTGATGGTGGCGGACGTGACCCAGAGGTAATCGATCCGGCGGGTGGGTTTTTTGACTGGCACGGTGAAACCAGAGCCCTGGCCGACGAGGGTCCAGGCGTCGGCGAGACCCTCCCGCATGCGGCCGATGGCGGCGCTGTCGGGCGTGGCGTTGAAGTCGCCGCACGCGATCACCGGCATCTTTCCGGCTGCGGCGACGATCTGGTGCAACTCCGCGGCGCTGCGGGTGCGCTCGGCGGGATCGCGACGACTGTCGAGGTGGGTGTTCAGGAACAGGATCTCGCGACCGTGCACGTCGAGCACGAGTTGTTGGACGCCGCGCTGCTCCCCCTGGCCGATCATCGGCAACGGCGTGTTTTTCGCGCTCTTGATCGGGAAGCGCGTGAGCACGGCGTTGCCGTAGTCGCCGCCTTGGTGGGCGATGTTCCGGTCGAAGCGCACGGTCAGGCCGGTGAGCCGGGCCAGTTCCGCCGGCAGATCGCGCCCCTGCGTGCGCGCGACGCCCCGGTCGACCTCCTGCAGCGCCACGAGGTCGGCCTTGGCGTCGACGATCACTTTGGCGATGCGGGCGAGATCAAGTTTCCCGTCGAGCCCCTCGCCGTGGTGGATGTTGTACGACATCACCCGGAGGGTGACCGGTGGAGGTTGCGCCGAGGCCACACCGGCGGTGGCGATCAGAACGAGCAGCACGGGTTGAAGACGGGCGAACATGGGCTGGAAGCGTAGGCCGCCGCCCGCACAGGGGGAGGAAAAACGCTCGGCCGGCGATTCATTCGCGACGGGTCCGATACCCCGGAGCTTGCTTCGTCTTGGTGAGGGGTAGGAACGGCTTTATGCCGCGAATTTCGGTCGAATCGCGGCGTAAAGCCGCTCCTACAGTCGGGCCGGAAAGGTCCCGCGGATCCTACTCCAGCGGCTTCAGGTGGATATGGCGGAAGGCGATTTCGCCGGGATGATCCTGCAGCACGATGTGGCCGCGACGGGGTACGTCCTTCATCGGCTTGTGATATTTGTTGGGCGTGCCGTCCGGATTCTTCCCTGCCTGAGTCCAGTCGTCGAGATTGACGGCGACGACCTGGGCGCCGTTGAGCACGACGGTGATCCGGCTGCCCTCGGCCGTGAGGGTCATGCGATTCCATTCACCCGGCCGGCGCATCGAGTTCGGTTGCGGGGCGACCATGTCGTACAGCGCGCCGCAATCGTGCGTGTCAGTCTTCGCCTTGCCGAAGGAGTCGAAGAGTTGGATCTCCAGCAGCCCGTTCCACCAATAGATTTTTTCGCCGGCCGCGTACTTGGGATCGTAGCGGAGAAAGACGCCGCTGTTGGTCTTCGGCCCCACCTTGAATTCCAGGTCGAGGATGAAGTCGCCGTATTCCCCGGTGCTGACCAGGTAACCCTTGGCCTTGCGGGTGAGGCCGCCGTTTTCGACAACCCAGGCGCCGGGTTCGACCCCGCCGCGGATGTCGGTGATCTTCCATCCCGTGAGATCCTTGCCGTTGAAGAGGGAAATCCAGCCCTGGCCGGGGTCGATCCGCGGATGCTCGGCAGCGAGGGCGGGGATGCAGGTTGTCGCCAGCAGCAGGGCGGTGGCGAGGGGCAGGAGGTTCGAGGGTTTGCGGTGGTGCATGATAATCTCCGATGGAGGCGCTTGGGTTTGGGAGGAAGTTCGAGGTTTGACGGGAGGGCTGGAGGAGAGCCGGTGAAGGAATGAAACCACAACCGTTTTGGCGCCCAACGTCAAAGCCGACTCTGATTTTGATCGCGGTGCGGCTGGGGGGTAACGCGTCGCCGGATCGTGGGCGCATCTTTCCGAGTTGACGGTGGCATTGAGCCCGGTCCTCCCCGTGGCGGCCGGGGTGGACTGGCGCCCCCCGGGGGGAGACGCGGCGCGACGTTAAGAGGGATAACCATCAACCCCCCCATGCGC
>JBBRWR010000013.1:0-94169 GCA_038249085.1 Opitutales bacterium
GGAGTCGAGGTCGACCGCGCAATGGCCACAGGAGATTGATGTCCACCTCAAGTCACGAGGTGCGTCGCACGACGCTGCGCTCCAACGTCCAAATCACCCGCAACGCGCAACAGCCTGACCCCATGGACCGCCCGGACCCCATGGACCGCCCGGAGACGCGGCGCTACACCCAGCGGCATCACCGCCAACCGGCAGATGCGCCACTCCGACCAACCGCTTGGGGTTGATCTTGCGGAAACGCGTTTTCATGCTGCGCGGGCATGAAATCATCCGCGCCCTCGGAAAACGCCGGACTGCCCATGACCAGCAAGTGGGATCCGGGCAAACTGGAGCAGGAAATCGCCGAGCTGCAGGCCCTCGAGCAGCAGCCGTTGCCCGCCCGCGCCGCAGGCTACCTCAAACGCACCGGGCCGGGCCTGCTGCAAAGCGCCATGACGCTGGGCGCCGGCAGCGCGGTGGCCTCGGTCGTGGCGGGCGCCTCCTTCGGCTACCAGCTCCTGTGGGTGCAGCCAGTGGCGATGTTCCTCGGCGTGTGCATGCTCGGGGCACTGGGCAACGTGGTGCTCACCACCGGCGAGCGGCCCTACCGGGCCTTCGGCCGCGAACTGCACCCGCTGATTCCCCTGCTCTGGGGCATCGCGACCATCGTGGCCTCCGTGATCTGGCACTTCCCGCAATACGGCCTCGCCGCCGGGGCCGCGCGGGATCTGGCGGAGATGGCGGGCGTGACCACGCAAGCGGTGGGCGCCGGCGGCCAGCGCGGCTTCACCGGAGCCGGCTACGCCGTCAGTTTCGGCATCGGGTTCCTGCTGCTCGGTATCAGCATTTTCACGACCTGGAACTACGGCAGCCGCGCCAAGGGCATCAAGATCTACGAGTGGTTTCTGCGCGGCGTGATTGCGCTCGTCATCCTGGCGTTCGCCAGCGTCGTGTTCTCCACGGGCATCCGCTGGGGCGACTTGTTCCGCGGCTTCTTCACCTTCTATCTCCCGCGCAGCCCGGAGGGGATCCAGACCGTGCTGGGCGCGATCGGCGCCGCCGTCGGCATCAACATGACCTTTCTCTACGGCTACTCGATCCTGGCCAAGGGTTGGGGCCAGCAGCACAAGAAACTCTCCCGCTGGGATCTGACCATGTCGATGTTCATGCCGTTCGTGCTGGTGACCTCGCTGATCATCATCGCGATGGCCAACACGATCTATAACCCCGCCCTCGGCGATGCCGTGCGCACGGACCTGCGGCCGGTGGACGCGGCCCGCGCGCTCGCGCCCGTGATGGGCGCCGGCATGGGGCGCATCATCTTCAATCTCGGCTTCATCGGGATGACGTGCGGGGCGATCAGCGCCCACATGGTCGTGTGCGGTTTCACCATGTGCGAGATGTTCAAGCTCGAATACACCGTGACGCGCTACCGGTGGTTCACTCTGGTGCCGGTCGTCGGCCTGTTGGGCGTCGTCAGCTCCACCCCACTGTGGCTGCCCGTGGTCGCCTCGGCCATCTGCTTCACGATGCTGCCCATCGCCTATCTCACCTTCCTCATCATGAATAACCGGCGCAGCTACCTCGGCGCGGCGGTGGGCGGCGGATGGAAACGCGTGGTCTTCAATATCATTCTCGCCATCGCTGTGGCCATGTCGGTCGTCGGCGCCGGCATTCAGATCAAGACGCGCGTCATCGACAAGCTGCCGGAACTCTTCGGCAAACGCACCGCCGCGGTCTGGTCGATCCCGGATGCCGGCGCCCGGCCGGGGTAAAAAAGGACGCGAGTCGAAGGTGCGCGACGCTCCCGCCTACGGCGCCTCATACACTTCAACGAGCGCCACCCCGCTGCCGCCATCCGCCCCCGTGACGTGAAGCGTGTAGGCACCGGGATCGAGTTCGAGGAGCATCGCGGCATCCGGGCTGCCGTCGGGGAAAGCAAACGCGTTCACGGCTTTGGCCGCCGCGCGAATCGCGTCGGCGTTCACCGCCGCACCCCAATCGGCCGCCGTCGCGATCACCTTGCCGTCCTGAAAAACAGTGAGCCTGGGTTGGCCCAGCGGGCCGGGCACGCCGTACGCCCCGAGCGCAGGGCCGGCGGCGCGCAGCAGTACGGATTTCTTCACCCCGCCCTCGATGACCAGTCCCCCGATGAGCACGCCTGCGCCCCCCTGCACCTGCGCGCGAGCGGAGAGGTTCTGCAGGCGGCTAAGCGACGGCGGAGCGGTGTCATAAACCTCAACGAGGGCGATTCCCGTCGATCCATCGGTGCTGGCCACTTGCGCCGTGTAGTTACCCGGTGCCAGGGACAGCAATAGGGCGGAATCCATCGAACCGTCGGCCAGGGGAAACGCCCCGACGGTTTGCGCCGCACTCCTGATGGCGGCCGCGTCCGCGTTCGATTCCCAGCCCGCATTCGTTGCGACCAACTGGGCTCCGGCGTAAAGCGAAAGCCGGGGCGCTTTGAGCGCATTCACCACCCCGAAAGTCGCCAGCGAAGGGCCGATGGCGCGGATCAGCATGGTGCGGCGCTCCCACTCACCGGTGCCGGCAATCGAAAAACCGCCGATTAGAATATTGTCACCGGCACCGACCGCGGCGCGAGCCGCTAGATTAAGAAATCGGTTCGGCGTGAAGGGAGCGGACCGCGTGATGCCAAAGGCATTGCCGACGAGTAATTGAAACGTTCCGCGCGCGAAGGCGAAAGGCGCCTGGGCGAGCGATTGGCGCGGGTAATCACTGCCCACCGGGTAGGGGGCGCCGCCGGTGAGTTGCACCCAAAGATAGGTGAGCCCCCCCTGCCCGGCGGCACCGGCCTCGGCATACGGCTGGTCGTTGGCGTCGACGCCGGTCGTCGGCGGCCGCGTTATCAGCGGAGCGGATTCGCCGCCGCCCGCCCGCAGGATGGTGCCGCCGTCGCCAACGATGATGACGTGGTTGGCGGTGCGGGTGACGGCGTTGAGGTTGTGCGGTGTGGGCGAGACGTCGTTTTGCCAATGCGCGCCACCGGCTGAGCGCAAGATGATGCCGCCCGTGCCGACCGCGAAAAATTCGCCGATCTCCACCGTGTAGGTGTTTGTGATCAACCGGATCCAGCCACCGGACTTGAAACACACCCCACGGAGCCGTTGGGTCGTGCCGGAGGGATGGATCACCCAGCCGTTTTCTCCTGGCACGAGAATCATGCCATCCGCTCCGACGGCGACTTTCGTCGCGACGCTGTCGCTGTATCCGCGGAAAAATCCACCCGGCGAAATCGCCTCGAGATCGACCGACACTGGCGATGGCACCTGCTGCCACGTAATCGTCGGTGGACTCACGGCTTCGTTCACGGGCGCGGAAAAAATCGCTCCACCCTGCCCGACCACGATCCCGTCAAACGGGAGCAAACCACGGATCCAACGGTGTGGGATACGGTTCATCTCAGTTGTGGGTATCTCTGTATAATCCCATGACCCGGCGTCAAAGTCGATTGGCCAATCTCTCTCGTTCATCTTTATCTTTCTCTTTCGTCAGGGTGTTACCGCGGGAGAGAAAGAGGAAAGATAAAGACTACGAGGCGAGGGAACGACTTTGACACTACCCTGCTTCACCCTGTGTCCATCACGGAATTGTCTTGGTCAGATCGATGGTCCGTCGCGGCCAAACTCGATAATCGAAACGCTCCGCGCCGGGATCAACGACTGGGATTCGTGACAATCCTGCGGCGGCGAAGGGACTCGCCGCCCTACCCGTGGGGCGACGACGGAAAGGGCAAGGGGTGTTCGAATGAGGTCTCGGATTGTCCTCGGATTGACCTCCTGTGCAATGTCCGGGGGCTCGAGTTCTGATCGACAGGTGCACCGTCAGGCAGGTTTAAGCACCAGGACCCGGAAGCGCCATGATCACAGGAGTCCGAGCCGAGGTCGAACCGAGGAGGCCTGATACCAAGCGTCCTTGTTTCCCGGACTCTTGGTCGGGCGGACTCCGCTCCGCGCCGGGATCAACGACGGGAATTAATCGCGATCCGGTTGCGACGAGACGAGGTTTCGGGACGTGGGTCTCACCCGTCGCCTACCGCTCAAACCCAATCTTGATCCCCTGGCGCAGGTAGGTTGGCACGTCGAGATCGTGGCCGTCGAAGAGGTTGCGGTCCGTCTTCTCGAAATGCCCGCGGCTCTCCACCTCGCCAAAGCCGAACTCGTCCTGTGCCGCCTTCGCCGGGTGGAGCCCCTTGAGTTCCACTTCCAGGACCGGCCGCACGGCATGGGCGGCGAAGGGCGCCGCGCCGTCCTCCGGCCTGGCCGCCACCGGAAACGGCGGTCGGGAACGTTGCGAGACCGGGACCGGACGGCGCGACGACAGGTTCCGGCCGCCCATGTCGCTCGTGCCGATCACGCAGATTTCCACCCGGCCCGCGAGGTCCTCGTCGATGACCGCTCCCATGATGATGTGGGAATCACGGCCAAACTGATCGGCCACCGCTGTCATGATTTCATTCACCTTGGGCAGGGTCAGATCCGCCCCGCCGAGAATGTTGACCAGCAGGCGGTCAGCCTTGCGGGAAAAATCCGGCGTGTGCAGCAGCGGGCAGTCCTTGAGGCTCGCCATCGTATCCCTCACCGCATTTTCGCCCTGGCCGGCGCCGAGCCCGAACAGCGTCTTCGCCCCGCGCTGGTTGAAGGCCTGCCGCAGGGTGGCGAAATCGAGGTTGATCAGCCCCGTCTTGAACAGCATCGCCCAGATCGACTTCACGCCGCGACCGATCCATTCGTCGGCCCGCGCGAACGAATCCAGCACCGTTTCGTTGTCCGCCGCCTCCTGGAGCAGCACGTCGTTGGGCAGGGGGATGACGGCGTCGCACACGGCGCGGAGGGCCCGCAGCCCCTCCTCCGCCTGTTTCAGCCGGCGCCCGCCTTCGAAGCTGAAGGGCAGCGTCACAAACGCGATGACGAGTGCCCCGGCCTCCGCCGCGATCTCCGCCACGATGGGCGAGGCTCCGCTGCCGGTGCCGCCCCCCATGCCCGTGACGAGGAACACCAGGTCGCAGTCCTTGACGACGGCCGCGATCTTCTCGCGGTCCGCCTCCGCCGCCTCGCGGCCGCGCTCCGGGTCGCCACCCGCGCCGAGCCCGCGCGTGACGCCCATGCCGATGAGCACCTTGTCCTGCACGGGCGAACTCGCCAGCGCCTGGTAGTCGGTGTTGATCACCGCCATTTGGAGCCGCTCGAGGTTCTCCATCTTGAGCCGGTCGACGGCATTGGAGCCCGCGCCACCGACCCCGACCAGTTTGATCGCAATGTTGCGGTCGGTGAGCAGCGAGTGTTCGAGGGGAAGTTCGTTCAAGTTCATGGGGAAGAAAATCGGGTCGGTGGCTAGGAATAGACGAAGAGCCGTTTCACCCCGTCGATGAATCCACTCCCGCGCCGCGCCGGGGCGAGTTTCTCGGCCTGAGCGCTCACCCCGTAGTAGAGCAGCCCGAGCGCCGTGTGGTAGCCGGGGTCGCGCAGGTTTTCGCTCACCCAGGTCGGCGCCTCACCCAAATGGGCCGGCACCCCGAAGACCTTTGCAGCCACCCCGGTGATGCCGGGCAGCTTGGCCGTGCCACCGGTCAGCACGACCCCCGCCGAGCAAGTCTCGGGGGTAAACGCGGTGCCCAGCTTCTTCTTCACCACTGCGAGCAGTTCCAGGGTGCGGGCGGCCGTGATCTGCTCGATCGTCTGCTGGGAAAACTGCCGGTCGCCAATCGCAAAGTTGCCGTCGAGCCAGACCTTGTGGGCCCGGTCCTTCGTCTGCACCGCCGCCCGGCCAAAGCGCAGCTTGAGCTTCTCCGCCTGCCCTTCCGTGAGCCGCAGGCCGATGCTGAGATCATTCGTGAGGTGCACCCCGCCGACCGACACCACCCCGGTCGTGTGCGCCGCGCCGTCGCGGTAGAGCGCAAAGTCCGTCGTGCCCGCCCCGAGGTCGATCACCAGCACGCCGTGCTGCCGCTCCTCCGCCGTCGTCACCATGTGGCCGGAGGCCAGGCTGGCCAGCACCAGTTCGCGCACCTCCAGATTGAAACCGCGAATCACGTGGATGGTGTCCGCCAGCCGCTGTTCCTGGCCGTGCACCGTCCAATAGCCGACGGCGAGACTCTGCCCCACGAGATGCTCGGGGTTGCCGGGCACCAGGCGGCCGTCGACCCGGAACGGCCGGCGGATGTGATGCACGACCATGCGACCCACGGGCAATTCCTTGCCCTTGGCGAGGTCGCACACGGTGCGCACGTCGCCGGGTTCGATCATGTTGTCGGAGGCCTTCACGTTCACGTTGGCCTCGTTGTAGAAACCCTCGAGGTGCCCGCCGGTCTGCCCGAGGAAGACCACCTCGATCCGTTCGCCGGCGTCGCGCTCGGCCTGCTCGAGCGCGCTGTGCGTGCACTCGCTCGCGGCCTTGTAGTCGACCACCGTGCCCTTGATGACGCCGCGGGACGAACACTCGCCGCGGCCGATGATGGCCAGTTCGCGCCCGGTGTATTCGCCAACCAGGACGGTGATTTTCGAGGTGCCGATTTCAACGGCGCCGATGAAGGTGGTTTGGGAGCTCACGTTGGATTGATGGCCGGGCGGGCAGGGAGGGTGAACAGCGGGTGGGAAGGGGACGGAGCCGGGGCGGTGGCCGGGGGGTCACCGGCGGCCCCCGCGGGCGGCGGCAATTCGAGCATCACGGGAACGTTGCGACCGACGGTGAGATCGATCCGGGCGCGGACCGCCGACGTGTTGGCCACCTGCTCGAGCAGGTAGTCGAGCGTCGCCAATTGGACGAAGAAGTCCCCGGTGGCATTGAAGAGGATGGTGGTGCCCTGTTTGGTCGTCACCTCCAACTGGCGATCGATCGCGAGGCGGGCGAGCGAGACCGACATCCAGGTTTGATAAAGATGCTGCGCGGAGAACTGCGCGTCGGCGAACAATTGCGCGACCCGCCCCATACCGGGGATGGGACGAAAACCCGCCCCTTCGGGAATCAGGGCGAGGCCACTGAGCCAGGGCAGCGAAGCCAGCATCGCCGGATCGAAGCCCGCGCCCTGGAAGACAAAACCATCCGGCGCCACCAGCAGGTCGCGCGGTTGCCCCGAGAACTCCACCCGCACCCGCGCCACCGGAACGCGCTCGGTCAGACGCACGATCAACCGGTCCGGGAACTGCCGGGCGAGTGACGCGCTCGCCACCTGGCCCTCGGCCAGCAGGCGATCGCGCAATCGCTCGAGATCGAGTTCCAGCAGGGTGGCATCGCGGGGCAGCGCCAGGGTCCGAGCCAGCCAGGCACCGTCAAGGACCCCACCGGCCGGCGTCTTTAGATCCAGATGCCGCACGGGCACCGTCTGGGCGACCGCCGGGAGGTGCTTGGGGGCTGCGCTGAGCGCTCCCACCCCAAACCAGACGCCCCAGCCCAGGCCGATCGCCAGCGCCGCGAGGGCGGCCAGCCGCACTCCCCGCCTCACCCGTCGCCAACGGCCGCCCGCCGACATGGCGCGCGGCTTCACCGGCTGGGGAATGTCTCTCCAGCTCCGCGCCAGGGGGGCGTTGGCGTTCTCCGGGTTCATGCCGGGGGAAGCGGAGCCGCCTGATAACGCGCCACGGCTGGGGCGACCAACTCCCGCACCAACGCGGTGAAGTCCAGCCCCGTGCACCGCGCGCTCATCGGCAGCAGGCTGGTTTCCTTCATGCCGGGGAGCGTGTTGATTTCGAGCAGGCAGGGCGCGCCCTCCGCCGGCAGGATAAAATCGACCCGGGCGTAATCCCGGCAACCGCAGGCGGCAAACGCCGCCTCCGCCGCCGCCCGCGTCGCCGCCGTCTCCGCGTCCGACAACGGGGCCGGGGCGAAGTACTCCGTGTGGCCCTTGGTGTACTTGCTCGTGAAATCGTAGACCCCCGACTTCGGCCGGATCTCCACCACCCCCAGCGCCCGGCCGTGCAACACACCCACCGACAGCTCGCGTCCGCGAATGCGTTGCTCGATCAACCAGTCGCCGCGCTCGATCGCGGCGAGCCGGGCGGCAATCTCCTCCCGGCCCACCGGCAGCCCCAGGCCCACGCTGCTGCCCTCGGCGTTGGGTTTCACCACCACCTGCTCGCCGAGTTGCGCCAGCACGGTCTCCACCGTCGGCTTGGTGCTCGCGCTGAATTGCATCCCGGGCGCGACCCGGACGCCGTGCGCCGCCACGCGATCTTTGGTGCGCGTCTTGTCCATCGTGAGCCGGCTGCTGGCGGCGTCACAGCCCGCGTAGGCGATGCCCGCCGCGTCGAGCAGCCCCTGCATGCCGCCGTCCTCGCCGAAGGTGCCGTGCAGGGTCGAAAAGACGACATGGCGGGCCGGATCAACCCCGGCGGGAACCGCGTCCGCGTTGACCTCGAAGATCCGGGTCGGAAAGGATCGCGCCAGCGCCAGGGCGCTCGCCTGGCCGGAGCCAAGGGAAACCTCGCGCTCGGCCGAAGTGCCGCCCGCGAGCACCGCGATGATGGGTGGATTCGCCTTCATAAAACCTCCTCCCAGGACCGGCCGTAGAGCAGCACCTCGGGCTGCAACTCGACGCCCTCCCGCTCCCGCACGCGCCGCCGCACGTAGCGAATCAGCGCGAGCACATCCGCCGCGGTCGCCCCGCCGCGATTCACGATGAAGTTGGCGTGGACCAGCGACACCTCCGCCCCGCCGGACCGCTCGCCTTTCAGCCCGCACCCGTCGATCAACCGGCCGGCGGAGTCCCCGGGCGGATTTTTAAAGATGCAGCCGGCGCTCGGCTCGCGGGGCTGCGCCTCGTGCCGCTTTTTCCGATACACGTCGATCTGCCGGCCAATGGCCGCGGCGGCGGCGGGGGCGGCCGGCCGCAGCAGGGCGCCCAGCGCCAGCGCGTGCTCGAGCTCCGCACAGTGGCGGTAGTCGCAGTGCAGCGCCGCCCGCGGCCGCGTGCTGAGTTCACCCGCGAGCGACATCAGCTGCACCTCCTCCACCACGTCGAACATCCAGCCGCCCATGGCGCCCGCATTCATCCGCAGCGCCCCGCCGACGCTGCCCGGAATGCCCTCCAGAAACTCGAAGCCCGCGAGCCCGGCCTTCGCCGCCAGCCCACAGAGGGCCTTCAGCCGCAGCCCGGCCCCCGCCCACACCCGCCCGTCGGCCCGCGGCGCAAAACCCGCCCAGGACTCGTGGGTCAGGGCGACCACGAGGCCGTCGACCCCTTCGTCCGGCACGATGAGGTTGGAACCGCGGCCCAGGATGAAGACCTCGAGACCGCCCGCCGCCGCTGCCCGCAGCAGCGTCTGCAGATCCGCGACGTCCGCCGGCTCGGCCAGCAAACGCGCCGTCCCGCCGACGCGCAGCGTCGTGCGCGACGCCAGCGGTTCCTCGCGCGTCAGGCGGCTGGCGGCGCCCAGACGCCCCCGCAGGGTGTCCGCCAGGTCGTCCCAGCGGGACGCGGCGACCGGCTCCCGGGTGGCGGCAGCGGCCGCGTTCATGGCTGTTCCTCCCTCGTGGTCTTCATGGTTCAGGCCGGCACCGCCTCCAGGGGTTCCTCCGCCCCCGCCGGGCGGGCAATCTGCTCCAGGTCGGCCAGCATCAGATCAAGCGCGTTGGCGCGATCCATGCGCTGGAGGTTGGCGCGGAGTTTGCGCAGCAACCAGTCGTTGAAAATCACATCCAGCACCTCCGCCTGCAGCCGGGCGAGTTGGCTCTGGCTGACGACAATGCCGCCCCCCTGGCGCTCGAAGTAGGCCGCGTTGGCCTGCTGGTGATTGTCGGCGGACTGCGGATACGGCACGAGGATGGCCGGCGTTTCGCAGCGAATCAACTCGGCGAGCGTGCCCGCCCCGGCCCGCGAGACCACGAGATCCGCGGCCGACAGCAGGGCCGACATCTGATCACAGAACGGGAGGAACACCGCCCGCACGGCCACGCCGGCCTTGGTCGCGAGCGCCATCTCCCCCTCCCGGCCCTTGCCGAGCCCCGTCACCACGCACACCTGGATGCCTTCGGCCGCGAAGGCCGCAAGTTGGTGGCGCGCCCAGTCGTTGAGGGCCGACGCCCCCTGGCTGCCCCCCAGGACGACCAGGAGCCGATGGGTCGGGTCCAGCCCCAACTCCGCCCGCGCCGCCGCCTGCGGACGCCGGCTGATTTCCCGCCGGACCGGCAGGCCGACGTGGCGGGTGGCGCTCGCCCGGATGCTGCGGAGGCGGATGCCCGGAGGCAGGTAGACCCGCCGCGCGAGGCGCCCAAACGTGCGGATGGCCAGGCCCGGCACGCGGTTCGATTCGTGCAGCGCCGCGGGCACCCCGAGGAGCCACGCCGCCAGCATGATCGGGGCCGAGGTGAAGCCGCCGAAACCCACCACCCCGCGGGGACGCTGCCGGCGCAGCAGGCGCAGGCAGAACCAGAACGCCTGCGTCTGGGTGAAGGCGCACCGGAGCAGCCGCCACGGCCGCCAGGAAAAGCCCGTGCCGGGCATGCGCTTGAATCGGAGATCAGGATACTTTTCGCTCAGGCGTTCGTCGACCTGCTTGCGGCTGATCAGCAGGAGCGAGTCGTGGCCGCGCTGCCGCAGCCCCTCGGCGAGGGAGATGCCGGGCGAAAGATGGCCGCCGGTGCCGCCGCAGGAGATGATGAACCCGCTCACGCCATGACCTCCCGCATCGAGCCCGCGCCGGGAGGCAGGGCCGCCCGGCCCCAGGAGCGCTGGGAATTGAGGATGATGCCGAGCAGCAGCCCCATCAGCAGCAGGTTGGACAGGCCCGCGCTGATGAACGGCAGCGACATGCCCTTGGTGGGAAACACCGCGGTCACCACCCCGAGGTTGATGATGGCCTGCACGCAAATCAGCAGGAGGCTGCCCAGCACGAGCAGAAAATGGAAAAGATTGGGCGCCCGGCGCACCTGCACGAGCCCGGCCGCGAGCATCACGGCAAACGTCGCCACCACCCCGAGGGTGAAGCCCAGGCCGAGTTCCTCGCCCACCACGGAGAAGATGTAGTCGGTGTGGGCCTCGGGCAGGTAGCTCAGTTGCTGGCGGCCCTGCCCCAAGCCGGCACCCTCGACGCCGCCGGCGGCAAACGCCGCGAGCCCCTGGCGGAGTTGGTACGACTTATCCTCGCTGAGGAACTCCGTCATGCGCCGCAGGCGGTTGGGATTGTGCATCACCGCGACCGTGAACAACCCGCCGACCAGCGCGACCGTCGGCAGGATGTAGCGCCACTTTGCCCCGGCCAGGAAGAGCAGCACGAGCCCGACCGCCACCATCAGCGCCGCCACTCCAAAATCAGGCTCCAGCAGCGTGGGCGCGGCAAAGACCGCGATGATGCCCAGCGGATACAGGAAGCCCCGCTTCAACTCCCCGATCCGCGTCTGGTTGAGGGCCAGGTAATGGGCCAGGCAGAACACCAGGCCGAGCTTCGCGAATTCCGACACCTGCAGCCGCGCCGCCCCGTAGCCGAGCCAGCGCCGGCTGCCGTTGACACTGATGCCCACGAGGAGAACCAGGGCCAGCAGGATGATGCAGCCCCCGCCGATCCACCAGGCGTACCGGCGCACGTAGTCGAGGTTGAGCCGGCTGGCCACGAAGCACACCAGCGCCGCCGCGATCACGCCGATCACCTGCTTGTTGAGGTAGAAATACGGCCCCTGCTTGAACCACGCGCTCGCGCTGAACAGGATCGTAAGCCCCAGAAACGCCAGGGCCATCGCGCACACGAGAATGATCGTGGCGGGGTTGACGAGGGAGCCGGCGCGGTCGCGGCGATCGGCACGGGGAACGCTCATGATGGGCGCAGGCGGCGATCAGGGTTTGGGCGCCGGGGTGACCGGGCTCTCGTCAATGCGGATGATCGGCACGACGGGCGGCGCGTTGACCGGCGGGGCCTCTGCGGGCGCGGGTTCCTCGGCCTTGGGTTCGCCCGTGGGGGCCGACCCTTTGCCGGCGCCCTTGCCCTTCCTGGCGTTCCCGGCCTGCCAGCCGGGAATGATCAATTCCATGCCCGCCTGGATCCGGGCCGGATCCGCAATGCGATTGGCCACCGCAATGTCGGCCTGGCGCACGCCATAATTGCGCGCGATTGACCCCAGCGTCTCGCCGGATTTCACGGTGTGCCGCACGGCATCACCCCCGGCCCGGGCGGCGGGAGGTTCGGCGGATTTTGCCGGCGCCGCCGGGGTCGCCGCCCCGGCGCCCACCGCGACGGATTTCGCGGGGATCAACAGTTTCTTGCCCGGCTGCAGGCGTACATTCGCCGCGATGCCGTTGGCCGCCGTCAGGTCGGCCACCGTCAGCTTGTGCTTCTTCGCGATCGACCAGAGGCTGTCGCCCGACTTCACGACATAGGTGGTCGCCGGGGTGACATCCGCGACCTTTTCCTCCACCAGGGTGCCGGCGACCGGCGTGCCCGGCCGTGTGGGCGTGAAGCGCACCGTGGCGGACGATTGGCCCGCGGCCGGGACGATTGGCGCGGCAGCCGCGGCATTGGGATCGAAGTTGACCGGCGTGGGCGCGGCGGTGACCGGCGTTGCCTCCGGGGCGGAAGTGTAGACGCCGGCCGACGTGTTGGGCACGGCGAACGCCGGTGGCGCCGCGGAGTCGGCCAGGGTGTCGCTCGGGGTCGGCGGCGGCTTGGTGGAGGTACTGCAGCCCGGATTGGCAAAAATCAGGATCAGGGCGAAAACGTGGATACCCACGACGATGCCGAAAATCTTCAGGATTTTCATAGATGTATTGGATGGAATGACGAGGAGGGTTGGGAGGAGGAGCCGGGACCGACGGCGTGGGTGCGGTTCGCAGGCCCGACCAGCGCCCGGGCGCGCCGGGCGGCCCACGCCCGCAGCAACGCCCGGTTGCCCATCATAACGCCCGGCGTGGCCTTGACGAGCGTGGACAAGCGCGGCGGGCGGAGCGCCGGGCGCAGCGCGGAACCGCCGGAGAGGGGGAAGACGCGATCGAGGTCAGGGGGGGTGTTCATCGGGGTTGAGCGGGGTTTAACGGAGTTTGAGCGTGGCGAGGCTGGCGAGGGCGCAGCCGAGCGAGAGCACCCAGAAACGCAGGACCACCTTGGTCTCGGGCCAGCCTTTCTTTTGGAAATGATGATGAATGGGAGCCATGAGGAACACCCGCCGGCCCACGCCGAAGCGGCGGCGCGTGTACTTGAACCAGCCCACCTGCACGACCACCGACAGCAGCTCGAACACGAAAACCCCGCCGGCAATCACCAGGGTGAACGGCTGGTGAATCATGAACGCCATTACGCCGATCAAGCCGCCCAGGGCGAGCGAGCCGGTGTCGCCCATGAACACTTCCGCCGGGTGGGAATTGAACCAGAGGAACGCCATGCAGCCGCCGACCAAGGCGCCGCAGATGACGGTGAGCTCGCCCGTGCCGGGCACATGGCTGATCAACAGGTACTCGGAGAGGAAAATGTGATCCGCCACGTAGGCCATGATCGCGAAAACGATGGCCACCGTGAGGGTGCAACCCACCGCGAGACCGTCGAGGCCGTCGGTCAGGTTGATCGCATTGCTGAAGCCCACGATGGTGAGATAGATCATCCCGAGGAGCAGCCACCAGGGCATGTACCCGACGACGGCGTGCTTGACGAACGGCAGCCAGAGTTCGCGGATCTTGTCCGCGCTCAGGGGGTGCCAGAGCAGCGCCGCGAGCGCCACGAGGGTCGCCAGCGTCTGCCAGCTGATCTTCTCCCACGACGAGATGCCGGCGCGATTCTTGTGCACGACCTTGAGATAGTCGTCGCGAAAACCCGGCACCGTGAGGGCCGTGTAGACGAAGAGGCTCACGACCACCCAGATGTTGGGGGCCGCCCACAGCACGGCGCTGGCGAAGACGGAAAAGAAAATGATCAGCCCGCCCATCGTCGGCGTGTGCTTCTTGTCGAAGTACGTCGCCCCCAGTTCCCCCGTGCGATCGTCGATGTAGCCGTGCCCGAACTTCAGCTCGCGAAATTTGGCGATCAACCGCGGCCCGATGACGAAGCCCACCACCATCGCCGTGATCGCCGCCAGCATGGTGCGGACGGTGATGGAACCGAAGAGGCGGAGCGGGCCGTAATACTCCTCATAACGGGCGAGGTAACTAAGCATGGGCGACCACCTCCCCGCTCTCCGCCAGCACCCGCTCGAGGGCATACCGCCGGCTGCCTTTCACGAAAATCGACCCGCGCCACTCCGCCACGATGGCCGCGATCGGCCCGACCGCCCCGCTGATCCCGACCTGCGCGGCCCCGTGGCCCCGTTCGCGCAACCCCGCCGCCACCTCGCCGGCCAGCGGTCCCACCAGGCACACCCGATCGATCGCGCGCAGGCGCAGCGACCGCCCGAGTTCCCGGTGATAGTGGGCGGCCCCGGCCCCGAGTTCCTCCATGCCACCGAGCACATACAGCCGCGGCGTCGCCGCCGGCGCGGTCGCCGCAAAGCGCTCGAGCGCATCCGCCATCGACGCCGGACTGGCATTGTAACAATCGAGATAGACCAGCCGGCCGTCGACGTGCCGGACCTCTCCGCGGAGCGCCCCCGGCCGCCACTCGCTCAACCGCTGCTGGATCACCGCGCGTGGCACCCCGAGCCAGAGCGAGGCGCAGATCGCAAGCACCGCGTTTTGCGCCATCCCGTCCGTGACCCGGCACAGCGTGAACGAGAGCGGGGGGGGCGGCCCGTAGGCCAGGGCCACGGCCGTCTCGTCGCCCCGGTGCGTGATCGCAAAATAGACCGTGTCCTTCGGCGGCTCGGCCGGCCGCACCACCTCGGCCCGTTCCACCTTCATCCGCCGCACGCTGAGGTCACGGAAAGGTTGATACGCTGCGGTGTCCGCCGTGAAGATGGCCACGCCGCTCGGCCGCGTGGCCGCCGGGAGCACGGCCTTCTCGCGCGCCACGCCGGCGAGATCCCCCAGCGCCGCGGTGTGCGCCGGGGCCACCAGGGTGATGAGCGCGACGTCGGGCGCGATCATCGCGGCCAGCGGCGTCATCTCGCCCGGGGCGCTGACGCCCGCCTCAATCACCGCGTACCGATGCCGCGCCGGATCGAGGCGCGTGAGGGTCAGGGGCACGCCGAGGTGGTTGTTGCAGTTCCCCTCGGTGGCGACGACGCCGCCCGCCGTGCCACCGAGGAGGAGCGCCAGCAGGTCCTTGGTCGAGGTCTTGCCGGCGCTGCCTGAAATTCCCACCACCGGCCCGCGAAACGCCCGGCGGTGTTCGCGCGCAATGGCCTGCCACGCCGCCAGCGGATCGCCCACCACCAATTGGGGCAGGGCCACAGCGGGGTTCGCCGTGGCGACGAGCGCCGCCCCGGCCCCCGCCTCCCGGGCCGCGACGAGGAACTCATGCCCGTCCCGCTGCGCACTCTTGATCGCGACAAAGATCCCGCCGGCCTCCAGCCGGCGGGTGTCAAAATGAAACGAGGTCAACGGACGATCCGGCCGGACCGTCCAGTGACCGCCGGTCCAGGCCGCAAGTTGTTCTGGCGTGAAGACAGGCACGGCGGTTCAGGTCTCCCGGGCGAGGTTGCGGCCGCGGATCAGCTCTCGCGCGACCTGCCGGTCGTCGAAGGGCACGACCGTGTCGGCATGGATCTGGAACGTCTCGTTGCCCTTGCCCGCGATCAGCACACAGTCCCGGGGCCGGGCGAGATCAAGCGCGACGTTGATGGCGCAACGCCGGTTCTCGACCCAGGTGATGCGCTCCGGCGCGACGACCCCCGCGCGCATGTCGGCAAAGATTTGCGCCAGGGGTTCGCCCCTGGGGTTGTCGGCGGTGGCGACGGCGAAATCGGCCCGCTCCTGCACCGCCCGCGTCATGGCCGGCCGCGCCGCACGGTCGCGATCGCCCCCACAACCGTAGACCACAAGCAATCGGCCGGGCGTCACGGCGCGCAGTTGATCGAGGGCGCGGCGCAAGCTCGCCGCCGTGGCGGCGGAATCCACCACCACCGCGAAGGCCTGCCCTTCCTCGAGGTGCTCCAACCGGCCCGGCACGCCGGGAAAGGCGCGCAGCCGCGCCAGCACCACGAGGGGATCCCGTCCGAGCCCCCACGCCGCCGCCACCGCCGCGAGCAGATTGTCCACCTGGCCGCGCCCCACGAGCGGTGACTCGACCTCGAGCAGCCCGCCCGGCCAGACGAGGCGGAAAGCGCTGTGCCTCGCGCCCAGCCGGATGTTCTCCGCCCGGACCTGCGCTCCCGGAGCCACGCCGTAGGTCACCACCCGGGTTCCCGGCGACTCCATCGCGAGGGCCCCGGCCAGTGCTCCACCGGCGTCATCGTCGAGCTTGACCACCGCCACGGCCGGTGCGCGGCCCGGGCCCAACCGCCGCCAGGCCGCGACCCCGCTCCCGGCGTTGGCGAAGCCATCCTGGTTCAGGCCGGTGAAGACGACGGCGCCCCATTGCACCCCGCGAACCCGCTGCTGCTCGAGGCCGGAGGGCGTGACTTCCAGCACTGCGTGACGGCAGCCGGCCTCGCGCATCTGCGCCAGCATCCCGTAGACGTCGAGCGACTCCGGCGTCGTGGCAAACGATGGCACGGTGCGCGCCCCCAGGGCGTAATGAATCGAGCTCATGAGCCCGACCGCCTGGTCGCCGTTCAGCAAATGTTTGAGCAGATGCGCCACCGAGGTCTTGCCCGCGCCGCCGGTCACCGCGACCACGCTCATCGCGCGATCGGGGAACTGGTAGAAACGCTGGGCCACGGCGGCCAGCGCGACCCGGACGTCGGTCACCTGGATAAAGGTCACCCGGGCCGGCAGCAGCGATGGCAGCCTCGCCACCACGACCGCCACCGCCCCCCGCCGCACGGCCTCGTCCACGAAGGCAAGGCTGTCGACCCGTCCTCCCGGCAGGGCGAAGAACACCGCGCCTGGCACCACCCGCCGACTGTCGATCGCCAGCCCCGAGATCGGCCGATCGAGCGGGCCGCGGGCGATCGTGATCTCATCTTCGGGCAGAAGGTCGGAAAGTTTCGGGGCTTGTTTGATCAGACGATTCGTAGCCGCGACAGCCCGCCGCGGGCGGCGCGCCGCGACCGGCGTGAACGCGTGAATCAGCGGATGATTCTGGGTCAGGTATCCGATCACCGGTGACCTCCTTCGCTATGGGCGAACAACCCGGGGCCCACCGCCGCGGGGTCGCTCCTGAGGTCGAGGATCGGCACCAGCCGCTCGCCGATGCGCTTGAAGGCGGGCGCGGCCACCGTGCGACCGTACGCGACGCCATGCGGCGCCTTGTGGTCGGCGTCGTCGACCACGACCGAGATAATCACCTTGGGGCGGGTCGCCGGGAAAAAGCCGACAAAGGAGGCCACGTGATGGTGGCTCGACCACTCCCCGTTGAGAAACTTCTGCGACGTGCCCGTCTTGCCTGCGACATCGAAGCCCGGAATCGCCGCCTCCACAGCCGTGCCCCCCGGCCGCGTCACCCCGGTCAACATGGCCGCGAGCGTGGCCGCCGTGGCGGGCGAAACCGCCCGGCCCAGTTCGACCCGATCGTACCGGTATACGATCTCGTTGTTGGCGTCGCGGATTTGGCGGATAATCTGGGGCCGCAGCAGCACGCCCCCGGCCGCAATCACCGCCATCGCCTGGTGCATCTGCAGCACCGTCGCCGAGATCGAGTGCCCCATCGGGATCCGGGTGATGTCGATGGGATACCACTTCTGATACGGATTCAGGATGCCACTGACCTCGCCGCCGACGGGAAAGCCCAGCTTCGCCCCAAACCCGAAGGCCCGCGCGTAGCGGTACAGGCGTTCCGCGCCAAGCATCATGCCCAGCTGCGCCGCCCCGCGGTTGCTCGAATGACTGATGATCTCGGACGCGGTGAGGCGCCCCATCTGGTGGTCCTCCCCCGGCAGCTTAAGCGTGCGCCCCTTGTACGTCACCTTCTCGAGCGAACAGTCGACCACCGTGTGTGGCGTGACGAGGCGTTCCTCCAGCGCGGCCGCCATCGGCACGATCTTGAAGGCCGAGCCCGGGTCGTAGATGTCGGCGACCGCGGCGTTCTTCATGCGCGCCTCCTCGCTCTTCGGCACCTGGTGGTACGCGTTCAGGTCGAACGTGGGATAATTCGCCATCGCGAGCACGAAACCGTCGAGGTCGCTCACGATGATGGATGCCTTCTGCGGTTCGAACGTGGTGGCGATCGCGTTGAGCTCCTGCTCCACGATGTCCTGCACGGTGGAATCGATCGAGAGCATCACGTTGTAGCCGTCCACCCGCGGGACCTCGCGCGTGCCAAACTGGGGCAGCTCGCGGTTGCGGCCGTCGCGCTCCCCCACCCGCCAGCCCCGCTGGCCCCGCAGGTAGAAGTCGGCATAGGCCTCGATCCCGGCGGCCGCCTCCTGCTGGCGGTTGACGTAACCGACAATATGCGACGCCAGTTGGTTGCTGGGATAGGCCCGGCGGTAGACCCGCTGGCCATAGACGCCCGCGATGCCGAGCTGCTTGATGCGCTCGTGCAGCGATTCGGAGACATCCTCCTTCAGTTTCACCCAACGGATGGGACGCTGGCCCTGCTCCCCGGCGGCCGGCTCCAGCTCCGCCGCGTCGTCGCCCGGATCCTCGGTCTTTTCCGGCACCGCCGGCGTCACGTTGAAGTGAAACGTTCCGGTGGTGGCCAGCGCCGCCGGCCCGGCGGCGCCCGCGGCGGGAGCCGGCGCCGGGGCGGCGGCACGAAACTTGGTCGTGAAGATGCGGTGGACCTCGGCCTCGGGCAACCCGAGCAGGGCGGCCAGCCGGGGCCATTTCGCCTCGTCCTTGGTCCGCAGCGACTGCGGATCGACGCCCACGATAATCAGGGAACGACTGGTGGCCAGCCGCGCGCCGCGGGCGTCCACAATGTCACCGCGCCGGGCGGTCTCGGGAATCAGCATCGGGCGGACCTTCGCGATGGTCTGGAGCAGCACCTCCCGATCAATGACGTGCAGCCACACCAGGCGGACCCCGAGGCCGCCGAAGCAGGCGAACAGCCCCGCCCCGAGGAGGACAATCCGATAGCTGGAAGCAAACCCCTTGGACATCGGCATCAGCGCTGCGCGATTTTGAAGGTGATGGGGGCCGGACGCGCCCCGGCGTCGGTGAACAGATCCCGGTTCGTCCGCCGCGCCATCCGCTCCACGACATTTTCCGTGACGTGCAGCACGGTGATTTCATTCATCGGCACGAGTCCGAGCTGCATCGCGCCATTCAGGTCGCGCAATTTGTCGGGCGCCTGCTCCGTCTCGATCGTGGTCTTCTGCTCGTCGAGCAAACGCCCGAGGCGGGTGAGCTCCGCGGCGAGCGCGCGATTGACCCTCGCCGTAACAGAGATCTGGTGACGCATCCAGACCGTGCCCAGGCCGATCGACCCGCCGACGCAGATGGTGACGAGCAGGCAGACGAGGAGCTGGTTAACAAAAGCCGAGGGGTTGTTTTTCATCGGGGACACGGGCTGCAAAAAAAAGGAGGGGCGCGATCGGCGGTTCACCGCTTGCGCAGGGCGCGCAGCTTGGCGGAGCGGCTGCGGGGATTGGCGGCGAGTTCCGCTTCGCCCGGCGTGAGGGGGCGGCGGGTGAGCGGATCCGCCAGCTTGACGCGGAGATCCTGCGGCGTGCCGTCGTTGGCGTTCTCGGGCTGGCCGCACCGGCGCCGGAAAAACTGCTTCACGGGCCGATCCTCGAGGGAATGAAAGCTGATGACGGCCAGCACTCCGCCGGGCGCGAGTTTGTCAAACGCCACAGGCAACGCTCGCTCGATGGCGCCAATCTCGTCGTTGACCGCAATCCGGATCCCCTGGAACGTCCGCGTGGCGGGATGGAGCCGTGAGGCATGGCGGTCCCGGGCCGGAATCGCCTCGGCCACCACGGCCGCCAGCGCCGCCGTGCGCGCGAGCCGGCCGCTCCCCCGCGCCGCCTGGAGGGCCCGCACCACCCGGCGCCAATGCGCCTCCTCGCCAAAATCCCGGATCGCCCGCACCAGCATCTCCTCCGTGGCCGTCTCCAGCCAGAGGGCGGCCGGCACGCCGTTCCGCGGGTCCATGCGCATGTCCGCCGGAGCGTCGTGCCGGAAGGAGAACCCCCGCTCCACCTCATCCAGCTGGAACGAGGAAACGCCGAGATCGAACAGGATCCCGTCGAAGCCGCTCGGCGCGAGTTCGGCCAACCGGCCAAAGTCAGTGTCGATCAACGTCAGGCGCTCGCCGAATTCCTGCTGCAGCGGCACGGCCCGGGCGGCGGCTGCGGGATCCCGATCCAGCGCCACGACCCGGCTGTCCGGTGCGGCGGCCAGCAGGGCGCCGGTATGCCCACCCCCGCCAAAGGTGCAATCAAGGTAGCAGCCACCCGCGCGCGGCGCGAGGAACTCCAGGACCTCGCGCCGCATCACGGGTTGGTGGCCGGAGGTCATGGCTGGGCGGAGCATCTCATCGACCACGCTTGGCATGGGGCTTCCCCTTGGTTTTCGAAGGCTTCCCCTTGGCCACCGTGCGCAGCACCAGGGCGTCGCGAACCCGCGGGGTCACGGTCACGGCCGCAGCCGGGAAGGCCACGCCGTGTTCGCTGGCATCGATCCAGGCCGGAAAGCCCCGCCGCGAGGCCGGCGTGGCGCTCAGCGCCGACTTCCGCATCATGGTCCGCGCCAGGGCGCGTTTGACTTTGACGGGACGGCGCATGGTCAGATGTCCATCTGGCGCATGAGATCGCCGAAATTCTCGCCCGAGGCGCTCGCCTCCTCCTGCTGCCAGCGCGCCGGGGTGTAGATGTTGAATTTCGTCAGCGTACCGACGAGGACGGCATCCTTCTCGATTCCAGCGTGCTTGAGCAATTCGGACGAGAGGCCGATGCGGCCCGCCTTGTCGAAGGAGAAATCCTGGGTCTGCGAAAAGAAACGCGCCGCGAACGCCTGCGCCTTGGCGTCGCTCATCTTCATCCCCGAAATCCTGGCATGGAGGACGTCGACCTCCTTGGGCGGAAGCACGGCGATGTAGCCGTCGGGATGCGGCGTCGCGAGGAACTTTTCCTCTGTCGCATGGGCATAACGCCACGATGAAGGGATCGTGAGCCGACCCTTGTCGTCTAGCGTGTGCCTGAAGAGGCCCGTATATAAGACTTTGCCTTCCGTCGCCATGGGGGAGAGGGGCAGCAGGAGTGTGCCCCAAAACGCTACATTTCAACCCACTTTACCCCACTTTGGTCAAGCCTTAACCCCATGAAACGCTGTAAACTTATTCACTGGTTGTGCCCATCGGGCGTGTAAGTGTAAGGATCGCCTACTTGTAGAACGCCAGTTCACCTTCGACGACGGATTCTAATTGGCGCTGGACAGGGTGTCGCCGGTGATGAGCCGCACCGCCACATTGTCGTAGGTGGTCTGCTCGATCCGGCGGGAACCGAAAGTGCCCGTCGCGTAGCTGTACCCCACCAAGCTCAACCACATCGTCGGCGGATACTGCTCGTCGCCCGTGCCGCGGGTGTTGACCCGGACCGGACCTCGTGGAAGTCGATCGCCTCGACCGCATCGATGACAAAGTGCGCCAGATGGTCGGTCGGCCTGCCTGTGCCGGCACGGCAGACAGGCACCCAGTCCCGCAGGTCCGGCGGCAGCAGCAGAGGAGTGTTGCGATCGACGGAAACGAAGCGGGTGGCCATTTCGAATACTAAACATCTAATATGTTACTAGTCACTGTACTAGGTAATATAATTAGACGATTTTTCACTATAGTTCGACCGGCCATCCGCAAAAATGCCGCAGGCATTTTCAATAGCAGACGGTCGAGATGGCCCGCGCGCATGCCGACTTCAGCCAGGGCTACTTCAAAATGCCGTTTCCTAAGTCCGACAGGCTGCTGGGCCACCAATCACGTCATTTCCTGCTGGCCAGTAAACACGTCACTGCGCACCCCCGGCTGCGGCCCCGGCTGCGGGAGTGGCTTGACAAGCGGTAGCATTTCGCTACCTGTCCTCTATGAGCCAACCCGTCAAGCTATCTGACAGCCTCGTGCTCGATGCTCGTCTGACAGGTAAAATCGCCGAACGCTCGATTTCGGGCCAGATCGAATTTTGGGCCGGGCTCGGGCGTGTGGTAGAACAGCTTTTGCGAGGTAAGGAAGTCCTCGCTTTACGAAAAAACGGCGCGTTCAAACCTGTATCGGAAAGCTTGGCTGAGGCCGGCACTGCCGCGGGACAGCAGTTGGTTACCGATTACCTGAAAAGTCAGCCTTACCCTCACTACGAAATGGCGCCCGGCAAACCGGGAGCAATCATTCGTAGCAACCAAGACGGAACCCGGACTATCGGCCGATTCGTGAATCGGCAGTTCGTCCCCACGCGCGCTCACACGAGCACGAATGCATCCGCTGCTTGACTCCCGCCCGATAGTAATCGCGCTGGCGGGTCCGAACGGTGCAGGCAAATCCACTTTTTTTGCGGCACATCTACGATCCAGCGGCCTGCGATTTGTCAACGCGGACAATCTCGCCCGCGAATTGAGACTCGAAGCCTATGAAGCCGCTAGATTGGCGAACGCGCTTCGGGTTCAACTTATTAAGCGCGAAGAGAGTTTCATCTTCGAAACGGTTTTCTCCGATCCGGTTGGCGACAAGGTCACGTTTCTGAAGGAAGCCGCGGCCAACGGCTATAACGTCGCTCTCTGCTACATTGGGATTTCAAGCGCAATCGTATCCGAAGAACGCGTTGCCATGCGAGTGTCCCAGGGAGGGCACGATGTGCCGACCGAGAAACTCGCGGGACGATTTCCCCGCACCTTGGCCAATCTCAGGAGCGTCATTCGGGACCTTCCGCTTGTTTTGGTTTATGATAATGACTGCTTAACATTTCGCCGAGTGGCCGAATTCGAAGGCGGTGAAATGACATTCATCGCCAACCCCATCCCCGCTTGGTTTGAGCCGTTGCTCAAGTAGCTCACCAAACGGGAACTAAGCGTTTGGTGAGTGCTAACCCGCGCTGCGGCGGTGATCAAAATAGGCCAGTAAACATGTCTTCAAAAAAGCGCTGGCCAGCAAACCTGTCAAAACAGGTTTAACTTCCGCGGTTTTAAGCGATTTTCTGGCCAAGAATGGTGGGCGAGCGGCGTCTCGACGCCGAAGTTCACAAGCGCCGGACCGGCGCCGCGGATCAGCAGCCGTTTTGGCGCCACGCCGCGAATCGCAAAGCCCCCGATCAGCGCGCGCTCGCCGGCGCCGACTTCGGCGCGGACGGAAATATTTCGCAACGCCTGGGAAAAAATCGGTTCGGATTGCAGGATGGTCTCGTATTCGCCGACGACCACAAACGTATCATGGGAGAACCCGACGGCGTGGAGGTTCAGGTCCGTGATTTTCGGGAGCGCGTGCCATTGGATCGGGGATCCGGGCGCGAATTAAGCGGGCGAGCCCCCCGCCATGGAGCTTGGGCATGTCGCAGTCCGTGATCACCAGCGCAAATTCGGTGGCGCGCGCCGCAAAAAGTTCCGCGGCCTCGGCCCCATCAGACGCGGTGACGACGCGGTAGCCGGCGCGCGTGAGCGTGATTTCGGCCAAGCCGCGTAGCAGCGGTTCATCGTCGGCGATGAGGATGAGTTCGCCATGGCCCGTGCCGGCGGCCGATCCACTGCTGGCGAACGGGGAGTCCAGCCTGGCTTCGGTCATCGCCGGCAGGTGAACGCGAAAAGTCGAGCCGTGCCCAGCCGCGGTTTCCAGCGTGATGAAGCCATGAGGCGTTGCGATGATGCCCTGCACCGTGGCCAGGCCGAGCCCAGTGCCTTTGGTCGCGGTCTTGGTCGTGAAGAACGGCGCCCAGATCCGCGCCACAATCTCCGGCGGAATCCCCGTGCCGATGTCCGCGACCTCCAGCACGAGCCAGTCGCCCGGCCGCGCGCCCACGCCGGGCATGGCGGCTTCGAAGGTCCGCACGGCCTGCGCGTTGAGTCGCAGGTTTTCGGCCCGCAGCTGGAGGGTGCCACCATCCGGCATGGCGTCGCGGGCATTGAGGCAGACCTTCCAAAGCACGGGGTTCGAACCCACGACCGCCGTTTACAAAACCTTGAATGCTGGAACCGCGAAAAGTCAGGGTCAGCCGGTGGGCTGCTAACCGTGATTCCTCTGCCGTGAACACCCCATCGCGTGCGGATGACTGGTGAGCTATTCTCACGGTCCAATCATTATGAAAACACGCCGCCTCACTGCCCCAATTATCGCCGCCTTGATGGCCGCGTTCGTGTTTAGCGGTTGCTCAAGCTCGGAGTCGAAAGTCACCTTAGCTGACTTGCCGGCTGCCGTGCAGGCCGCGATCAAAGTCAAAATCGGCGACAACCCGATTGATGAAATTGAAAAGAAGACCAAGCAGGGTCAGGTCGCGTATAAGGTCGAATTCCGAAAAGACGGAATGAAGATCGAGTTCATGGTTGATAGTGACGGTAAGTTGGTCCCGGTCGCGCTCGACAAAAGTTAGTCCGCGGGATCGCGGCGCAGACCGCGGATCAACCATAAGTCGGAACGGCCTACGGGAAGTTTCACGGCTCGGCCCGGCAGATCGCCATCCTTTTCCACGAAGAATTCGGCATAGGGCGCCGCAGTCGTGAGGATCCGGCCACCCTTCGGACCGGGGATGGGTCTGGCCAGCACGGCGCCAGCCGTGCCGACCAGCGCGATAAGAATCGTGAGTATCTGGAATGGTTTCATCGGTTCAGTGGACTTAGGTTGAGGTGGAGGAATTCACGGCCGCGCGGTCGGGTTCCACCCAGGCGCACAAGGCCGGGAGCAGGACGAGGGTGAGAAACGTGGCGGTAATGATTCCGCCGATGACCACTGTCGCGAGCGGGCGCTGCACTTCCGCGCCAGACCCAGTCGCCAGGGCCATGGGCACAAAGCCGAGGCTGGCGCCGAGCGCCGTCATGAGCACCGGCCGCAGGCGGGTAACCGCGCCCTCGATCACGGCCTCGCGAACGCTGCGACCCTCCTCCCGCAGTTGATTGATGAAGGTGATCATCATAACCCCATTGAGGACGGCGACACCGGACAACGCGATGAAGCCCACCCCCGCAGAGATACTGAACGGCAGGCCCCGAGCCCACAGGGCGAAGATGCCGCCCGTCACCGCGAGCGGGATGCCCGAAAATACAATCAGCGCCTGGCGGACACTCTGAAACGCCATGAAGATGAGCAAAAAAATCAGCAAGAGCGCCGCGGGCACCACGAGCAGCAATCGCATCCGGGCTGACTGGAGGTTTTTGAACTGGCCGCCGAATTCGAGGAGGTAACCCTCGGGTAGCTTTACCTGCTGACCGATTTTTTGCTGCACCTCCGCGACAAAACTCTGCACGTCGCGACCGCGCAGGTTCACCATGATCGCCATCCGGCGCTGAAATTCCTCGCGGTTGATCTGGTTTACGCTGTCCTGCATGCTCACGTCCGCGACCTGGCCAAGCGGGATCAAGGTTCCCGCGGCGGTGCGCACGGCCAGTTTGGAAATAAGCGCAAGATTGCGGCGGTCCGCCTCCGCGAGCCGGGTCACAACGGGATAGCGCCGGTTACCCTCCACGATCATGCCCGCCGTATGTCCGGCGAGTGCGGTTGCAACGACGCTGTTCACCTGCGCCGCCTGAATATTGAAACGCGCCATCGCCGCCCGGTTGATCGCGATCTGAAACACCGGGGCGGTGCCCGCAGCGTCGAAACTCACATCGGCGGCGCCGGGGATCTTTGCCACGATGTCCCGCACCTGGCCCGCGATTTTGCCGATGGTGGCGAAATCGTCGCCGAACACCTTGATCGCCAGATCGGCGCGCGTGCCCTCGAGCAGTTCATTCATGCGCAGCTCGATGGGTTGAGAGAAGAGGCAGTTCTGCCCCGGGAAGGCCACGTCTAATTCATTCCTCATGAGGTTCACCAGCTCATCCTTGGCGATGGGGCGGCCGTTCACCGTACGCCACTCCCCGGGCGGACGGAGCAGGACATAGGAGTCCACGATGTTCACTCCCTGAGGGTCCATTTCGACCTCCGAGCCACCGACCCTTGAAAACACCGAAGTTACTTCCGGGAACTTCTGCCGCAGTAGTTTTTCCGTCTCGTTCTGCAGGGCGAGCGAGGCTTCGAGTCCGATACTGGAGGACCGCACGATGCTCAGCGCAATGGAACCTTCGTCGAGTTTCGGGATGAATTCGGCTCCCAGGCGAGTGAAGACCCCCAGCGATGCACCGAAAAGCAGGACCGCGATGCCAATGACAACCCAGCGCGCCCGCAGCGCCCAGAGCAGAACGGGCCGATAAACGCGTTTGGCCCCCCGCATGAGAAAATTGTCCCCCTCCGGCACTTTCTTCGTGAGGAAAAGCGAGCAGAGGACAGGCACCAGAGTGAGCGCGAGGATCAGCGCAGCGATGAGCGCGAACACGACGGTGAGCGCCATGGGCTTGAACATCTTTCCTTCTATCCCGCTCAGGGTCAGGATGGGCAGGTAGACGATGGTGATGATCGCAACGCCGAACACCGTCGGGGTCCCCACCTGCTTCGAGGCGGACAGCACGGTGTGCCGACGCTCCTCGCGTGTCAGCAGCCGTTGCAGCCCATGCTGGCGTTGGGCGAGTTGGCGGATGACGTTCTCCGCCACGACCACCGCGCCATCGACGATCAGGCCGAAGTCGACGGCACCCAGACTCATGAGATTGCCGGAGACTCCGAAGCGCACCATGCCGGTCACGGCGAACAGGAGCGAAAGAGGGATCGCCGCGGCGACAATCAGCGCGGCGCGGATGTTCCCCAATAGGGCCAGGAGCACGACGATGACCAGAATCGCGCCCTCCAAGAGGTTTTTCTGGACGGTGCGGATGGTCGCATTCACGAGGTCCGTGCGGCTGTAGAGCGTCTCGATGAAGACTCCGGCCGGGAGTCGTTTCCGGATTTCCTGAACGCGCTCCTGCACCCGTTGCGCCACCAGCCGGCTGTTTTCGCCGGTCAGCATGATCGCGGAACCCAAGAGCGCCTCCTCCCCGTCCTGGGTCGCGGCACCCTTGCGGATTTCCGATCCCATCGCAACTTCGGCCACATCACGCACCCGGAGCGCGGCCGGCCGGCCGGCAAACTTGAGCGGCAAGTCGGCGATCTCCGCCACGGTCTGGACCCGTCCGATCGTGCGAACGGTCACACTCTCGCCGCCTTTTTCCACGACGCTCCCACCGGCATTGGCGACGTTTTGCGCGATGACCTCCGCGACCTCGGTGACGGTGAGTCCGACGCTGTCCAGCCTGGCCGGATCAGGCATCACGACAAACTGGCGGTCATAGCCACCGGAGGTGTTGACCTCGGTGACCCCGGGCACCGTTCGCAATGCCGGCTTGACGATGAATTCCTGGACGAGCTTGAGCTCCTGCAAACGCTCGACCGCGGAGGGCGGAACTTTCGTGGCGTCGGGTCGGTAACGGAGCGTGTAGTGATAAATCTCGCCGAGCCCCGTGGCGATGGGCGCCATCTTCGGCACGACGTCCGGCGGCAATTCCTCGCGCACGGTTTGCAGCCGTTCGCCGATGAGCTGACGTGCGCGGTAGATGTCCGTGTCCTCCTCGAATACGAGCGTGACCTGGGACAGGCCGAATTTCGAAATCGAACGGACTTCGCTGAGGCGCTCGAGGCCGCTCATCTCCACTTCGATGGGGTAGGTTATCAGTTGCTCGATCTCCTCCGGGGCGAGGGCTGGCACGGCGGTGTTGATCTGCACCTGGACGTTCGTGATGTCGGGCACGGCGTCGACCGGAAGTCGCAGGGCCGACCAGCTGCCCACGGCGACAAGAGCGACCGCGGCGAGAAGGACGAAGACGCGTTGCCGCAGGGCGAACTCGAAAATTTTTTCGATCATGGTCCGTCGGGGTCGCCGCCCTTGGTGAGGCGTAATTCCGTGAGCCATAGTTTCTGCGCCGCGGCCGTCACCACGATGTCTCCCGCGTAGAGGCCATCGGCAATTTCCACCCATGCGGCATCGGCGGCGCCCAGCTTGACCATCGTGCGCAAATAATACCCGCCGTTGACGACATAAACGAAGGCGCCGGAAGCACCGTCGACCACGGCGGAGCGCGGGACGGCCAGGACGCTGCTGGCGGGCGAGTGCAGGGCGAGAGTCACCGTGTCACCGACCTTGTGCTCCGGGCCGGCGAGGGAGAGGAGAAACTCCACTTGGTGAGTCGCCGGTTCGATGGCACGCTCGACGCTCAGCAAACGCGCCCCCACCGGAATCCGACCCGCGAGTGCTGCGGCCTCGACCGCCGGCACGAAGGCACTGGCGAGACTGGGTGGCCCGCTCTCGTAGACGTGGGCCGGAAGGCTCAGTTCAACCGACAACGGGCGCTCTTTCGCCTCGGCCGTCGCAAGGCCCAGGGCTTTGATCGTCGCCGGGGTAAAATGCAGTCCGCGGCCGGCCTTGAAGGTCGCGTTTGGTGGTCCGGCTTTTTCCGCCTCGCCCTTCGCCCCGGCTTTATCGTTGGCGCCGCAACCGTTGAACAGCGCGGCGGCGAAGCAGCCGACCAGGACGAGGAGACGGCGGTGGGGCCTCGTCATGGTTTCGTCTCCACCGCATTGAAGGGCAGGCCGGTGAGCAATTCCAGCCGCTGGCCCGCGTCCAAGGCTTCACGTTGCGTGTCAAGCAGCGCTTCGACCGCGTCGAGGTAGGCGTGCTGCAGCTCGACGTAGGTCGAAAGCGGCACCGCCCCGAGCCGGTAGTGCCGGTCGGCCAGCGCCGCTGCTTCACGGAATTTCCCGACCGAGTCCGACTTCCATTGCGTCGTCGCGGCGAGCTTCACCGCGAATGCCTGGGCCGTGGTGATCACGTCGCGCTCCAGGTCCCGTTGGGCGACGAGGACGGTCGTCTCCGCCTGGCGCCGCCGCGCTTCCGCCACCTCTACCGCGCCGCGCGAACGTGAAGTAAGGGGCAACGGAACCGACACCCCGAGACCAACGATGGTCTCGATATCGCCGGCCTTGTCCCGCGAGGCGAACGGACTGACGGAGACGGCCGGATATCGCTCATGGCGCGCGAGCGATACAGCAAAGCCCTGCTTCTCCAGCTCCACCTTGGTCATCAGAAACTCGAAATTCTTTTCCCGCCCGGCAGCCAGCAGTTCATCGAGCGGCGGGGCGGCGTGGAAGACCAACTCTGCCTTGCCCGCCGAAATCGGCGCGTCAAAGGCAGCGCCTCGAAGCTGATTCAATTCCACGAGCGCCGCCAGCGCCGTCAGTTGGCTTGCGGTGGCCCGGCGCTTCAGCGCGATCTCCTGCGCCTCAATGACGCGTGTTTCCAACAGCGGAGTCAGTCCCGCCGGTTCGCGGGCGAGAAATAGTTCGCGCAGCACCTGATAGCGCTCTGCGACTTCCTGGGCGGCGGCGGACTTATCCTGCGCCGCCTGCAAGCCATACCCGAGGCTGCGAGCCCGACCCTTGAGTGCGGCCTTGAACCGCGCGAGTCCGAGTTCAGCCAGGGCGATTTCGCGGTTGGCAATGCTCTTCCTCAGGGCGAGGCGGCCCGGCCATTCAAAGGTCTGCGTAACGGAAACCGACCAGGCGTTGCCCTCGCCGGATAACACGCCCGTCGCGTCGCGCACCCGCTTGCGGCCACCTTGCACGCCGACCTCCGGGTCCCTCCAGGCGCCAGCGCTGCGGCGACCGGCCTTGGCCGCGTCGAGCTCCGCCTCGTAAAATCTTACCTCCGGATTCTTGGCGCTGATTTCGGCAACCAGCGCTTCGAGAGTCGGAACAGCTTGGGCGTCCCCTGCTGCTCGGGCGGATGGCGAAGCAAGGGCGAGTCCGAGCGGGATCAGAAACCGGTGGATGGTGGAGAATCGTTTCATGGGGAGGGCGGGTCTATAGGGGTGACAACAAGATCGACGGGCACGGCGGCGGCGCATCAGCGCGGCGAAAGCCAACGAGAATCGGTCCGCGCCGGGACCGTTACGAAGCCAATGTCGGTGCCCGCGGCGAAAGCGCCGCGCGGCGTTCAAACGACCAACCGCCAGCCAGTTCTGGCGGCGGATGCGTAGGTTGCGGCGAAGCCGCCACCGCCTGAGTCGAGTCGAAGACGATCACGGCGGGCCAGACCAACTCGGCGAATTGCGTGGGTTGGGCCACCGCGAGCCAATCGACGAATCCATCGAACTGACCGCTTTCAATCGAATGGCCGCCATCCGGGTCGTTGTCCCCTGCCTCGGAGGCGCCAGACGCCTTCGCGTTATGCGTCGGAGCACCGAACAGGCCGTCGAGTTCCATCCCGCAATGAACCAACACCACACCCCAAAGGGGCAGCAGCACCAAGGCTACCAGTCGGCGAATTCGGTTCATCGAGTCCTCAGGCACTGTTGCGAACCGATATTCGAGTCAAGCAATGCACCATCCCATCAAGGCCGGAGCAATCGCCCCGAAACGCTCGTGAAGCTATGAATGAGTGCGGCGGAGCGGGTGCCGATCGATGGCCGCCGAAGCGACCTGCTTTTCCTGAACGCCAACGAGCAAGCCGCCATCAGCCGCATCGCGGAACGTCGGTCGGGTAACAACCCATTGGGATGGCCGAGCGGAGGTGACATCCTCCCGCTCGCCCCGCCGTGCGACCGCCGCGCGGCGCTTTGGGGCAAACTCCATGACAAACTCATACGGCGCTAAATCACCTCTCCGCTTCGTCGGCGCACTGCTGCTCGCGGGATGCACGGCTCTCCGCGCGCAGGAGACGTGGAGTCCGGTGGTATCGCCAACCAGCCAGAATCTCTGGGCCGCGTGCTACGGTGCCGGCCAGTTCGCCGCCGTTGGCGAGGGTGGCACCATCCTCACTTCGGGGGACGGCATGGCGTGGACAAAACGCCCCTCGGGCCTCTCGCTCTGGTTGGTCAGTGTCGGCTTCGGGAACGACCTCTTTGTTACCGTCGGCGATCAAGGCACGATTCTAACCTCCCGCGATGGTGCCTTGTGGACCGGCAGGACCAGCGGCACGACGGCGCGAATCAATGGTATCGCCTATGGCGGCGGGCGCTGGATCGCCGTGGCGGAATCCGGCGAACTATTGACGTCCACCGACGGGTCCGCGTGGTCGAAACTCAGTCCAAGCTCCGACCGCCTCCGCGGCATCACTTACGCCTATGGTGAATTCGTCATCACGGGCGACAACGGGCTCATGCGCGTGACCATCGATGCCACCGATTACGATTCGCGCCTGCTACCGGAACGCCTGTTTGTCGAAGCCGTTACCTATGCCCGGCGCAGCTTTCTCGCGGTTGGCGAGGCGGGCTACGCGATCACTTCGACCGACGCGATCAACTGGCAACCCGTCGCCACCGGCACGTCGGCCCACCTGCGGGGGGTGACGTTTTTCAACGGCCGGTTCATCGTGGTGGGCGAAAACGGTGCCGTGCTCACCAGCACCGATGTGACAAGCCCGTGGATACCGCGTGCCTCCGGCACCAACGCCCTCTTCACCGGGGCCGCCGCGAGCGATGCCGCCGCCGTGGTCGTCGGCTTTGCCGGCACCATCATTCGTTCGGCGCCTGCTGCTGCTGCGCCGGCGATTGCCGCCGCACCGGCCAGTTGCATCGCGATGCCCGGCGACAATATCCTCTTCAACGTAGCGGCCACCGGCTCGATGCCGCTCGCCTACCAGTGGAATTTCAACGGCCAGCCGCTGGCCGGCCAGGCGTCCGACCAACTTCTCGTGAGCAATGCCCTGCCCGCGCAAGCCGGAGCCTACACGGTGACAGTGACAAACGCTCGCGGCACCAGCACGAGCCCGCCCGCCGGACTTACCCTGGTGACGTCGACCGCGCCAAGCCCGATTGTTGACCCGACGTTCACGCCAACCCTCACGCTGGCTGGCAACGTCGCCGCCGCCGTCGAACAAGCCGACGGCAAGGTCATCATCGGTGGCTCGCAGTTCTTCGTCACACCCGGCGTCTCACCGTTTGCGCTCGCCCGCCTCAACCTCGACGGTTCGCTCGACTCGACGTTTAACCTCGGCAGTGGCTTGAACAACGGCGGCACCATCAGCCGCCTTGTCCTCCAACCCGACGCGCGGCTGCTCGTCGGGGGCAATTTCAACACGTTTAACGGCACCGCGCGCACCAATCTGCTGCGTCTGGCAGTCGACGGCAGCCTCGATTCCACGTTCACGGCGGCGGGCGTGGTCACGAGCACACCGCCCACGCAAGTCAGCGTGCAGCCCGACGGCAAGGTCCTCGTGATTAGTAACCGGGTGCTCTACCGTCTCAACGGCGACGGAACCCTTGACCCGACGTTCGCCGGGCCGACCAACGGAGTCGCGTCGACGGTGCATGCGCTGCAGCCCAACGGAAAGATCCTGGTCAACGACCACAACCCAGGAATCTCATATTTTCCCATTCGACCGCTCCGCCGCCTCAACGCAGACGGCACCGTTGACGCCGCGTTCTCACCGATTTCCGCGCCGGACGTAGACCTCGACGATGGCCGGTTTGATGCCGTCTTCGCGTTATCCGATGGGACCGCCCTGGCGCAGACCCATCTGGTCCATCGCGGCTACATCGGGGAAGGTGTTTATCGACTCGCCGCCGACGGAACTCGCGATGCCTCATGGCCGGGAATTTTCAAATCGGCCTTTGCCTTCACGTTGGGTTCCATCTTTGCGATCTCGCCCGCCGGTAAAATCCACCAAGCGTTCGGCAGCTCAGTCCTGACCCCGAGCGTTGCCCTGCGGCGCTTCAATGCCGATGCGTCACCTGATTTTTCGTTCGACCCGCGCGGTGGCCCAAACGGGAATGTCACTGGCATCGTTCCGCTGCGCGACGGCCGAACGATTGTCTTGGGTGATTTCACGAGCTTTGACGGCCTCGCCCGGCCGAAGCTCGTCCGCCTCGTGGCTGCAAATGCGCTGGCTTTGCAGGCCCCCGTGATCGTTAGCGTCTCGCCCGAGGCGGCCGCGGTTCGCCCCGGCGAATCCGTGACCGTGCGCATCCTCGCCGCCGGCGCTGGCCCGCTGATCTATGCTTCCAACGTTGGGACGCTCAGCGCGATCACCGGAGGGATCGCGGTTTCAATCCCCACCCACCTCTCTGGCAGCTATAACGTCACCGTTACCATCACCAACCGTATGGGCTCGGTCACGACGGCGCCTGTGCGCGTCATTGTCGCACCGTCGGCGCCGATCATCACTACCCAACCCGCCGCCCTCGCCACCATCATCGGACGCACGGCCGTCTTCACCGTGGGTGCCGCCGGCTCCGGACCATTTGCTTATCAGTGGTTCCGCGGCAGCACGCTCGTCGGCACTTCGAGTTCGCTGACGTTGGTCAATCTGGCCACCACGGACTCGGGCGATTACACCGTCCTTGTCCGCAACAGTCTCGGCGTAACCACGAGCCAGGTCGCTCACCTCAGGGTGGACGGCACACCCGCTCTCGCGAACATCTCGACGCGCGCTTCGGCCGGCTCCGACGAGCGAACGCTCATCGCGGGCTTCGTCATTCAGGGCGCCACGGCGAAGAATATCCTGGTGCGCGGGGTTGGTCCCGGTCTCGCGCCGTTCGGGGTTACGGGCCTGCTGCCCAATCCCGTGCTCACGGTCTATGATGGCGCCAATCGGGTCATTGCCGCAAACGACAATTGGGATTCCGCCGTTACCCCGAACGCGCTTTTCAGCAGCTTGGGCGCCTTCGTGCTCGCCGGCGGTAGTGCGGACGCCGCGCTGCAGGTCGCTCTCGCGCCCGGCAATTACACCGTTGTGCTTGCGGACAGCGCGGGTCGCACCGGCACCGCCTTGGTGGAGATCTACGAGGCCGACAGCAATACCAACCGGATGATCAATATTTCCACGCGCGCATTCATCGGCACCGATGCCAACATCGGAATTGCCGGGCTGGTCGTGCGGGGACAGCAACCGGGCCGTTATCTCATCCGCGGCGCCGGTCCGGCGCTCACGCCATTTGGGGTGAACGGTGCCCTCGCCAATCCCATCCTTACCCTGACGACCAGCCTTGGCGCAGTCGTCGCCGTCAACGATGCCTGGGGCTCAGGCGCCAACGCCGTCGAGATCGCAGCCACCGCAACCAGGGTCGGTGCGTTTCCGTTCGCTCTGTCATCGCATGACGCCGCACTCCTGGTTACCCTCCAACCCGGCAATTACACCGCACTCGTCAGCGGTGCAAATGGCACCACCGGCGTCGCGCTGATTGAAGTCTACGAGATTCCTTGATCAGCAGACCCATCGCGCCGAATGGGCGCGTGCCGCTTTCCACCGTTAAAAAACCCTCGATCGGGATGCGCTGCTGCAGAACAAAACTGACACTTCAGCGGGCAGGGTTCGGGAGAATCGGGAGGGCGGAGGTCAAACCAAGACAGGCCCGGACCCCGACGACGAAGAATCGCCCCCGAGCCCTCGATCACACAACGCTCGCAAGGCGACGGAAGTTGCCGGCAGAAGAGGGCCGGGAGGCTGTGCCCATCGGGCGCTGGAGCGGAGCGGTCGCGAGCCTCAGGCCCCCTTCGCTCCGGTGGGGGCCGAAAACGCGTGCGGCAGCCAAGCCGACGAACCTCGGGCCAACCTAAAACGTATAGGTCGCGCGCAGACTCCACGTCTGCCGGATGCGCGGAAGGATCCAGCGGACGACGTTGCCCGGGGCCGCGGCGGAATAGGGGAGCCGGTCGTTGTTGTTGAGGAGATTTTCGACGTTGAGCTGGACGTCGAGCGCCTGGGCCCGGCGGAGCGGGAAACGTTTTCCAAGCATGCCGTTCAGGAAAACCGAACTGGCGCCGAGGATCACCGCGTCGCTGTTGGCGCCATCGTAGCCGATGACGGCGGGGCCGCGGTAATTGGCGCCCAGGCCGACGCGCGCGCGCTGGAAAATCGCCGGAGCGCCGTCGGAGAAACGGTAGCTCGTGAAGGCGTTGGCCATCTGGGCGACGTGGGTGAGCGGAGCCTTGCCGGTGCCGCGGTTGAAGACGTCGATGACGGACACGGAGTAGGCGTAAATATCGGCAAAGGTCGCGGGATTGGCGACGAAGTCACGCGAAGGCGTGCCGTCGCGGTTGCGGATGAAGGTGGCGACGGCGGCGGGCGTGTCGTTGACCAGGGCGGTGCCGCGCTCCCAAGCGGGTTTCACGGCGGCGAGGAAGCCGTTGACGTCGGTGGCGATGTTGGACTGCTCGAGGCGATTGCGGCTGAGGTTGACCGAGACGCTCCAGCCGCGGACGAGGCGGCCGGTCAGTTCGATCTCGGTCCCGCGGCCGATGAAGTCGGAGGAGTCGCGGGAATCGGTGTAGAGGAGCGTGAGGCCGTGGGCGCTGACGATCCCGGGCAGCGCCTCGCCGCGGGCGCGGAGCGCGTTGAGGGCGGCGTTGGCGGCGGCGAGAACCTGATTTTTGGGCGCGTTGAGGGTGGGCTGGAACTGGTTGGCGCCGACGGCACGGTATTGGCTGACCGCGGCGCCGAGGCGACCTCCGAACAAACTGAAACGCACCGAGTAGTCGTAGCCGGTGCCCTCGATGGGATCGATGACGCGCGCGTAGATGTCCTTGAAATTGCCCTGGGGAAACACGCTTTCGGACCGGTTGTAGGTGAAGCCGACCCAAGGCCGCGGCGTGACGACGGCGCCGTAGGTGCGGGTGACGCCCTTGAACCGGGTGATGGTGTCGTCGACGAAGCGATCGGCGCGCGTGAGATGGAGATTGGTGGCGCGCGGGAGCGGCTCGGCGCCGAGCGTCGCGTCGTTGACCTCGACGCGATCGCGGCGGTAACCGGCGGTGAGGACGAGCAGATCGCGCGGGAAACGGCTTTGCAGGGCGAGCATGGCGCTCTGATTTTTCGTGGTCGTCCACGGGTAGCTCTGGTTCCAGGCGAAACCGGCCTTCATCCCGGGCGATTCAGGAATGGGATTGGCCCAGGGATCGAGCGCCCCATGCGGGCCGCCCGGAGCGGCGAAATCGAGGTAGGTGCGACGAAATATGATGTTGGTGGCGGAGTCGATCAACTGGGCGTTGTTGGGGGCGAGGTTGTATTCGCTCATCTGGCCGTTGCCGAAAAGGAACGCGTCCTTCTGCCAGGAGCCGGCGACGCTATGGCGGCCGAACCACGGGTGGCGCTGGGTGAAATCGAAGTCGTAGCCAATGCTGGCGCGATAGGTTTCACTACGCTGATCGAAGTGCTGCTGGATCACCTGCGACTGCACGTAAGGCAGGCCGACGAAAGGGTTGGCGCGGGCGATGTCGGGCAGGAGCGTGCCGGGCAGGCGGCCAGCCGCGATCACGGAGTCGCCGTCGGCATAGTAGGCGCCGGGCAGCACGGGATTGGGGTCGCCGATGGCGTTGGCGTTGGCCTGGGTGAAGGCGCGGAAATACCGGGTGTAGGCGTAGCCGATCTCGATGGCGAAGCCGCCGATGCGTTGGTCGACGAAGAGCGACGCCAGCGTGTAATTGTAACTGGAGCTGCGACCGGGGCCGGCGAGGTAGGCGTTTTCGGGCATGACCTGGCCGTAAAACGGATCGTCCACCGTGCCGCCGGACGGAGCCGCGCCGCCGCTGATCGTTTCCCAGAAGCCGGGCCCCTGGGTACCGGCCAGGTCGGGGCGCATGTCGGCGCCGGTGGTGGAGAGGCGGAAAGGTTGCGGGCGTACCTGCGACGCGTAGACCGACTGGAGGGTGTTGAGCGAGCGGAGGAGAGTCGGAGCGGGGTTGGTGCCGGGAAAGAGCGGATTGGGGGCCTGGGGGGAGCCGGCCATCACCCACCGCGAGTAGCCGAAGTCGGCATGCGGAAACGCATTTCCGGCCACCTGCTTGCGCGACATGCGCTCGAGGCCGCCGCGGACCTGGGTGGCGCGGAAGGGCTGATACGTGAGGGCGGCGGCAAGGCCTTTTTGTCGCGCCATCTCATACTCCCACCAGCCGTCGCGGTCGTCCCATACGGCGTTGGTGCGGAGCGCCAGCTTGTCCTTGAGCAGTGGAAACGCGAAATCGACCTCGCCGCGCCGCTTGGCGTAACTGCCGATCGTGACCACCGCGGACTTCTGGCGGCCGTTGAGCACGGCCCGCTTCGACGTGAGGTTGAACGCGCCGCCGGGGCGGCTGGCGCCGTACAGGATGGAGTTGGGCCCGCGCGCCACATCGGCGCGGTCGACGTTGAAGCGGTCGTTGGCGAGGATGCCGCGGCTCTGCACCATGTTGGGTAGGAAGTCGCGCGTCATGATTGATTCCGCGAATCCCCGGATGGTCGCGCGCACGTCAAACGCCTGCGCCAGGTTGCCGCCCTGCTCGGTGCGCTCGCTGTCGGCGCTGATCGCGAACTTGAACATGTCCGCGACGTTCTCCGCGCCAATGTCGTCGAGAAACTCCCTGGTCAAAACGGAGATCGCGGCGGGCGTGTGAAAGAGCGACGCGTTCATCCGCGTGCCGGCGAGGGTGTTGGCGGCGCGATAGCCGTCGTCGCCTTCCGACGAGACGAGAAACGGTGAGAGCTGGACGGTGGCGTCGGCGGACGCCGGCGGCGGCACGGCGGTCTGGGCCAACGTGGCAACGGCGGCGAACGCCGGAACAAACGCGGCCAGCGCACGAAGGCGGGGCGGGACGGGGAGGTGCATGGTGGAGGGGAACATCGACTACGAAAAACGGGGGGCCGGCGTTCGTCTGATTCCCAAGGAAACCGGATCTTCAGGGGGTGGGTCGGGCGGGGGCATGGTCTCAAAATCAGAGCCCCCCTGGCCCCGCAAGAGAAAATCAGGTTGAGGTGGCCCATCCTCCGGCGGGGCCCAACCGCGCCGCCGACTTGGGGTTATTCGAAGTCGGGCCGGCCGGCGGACCGTGCGACCCTTATCTCCACGCCAACCGGTTCTGCGACTCCGACGGCACACCGCTGCCGGCGGAGATCAAGTGTTTCACCGAGTACCTGCGCGCGACCGGCTACTGCCCGTCGAACAATTCCAAGGAGGACTACAATTTCGTCACCCTGCGCGCGGTGTGGGATGAATCCAGCAACCAGGCGCACTGGCGCAAGCGCGCTCCCGGCCCGCCGTTCTTCACCGTGTTCAATTTCATGGTGACGCACCAGAGCCAGGTGTTCTGCCACGAGGCGACCTACCGCAAGAACACGGCCCGGCTCACGCCCGACCAGCGCCGCGATCCGGCGAAGGTCGCGGTGCCGCCCATTCCTCCCGACACGCCGGAGTTCCGGCGCGAGGGGGCTCCGGCCGCCGGCGACGAACGGACGGGAGCACGGGCGGCGGACCTTTTTTCCAGGACTTGGCGCAGCGCCGTAAGTAGCTTTGCCGCGGTGAAGGGCTTGGGCAGAAACACGGGCAGCGCCAGGGACTCGACCGTCTGCAGATAGGAGGCATCGCCGGACCCACTGATGCCGACGATGGGAATCGAGGGATCGATATGACGCAACAACCGCACCAGCGCCAGGCCGTCCACGTTGGGCATGATCATGTCGGTGACCACGGCGGCCACCTCGGCGCGGTGCTGCATGAAGACCGCCAGCGCCTCCGAACCCTCCGAGGCGGCCACGGTCCGGTAGCCATGGCCCTCGAGCATCTTGGTCGCGACCGTGCGAAAGGAGATTTCGTCGTCGACGATGAGAATCAATTCGCCGTGGCCGGGCGGCACCGGCGCGGCCATGGGATCGGCGGCCGCCGGAATTTCCCGCGACGCCGGCAGATAGATCGCGAAGCACGTGCCGGTGGCGGGAGCACTCCGGAACTGCATGAAACCGCCATGGGACTTGACGATGCCGAGGGCGGTGGAGAGGCCGAGGCCGGTGCCGAAACCCGGCGCCTTCGTCGTGAAGAACGGATCAAAGATCCGGCCGCCATGCTCCGGCGCAATGCCGGTGCCGGTATCAGAAACCCTAAGACACACATGGGGGCCGGCCTTCGCCCCCGGGGTCATCTGGACAAATGTCTCGTCGAGCTCGACGTTGTCCCCGGCGAGCGTGAGCCGGCCGCCCGCGGGCATCGCGTCGCGGGCGTTGACGCTCAGGTTCATCAGGATCTGGTGCAGCTGCGTGGCATCGCCGACCACCGTCCACAGGACCTCGGCCACCCGGGTCTCGACCGCGATGTTCTTGGGAAAGGTCTCCCGAATGATTTCCGCCGTCTCATCCAGGATGGAGCGGGGTTGCACCGCCGCGCGTTCGCCCTGGGTGCCCCGGGCAAACACGAGGATTTGCCGGATGATGCTGGAGCCGCGCCGCACGCTGGCCTCCATGGTGGTGAGCATCTGCCGCTGCGCCTCCGAGGTCATCGAGTTCTTGAGGACGGAGGTCGCCAGCAGGACCGGTGCGAGCACGTTGTTCAGATCGTGCGCGATCCCGCTGGCCAGCGCGCCGAGGCTTTCCAGCCGCTGGGCCTGCAGGAAGCGCGCCTCGAGCCGCTTGGCTTCGGTGATGTCGGTGTTAATCGCCAGGATGGACGCCGGCCGGCCCTGCTCGTCGGCCACCAGGGTCAGCCGCACAAAGACGATGATTTCCCGCCCGTCCTTCGTGGTTTGCCGCTGTTCGCCCGACCAACTGCGGTCCGTTCCCGAGCGGGTCAGGGAGGCGGCGGTGGCCGTGAGTTGATCCAGCTGCAACGCGGTCATCGGGCGGCCGAGGGCCTCGGCCTGGGACCAGCCGTAAAGGCGTTCCGCGCCTTCGTTCCAAAAGGTGATCACGCCCTCGAGCGTGCACACGGTGATGGCATCGGTAACGTCATTGAGCAATTTGGCCTGCTCCCTGAGCCGGCTCTCCGCGTGCTTGCGCTCGGTGATGTCGAGTTTGGCCGCGAGAAAATGGGTGATCCGGCCGCTCGCGTCGCGGATGGCCGAGAGGGAGGCGCTTTCCCAGAACAACTGGCCATCCTTCCGGCGATTGCACAGCTCGCCCTGCCATTCCCGGCCGGCGGTGATGGTCTGCCACAGTTCGGCGTAGACGGCCGGCGGCGTGAGCCCCGTCTTCAGCAAACGCGGATTGCGCCCCCGCACCTCCTCGAGCGTGTAGCCGGTGAGCTCCGTGAACTTGGGATTCACGTATTCGATGTTCCCCGCCACGTCGGTGATCATGATCGACACCGGCGCCTGCCTCACCGCGTGGGACAATTGGCGCACCTGATCCTCCGTGGCCCGGCGCGCCTGCCGCTCGACCCGCTCGCGCAACTCCCGCGCCACCGTCGCGCCCAGCCGGCTCAGCCGACCCTTGATGAAAAAATCAGCCGCACCCGCCCGAATCGCCGCCACCGCCGCCTCCTCCCCCAGGGTCCCCGAGATCAGCAGGAACGGCAGATCGGGAACGGTCGCCTTGACGATGGCCAGCGCCTCCATGCCGCCGAATCCCGGCATCTTGCTGTCGGAGAGCACGACGTCCCACGCCGGCGCCGCCAGCGCGGCCTGCAGATCCGGCCCGGTGGCGACCCGGGTGTGCTCGACCACGAAGTCGGCGTGCTGCAATTCGCGCACCATCAGGGCGGCGTCGATTTCCGAATCCTCAACGATCAGGACGCGCAGCTTGGTGGTTTCGGCGGGAGCGGCTTTCACGCTCTCAGGATACGCCCGCGGCAAAAAAAGAACAGCCGGCAGATCCTGTTTCGGGTGTCAGCCACTCCCGCCGTCGGCTGTAGGACTTGTCCTACACCGCCTCCGGACCCGGCGCCTCGCGAGGGCACCCCAGCCCGAACGAAGCGATCCTTCCCGGCGGCGCCTCACTCCACGAGTTGGTGCTGGAGCGCGTAGCGCACCAGGTCGACCGTGCTCTTGATGTTCAGTTTGGCCAGGACCCGCGTGCGATACGTGCTGACCGTTTTGGGGCTCAAGGCCAGCGCCGCCGCGATCTCGTTCACGGTCCGGCCCGCGGCGAGCAGCTGCATCGTCTGGTATTCGCGGTTCGACAAGAGCTCATGGGCCGGCCGGAAACCGGCCGCGCCCAAGTCGGCGGCGAGTTGCTCGGCCAGCGCCGCCGTGATGTAGCGCCCACCGGCCAGCACCTTCCGCATGGCCACCACCAATTCCTCGGCGGCACTTTGCTTGGTCAGATAGCCGGCGGCACCGGCCCGGAGCACCCGCACGGCGAACTCCGCCTCCGGGTGCATGCTCAGCACCAGCACGGGCAGGGCGGGCCGCAATTGCTTGATGTCGCGCAGCGCGTCGAGGCCGCTGCGGTCCGGCAGAGAAAGATCGAGCAGCACGAGGTCCCACTGGTCGCGCTCACCGACGCGCGCGATCGCCTCCGCCGCCGTTCCGGCCTCCTCCACGGCGGCCCCGGGAAACTCCCCGGCCAGGATCAGCTTCACGCCGTGACGGACCACCCGATGATCATCCACCATGAGGATTTTCATGACCCCGGCGGGATCGGCAGCTGCAGTTTGACGGTCGTGCCCTGGCCGGCCGCGCCGCTGATTTCCAACCGGCCGCCGAGGAGCATCGCCCGCTCGTGCATGCCCAGCAAACCGAGGGAGCTCCGGCCGGTGAGGTGTTCGGAGGCGATGCCCACGCCGTTGTCGCGCACCTCGAGCGTCAAACCCGCCGGGTCGCACGCCAGCCGGATTTGCACCCGCGTGGCCCGGGCATGGCGGGCGACGTTGGTCAGCGTCTCCTGGCAGATGCGGAACACTCCGGTGGATCGTTCCGAATCCAGCGCGAGGGTTTCGGGCATCGGCGCCAGCTCGCACCGGATGCGCGTGCGTTCCCCAAACTCCCGCGCGACCTGCTGCAACGCCGCCACCAGCCCCAGCTTGTCCAGCGTGCCCGGCCGCAGCTCCGTGGCGATCTTCTGCACGGTCTGAATCGAGGCATCCGCGAGTTGCAAGGCCGTCGCGATCTTTTCCGCCAGATCGCCGGCCAGCTGCGCATCACCCACATCGGCACAACGCCGGCGCAGCCAGACGAGGTCGAACTTGAGCGCGGTCAATTGCTGGCCCAGCACATCGTGAATCTCGCGGGCGATGTGGGCGCCCTGTTCCTCGCGGATGGTGCACAGCCGGGCGGCGAGCGCGCGCAGCTGGGCGTGCGAGGCCCGGAGTTCATCTTCGGCCAGCCGGCGTGGCGTGATATCGCGGGCGATGCCGAAAACCCCGATGGGGCTTCCGTCCGCCCCCCGCAGCGGCCCCTTGGTGGTGAAAAGCGTGCGCCGTCCCGCCGGTGTCGTCACCTCCTCCTCGATCAGCTGCGGGCGGTCGCCGGCCATGATGCGGCGGTCGTCCGCCATGATCACCTGCGCCTCTGCGGCGGGCCAGAGCGCGGTATCGTCGCGGCCGATCACCTCCGCCGCGGCCTTGCCCGTCAGGGCGGCGGCCGCCGGATTGAACCACAGGTAGCGTCCCGCCAAATCCTTGACGTACACGGCGTCCGTGGTGCTTTCCACCAGGGTGGCGAGCAGGGCCTGGCTGCGCTGCAACTCCTCCCGCGCGTGCCGGGCCTGCTCGCGCCGGCGCGCTTCCGCCACCTCCCGCGTCACGCTGGGACCCAGCCGGGCGAGGTTATCCTTCAGGACGTAGTCATTCGCGCCGGCCTTCATCAGCTGCACGGCGCTCTCCTCGCCGATCACGCCGGAGACGACGATGAAGGGCAGATCCAGCCCGGTCTCATGCAAAACCCCGAGGGCCCCGGGAGCATCAAATTGGGGCAGACGGTAGTCGGCGATCACGACGTCCCACGGCTGTCGCGCCAACGCCGCGCGAAACTGCGCGGCATCCTCGACCCGCTCCACCTGCACGGCGAAGTCCGCCTTGGCCAAGGCCCGCCGGACCAGCCCGGCATCGCCGGGGGAATCCTCGAGGTGGAGCACGCGCAGCGGAACGCTCATCACGGGGAAAGTTCGGGGGCGACGCGGGAGGCCGCCGGCGCGGCGTCGTCTGGCGGCGCCTCGTTCATCACCAGCCAATACAGGCCCAGGTGCCGGACAGCGGCCGCAAATTGGGTGAAATCGACCGGCTTGCGAATGTAGCTGTTGGCTCCGAGATCATAACAGGTCGCGAGGTCGGCCTTTTCACTGGACGTGGTGAGGACCACGACCGGCAGCCGCCGGGTGCGGGGATGGGCGCGAATCTGCCGCAAGACCTCCAGCCCCATCACCAGGGGCAGCTTGAGGTCGAGCAGGACCAGGGCCGGCAAGCGGTTCCCCGCCGGCCCGCCGGCCCGGCCGCCACCCAGCAGATAGTCCAGCGCCTCCTTGCCATCCTCCGCGACCACCAACTCATTCGCGATGTGGCTCAGGGCGAAGGCCCGCTTGGTCAATGCGATGTCGCTGGGGTTGTCTTCCACCAGCAGGATGACGGGAGGTTTTGTTTTCATGAGAGTTCTCCGAGGGTGAAGAAGAAAGTGGCGCCCTGATCCACCGCCGCTTCGGCCCAGATTTGCCCGCCGTGGCGGTGGACGATGCGTTGCACGGTCGCCAGACCGACGCCGGTGCCGGGATATTCGGAGGCCTTGTGCATGCGTTGGAACGCGCCGAACAATTTGTCGGCATAGGCTAGATCGAACCCGGCGCCATTGTCGCGCACATAGAAGACCGGCGGTTGCCGGTCCTCCAGGCGTCCCACCTCCACCCGCGCCCGTTCCCGCCGCGCCGTGAATTTGCAGGCGTTGTCGAGCAGGTTGGTGAGCAGGATATCCAGGAGCGCCGGGTCTCCCGCCACCCTCAGTCCGGGCTCGATGACAAACTCGATCGCCCGATCCCGCCGCTCCTCCTGCAGCCGGGCCACCACGCTGTACACTTGGGCCGAGAGGTCGACCGGCGAGCGCCGAAACTCCGCGCGGGCCACGCGCGAAAGCTGGAGCAGGTCCTCAATCAACTGCCCCATGCGTTGGGCCTCCGCGCGCACCCGGCCCAGGTAGACGCGCGCCTGGTCATCGAGCCGGTCGCGATAGTCCTCTTCCAGGGCGAGGCTCCAGCCGTCGATCCCGCGCAGCGGCGCGCGCAGATCGTGCGAGACCGAATAGCTGAAGGCTTCGAGCTCCTGGTTGGCGGCCTCGATTTCGGCGGTGCGATCGCGCACCCGCTGCTCGAGCTCCCCATTGAGTTGCCGCATTCTCTGCTCCGCCTGCTGGACCTCGGTCACGTCGAGGGCGACGCCGCCCAACAGGGGCGGCTGGGCGGGTCGCGGAATGAGGAATTTGATGGTGCGAAAGAATCGCGGCCCCTGGGCGGTGGGCATCTGCTGCAAGACCGTCAGGACCTCCCGCGTCGCCAGCACCTTTTCGTCCTCCGCGCGAATCTGCTCGCCGAGTTCCCCCGGCCAGATCTCGTCGCTGCGCCGGCCCACCCAGTCCGCCGCCTCCGCGCCGTAGACCATGGTGTAACGTTCGTTCAAGTACACGATGCGCCGTTCATGGTTTTTGAGAAAAGCGAGCACCGGCAGGTGGCGCATGAACTGCACAAACTGCTCCTCGCTCGCCCGCAGGGCCAGCTCGGTCCTTTTCTGGTCCTCCACCACGCTGAGCAATACCTGCCGCGACCCTTCCGCCTCCGCCAGCAGCCGCGCGGTCGCGACTTGCGCCGCGCGGACCTGCTCCTCCGCGTGCTTGCGCTCGGTGATGTCCAGGTCCACCCCGATCAGCGTCAGAGGCCGGCCGGCGGCATCGACGGAGCACAGGCCCTGGGCGGAAACCCACCGCTCGACGCCATCGGGCCGGATGACGCGGAATTCGGCCTGATACGGTTCGCCGTGGTCCAAGACCCGCTGCAAGGTGGCGGTCACGCGGGGCCGGTCATCCGGATGAATCAGCGCGTAAAACGCCTCGCCCGTCGCGGGGTAGGTTTCCGGCGGGAGCCCGGACATGGGGCCGCCCCCATGGATCGTCGTGATGCGGTTGGCTTGCAGCGCCCATTGCCAGACGCCCACCCCGGTGGCCTGCAGGGCCAGTTGCAGTTGCTGCGTCCGCTCCCGCAACTCGATCTCGATCCGCCGGCGCTCGGTCACATCCGAGGCCATGCTGATGACGAGCCGCCGTCCGTCCGGCAGCCGGCCGAGCGGCGCGGAACTGAAGTCCCAGATCCGGGTCGCGCCGCCCTTGGTGCGAATCAGGTAGTCGCCCTCGTCGCGGCGCTGCTCCAGCCCGTAGAGCCGGTCAATGTCCGCCTGCACCCGGGCCCGCCGTTCGCCGTAGGCGCGCTCGGTCCAGTCGGCGATGGTGGCCAGTTCCTCGCGCGCATAACCGGTGATTTCGCACCAGGAGGCACTGATTTCGATGATCGCGCCGTCCTCCGCGTGCAGCAGGATGGGAAATGGAGAATCGACCACGACCCGGCGGAACCGGCTTTCGCTGTCGTGCAGGGCCGCGTCCGTTCTCCTTTGATCCTCCACCACGCTGAGCAGGGCCTCGCCCGTCTGTTCAGCCTCCGCCAGCAACCGGACCGTCTCGAGTTGGGCCAGGCGCGCCGCCGCTTCCACCTGTTTTCGCTGGGTGATGTCGGTGATGGCGGTGAGAAAATAGAGCGGCCGGCGCTCCTGATCCCGCAACACCACGGTGTTCACTTCCGTCCAGATCGGCTTGCCGCTGCGATGCAGATAGCGTTTTTCAAACTGGGCCCGGGCGATCCGATCCTCGAGGAGGGATTGGATGACCGTATTGCTGGCGGCCACGTCGTCCGGATGAGTGATCTCCTGCCAGGTCTTCGTCCTGAGTTCCTCCTCCGTGTAGCCCACGATGACGCAGAAGGCCTGGTTGACCTTGATGGAGCCATCCAGGCGGGTGATGGATTTGCCCACCGGCGAAAACTCAAAGACGTTGCGAAACTCCTCCTCACTCTCGTGCCGGGCCGCCTCCGCCAGCTTGTGCCTTGAGATGTCCTGCACCACGGCGACCCAGCAATCGGGGGGCTCGCCCGGGGCCCACTGCGGGGAAACCGTGACGTCAAGCCAGAGGCTCGAACCGTCCTCGCGCCCGAAACGTTGCTCCAGCGAAAACTCGCGCAGCGTACCGGCCCCGAGCGCCCGCAGCTTCGCCCGGAAGCCCGCCCAATCGGCCGGAAGGGTGATGTCCGCGTAGGTCTTTTCACGCATCGCATCCGGCGTGGAGCCGATGAGGCGGCAAAGTCGTTGATTGACCTGCCGGAAGCGGCCGGTGTGGAAATCGACCAGGGCCACGCCGACGGCCGCTTGCTCGAACAAGGCGCGGGATTGCGCTTCGCTCTGGCGCAGGGCATCGCGGCCAGCCTGGCGCTCAGTCACGACCGCGGCAACGAAGAGCGAGGGGATCGCCAGCGAAGCAAGGTACAGCTGCGCGGCCAGCACGGCCTCCAGCTGGGAAGGGTGGATCGCCCCGCCAAACATGGGGTAGCTAAACGAAAGACGCAGAGAAAGCGCGGCCAACAGCAGCAGGACCACGGTGACCCCGCGCACCCGGAAACGCAGGGCGGCCCACAGCAGGAAAGGGAAATCCACGTAGCCGAGGTAGGAGGCATAGCGGCTGCCCAGCTCCACCTGGCTGAAGGCGATCAGGTTCAAGGCAACCAAGGGCACGATCAGGCCGGCGCTCTCCAGCCGGCGGGCCGAAGACCAGCCGCCCCGGCTGGTCCGGAAGAAGGAGGCCCAGCTCAGGATGCAGGGCGTGACCAACAGATTGCCGACCCCGTCCGCCGTCGCCCACCACTTCCATGCTTCCCAAAAGGAAGCGCCCGGAATCAGGCGCGACGCCGCGGCCGCCAGCAGGGACATCAGGCCGTTGCTGAGCACCACGGCGAAAAACAGAAAACCACCGACGTCCCTGATTTTCCGAAACGTAATGGGCTCTCCCACGAAACGCCCCAACAAGGCCACGCTCAGCAGCGCGCTGCCGGTGAGGGCCAGCGCGTAGAGCGCACTCACCAGCGGAGCGGTGCCGGTGAGGCCTTCGGCCACGAAATCCGTCAGAAAGAGAACCCCGGCCAGCACCGGCCGGACGCGCCGCCGGGTGAGCAGGAGGGCCGAGAGAAAAATGCCCTCGGGTGGCCAGATCGCGGCGATGCCCCCCGGTTGAATAACGAGCGAGAGGCTGAGCCGGGCGGTGGCAAAATAGGCGCCAGCCACCGCCGCCACCCAGAGCACGTCCCGTCGCCAGGACGGGCCGGCAGCAGCGGGAGCGGCGGTGGGGTCGGGCTGGCTCATGGAGCACTAGGGCGCGTCCCGCTCGGCGATGTCCGCCGCCACGCTCGCGTAGCGCGGCGGCAATCCCGCCGCAGCGAGGGCCCGATTCACTTCGCGCTTGAGATTCATCACCCTCGTTTCGCGGCCGAGGGTGACCGTATACCAGCGGCGCAGCTCGTCGAGCTGGGCCCGGAGCTTGGAGTCGGCGAGTCGGCGCGCCGTGATGTCGATCTGCAACCCCAGCATCCGCGTCACCCGCCCTTGGTCATCGAACTTGGCCGCGCGGCCCACGCTGTTGATCCAACGGTACGTGCCGTCGGCATGGCGAAACCGAAATTCGATGTCGAACGCCTGCTCCCCGCCATCCCGCACGGCCTCCATCTTCTTGATCACAAACTCCCGATCCTCGGGATGCGTGCGTTCGTCCCACACTTCGCGGTTCTGGGCCGCCTTGGTGGGATCATAGCCCAGCATCTTGAAATAGGTGTCGGTCGAGTACCATACATCCTTCCGCATGTCCCAATCCCACAAGCCGATGCCGGTGGCCTCCAATGACATTTGCAGCCGTTCCTCGCTTTCACGCAGCGCCTCCTCCCGCCCACGCCCGGTCGCCTCCATCCGGCGGCTCTCCGCCGCGGCGCGCGCCTCGTCGAGGGCCCGCCGCACGGCGAAGGCGAGCCGGGCCGGCCGATCCTTCAGCACGTAATCGGTGGCGCCTTGTTTGAGCAGCTCCACGGCCGTCTCCTCCCCGATGGTGCCGGAGACGCAGATAAACGGGACCGTCGGGCGGAGGCGACGCGCGCAACGCAACGCGGCGGGGCCGTCGAAGCCGGGCAGCGTGTAGTCGGCCAGGATGACATCCGGCGGGTGTGTCTCGAGCGCCGCGGTGAAGTCGGCCTCGTTGGCCACGAGCTCGAGTGTCACGCGGTAGCCGGCGTCGACCAGGCGCGCCGCGAGGATCTCGGCATCCTGGGGCGTGTCCTCGAGACAGAGGACGTGCAGCGGCTGATCCGTTTCAGACGGGGATTTCATGAGCGGCGCCGGCGCTGGGCGGCAATTCGTTGAGGACGGCCCAGAAGGCGCCGACTTGCCGCACCGCCTCGATGAATTGCGGGAAGTCCACCGGTTTGACCACGTAGGCATTGACGCCCAGTTCGTAGCTGCGGATCAGATCATTTTCCTCGCGGGATGAGGTCAACATCACCACCGGGACGGACTTGAGCGTGGCATCGCGGCGCAGGGTGCGCAGCACCTCCAGGCCATCCATCCGCGGCATCTTGATGTCGAGCAGCACCACCGCCGGGTGGCCCGGCGGGCGCAGCCGGTAGTCGCCTTCCCTCCGCAGATATTCCAGCGCCTCGACGCCGTCCTTCACGACGACGATCTGGTTGGCCAGATTGTTCTCGGCGAGGGCCTCCAGCGTGAGCTCGATGTCCTTCGGGTTGTCCTCCGCCAGCAGAATGATGCGCAGTTGGTTCATGGTCGTTGCTCCAGTTTCTTGGTTGGAAAAAATCGGGCGCCGGCTCCTCGATCGCCGGCGGCCTCGAGGTGCCGCCCCATCGCCGCGCGTGACGCCCAACCGCGGCGGGCCCGGGGAAAATGGGTGCACACCGGATTCATCGTGGCAGGTCGGGAGCAGCCCCGTCTCCGGTGGTTTGCGCCGTCGACCCGGCGGCGATCACACTGGGGTACCGGGGCGGCCGATCCGCCTCAACCAGCAATCGGTTCACCTCGCGCTTGAGTTCCAGCACGCGCATCTCCCGCCCGAGTGTCGCCGCGTGCCAGCGGCGCAATTCCTCGACCTGCTCCTTGAGCCTGGTTTCCGCCCGTTTGCGCTCCGTGACGTCGCGGGCCACCACCACGGAACCGACAATCGCGCCGTCGTTGCCGCGGATGGGACCAAAGCTGTAGCTGCCCACCCAGGTTTCACCCGTGTCCGTGCGGCGGAGGGTGTACTCGACATTCGAGCCCGACTCGCCCCGGAGCGCCCGGGGCACGGCCCACAGGTCCAGCGGGGCCAATTGCCCGTTGGCCAGAAAGACTTCCAGCAACTCGGGATAATCGCGGAGTCGCCGGGAGCACTCGGACTTGTTCCGGAACCGGTGGAAGACGGCAAAGGCATCGTTGAACTCGACGAACGTCCCCGCGACATCGGAGATGAACACGGCGTCCGTCATGCTGGCCAGCGCGGCAGCCAGCGTCGCCCGACTCGCGCGCAACTCCTCATTCTGCCGCCGGCGCTCGGTGATGTCACGGGCGATGCCGAACAGGCCAATGACGTTGCCCTGCGCGTCGCACACCGGACCCTTGGTGGAATGGAAGGTGCGAGGCACGCCATCCGCGCCGGTGACGTTTTCCTCGTAGGTCTGCTCCCGGCCCCCCCGCCATGACCCGGCGATCCCCGGCCATGACCTCGCGCGCCTCGTCCGGCGGAAACAAGGCCGTGTCGTCGCGGCCCAGAACCTCCGCGCTGGATTTGCCGACAATCCGGGCGGCTCCGGAGTTAAACATCAGGTAACGACTCCGCGCATCCTTGACGTAGATGGCATCGGACGTGTTTTCGGTGACGGCGCGAAAAAGATCCTGGCTCCGCCGCAGCGCCTCCGCCCCGCGCTGCCTTTCGGTGATGTCGGTGATGGCGGACAGGAATCCCACCACGGCGCCGTCCGCGTCGCGCTCCGGGACGTACTGCACATTCACCGTCTGCTCGCCCCCGTTGGGCGCCGACAGGTTGAGTACATACTCGACGACCCGGCCGGCCAACGCCTCCTCCATGTGCGGTCGGGCGTCGGCATAGGCGGCTTCACCCAACACCTCCCACACCGGCCGACCCACAATTTCGTCGACCCTCCGACCAAAGATCGCCGCATAGGGCTGGTTCACAAACTTGTAGCGCCGCTCGCGGTCGCAATGCGCGATGCCGACCGGCGCGTGATCGGTTACGAATCGCAATTGTTCCTCCCGCGCCCGCATCGCCGACTCCAGTTCGCGGCGTTCCTGCGCCGCCTGCGCGGCCACCAACGCGCGGCGGATGGCGGCAACCAGCCGGGTCGTCCGATCCTTCAAGACATAATCGGTGGCACCCTGCTTGAGCAATTCGACCGCCGCGTCCTCCCCGATGGTGCCGGAGACGCAGATGAACGGGACCATCGGGCGGAGGCGACGCGCGCAACGCAACGCGGCGGGGCCGTCGAAGCCCGGCAACGAGTAGTCGGAGAGGATGATGTCCGGCGCCCGGGCCTGCAACGCCGCCACAAAGTCCGCCTCGCTGGCCACGAGTTCCATGCTCACCACGTACCCCCCGTCCACGAGGAGTTCCCGGATCATCTCGGCGTCCCGGGGTTCGTCCTCGAGACAGAGCACGCGGAGCGACCGCTGGACTTCAGTTACGGAGGGCATGGGGGTTGGGTGTCCGCAGAGGCCGGGTGCCGACTGCTCATGGTTTTGCCTCCGGTGGTATGGGCATGGAAAAATAGAAAGTGGCGCCTTGACCCGGGGAGGCCTCGGCCCACGTGCGTCCGCCATGCCGCTGGATGATGCGACGCACATTGGCCAGGCCGATCCCGGTTCCTTCAAACGCCTCCACCGGGTGCATCCGCTGGAAAACGCCGAAGAGCTTGCTCGCATACTTCATATCAAACCCGACGCCGTTGTCGCGGACAAAGAACACGATCTCCGCCCCCTTCTCCCGGGCACCGACCTCAATCCGCGCCACGGCGCACTGACGGGTGAACTTGCCGGCGTTGCCCAGGAGGTTGGCCCACACCAGCCGCAGCATGGCCGGGTCGCCGTGCACCGACGGCAGCGGGGCGACCACCCACTCGATCCTTCGATCCCGCAGGCCCGGCTGGAGGACCGCGATCTCCTCCTGGAGCATCCGGTTCATATCGAGATTGGCCTCCCGCATCTCCATGCGACCCGTCCGGGAGAAATCCAGCAAGTCGTCGATCAGGGTGCCCATTTGCCGCACGGCATCGGCGATGGAGGCCAGATAGTGCCGGCCCTTTTCCGGCAGCGCCGTGGGGAAGCGCCGGTTCAGCAGATCCACGTAACCGCCCACATGCCGCAGCGGCGCGCGCAAATCGTGCGAGACGGAGTAGCTGAACGCCTCCAATTCCTGGTTGGCGGCCTCGAGCTGGACGGTGCGGTCGCGTACGCGGCGCTCCAACTCGGCGTTGAGTTGCCGGATCTCCGACTCCGCCTGCTTGCGGGCGGTCAGGTCGAGACCACACGCATAGTTTTTCTTCCCCAGCGTGATGAAATTCCACGCGATGGTCCGCTGCGAGCCGTCCTTGCAGGTGACCACCGTTTCGATCGGCGCGATGGCGGCCGTGGTTGCAATCGCATGTTCCACCCGGCGCTGCCACTCCGCCGCGATTTCCCGGCGATAATTTTCGTTCGGATAGGCCAGGGGCCACCACTCGGCGGCCGTGGGCACCTCGGCCTGGGTGTAACCGAACAGCGCGACGAAGCGGGGATTCAGGTACTCGGATTTCTGCTCCACCCCGGTCGACAGGTAGATGGCCACCGGCAACGTCTCCACCATCGCGCGAAACGTTGCCTCGCTGTCCCGCAGCGCCGCCTCGGTTTCCTGCCGCACCTGGATTTCGGCCCGCAGGGAGGCGTTGACGCGGGCCAAATCGGCCGTCCGGTCCAGCACGCGCTGCTACACCTCGGCGTAGGCCCGGCGCAGTTCGTCCCGCGTGTGCTCCAGGGCCGCCTTCTCCTGGTGCAGTTCGCGGTTGACCGCCCGCAATTGGGCCGGGCTCGGGATCGCGAGGAGCTTGGGCAGCAGGGGCCAGACGAGGATCGCCGTCGTCACGGAGATGATCGCACACAAGGTGTCCACCGTGGCCTGCCACCAGTCCACCTGCCACCAGAGGCCGACGATGTGCACGACATGGGTCGTGCCGCAGGCCAGGATAAACGCCCCGAACAGGACGAGGACCCACGAAAATGGGATGTCCTTCCGCTTGATCAGAAAAATGATCAGGAAAATCGGAATCGACGCATAGGACACCGCGATCAGGCCGTTCGACAGCGCCATCGTCATCATCAGGAGCGGCGTCATGGTGCCGGGGAGGGCGCCCTTGATCTCCATTTCGCCTGGCATCGTGAGGAGGGGCACGATGATCAGGACGGCCAGGGCGAAGCCCGGGGCGAGGACGCGCGGGATCAATTCGAGCCCCTGGCGCCAGAGGGGCTTGGGGGCGGCGAACGTCTGCACCTGATAGCCGCGCAGGCGCAGGCTGTTCGTGACGACAAAGATCGAGCTGAACGCCATCGCACCCGCGGCAAACATCGGGCTGAGCAGGCCGTACGCCGCGATCGGGATCAGGGCGACGTTGTAGCAGAGGGCCCAGATCAGATTCTGCACGATCGTCTCCATCGTGCCGCGCGAGAGTGACACCGCGCGCCCGACGCCGTGCAGATCGCCGCTGATGAGCGTGATGCCCGCGGCCGCCATCGCCACATCGGTCCCGGTGCCGATGGCGATGCCAACATCGGCCTGCGCCAGCGCCGGGGCGTCGTTGATGCCGTCACCCACCATGGCCACGACCGGCCGGGGCAGGTGCAGCGCCGGGGCGGCGGCCTGGAGTTGCCGGATGGCCTCGGCCTTGGCGCCGGGCAGGACTTCCGCCACGACCCGCTCGATGCCGACCTCCCGGGCAATCGCTGCGGCGGTGCGCGGGTTGTCGCCGGTGATCATTACAACGTCGAGGCCCAGCCGCCGCAATTCGGCAATGGCCTCGCGGGAACCCGGCTTCACCGTGTCGGCCACCGCCACCAGACCGATCGCCCGGAGCGGCGCCACCTGGTCCACCGGACCCGCCGCGACGATCACCGCGGTCTTGCCCTCAGCCTGCAGCCGCGTGATGTCCGCCTGCAATTCGTCGATGGCGATGCCTTCATTGCGCATCAGCCGGGCATTGCCGATGACGAGGGCGCGCCGCTCCACTGTGGCCCGGAGGCCAAACCCGCTGACGGCCTGAAAGCCCACCGGCTCTCCCAGCGCCAGGCCCCGATCCCGTCCCGCCTGCACGATCGCGCGTCCGAGCGGGTGCTCGGAGCCGCGTTCGGCACTGGCGACCAGCCGCATGATTTCGTCCCCCGCCTGATCCCGGGCGGCGACGACGTCCGTCACGGCCGGTTCGCCCCGGGTAATGGTGCCGGTCTTGTCCAGCACCACGACATTCACCCGTCCGGCGCGCTCGAGGGCCTCGCTGTGCTTGAAGAGGATGCCGTGCTCGGCGCCCCGGGTCGTGCCCACGAGAATCGCGGTCGGCGTGGCCAGGCCGATCGCACACGGGCAGGCAATGACCACGACCGCGACCGCGTTGAGCATCGCCGTCATCCCGTCGACGTCGGCGACCCAGATCCAGCCGGCGAAGGTGAACAGGGCCAGGCCGATCACGATCGGCACGAAATAGCGTCCAATCTCGTCGGTCAGTTTCTGGATCGGAGCCTTGCTGGCCTGGGCGGCCTGCACGAGCCGCACGATTTGTGCGAGGGTGGTGTTCTTCCCGACCTTCGTCGCCTCGAACTTGATCAGCCCTTCCCGGTTGATCGTCGCCCCAATCACCTCGTCACCGGGTCCCTTGCTGACCGGCATCGACTCCCCCGTGATCATCGCTTCCTCGAAGGCGGACTTGCCCTCGTTGATGGTGCCGTCGACCGGGACCTTCTCCCCGGGACGCACGACGACGAGGTCGCCGACCACGACCTGTTCGACATCGATCTCGACTTCCGCGCCGCCGCGCACCACCCACGCGGTCCGGGCCCGCAGCCCCATCAGGGCCTTCAGGGCGGCGGACGTTTTGCCCTTGGCCCGCGCCTCGAGGAATTTGCCCAGCCGGATCAGCGTGATGATGGCCGCGCCGGTCTCGAAGTAGACGTTGGCGCTCTGGATCAGGCCCAGGGTCACGCCCAGGCTGGAGAAGTAGGCGGCCGAGGAACCGAGCACAATCAGCACATCCATGTTGGCCGCACCCGCGCGCAGGCTCCGATACGCGCCGACATAAAACTGCCAGCCGACGATGAACTGCACGATCGTCGCCGGGAGCAGCATCGCGAATTGATCGTGGCGGAAGCCGACGAGGTTGAAATCGCGCGCCATGCTGAAGGTGATCAGCGGCACCGTCAGGGTCAGTCCGAGCGCCAGCAGGCGTTGCTGCTGCGCGACCTCGGCGGCGCGCACCAACGCTTCCTCATCCTCCACTACCTCCGGCACGGCATCCGCCGCCAGGTCGCACCCGGCGGTGCGCAGCACGGCCGCGAGTTCCGCGACACTGGTCATGCCGGTGAGATATTCCAGCGCCACCTGCCCGGTGCGCGGGTCCACCCCGGCGGCGAGCACCCCACCCTGCCCCGCGAGCAGGCGTTGCAGCCGGACCGCCGCCGCCTCGTCCGGCAGGCCGGTCACGGCCAGTTCGGTCCGGCCGACGGCCACGCCGAAACCGATCGCCTCGACCCCGGCGATGAGGGCCCGCGCGTCGATCCGGCCGGGATCGAACGTGACGGTGAGTTTCTCACTGGCGAAATCCACCGTGGCGGCGGCCACGCCGGGGAGCTGGCTGAGGTACCGCTCGAGGCCCGCCGCGCAATTGGCGCAGGACATGCCGGTCACGAGCAGCGTGAGTTTTTGCTCCTCAGCCACGGGATCCCTCCGGCGGAAAAGGCGGGGTTGTCGGCGCGGGGGGCGGATTCTCGGCACTGCCGTCGGCCACGCTCGCGTAACGCACCGGCCTTCCGACCTCCCCCAGGAGTTGGTTGATCTCGCGCTTGAGCGCCATCACGCGTCCCTCGCGGCCGAGGGTGACGTCGTACCAGCGCCGCAGCTCAGCGAGCTGCTCGTTGACCTTGGTCTCCGCCTGCTTGCGTTCGGTGATATCGAGGAAGATCTCCAGCAGGGCTTTCCGCCCCTGGAAAACCATACCCGTGTGGCTGATCTCGAAAGTCCTCCCGCCCAACACCCCGCCCGATTCGATGGACTTAGTCTGCCCCACCTCAATTGGCTGCTTCAGAGGGCAGTCGGCGCATTGTTGCCGATCGTCCCGATAAACCTCCCAGCACTGCTGGCCGACCGCCGGTTCGCTCCCGGCCCGCGCCAGCGGACCGTGGACGAACAAAAGCCGGCCCTCCTCATTCACGATGCTCATGCCGAAGGGAATCGTCTGCAGCAGGGCCTCGTTGAAACCAAGGCTCTCGCGCAGCTTTTCCTCCACCCGCTTCCGCTCGGCCAGTTCCCGCGCCAGCTCGCGGGTGCGGGCGGCCACCAGCGCCTCGAGTTGCTCCTTCTCCATCTGCTGCCCCCGGTTCGCGGCCTTGATCTTGGACATCGCGCGGATCTGGGCGGTCAACTCCTGCGCATCCAGCGGCTTGGCAAGAAACCCCTCGGCGCCTGCCTCCAACGCCTGGATACGATTGGCCTGGTCGGTGCGCAGGGCGGTCAGGAAAACCACCGGGATGGCACGCAGACGTTCATCGCTCTTCAGTTTCCGGCAAACGGCAAACCCGTCCATTTCCGGCATGACGATGTCGAGCAGGATCACATCCGGATCCTCGGCCCGCGCCAACTCGAGCCCGCGCGGGCCGTTGAGCGCCGTCAGGATGGTTACGCCCGGCAGCACATCGGCGACCACCGCCTTGAGGGTCGTCAGGTTGTCCGGGTGATCGTCGACGGCCAGGAGCTTGAGGGCGCTAGAGTTCATGCAGCTTTTCTTGAATGGTTTGTTGGAGCACGGACTCGTCGATCGGCTTGGAGACGTAGCCGTCGAAGCCATGGGCCAGAATTTCCTCGCGGTTGCCCTTCATCGCGCTGGCCGTGAGCGCCACGACCGGGATGTGGCGCAGCGTGGCGTCGGCCCGCAGCTCGGCGAGGGCGGCGATGCCGTCCATGACGGGGAGTGAAATATCCATGAGGATGAGATCGGGCAGGTGCCGGCGGGCTTGCTCAACGCCCGCCCGGCCATCGCCGGCTTCGATGACGGTGTACCGATCCTGCAGAAGCGCCCGGGCCGTCTGGAGGTTGTCCGGGTTGTCTTCCACGACCAAGACCACCGGCTTGCCGGATCGCGGCGGGCGAGCGGCCCGCGGTGGCGGCGTGAGGGCAGACGTCGCGCGCGGCGCCACCATTTTCGCGACGGCCTCCAGCAAAGCCGCCCGGCTGATGTCGCCCTTCTGGATCAGTTGGCGGATGTGATTGCCCTTCAGGAAACCCAATTCCTCGCGGGTGACGTGTTTCGCCGTGAGGATAATCACCGGCAAATGGGCGGACTTTTCGGTCTCGCGAATCGACCGGAGCACCTGAAAGCCGTCCACCTGCGGCATCATCAGATCGAGGATCACGGCATCGGGCAGGCTCCGTCCGATTTGCTCAAGCGCTTCCTGGCCGTTGCGCGCCACCTCGACCCGGTAGCCTTGGAGGGTGAGAATGTCCGTCATCTGCACGACGGCCGGCTCGCTATCCTCCACCAGCAGGATGCACTGGCCGTGGCCGTCCGCGACCTTGGCCGTCGCCGCCCCGCCGGTCGCGGCGACGTGCGACTCCGCGACCGCTCCAGGCGGCAGATCGATGCGCAACGGCAAGCGCAGGGTAAAGGTGGAGCCCTGGCCCGGAATGCTCTCCACCGTGACGCTGCCCGACAGCAGCTCGGCATACTTCCGGGCGATGGCCAGGCCGAGGCCGGTGCCGCCGTAGCTCCGGGAGGTGCTCTCGTCGCCCTGGCGAAACTCATCGAAGATATGGGCCTGTTGGTCGGCCGAGATCCCGATACCCGTATCGCTGACCGCCAGGTAAATGGCCTCCTCCACCCGCCGGGCGGAGATCCGCACCGAACCGGCGGCGGTGAACTTGACCGCGTTGCCGACGAGGTTTTGGAGGATGTGCCGGCACTTGGCGAAATCGCTGGTCACCATGGGCAGGTCCTCGCCCACCTCACTGAACAGGGAGAGCTGTTTCTCGCGCGCCTCCGCGGCGAGCATGTCCACAACCTCATCGACCAACACCCGGACGGGAAACTGCGTCAGGCTGATGTCCTCGCGGCCCGCCTCGATGCGGGAAAGATCCAGGATGTCGTTGATGAGCGCCAGGAGTTGCCGGCCGTTGCGCTCGATCACCTCGAGGTAGCTGGCTTCCTCCGCGGGAATCGAACCGGCGAGCCGGCGGTTCAGCACGTTGGAGAGCGCGATCACCGAGTTGAGCGGCGTGCGCAGTTCGTGGCTCATGTTCGAGAGGAAGGCACTCTTGAGCCGGTTGGCCTCATCGAGCTGCCGCTTCTGCATTTCCAGCTCGGTGTTCTGCTCGTTCAGCTCGCCCGCCTGCGTCGCCAGCTCCCGCTTCTGCGTTTCCAACTCCCGGTTCTGACGTTCGAGTTTTTCCGAAAATTCGCGGAGCTGCCGGAACGACCGCACGCCGTTGAGCCGGGCGGTGAGCACGCTCCAAATCTCATGCACCAATTGCAGCGCCGGTGCGGAATAACTCCGGAGGCTCGCCAGGGAGACCACCGCCGCCACGTGCTCGTTGGTGAGGATCGGAATGGTGATGATCTCGCGGGGCGCGAACTCCCCGCTCACCGTGGCGAAGGTGAAGCGCGAGTCGGCCGGGATGTCCGTGATGCGCTGGATTTGGCGGGTGGCCAGAGCGGCGCCAAACTCCCCTTCGTAGCCGGTGGCGGAAAACGCGCCGCGGCGGCCGCTGCCCAGCCCGATCGATTCGGCGAGCTCGAAGGCGGTCTGCTGATCGTTCAGGAGATAGACCGCCCCGACCTGCGAACCGGTGGGCCCCAGCAGCGCCGCCAACAAGGCGCGGCAGAACGCGCCCAGTTCCTCTTCACCGAGCATCACGCCAGCCAGCCGCCCCGCCTCCTGCTTGAGGTGCAGGTCCGCCTCCAACGTTCCGGCCATCAGGTTGAACGCGGCGGAGAGCGTGCCAAACTCGTTGGCGGACTCATACCCGCTGCGCACCTCCAGCTTGCCCTGCCGGTAGTGGTCGGTCACCGCAATCAATTCCCGCAAGGGGACCGTTATCCCTCGCAGCAGGAGAAAACCCAAACCCACGGAAAGCAGGAGAATGACCCCGATCACCAGGCCCAACTGCCGATTCAGATCATCGTTACGCTCCGTGGCGTCGCGAAAGAATTCATCGGCCTTGTTCCTGGCAAACGCGTCCATCCGCTTGATCTGTTCGATCAGCGCGGCCCGCCGGCTCCCCAGATCACCGGTGTTTTCAATGCGTTCGTTGGCCGGGCCGGTCTGACCCGCCCGCACCAGGGCCCAATTGCTCTCCCGGCTTGCCGCCCAGCGCAAGAAGGTCTGCTGAGCGGCTTCGATGTCGACCCGCGGCCCGAGGTAACGTTCGAGGAGGATGCTGAACTGCCGCGCGGCCTCGGCCTCGTAAACCTTCGAATTCTCATAGGCGGTTTGGCGGGCCCCCGGCGCACTGGCCAGGAGGGCCTCGCGGAACTCCAGCCGCATGCCCGCAATATCGGCTTCGAGCGTGCCGATCGCCCGACTGACCGCGAGCGGGTGGTTGTACAGATCCTTGGTCGTCTGCCAGAGGCGATCCGTCTGCACCCAGGCCAGGGCGCCGAGGATGACCACCAACGTCAGGATGGTGCCGAGCCCGAGGTAGAGTTGCGGGCCGATCTTGAGGTTCTTGAGTTTCATGATCCGGGAGGAAGAGGGGATCGGGCGAGCGGTTGAAACACTGCGACCGGCGAGGCCACCGCGTGAAAGCCGCCACTCCGTTCGACGAGCGCGCGCTCCGTCTCCCCCGTGACCAAATACCCGTGGGGCGACAGGCTGCGCTGCAACCGGTCCAGGATCAGCCGCCGCCGATCCGGCCGGTAATAGAACAACAGGTTGCAGCAGAGCGTGAGATCGAAATCCCCAAAGATGCCCGCCGGCGGACTGGCCAGCTGCTCATCCAGCAAGTCATAGGCGGAAAAATCCACCCGCGCTCGCAACCGGGGCGCGATGACATAGGCCTCCCCTTCCCGCCGGAAATAGTCGCGGAGATGGCGCAGCCGAACGTGCCGGACCGCGGCCTCGTCGTACACGCCCCGGCGCGCGGCGGCCAACTCAGCCTCGGCGTGATCGGTGGCGATGAGACGAAACGAGATCGGGCTCGCCCGGACGGTGAGCAACTCGTCGAGCAAAATGGCGACGGACCACGCTTCCTGGCCGGCGGCGCAACCCGCCGACCAGAGGCGGATTTCCGATCGGCCGGATTTCTCCGCGACTTCAATCAGCCGGGGCAGGATGTGTTGCTCCAGCAGCGCAAAAGTGAGCGGGTTCCGGAAAAACTCGCTAAAGGAGTTTCGCAGCGCGTGGCAGAAATCCTCGGCCTAGGCGCGGTCGTGTCGCAGCCGGTCGAGGTAGGCCGCGGCGGTCTGGCCGGACGTCGCCGCCACCCGCTTTTCCAGGGACTTCGCCAGAAACGATTCGTCGTAGCCGGACGCGTCCAAGCCGTGTTCCGCGCGCAGCAGGTGGAGGAATTCGGACCGGGGCGGCGCGAGCCCGGGTTCCCGATCAGCGCCGGCCCATGACCGATCAGCGTTCACCGGATGCTTCGGGGTTGCTCCGAGCCGCACCCGGAAGGTGGAGTCGTCCGGCCTTTTCCTGCCCCCCCGCCACACTCGCGTACCGCGCCGGCCGCCCCGTCTCGACCAGCAGCAGGTTGATCTCGCGCTTGAGTTCGATCACGCGCAGCTCGCGGCCCATCGTGATTTCATGCCAGCGCCGGAGCTCGTCGACCTGCGCCTTGAGCTTGGTTTCCGCCTCCTTGCGCGCGGTGATGTCGTTGATGCTCGTCAAAATGCACGGTTCGTCCTGCAGCACGATGATCCCACACGAGATCTGGCCGATCATCCCTGCGCCGGATTTCTTCCGAAAGTGACACTCGCGCGCGACCACGCTCCGGCCCTGCCGGAGATCCTCGACGATCGTCTGCCGCTCCACCGGGTCGGCCCACCAGGCCAGGCCGACCGAGGAGTTCGCCAGGGCTTCGTCCCGGGAAAATTCGGATACGGTCTCGAAGGCATCGTTGACTTCGAGGAGCTTGCCGTCGGCCAGCCGCGTCACGGTGATGGCGTAGGGGGAGGTCATGAAGGCGAGGGAAAACTTCTCTTCGCTTTTCCGCAGCGCATCCTCCGCCCCTTTCCGCACGGTGATGTCGATGGTGGTGGAGATGAAACAGGTCTCGGCCCCGAAGCTGATGACCTCCATCGAAAGCAGGCAGGTGATCACCTCGCCACTCCGGCGGCGAAAGCGGACCTCGCGACTGGGAATCCGGCCGTCTTCCGCCAGCAGCCGCCGGAGCGCCTGCCGGTCGTGGACATCGGCCCAAATTTCCAATTCGAGGGTGGTCCGGCCGACCGCCTCCCCCCGCGGGTGACCACTCAATTGTTCCCACGCCGCGTTGACATCGACGTAGCGGCCATCCGCCAGCGTATTGATGCTGACCGCCGTCGGACTGGACATGAATGCCTTGGAGAAGTCCTCCTTGGCGTGCAGCAGGGCCGCTTCCGCCTGCCGGCGCTCGGCAATCTCAGCGGTCAATTCCCGGGTGCGGCCCGCCACCTGGCGCTTGAGGGAGCGCGACCAGAGCACCGAGGCGAGGAGCAGGGCCAGCAGGGGCAGGATCACCATGAGGCCGATCCGGGCCAGCTCCCGGAAGCGGAGTGGCGGGGCCTCGTAGGGGCTCAACCACCTGGCCTGGATCTGCCGGTATTCGCCCGTCGCCTTGAGCGCGCCCAGCCCTTCGGAAAAGAGGGCGAGCACGTCCTCCCGGCCGTGGGCCACGGCATAGCAGTACTCGGCTGCCAGCACGGAATGACCGGACACCCTCAGGTTGCTCCACCCGTGCTGCTGGATCCAATACAGCGCCGGCACCACCGCCACCAGCGCCGCGTCGTACTTTCCCGCCGCGACCAGGCGCAGGGCCTCTTCCTGGGAGGTCACCGCCACCACCTGGGGCCCGAGACCCTGCTTCAGGACGAGGTCTTCCATGATGTCTCCCGCCATCACGACCACCGTCTTGCCGGCCAGATCCGCCAGGCTGGACATTTCGGGTGAACCCTCGCGCACGACGAACGCGTGCTGGACGACGGAGTGCGGCGCCGAGAGGCTGAATTCCTTGTCCCGCTCGAAGGAATAGAACATGCCCTGCACGCCATCGACCTCCCCGGCGGCCAGGCGCTTCCGCATCGCACTCCAGGGTTCCAGGCGAAGGTCGACGGCCAGCCCCATGTGCCGGGCAATGGCCCGCGTCAGATCCACGTTGAAACCGGCCGGCTGGCCGTTCCCATCCAGGAATTCATACGGCGGATAATCGTTGTCCCCGCCCAGCACGAGGCGACTCCGGCTCCGCCCGGCCGCCTCAATCGTCGCAAACCACTTGGTGTAAAGCGCCCGAAACGTGCCGTCCGCCATCACGAGGGAGAGCCCCTCGTTCAGCGCCGCGAGTAGATCGCTGTCGCCGTTGCGCACGGCGAAGCAGAAGCTCTGGACGAAGGCGCTCAGCGGCGGCCCGACGGCGCGCAGATTCTTGAGGCCGGCCTGGGCCATGAGTTGGTAGGCCAGCAGCTTTTGGATCACGACCGCGTCGTGCCGGCCCTCCGAGAGTTGGCGCAGGGCCGTCTCGAACGACGGCAGCGGCACGATCACCGCCCCCAGATCGGCGCGACGCAGGTACTCCTCGGCGTTGTCGCCCTGGAGCACCGCAACCGTCTTGCCCTTCAGGTCCGCCGCCGAGCGGATGTCGGCGGTGTCGTCCCGCACCACGATGGCGCCATGCATGGTGAGATAAGGGAAAGTAAAATCGTAGATCTCCTCCCGTTCGGGCGTCCGCCCCACCAGCGGCAGCGCCTGTAACCGCCCCTCGGCCAGATCCTGTTTGAGTTCCGACCACGGTGCCGTCTTGAACGAAACCTCGCGGCCCACCGCCTTGAGCGCCGCCCGCAGAAGCTCCACGGAGAACCCGTCGGCCTGTTGATCCGCGGCGACGATGCAGTAAGGCGGATAGTCGGGTTCGCAGCCGGCCCGGATGGGAGGACGATCGGGAACGGCGGTCCCGCCGGCCGGAACCTGCGCCGCCGCCGAGAGGGCTCCCAGGAGCACGCCCGCCAGCCCGCGGCCGAGCTTCGTGGTGAGGCTCATGGGCACGTCTTCGGGAGGGCTCCCGCGCCGGGCCCGAGCTCCCGGTTTTCCCGGCCCGGCGCCACGCTCGCATAGCGCGGCGGGCGCCCCTCCCCGGCCAGCAATTCGTTGACCTCGCGCTTGAGTTCCATCACCCGCAGCTCGCGGCCCAGCGTGATGTCGTGCCAGCGGCGCAACTCGACGAGCTGCGCGCTCAGCCGGGCCTCCGTGCGCTTGCGCTCGCTGATGTCCTGGAAGGCGCCCTGGACCTGCGTGATTGCGCCGCTGGCGTCACGGATCGCCTCGCCCACGGTGCGCACCCAGACCCGCGTGCCCCGCACGGTGATGATTTCCATCTCCTCGTCGTAGGGGATGCCCTCCCGCGCGCAGGCGCCAAAGACCGCGGTGATCTTTTCCCGCCACTCCGGCGCGTAGAAGCCCATGCCTTCCTTCACGGAGGGAGAGTAACCCGGCGGCATTTCGTGGATCGCCGCCACCTCATCGGTCCACGTCACGCGCTGCGCCGCCAGTTCGACCCTCCATCCCCCCAGGCGGGACAGGCCCGTGGCGATCCGCAGCAGCGTGGCGGATTCCTGCAACGCCGCCTCGGCGCGCCGGCGCGCCGTGATGTCAATGATAATTGAATACAGCACTTCCCGGCCGCCATACGGCATCGGGCCGCTGAACACCTCCACGTCCCGGACCGAACCGTCGGCCGTGCGGTGCTGGAATTGGAAACAGCAGTTCTGCGAACTTTGGGCGCGGGCCATCTCGGCCTGAAGCTGTTCGGGCGGGAGCAGGTTAATCTGGGTGATCCGCATCTGCTGCAGTTGTTCCCGCGTCCAGCCATAGAAGCGGCACGCCGCCGGGTTGGCGTCGAGGATCGTCCCCTCGGGTGGGGCGACGACCAACATGACCCCCCGGTTGTATTCGAAGAAGCTGCGGTGCCGCGCTTCACTCTCCGCCAGGGCGACGCGGGTGCGTTCGCGCCGGAGCCGGTGGGCGAGCAGGAGGCCCAGCGCGGCCGTCGCGACCGGATACACCAGCAGCACCGGCAGCCCGACGCCGGCCAGCACCCGCCGGGCGCTGGTCCACGGCAGCGCGAGCATCAGCGCCAGCATGACGACATGCACCACCACGCCGAAGCCGTAGAGTTCGGTCCAGGAGACATCCGCCAACGGCCGGCGCCGGAAATACCGCCAGGCGATGCCGAGGCCGCCGGAAGCCAGAATAACCGACGCGCCAACCCCGGCCGCGCCCCCCTGCCACAGGCGAAACGCCGCCGTGATCGCCATGGCCACGCCGGTGGGCAGCGCACCCAGGAACAGCCCGGAGACCCCAAGCAGCACCGAGCGCGTGTCGAAAACGATGCCGGGCTCGAGCTGGAAGGAGGTCAGGATCAGCCCGATCCCAAGCCCGCCCAAGATCACCCCGACCAGCGCCTGGCGCAGCGTCCGGCCGCCGAGCGGCTGATCGTGGGTGAGCAGATCGAAGACCACCACCAACGCCAGCAGCAACGCGGCGTTCTGCAGCAGGGCGATGATGGCAGGGTTGCTCACGGGGGCGGCGGGAAGGACGCAGGGTCTGGCTGGTGCCCCGACCCGATGCTCGCGTAACGCGGCGGCCGTCCCGCCGCGGCGAGCACCTGATTGACCTCGCGCTTGAGTTCCATCACGCGCTTCTCGCGGCCCAGGGTCACGTCGTGCCAGCGGCGCAACTCGGCGAGTTGCTTGCCGCGCATCTGCTCCGCCTCTTTTTGCGCCGTGACGTCGATGACCAGCACCGCGAATTGACCGCGTTTGGGGGAGTAGGCGTTGATCTCGAAATGACGGCCGAGTTCCGCGCTGTATTGATCGAAACGGTCGGCCACCCCGGTCAGCGCCACGCGGCCATACCGCTCGATCCAGACCGGATCGGCTTGCGGCAACACCTGGCGCAAGGTCCGCCCGATCAGATCCGCCGGGCGCAGGGCCGTGACCCGCTCGAAGGCCGGGTTGACCTCGAGAAAGCGGTAGTCACAGGGCCGCCCCGCCGCGTCGCAGATGATCTCGTGCAGCGCGGCACCCGCGGCATTGGCCTCAAACAATTGCCGATAACGGGCCGCGCTTTCCCGCCATGCCTCCTCCGCCGCCTTGCGCGCGGTGAGGTCGACGATCTGCGCGATCACGAGTTGGGGCCCGCCCGCCGCGGCGCGCACCGCCGAGACGTTCATCCAGCCCCATACCTCGTGGCCGTCCCGGTGCCGGAACCGTTCCTCCACCTGGTAGCCGTCGCTCTCCCCCTGGAACACCGGTTGCATCCGGGAGAGGCTGGCCGCGGCGTCCTCGCCGGGCATAAAGTTCTCCAGCGTGGCGGTCGGCAGGTCGGCCGGGGCAAGCCCGAACAGTTCGCCCGCCTTTTGGTTCGCGCGCAGCAACTGTCCCTGCGGCGAGGCCAGCACCATGGCAATCGGGGCCCGGTCAAACGCCGTCGAAAACTTGGCCTCGCTCTCCGCCAGCGCGCGGGCCTGGGCGTTCAGTTGGCGGTTGACGCGCCGCTGCCACCCAAAGAGCGCCACCAGCAGCAGCACGACGACGGCGCCGGGCACCAGGTACGGCCGCAAATCCGCAAGTCGGATCGGATGCGGCTCGATGGGGCCGATCCATTTGCTGTAAATGCGATCGAAGGCCCCGCGGTGCAACACGGTGGCGAGCGCCGCGTTGAGCACCGCCAGGTTGGCGGCGTCGCCCCGGTGCACCGCGAAGTGAAACTGGTGGATGACGTCGTCGACAAAGTCGCGCTGCAGTCCCGTCTCGTCGGGTTGTTCGAACGTGAGCGGGCGCAGGAGCAGGGCGAAGTCGCAATCCCCGCGCCTCACGGCCGACAGCATGTCGGGCCACGTCGAAAAGACCACGATGCGGGCGCCCCAGCCGTCCTGCTCGAGGGCCTTCAAGTAGGACGTGGTTCCACTGAGGGTCGCCATCGATTTGCCGGCGAACTGCGCAGTGTGCCGGATTGGGGGAATGCCAATCCGGGTGTACGATACGCCGTGAATCGAGGCATGACCGATCGAGAAATCCATGGTGGAGTGGCGCTCGGCAGTGATCACGACGTTGGCCAGGACGTCGAGCCGCCCGGCCTCGAATTCACCCGAAATGACCTTCCACGAACTCGACACGATCTCAAACTCGATGCCGCCCGACCGGCTCATTTCACCCAGGAGTTCGGCGGTGAAGCCATCCGGTTGCCCCTGATCGTTGCTGAACGACAGGGGCGGCGAATTATTCTCCACCCCGATGCGCAGCCGCGGGGCGGCGAACGCCAGGGAACCGCCACCCATGACCAGGCAAAGGAATAAACAGAGGCGGTGCATGCGGGTAGGCTGCCTTGGGGCAATTTAGGTCGAATCGTCCGACTCCAGAGCATCGGTCCGAAGTCTGAGGCGGGGTCCCCAGCATGGGACAAATCCCGCCAACAAGCTGGCCTGTTATTGCCGATGACTACGCAGAAGTTGCGGGGCCGGCAGGCCCTGCTTCCCGGTCGCGGCCGGCACATGGGCTTTCCGCCCCCGCAACGCGCCACGCAACCAACCCTCCCCGACCCGCCCGATCAGAACGTCCACTCCAACCCGCCAAAACCTCCGAATCCGAGGGCAGGATACCCGTGGACCTCCTCGTACTGTTCCCCGAGCAGATTTTCCAGCCGCACCTTGACCGCAAGCCGCGGGGTGAGTTGGTACGCGCCAAAAGCCCGCCCGACCGCAAAGTCCTCCCCGTCGATCGGGCGGAAATTCGACGCGTCGATATCCTCCCGCTGGGCCGCGAAGGTCAGGCCCGCACCCGCGCTGAGGCCGCGGCCAAAATCATGCCAGAGATCCATGCCACCGCGATGCCGCGGCCGGCGCAACAGGCGCCGATGCGAGGACTGGTTGTCCGCCTCGAGATAGGTGTAATTCCCGCGCACTTCCGTGGTGCGGCCCAGCGCCAGCCGCACGGAAACCTCCGCGCCCCGCGTCCGGGCCCGCTGGATGTTTTCCACGCTGCGGAAATCAGCCGTGCCCGCGATCAGGTCGGTGAACCGCGTGTCAAACCAGGTCACGCTGACGGCCCGGGCCGCGCCACCCGGGTACCAGTCGATCCCCGCATCCCAGCCGCGCGCCCGTTCGGCATGCAGGGCGGGATTGCCGACGTAGAAGGCGCTCTGCCCGTAGAGGTCCAGAAAGCTGGGCGAACGAAACGCCGTGCCGAGGCTCGAGCGCAGCTTGACGGTGCGGTGGGCCGCCAACCAGGCCGCTGTCACCCGCCCGGTGGTGGCCCGGCCAAACGTGTCGTAGTCGTCGTTGCGCAGGCCGGCCGTCAGGAACACATCGTCGCGCGGCGAGAATTCATCCTGCGCGAACAGCGCGAGCAGCGCCTGCCTGCGGTTGATCGCCCCGAAGCCCGTGTTGCGGGTGTGGTTCAACTCCGCCGTGACCCCGGCGGTGACCCGGTGCCGCTCCACCCCGGCAAAGGTCGTCTGCGCGTCGAGCACGGAGCGGCGGTTGCTGACGACCGTGATGGCCGTGGTCCGGCCCGCACGCGGGTTCTCCGCCACGAAGCGGCGATCCTGCCCACCCAGGACGGCATGGGCGGACCACGCCGGGGCCAGCTTCGCGTCGGCGAAGGCGGTCACGAGCACGTTGTCTTCGCGCTCCTCGTTGTCGGGGTCGTTGGTGAAACGATCACCGGGCGAACCGTAGGCGCCGTGAAACCAGCGCAGCGTGCCGCCCAGGCTGAGGCGCTCGTTTACCCGCTGGTCGAGCCGAAAGACGGTATTGACGGATTCAAAGCCGTTGTTCGGCCGCTCGTTGTCCGTCCGGCCGCCCTGCAGCGAAAAATTCCACGCCCGGCCGCCGCGCTCGCCCTGCGCCGCCACCGCCCCCTGCACCGTGCCGTAGCTGCCCGCCTCGAAGGCCAGGCGGCCCGCCGGGGCGCCGGCCCCCCGCTGCGCCCGCAGCGAGACCACCCCGCCCACCGCCTCACCGCCGTAGAGCGTGCTCTGCGGGCCGTGGGAGATCTCGAGGCTGTCGCACGCACTCACGCACGACCCGCCGAGAAACACCGCGTAGTCGGTGTTCGGATCGTTCAGGCGCAGGCCGTCGACGAGAAACAGCGTCTGGTTGGAGTTCGCCCCGCGCAGGAAGAGCGAAGCCGCCATGCCCATCGCGCCGGACGCAAAGAGCGGCGTGCCCGCCGTCGCCCCCAAGGCGCCGGCCAGGGAAGTGACCTGGCGCCGCGCCAGATCGGCCGCGGTAATCTGATCGAAGGCCGAACCGAGCGTCTGCGGCGCGGCGGGCGTGCGGGTGGCGGTCGTGAAGAACGGCGGCAGTTGCGCGGCCGGCGCCGGAGCCTGCGCGTGCCCGGGCGAGGTTAGAACCAATGCGGGCACCAGGGCGAGCGCCCCGCGGCGGAGGAGGGAGAAGGATTTCATGGAGGTCAGCGGTTTCGACAGGCGACAAGAGCTGAACCTCCCTCCGGCACGGATGGCGGCACTGCTCCCACGCTTCATTATGGCGATGAAGTTTTGCGCACGGCGTTGGCGCGGCCGGAAGGCCGCACGCCCGGCGCGTGAGGATTCCCGGGGCAGATGTTCGGACTCCGCATTTGGCCCGCCGACCCCGCGATTGCCCCATGGAAAGGCTCCATCGGACATCGCGCGATCCGCGCTTCCTCGCCTCCGCCTTCACCCCCGGTTCCCGTCCCGGAGATTGGCTTTGCACGCGCCCTTGCAGGCACGCTGGAGGTCTGTGATGCGTTACCGCAGCGCTACTGTGGCCGGTTTTCACGGCCTTCCCTGCTGACCAGGAGGAAACAAAGAACGACGAACGCGCGCACGCCACGCTCATGCCGCGCCGCCCGCAAGCTCATTCTGCGGCACCACATATCAACGAATCCAAATGCGTAGATATGAATCTTGCCATCGCCGGGTGGTCGCCTACGGTCTGGGCCTCATGAATGCCACCGCCCTCCGGGACTCCAGTCGCGACGATGCGTTTCGCCGGCTTTTCGCCGCCCGGATTGTCGTGCTCGACGGCGCGATGGGGTCGATGATCCAGACTTATAACTTGGGCGAGGCCGATTTCCGCGGCGAGCGCTTCCGCACCCATCCGCACGATCTCCAGGGCAACAACGACCTGCTGGCGCTCACCCGCCCCGACATCATCGAGCAGATCCACGGCGACTACTTCGCCGCCGGGGCCGACTTGGTCGAAACCAATACTTTCAGCAGCACCGGCATCGCGATGGCCGACTATCAATGCGAGCCCTTCGTGCGTGAGATCAACCTCGCCGCGGTCGCCTGCGCCCGCCGCGCCTCCGCGCGGACGGAGGCGGTCACGCCCGGCCGCCGCTGCTTTGTCGCCGGCGCCATCGGGCCGCTCAACCGCACGCTGTCGATGTCGCCCGACGTCAACCGTCCCGACTACCGGGCCGTGACCTGGGACCAGGTCGTCGCCGCCTACACGGAGCAGATCGAGGCCCTGCTCGACGGCGGGGTCGACGCCCTGCTCGTCGAGACGATTTTCGACACGCTCAACAGCAAGGCCGCGCTCTTCGCCATCGAAAGCGTGTTCGATCGTCGCGGCGACGCGGCCCGCGTGCCCGTGATGATCAGCGTCACGATCACGGATGCGTCGGGACGCACGTTGTCCGGCCAGACCATCGCCGCCTTTTATCACAGCGTGGAGCATGCCCGGCCGTTCTCGGTCGGGATCAATTGCGCCCTCGGCGGCGCCGCGATGCGGCCCTACGTCGAGGAACTCGCCCAACTGGCCGGGTGCTACGTCAGCTGTTACCCGAATGCCGGGCTGCCCAATGCCTTTGGCGGCTACGACGAAACCCCCGCGGACATGGCCGGGGTCCTGGGTGACTTTGCCGCCAACGGCTGGGTCAACCTGGTCGGCGGCTGCTGCGGCTCCACACCCGCCCATATCGCGGCCATCGCCCAGGCGGTGCGGGGCCGGGCTCCCCGCCTGCTGCCAGTGGCCAAGCGCGCGCTCCGGCTGAGCGGCCTCGAACCCCTCGCCGTCGCATGAGCCCGCCCCAGGACGACCCTCCGCGGGCCGCGAGTGGGCCAACGCCCCTCCCCGCCAACGGAGCCGGCACCCCGGCCGCGGCCAATGACGCGGCCGAAACTTCCACCGCTCCTGCGACCGCCTCGACCTTTCTCGTCATCGGCGAGCGCACCAACATCACCGGTTCCCCCAAGTTCTCGAAGGCGCTCAAGGCCGGCGACTGGGACGGGTGCCTGGCGATCGCCCGCCAGCAGGTCGAGAGCGGCGCCAACATCCTCGACATCAATGTCGACGAGGCGCTGATCGACGGGGAGGCGACGATGGTGAAGTTTCTCAACCTCATCGCCGCCGAGCCGGAAATCTCGCGCGTGCCGATCATGATCGACTCGTCGAAGTGGACGGTGCTCGAGAAGGGCCTCCAGTGCCTGCAGGGCAAGGGCATCGTCAACAGCATCTCCCTGAAGGACGGCGAGGCGGAATTCCTGCGACGGGCGGGCCTGATCCGCCGCTATGGCGCGGCCGCGGTGGTGATGGCGTTCGACGAGCAGGGCCAGGCTGCGACCCGCGACGAGAAGGTCCGCATCTGCACCCGGGCCTACCGGCTCCTGACCGAACGGATCGGATTTCCGCCCGAGGACATCATCTTCGATCCCAACATCCTCACGGTCGCCACCGGCATCGAGGAGCACAACAACTACGCCGTCGATTTCTTCGAGGCCACGCGGCTCATCAAGCAGACGCTGCCGCATGCGAAGGTGAGCGGCGGCGTATCCAACGTTTCCTTTTCGTTCCGGGGCAACAATGCCGTGCGCGAGGCGATGCACACCGCCTTCCTCTTTCACGCCATTGGCCACGGGCTCGACATGGCGATCGTCAACGCCGGCATGCTCGGTGTCTACGCGGAGATCGATCGGGATTTGCTCGAGCACGTCGAGGACGTGCTGCTCAACCGCCGCCCCGATGCGACGGAGCGGCTGGTCACGCTGGCCGAGACGATCAAGGAGCGGGCGGCCGGCAGCCCGGCCGGGCCGAAGGCCCCGAGTGCGGAAGCGGAAGCCTGGCGCCGGGCGCCGGTCGAGGAGCGCCTGAAACACGCGCTCGTGAAGGGCATCGACGCCTTTGTCGAGGCCGACACCGAGGAGGCACGCCAGAAGTACCCGCGCCCGCTCGAGATCATCGAGGGTCCACTGATGGACGGCATGCGCGTGGTGGGCGATCTGTTCGGGGCCGGCAAGATGTTCCTGCCGCAGGTGGTGAAGTCGGCGCGGGTGATGAAGAAATCCGTCGCCTACCTCACGCCCTTCATGGAGGAGGAAAAACGCCGCCACGTCGCGAGCGGCGGCACGGCGAAAGCCCAGGGGCGCGTGCTCCTGGCCACGGTGAAGGGCGACGTGCACGACATCGGCAAGAACATCGTGGGCGTGGTGCTGGCCTGCAATAATTACGAGGTCACGGACCTCGGCGTGATGGTGCCGGCCGAAAAGATCCTGGCGGCCGCGCGCGAGAAGCAGGTCGACGTGATCGGACTCTCCGGCCTCATCACGCCGTCGCTCGACGAAATGGTGCATGTCGCGCGCGAGATGACCCGGCAGAATTTCACCGTGCCGCTGCTCATCGGTGGCGCCACGACGAGCCCGGCGCACACGGCGGTGAAAATCGCGCCGGAATACGCCCCCGGGGTCGTGCACGTGCTCGACGCGTCGCGGGTCGTCAACGTCGTCAGCGCGCTGCTGTCGACGGAGCAAAAGGGAGTCTTCATGGCGGAGGTCGGCGCGAAGCAGGAGCGCCAACGGGTCGAGTTTGGGGAGCGGCGCAACCGGCGCCCTCTGCTCAAGCTCGCCGAGGCGCGCGCGCGCCGGCCGCACTGCGACTGGGTTGTAACCGACATTCCCCGCCCCGAGTTCCTGGGTATCCGCACCTACGATCCGGTGCCGCTGGACGAAATCGTGCCCTTCATCGACTGGGGTCCGTTCTTCAGCGCGTGGGAACTCCACGGCCGCTATCCCGACATCCTCAAGGACGACGTGGTCGGCGTGGAAGCCACCAAGCTGTTCGACGACGCGCAGCGACTGCTGGCCACGATTGTGGCGGAAAAACGTTTCACCGCCCGGGCCGTGCTCGCGTTCTGGCCCGCCAACGCGGTCGGCGACAGCATCGAGGTTTACGCAGACGAGACCCGCAGCCGGATCCTCGGCCACTTCCACTGCCTGCGCCAGCAACTCGAAAAGCCCGCCAATCAATTCAACCACTGTCTGGCCGACTACCTCGCGCCCCTCGAAAGCGGGCGGATCGACTATGTGGGCGGGTTTGCCGTCACCGCGGGGCATGGCGTCGAGGAATTGGCCGCGGGTTTCAAGGCGGCCCACGACGACTACTCCGCGATCATGGCCCAGGCGCTCGGCGACCGGTTGGCCGAGGCGTTGGCCGAATTGACGCACCAGCGGGCGCGGGAATTTTCCGGCTATGGGCGCGAAGAACGCCTCAGCATGCCGGACATCATCCGGGAAAAATACCGCGGCATCCGGCCCGCCCCGGGCTATCCCGCCTGCCCGGATCACACGGAGAAAAACACCCTCTTCCGCCTGCTGGAGGCGACGACGGCGACCGGCATCACCCTCACCGAGAATTGCGCCATGGCTCCCGCGAGCAGCGTCAGCGGCCTTTACTTCAACCACCCGGAGTCAAAGTACTTCGCGGTCGGCAAAATCAGTCGCGACCAGATCGAAGATTACGCCGCGCGCAAGGGCATGACCGTCGCCGAGGCCGAACGCTGGCTGGGGCCGTACCTCGATTACACGCCGACCGCCTGACGGGCTCCACCCGGTCGGCACATGGAAGTCCACGAACTCTGGTGGAAGCAGGTGGCGACGGGCGCATCTGTCGGTTGGGGGTGATGCCTCTGGGAGTAGCGCCGCGTCTCTGACCGGCGGGCGCCAGTCGAAGACTGGCGTTACGGGAAGGAACGAGCTCAACGCCACCGTCAACCTGGAGTTGCGCCCGGTGGCGACTCAAGCCGATGGGCGGCCGCGGCGGGATGATCACACCTGACGGCTCGTACGCCGTACGGGAGGGAATAAGTGACGGGCAGGCGGGCCAACCTCAATTGGTCGCCAGGGCGACGCGGGCCTGCCCGCCGCCGTTAATCACCCGCACGCGGTCGCCGTCCATGAACAGGCCGGTGGAGGATTCCTGCACGACGGTCACGGTGCTGCCGTCGTCCAGCCGGATGCTGATTTCCTGGGCACGTTTGCGCGTGGCGACCTCTTCCACGGCCTGGCCCGTCACCGCCCCCACCACAGCGCCCGAGGCCCGGACGACGGCTCCACTCACCCCACTACCCCCGCTGGCGGCCGCGCCGCCGAGCAACCCGCCGCCATACATGCCGATCTGTCCCTTTTGTCCCTCGATGTTGACCTCACGCACACTGGTCACCGTGCCGAGTTCGCTCCGTTGCAGGACGTTGGCCTGGCCAGCCGGAACGGTGCGGCGGGAGGAGGGAAAAGTGCAGCCAGCCAAAGCGACCGACAGGCCGCTCGCGAGGATCAGGAGAAGCAGCTTCGAATTCATGGCGGAAGGGGGCTACGTTGCTTCGACTGGGGAAACGACGAAATTGTTCACCGGAAGTTACCGATTGCGCCCGAAAAGCAACCGCAGGGAGTTGAGGCAGACCACCAGGGTGCTCCCCTCGTGCGCCGCTACGCCGATGGCCAGGGGCACGGCGCCAAAGGCGGTCGCCACCACCATCACAATCACGACCCCCAGCGAGAGAGTGAGGTTCTGCCGAATCACCACCCGCGCCCGCCGGCTCAGCAAATCCGCCGCCAGGAAGTTCTCGATGCGGTCGTGCATCAGGATGACCTCCGCCTGCTCCAGGGCGGCGTCGCTCCCGCGGGCGCCCATGGCCACGCTCACATCCGCCGCCGCGAGGCAGGGGGCGTCGTTCACGCCGTCGCCCACCATCGCGACCGTATAGCCCGCTTCGCGCAGTTCCTGGATGGCCGCCACCTTGTCCTCGGGGGACAACCCGGCCCGCACCTCGTCGAGGCCCAGTTCCTTCGCCACCGCCTCGGCCGCATGGCGCCGATCGCCGGTCAGCATCACCGTCCTGATCCCGGCGGCCTTCAACTTCGCCAACACGTCGCGCGATTCCGCCCGGATCTGGTCCTTCAACAGCACCCGTCCCACCAGGTCGCGTCCGATCACCCAGACTTCACTCAACTCCGCCGCCGCCGCCGGCAATTGTTTGGCCCACTCGGCCAGCGGTCCGCTTTCCAGCAACTCGCGCCGGCCGAGCAGCAGCGACGCCCCATCGATCTTGCCCCGCAGCCCCTGCCCCGTGATCGACTCGAAATCGTCCAGATCCAGTTCGGTCACGCCGGCGGTCTTCGCATGCCGCACGATCGCCCGCGCGATCGGGTGCTGGGACTTCGCCTCCAGGGTAAAGGCCAGCTGGAGCACCTCGCGTTCCCTTCCCCGCGGAAAACTCTCGTAGCCCACCACCGCGAGCTCACCTGTCGTCAGCGTGCCCGTCTTGTCGAGCGCCACGGCGTCGACCTTGGCCAGTTTCTCGATCGCCGCCCCCCCGCGAAACAGGACCCCGTGCCGCGCGCCCCACGCAATCGCCGCGAGGATGGCCGACGGAATCGAGAGCACCAACGCGCACGGACTGGCCACCACCATCAACGTCATCGCGCGGTAGAACGCCGAGCGCGTCTCCTCCGTGTTGACAAAGGCGGGCAGGCCGAAACCCAGCCACCACACCAAAAACATCAGCGTCGAGCCGCCGATCACCGCGTAGGTGTAGCCCGTGCCAAACTTGTCCGTGAACCGCTCGCTGGGCGCCTTGAGCTTCTGCGCCGTCTGGATGAGCCGGATGATCTTCTGCAGTGTGCTCTCGCTCGGCAACCGCGCCACCTCGAAGTCCACGACCCCCCAAAGGTTGATCGTGCCACTGAACACCTGATCGCCCTTGATCTTGTCCACCGGCACGGCCTCGCCGGTGAGCGCCGATTCGTCGCTGGCGCTCTTGCCGTTCAGGACCACGCCATCCGCCGCAAACGCCTCCCCGGGTTTCACGCGGATGCGTTGCGCCACCTTCAGCGTCTCCACGGCCACCTCCTGCTCGCTGCCGTCCGCCCGCACCAGGGTGGCCTGTTTGGGGGATGACTTGAGCAGCGCGCTCACCTCGCGCTGCGTGCGATCGAGCGCATACTCCTCCATCGCGCCGGAGGCGGAAAACAGAAACAGCAACAGCACCGCCTCGCCCCACGCGCCGATGAACATCGCGCCGACCGCCACCGCGAGCATGAGGAAGTGGATGTCGATCTCGCGCTTCTTCAGGTTTCCCCAGGTGTCCACCGCGGCGTCCCAGCCGCCCGTGATCAGACCGGCCAGGAAGAGCCCTTTCGCCAACCACGGCAGCCCGGGGGCCACGTGGGCCGCGATGAGCCCGGCAATCCCAGCGGCGCCACAACCGCCCGCCAGCCAGGCCAGGGTACGCCATTCCTGGTCCGCGGGCGACGGCTCCGCCTTGATCTCCGGCCATTCCATCTCCCGCCACAGCCACAATCGCTCGGCGGTCGCGCACGATTCCCGCCCCAGGACGGTCGCCTCGCCGTCGCGGCGCAGCGAAAAACCCGCCGGCACCTGCCCCGCCGCCCGGGAAGCGAGCTGCGCCTCGATCGCCGCGACGGTTTCCGCCAGTTTCTCTTCCAGGCCCGGCACGGTCGCGGCGGGCCCGAGGGTGGCGACCGCGACCCGGTGGGCCGCGGGATCGATCCGCACCGCGCTCACGCCCGGTTGTTCACGCAGAAACCGGGCAAGTTCCGCCACCCAATCTGCCGGTGCTGTCGTGGGACCACTCATGGCCGGCCAGTCTGCCGCCTTCGCCGGCACCGGCAATTTCATTTGCCCGAAATAAGCCGGCGCCTCTTCGTAGGCGCTCACCCTAATGATTGGAATCCGCGAAGATGCCGGCTCGGCTCCCGCACCCGTAAGTCGGGCGCCCGGCCTTGCCGCAAAAATATTTTCCGAGGGCGGATGGCTGCAGCAGGGCCTGCAACTCGAGCACCGACCGCAGCAGGAGGCCATGGCGCGGGCCGTCGCCGCCGCCCTGCGCGACGACACCCCGCTCCTGTTTGAAGCCGGCACGGGCGTCGGCAAGTCGCTCGCCTACCTCGTGCCGGGGATCATCCACGCCGTCGATCTCTCGCGCCAGATGATCGTCTCGACCCACACGATCTCGCTGCAGGAGCAGCTGGAAACGAGCGACCTGCCGAAGTGCCGGGAGCTCTTTCATTCGGCGCCGGAGCTCGCGCGCTACGCCGGCTTCAAGTCGGCCGTGCTCGTCGGCAAGGGCAACTATCTCTGCACCACGCGCCTCGCCCACGCCCTGACCGATCGCGCCACGCTGCTGGCCGATGCGGACTACGACGAACTCCAGCGCATCGCCACCTGGGCCAACGCGACCACCACGGGTCTGCGCCACGAACTCCGCCCCCCGCCGCGGCCCGAGGTCTGGGACGCCGTCAACGCCGACTCCTCCTCCTGCTCGCGCAAGCACTGCGATTGCGCGAAGTGCTTCTTCCAGCGCGCCCGGGCCCGGATCCGCTCGGCCAACGTGATCATCGTGAATCACGCCCTGCTCTTTGCCCTGATCAATGCCGGCGGCGCCCAGGCGGCCGGCGCCACCGTCGAAGCCCGCGGCGTGCTGTTTGCCGATGACTTCGTGGTGCTCGACGAGGCCCATACCGTGCCCGAAGTCGCGACCAACCACTTCGGCCTCTCCCTCTCGAGCTACGGGGTCGACCGCGCGCTCAAGTACCTTTTCAACCCCCGCACTCAGCGCGGACTCTTCCGCAAGATCGGCGGCCCGGAGGCCCAGCAACTCGTGCTCGACGCCCTCGACGCCGCGCGCCTGTTCTTCGACTTTCTCGCGAACACGTTGCTCGCGCCACGTCCGGTCGTCCGCGTCCGCGAGGCCGGCGTGGCCGAGCCCACGCTCGACGGCCCGCTGACCGCCCTGCACCGGCTGCTGGGGAAACTCGGGGACAAATTGGAGGATGGGCGCGAGCGCGACGAATTGCTCGAACAGAAACAACGCATCAAGGCCCTGCAGGCCGGACTGGCGGACTGGCTCGCCCTCGGCGACCCGGGCCATGTGTACTGGGCCGAACGGGGTGGCCGCCGGCAGACCATCGTGACCCTGCGCAGCGCGCCGATCGACGTCGCACCGGAATTGCGCAAGCACCTGTTCGGCACCGCCACCAGCGTCGTCTGCACGAGCGCGACGCTGGCGATGGGCGGCCAGATTGAACCCTTTGCGGCCCGTCTGGGCGCCGAGGACGCCCGCGCGGTCATCGTCAAATCCCCCTTTGATTTCGCCCGCCACATGCGCGTCTTTGTCGCCGCCGACGTGCCGCTCCCCACGGCCCAGGATGCCAGACTCGCCCTCGACGTGCTGGCCGACTACATCGCCTTCTGCACGGAGCGGGTGCGCGGCGGCACGCTCGTCCTGTTCACCAGCTACGCCGACATGCGGGCCATCGCGGCGACGATGGAGTCGAAGTTTCACGCGGCCGGGCGCCCGTTCCTGATGCAGGGAGCCGATCTGTCCCGCACGGAACTGGCGCAGCAGATGCGTGCCCGGGGCAACGCCGTGCTGTTCGGCACCGACAGTTTCTGGACCGGGGTCGACGTGCCGGGGGACTCGCTGGCCCAGGTGATCATCACGCGCCTGCCCTTCGACGCCCCGACGCATCCCATCACGGAGGCGCGGTGCGACCACCTGCGCGCTGCCGGCGGCAATCCGTTCAACGAACTCACCCTGCCCGATGCGTTGATCAAATTCCGCCAGGGTATCGGCCGGCTGATTCGCACCGCGACCGATCGCGGGTTGGTGACCATCCTTGATTCCCGGGTGCTGGCCAAGTCCTACGGCCGGCTCTTCCTGAACTGCCTCCCCCACCCTGAATTCACTTTAATTTCGCGCGAAACGCGATCCGATGCATTTCGTCCTTTCGCCTGAGCGACGGGCAGGCTATTCAAGCAACAATTCCATGTTATCAATTCGCGCTGCCGCGCTCACGGACATCGGCCGGGTTCGCAACGAAAACGAAGACTGCTACCTCCTGGACGAGAAAGGCCTGCTGTTTGGCGTGGCTGACGGCGTCGGCGGACTGCCGGGGGGGGCCGAGGCGGCCCAGCTGGCGATCGAGGATTTTGCCGGCGCGATGCATGCCATCGTCGACGGGCGCGAGCCGGACCTCGTGGGGATTGTCCGTCACACCAACGAAGTGGTTGCCGTGCTGGGACAACGTATCAGTCCGGCCATGGGCATCGGCACGACGCTCACGGTGGGTTACGTCCGCGGTGACACGCTGAAGCTCGCGCACGTCGGCGACTCGCGTTGTTATACCGCCCGGGGCCGGGAGTTTGCCCGGATCACCGAGGATCATTCCGTCGAGAACGAAGCCCGCCTGCGCCGCGCCCGGGGCGAAGTCGTGTACTACCACGAATCGAATCGCAACGCCCTGACCCGCTGCATCGGCCAACCCGCCCCGCTGGACGTCGACGTGATCTCCCGGACGCTCGTCGCCGGCGACCGCTTCATCTTCTGCACCGACGGTGTCACCCGGATGATTCCCGACTCTGAATTGGGAGCGATCCTGACCGGGGCCTCCGAGCCGAAGACGGCCATCGAGGATATCGTGCGGCTCGCGGTCCGCCGGGGCGGCCCGGACAACGCGACGGCGGTCAGCCTCTTCGTCGACAGCGTTTGAGCGTGCCTACCCGCTTGGAGCACTTTCAGGCGCTGGTCGCGCAGCAGCCGGGCAACCAGATGTTTCGCTTCAGCCTGGCCCAGGCGCTCGTGGCGGAGGGCCGCGGGGAGGAAGCGGTGCCCCACTTCGAACTCTGTGTGGCAGCCAAGGCCGATTGGATGCTGGCGCGGATTCTCCTCGGCAAACTGCTGCTGGAGTTGGGGCGGCGGGTCGAGGCGAAGGCCCTCCTGGAGGATGCCCTGTCTCTGGCGCTCGACCAGCACCACGAAGATCCCGAAAAGGAAGTGCGCGGATTGCTGGCGGACCTTTGAGCCGACAAACCAGTCGGGGAGGATGCCCGAAGCTCTGGCAGGAGGACATCCTTGCTCGTCGAAAAAATTTCAGAATCGATGGCTGACGACGTTGCCTCAGACCCCGGCGGGGCATCCGGCAAAACGGGCTGGTTCGGGACCCAACGCCAACCACCCTCCCTGCGCCTGGCGGGCAAATGGGTCGTGTTTGCGCCGGGGAGCGCTATGGACGATCCCGCATGGCCATGACGCCGGAGCCCAAACAATCGGAGCGAGTCCCTTTTCTTGACGGCTTGCGCGGTCTAGCCGTGCTCGGAGTCGTCGTCGGTCACTATTTTTATCAACCCGCTTCCGCCCCACCGGGAAGCTGGATGGCGCGATTCTTCGAACTTCTGGGCGCCTCCTGGGTTGGCGTCGACCTCTTCTTCGTCCTTTCGGGCTTCCTCCTGGTTGGAATTCTCCTCGACCACCGTTCTGCGCCAAATCTTTTTCGCATCTTCTATTGGCGGCGGGCTTGCCGCATCATCCCGGCTTACTTCGCGGTCCTGGCGCCGCTCGCGTTGATTTCACTCGCGGGCCTTGGCGATCGGTTTCCGAGTTGGAGAGAGCACCTCAGCACGGGCGACGTGCCACCGTGGGCCTATCCCTTATTTGTGCAAAACATCGTGATGACGGTGCGGGGAACTTGGGGCGAAGCGTGGATCGGTCCAACCTGGTCGCTGGCCGTGGAGGAGCAGTTTTACCTGATCGTCCCGCTATTGATCAGGTTTGTTCCGGTGCGGCACCTGCCCACCGTGCTCATCGGCATGGTCGCCAGCGCCCCACTCTGCCGAATTGCCCTCACGTTCGCCTTGCCCGAGCGCAACGCCGCCGTTGGCGGTTACATGCTGCTTCCCTGCCGTTGGGACGCGCTCCTTCTCGGCGCACTGGCAGCTTGGGCCCTGCGGGATTCGCAGGCATCGGCTTGGCTCAAACAACACGCCAACCGCGTGCGGATGACCGTCATCATCCTCCTGGTCGCCGGACTGATGCTGGTGCTTGCCTCGCCGGTCGGATACTCGCTGCCGATGCGCACGGTCGGCTACACCCTGTTTGCCGTACTCTTCGCCGGAGTGGTACTCGCGGGCCATTTGGGGGTCCTTCCCGGACACAGGCGGCTTGAACATCCCTGGCTGCGGGCGGTGGGCCGGGTGTCATACTGCCTTTACCTGGTCCATGTTCCAGTTTCCTGCCTCGTATTTCACCTGGTGGTGCGGGCGCCGCGTTCGATGCACAGCGGGTTGGATGTCCTGCTGATGGCCGGCAGTTTTATGCTCGCGCTGGGCCTGGCCGCCGTTTCCTGGCGGCTTTTTGAACATCCAATTCTGCGGTTCGCCCATTCCCACCCCTATGAGCCGGCGCTGCTGGCGGTTTCCCGGGGTTCTGATGGTCGCAAATAATTCGATCCGCAGACGCACCAGCAGCGCCCTGAGGGAATCGACTGTCCGCGTCTCGTCGTTCCTGGTGCCGCCATGAAAGAGACCTTGCGGCACAAGCGGCCTTTGACACGCCTCAGACCATGGGCATCGCCGAACTTCGCAAGCTTCCGTCTGCCGACAAGCTGAGCATCATCGAGACGCTTTGGAGCGCCCTGGCGGCGGATGAAGATTCGTTTGCCAGCCCGGTGTGGCACGAAGAGGAGCTGAAAAAGACCGAGGCCGCATTCACCGCCGGACGGGGCGAGGTTTTGGACTGGGAGGATGCGAAGAAAGAGCTGCGCAAGCGATTTGAATGAAGGTCCGGGTCCTTCGTTCAGCCCTTGAGGACATCGCGGCGGGCTGCGAGTTTTACGACCGGCAGCAGGAAGGAATTGGCGCCTACTTTTTCGACAGTCTGTTTTCCGAGGTGGACCCGTTCTCATTGTATGCCGGGATTCACCGCGTTCAATTCGGCTTTCACCGTTCGCTCGCCAGACGTTTCCCCTACGCGGTCCACCACCGAGTCCTCAGAGGCGAGGCGGCCGTGTTTCGAGTGCTCGATTGTCGCCGCGATCCCAACTGGATTCGACGCGAGCTGATCGAAAAGGGCTGACAGGCCGCTGCGACGGGCGGTCAGAAATGCACCTTCTTGATGGCGGCAAGGCTGTGCTCCTGGCGGAGGTGGCCGTAAACCCGCATCGCCAGCGCCGCTCCGTCCTTGTGCCCCAGCCAACGGCTCACGGTGGGAATATCGACCCCGGCCTCGATGCAGGTGGTGGCGAAGACGTGGCGAAAATCATGGTGCGTGAACTGCTCGCGCTTCAGGCGGCGACATGCCGTTTGCCGGCATTTCCTGGCGCTGTCGTTCAAGGTGACGGTATCGATCCGGCTTGGGCTGTCGTTCGTCTCGTAGGCGTACCAGAAGCTCCCTGAGGGCACGGGCGACGTCAAAGGTCACCCCAAATTGGCCCTGAGGGTCACCCCTCCTCCTGCCACCACGGTTTTGTAGTCCGCAAGCGCGGCGACGGTGGATCGTCACGCGAGGCATCAGATTTCTGTCGCATCCTCACTTACACGGGTTGCCGGCTCAGCGAAGCACAGGGTGTGACCTGGGCCGACGTGGATTTCAAACGCGGCGTCCTGCAGGTTCGCGGCAGAAAGACCGAAGCGGCGCACCGCGAGGTTCCGCTCATCCCGGCGGCCAGAGCGCTCCTGGAAAAACTCCACGCCTCCCGCGAGGACGCCGCCAGCGTGGCCTTTGACGGTGTTCCGCACGTTGACCCCAAGGGCCGGGTCCTGGCGGTGAGCGAGGCCAGGAAGTCCCTCGCCCGGGCCTGCGAAAAACTCGGCGTCGAACTGCTGACGCATCATGATTTGCGCGATGCCTTCGCCACGGCCGCCATCGAGGCCGGCGTGGATATTCCGACTGTCGCGGCGTGGCTCGGGCACGCGGACGGGGGTGCGCTCCTCATGCGAGTGTATGCCCACCATCGCAGAGCGCACAGCGTGAGCCAGGCGGCCAAGGTGGTTTTTTGAGGGGCGCTTCAACTGAAGTTCTGCGGGTTATAAGTGGCCACCCGTCCGCCGGGGTGGCGTTGCAACCGTGCCACCAAATCTCGCCCAAAAACCTGGCGTTCATGTTATCGCCACCGACCGGAGACATGATTTCATGGTTCACGAAGCTCCGCAGTTTGATCAGAAGGCAAACTTGCCCGTGAACAGATATCCAGCGATGCCATCGCCGAAGAAAAAATATCCACGCCGAAAACCCAGCCCCCTGGAGCGCGATCAGAACGAGCCCTTCACGCCGAAGGCCCATTGCACGCCGTAGGTCTCGTTGGAGAGAAGTGAAACATGATAGGGATGGCCCAGTGGGTATACCCTCCCCCCCGAGAAAGGCTGGCAGCCACTCGGAAGCGAACATTACATAGCATTCCCGCAAGGGGTGCATGAAGCGTATGGAGCGAATGCCAAAGCCGCGTGATTGAATCCCGAAATTGGTTTATAGTTCGGGTCCTTCCGATGACCCTACGGGGGGACAGCACCGCCGTGCACGAAGTAAGACGTCCCGCGAGTGGGACGCAGGCCAAGTGCGCGGAGGCCGGGCCGGGGTCTGAGAGCGGGGCAAAGGCATATGGGGGCATCCTGGAAAGCTGGGAGCGCCGCACCGATCCTTCGACTGACAACCGGATTGGGCCGACACCGGTTTACCAACGTCCTGGCGTCAGGGCCGCGTTCCTCGCGGCCGTGGCGAGCAAAGCACGAGGAAAAGTGAAGGACTCCGCGAGCGAGGGAAACCGAAGCGAACGGGGCAACGGAGGCGGCAGTCTTAGCGGTCTCATCGTAGCGATTGAAAGCAGGCGAACCCATCGGGGGAGCCTGGGAGTAGCGAAGGGGACCGTCGGGGAGAAGGAGCGTACCCGGGTAACGACGTTGGGGATTCTACGCCCCAGTTCGCGTCTCAAAACCGCCTGGGTCATCACGCCTCCGAGAGCGAATTCATCTCTCTGCAGAACCGAATGCGGGAGTTGCGCTCGTACGGTTCTGTGGGGGGCGTCGGTCGGCTTTTGGCCGGACCGGCCCTATCCCGGAATCGGTAAGACAGTCCTGGAACCGGCGGCGATGGCCAGAAGCACGACGAGGGAAAGCCGCTCGCGCATCGCCTCGGTGAGCTGGCCCCAGGTCGCCTGGCTGCTGCGGAAATGCACGTTTTGGACGGCGTAGCTGATAACCCCGCCGATCAACACATAGAGCCAGAAGACCCAGAGGCCGAGCATCAGGACGAGCGGGACCGCCAGCTGGCCGTAGAGGTTCTGGGTCAGCACCACGCGGCGCACGTAGAAGAACGCCACGAGGTCTCGGGCGTCACCTGGCCGGCCTCCGCCAGGTCGGCAACCTGCTGGGCGGTGAAGGGGCCGCGAGCCTCGGTGTCGGTCGGATTGCGGATGTAGAGTTCCTGCATGGCCAACGGGCAAGGCTGTTCGCGGGTGGCGGCAGCGGCAAGTGCGTTTTGTCGGGCCGCCGGGGCACAGGATTATGGCCGGCGCCGCAGGGTGATGGTGTTGCCGCGGCGCTCCGAGCTGACACCGAAGCTCGCTTCCAGCAGGCGAACCAACGCGTCGGTGTTGTCGGCCCGGAAGAGCCCGTTCACCGGCACACCAGCCAGCTTGGCGTCATCAACGATCAATTGCACGGTGGCGTGGCGGTTCATCAGCGCCACGGCTTCGGCCAGCGGCGTATTGGAGAATTCAATGCGCGGGGCCCGCCAGGCCAGGCGTTCGGCGATTTCGGCGGCCGAGATTTCCACCACCTGGGGCGCGGCCGCGCCCGGCAGGAGATCGAGGCTGATGCGGTTGCCGGCGTCGAGCAGGGTGGAGTAGGCTGGCGGGGGCGGCGGGGGCGACGTCGTGGATTCGGTGGCCGCGGGCGCCGGCATCGGCCGCTCCACCGCCACCTGGCCCTCGGTCACCACCACTTCGACTCCATCGTCCGCGACTTGCACCGCAAACGCGGTGCCGACGGCCCGCAGTTCCACGCCGGCCGCGGTGACGACGAAAGGCCGGTGGGCGTCCTTGGCGACGTGAAACACCGCCTCGCCCCGACGGAGCGCGACGCGCCGCAGCGGGCCCGAATAGTCCGATCGGATTTCGGCGCCCGGCCTCAGTTCGACCACCGTGCCATCCGAAAGTATCTGGCGTTGAGCGACGATCACGACCGCGTTGGCGGCGGGCGGAAACGGCCGCTCGGGCGTCAGTTCGCGCCAGACCGCGCCGCCCGAAAGAATCAACAGCAGCGTCGCGAGTGCCGCACCGGTTCGCCGGCGCCGGCGGCGGGCCACGCGCGCCTGCAGGGCCACGGTCATCTCGTCGGCCCGTCCGGCCATCCGCGGGCGACTGAGCAGTGCCCAGGTCTTTTCCAGCCGGGCAATTGCCTCCGCATGGCGCGCATCGGCGGCTATCCAGCGGCGGTAGGTCCTTTCCTCGGCGGCGGAGAAATTTCCCTCCCGGCGGACCACCCAGTCCGACGCGGCGTCTTCGATCGCGGCGGATCTCACGCGTTCAGGATGGCTGGACATGGGCAGGGTTATCGACTGACGCCGCGGGCCAGGAGAAAGGCCTGGATGCGCAGCAGTCCGCGCCGCAGATGGACATGCACCGTCTCCTCGGAAATCGCGAGTCGGCGCGCGGTCTCGGGCGGCGGGAGCCCCTGGAGCTTCCGGAGCACGACCACTTCGCGACAACGCGCCGGCAGCGTATCGATGGCGGCGAGCAGCAGCTCGAATTCCTGGTTGGTGCAAACGGTCTCATGGAGGTCCCTCTTCTCATCGATAACGGATGAGGCGGCGAAATCCGATACACGATCGATCGGCGAGACGCGTTCGTGACGGATCGTGTCGAGGGCCAGCCGCCGGGCGATCTGGAAGAGAAATCCCCGCACCGAAGCCTGCACCGATCCGGAGACCTGCTCGATCGGTCGGGCCAGCTGCCGGCGCCAGATGCGCAGATACGACTCCTGCACCAGGTCGTCCACATCCCGGATGGAGGGGAAGGATCGCCGCAGGTAGCCCTTGAGCGATGCGTCGTGCACGTGCACCTCGGACGAGAACCACTCCGTCGGTTCGCGCGACATCGAGGGCACTTCGCTGGTGGAGGCGGAGGGGAGGGGCATGGCGAAACAGGGGCGGCCTTTCGCGCGTAGGCGGCGGAGTCGCGGGCCGCAAGCCCAATTGTAACCGGACGTTTACCGGACCGAGACGGTGCCGGCCGCGGGGTCGCGTGCGGTCGGACGCGCTGCGGGCTGCCGGCTCGGAAGGGAATTCCGGCCAGGGAGGTAACACCAATCCAGTGGTCGCGCGTTTAGAATCAATGAAGGCCCGCCACCGCGTCAGGCCGGTCCGAATCGCGTCGCCCGCTCGCTTGCCGCTCACCCGTCGTTGTCATTTCCATGCGCCTCCGTTTTCCGTTCACCACCCGCGGTCGTCCACGCCACGCCGCCGTGTCTTCATGTTTCCTCCCCGCCCTATGCTTCCGGTGAGCGACTGGTCCTGTTGGATCGCGCGCGCGGCACTGGGGCTGACGCTCGGGTGGGGCTTCCCGGCGCCGACCGGCGCCGCGGCGCCGGCCGGGCGCGTCGATGTCCTGCTTTGGTTCGATTCCGAGGATTTCCTGTTGGCAGCCGACGACGATGCGACCCTGCGACTCTGCGAGATGCTGACGGCGCGCGACATGCGCGCGACGTTCAAGGTCGTCGGGGAAAAGGCGCGGACCCTGGAGCGGAGAGGGCGGCCGGACGTGATCGCGGCGATGCGAAAGCACGACATCGGTTACCACACGGACTTTCACTCCGTGCATCCGACGCCGGCCGAATACCTGGCGGAGTGCGGCTGGCTGGACGGCGTGGCCGAATTTGTCCGCCGCGAGCGCGACGGCGCCGAGGACGTGAAACGCATCTTCCGGGTTCCGGCGCTTTCGTGTTATGGTCAGCCCGGCGCCGCGTGGGCGGCGCAAGCCGTCGCCGCGTTACCGCAGATCGGGGTGAGGGTCGGCGGAGTGTCGTGCTACGTGGACGACGACGCGCACGTGGGGATGAACGGGGTGCCGTTTTGGTATGCGGGCGCCCTCCACGTTTTTCGGATGCGCCCCAATCTCACCCGACTCCCGCTGCACCAGCCCGCCGCGCTCGCGCCCGCCAAGCAGGAGTTCTCCGCAATAGCCGGGCGGCTGCGGGGCGAAGGCGGCGGCCTGATTAGCATCTTCTATCATCCCAACGAGTGGGTGCATCGGGTATTCTGGGACGCGGTGAATTTCGCCCACGGCGCCAATCCGCCGCGCGAGCAGTGGCAGGCGCCGCCCCAGCGCCCGCCCGCCGAGACCGACGGCGCGTTCCAGCGGTTTGGCGAATATCTGGATCATATTCGATCGGTGCCCGGGGTCTGCTGGATCACGGCTTCGGATTTACCTGGGCGGTATCCCGATGAGGTCCGAACGCGCGGCGTGCCGGAGCGCGACCTCGACGAGCTTGCCGCCCAGATGGCCGCGGGCGATCTCGACTACCGGAAGCTTGGGCCGAGAGTCTATTCTGTCGCCGATCAGTTCGAAGTGCTAACCTTGGCGCTCCTCGACATACTGGAGGGAAGGCCGGTGCGATTCCCGCTGACAGCCAGCGGGCTCCTGGGTCCCGACTCAGCGGTGCCGAAGTCGGCTTTCCTCCCCGCGCTCGCGGGGCCGGCTTTTCGAGAGGCGTTGCGCGACGCCGGCAAGTTCGTCCGCAGCGAGCGCCGCGTGCCGGCCCGGGTCTTCGTGGGCGCGGACATGCTGGCGCCCGCCGATTTCCTCGTGGCGATGGGGACGGCGTGGAACGAATTCCGCCGTACGGGTACGCCCCTCGACCAGCAGACCGTGCCGCTCCGGCACGACGTGCAAATCCTGGCGGAGCGACACGTCGCGAAGGACACCCCCAATCTCTACGGAGCATGGATTCCGCATCGGGCGGGCTTTCGCGCCCCCAAGATCGTTGAACTCGCCCGGCTCCAGGCTTGGACGATCAAGCCAGCGACCCGGGCCGCGCTCCCTCCGGCCAGATGAGTATTTCCCCGCTCCACGCAGCGCTGCGGCCCGGCGGTCCTGCGGTGGGGCGGATGCGAGCGCGTGAGCGGACCCGATGAACCAGCCCGCCCGTAACGGATTTCCTCCGCTGGTCGGTCGCCGTGGTTTTCTGCGCGCGGGGATGATCGCGGGCGGGCTGGCGCCGTGGTCGGGCGGAGCGCTCGCGCAGCTTCTCGCGCAAACGCCCGGCGCCGCCGCGCTCCGGCCGCGGGTCTCGAGCCGGATGGTGCCGACGACCAACCTTCGCGACTATCTCGCCCGCGAAGCCCAGCGCATCACCGCGCGGGCACTCGCCGACCTGCCGGACGCCGCTGCGTGGCGGCGGTCGCAACCGGAGAAGCGGCGCCAGTTCATCGAAATGCTCGGGCTCGACCAATGGTGGTCGGAGCAACGCGGGCCGCCGGCGGTCGTCGTCACCGGCACGGTCGAGCGGGAACGCTACCGGATCGTGAAGCTCTACTACGAGTGCCTCCCGAAACTCTACGCCACGGCCAATCTCTACCTGCCGAAAACGCCCGCCGCCAAGTCGCCGGCCGTACTCTATGTCTGCGGTCATGCGCTGAATCAGAAAACGCGTTACGGCCCGCAGGCGCGTCGTTTTGCCGAGCTGGGCTTCGTGTGCCTGCTCGTCGAGACGCTGCAACGCGGCGAGGTGACGGGCTACCATCACGGTTGCTACAGCGAAGGCTGGTGGCATTGGTATTCGCGCGGCTACAGTCCGGCCGGCCTGGAGACGCTGATGGGCGTGCGCGCGTTCGATCTGCTGGCGGAGCGGCCCGAGGTCGACGCGACGCGGATGGGGGTGACCGGCATCTCCGGCGGCGGCGCGCTCTCCTGGTGGATCGGTGCGGTGGACGAGCGCGCGAAGGTGGTCGCGCCCGTCTGCGGCACGGCGTCGCTCTACTCGCACGTCCACGACCGGACGATCGACGGCAACTGCGACTGCATCTGGTGGACCAACACTTATCTGTGGGATCAGGCCGACGTCGGCGGCCTGATTGCGCCGCGCCCGCTGCTCGTGGCCGCGGCGGAGGCGGATGCGATGTTCGCGATCGCCTCGGTTCGCCAGATCGAGCGGCAACTCACGGGCCTCTACCGGAAGTTCGACGCCGCGGCGCTGCTTCGTTTCATCGAGACGCCGGGACGGCATTCCTACCACGCGCGGTCGCGCACCGGGATCTTTGCGTGGTTCGTCCGGCACCTGCAGGGCCGCGACGTGGCGCCGGCGGACGTGGGTGACATCGACGACCGTCCTGAGAGTCGGGAGTCGGACGAGACGCTGCGGGTCTACGTGAGCGGCTCTCCGCCGGGCAACCGGGTGCCGACGATTCAGGACGACTTCGTGGTGCTCGCGCCGCCGCCGCAGATTGCCGAACCGGCTGCGCTCGTGCGCGAACGCGACCGCACGATCGCGGAGTTGCAGCGCCGCACGTTTCACGCGTTTCCCGCCGATCCGCCGCCGCTCGACGTGCAGATCGAACACGAGTTCGACGAGAGCGGCCTCGGCTGTCGCTTCGCGTTTACGCCGGAAGAAGGATGGCGGCTCCACGGCGAACTCGTCCGCCGGCCCGCAGTGGCGACGCCCGCGCCGGCCGTCGTCTGGCTGCACGGGCCGGGCGAGGATCGTTTCGCCCTGCGCCCGGCCATGAACCGGATTGCTGCGCCGTGGGCGGGCGTTTCGGTGCAGCCCCGCGGCACCGGCGAGACCAGTTGGAGCGAGGATCTGAACTGGCATCTGCGTCGGGCGGCGGCGTGGACGGGCCGCACCCTCGCCTCGATGCGCGTGTGGGACACGTTGCGCGCGTTGCAGGCGGTGCGCCAGTTGCCGGAGGTCGACCCGCGGCGCGTGTCGCTCGCGGCGCGCGGCGAGATGTGTGCCGTGGCGCTCTACGCCGCGCTGCTCGATGGCGACGTGCGCACGCTGATCCTCGACGGCGCGCCCGCCACGCAGAACGCCCCCGGTCAACGCGACGGACGCGGCCCGGCGATCGAGATGTTGAACTGCCTTCGCATCACGGATCTTCCCCAGGTCGCCGGACTCCTGTGGCCCACCGAGCTGGTTTTGGTGGGCGCCACACCCGCCACCTATCGCTGGAGCAAGGAGGTCTATGACCGGCTCGGGCCTCCCGGCCGGGTGAGTTGGATCAAGGAGCTGCGCGAATGGCAGCCGCGCTAGAATTACCACGCTAAGCCGGCCGTCCCGAAACACCCTGTTTTCGGAGGTATTTTCACGTATTACGTGAAAATAAAAAAGGCACGTTTTCCTCGAGGGACATGACGAAGCGATGCCAGCCGGTGCCGGCCCGGTGCATCCCGCAGCTTTCGCACTCCATTCGGCGCGCGGCGTGTAACGGTTTTCCGGCGCCGCGGCGTTATCTCATCAAGGACGGGCTTGCGGTGCTCTCGATCCGAGCCATCCCCCGACCACCACACCGATCCATGTCCATCCCCCTACTACGCAGTGCAAATTCAATCCAGCGAAGCCTGTGGCTTTCGCTTGCCCTCGGGACGCTGGCGCTCCTCCAGGCGGCGGGCACCGGGTCGCGGTCCTTCGATTTGCCGGCGGACTCCGCGGAAGTCGCGCTCAAGCGCTTCTCGGAGCAGGCCGCGCTCGAGGTGTTCTATCCCAGCAGCGTCGTCGTGGGCATCCGCACCAAAGCCGTCAAGGGCTCCATGCCCAATCGCGTCGCCCTCGACCGGATGCTGGAGGGCACGGGGCTGACTGTCGTGCAAGACGCCAGCACGGGGGCGTTCTCCGTGAAACGCACGATCGACACTTCGGGGGCGAAGAGTTCTTCAAAAAAAAACGACCTGACCGGTGACAACGGCGCGGTCGCGGCGGCCGCCCAACCGGCGGCGCTTCCGGCCTCCGGCCGCGGCACGATCTCGGGTCGTATCCTGAATGAATCGAACCGCCAATACCTCGTCGGGGCGTCGATCGTCGTTGTCGGCACCAATCTCTCGACGGTGTCCGAGGAGGGCGGCCAGTACGTCCTGAGCGGCGTGCCGGCGGGCGACGCGCGCCTCGCCGTCACCTTTCTCGGTCTGGACACCGTGGAGGAAACGGTGCCGGTGGGTGCTGGCCGCGCGGCCACCCGCGATTTCAACCTCAGCCGGAAGAGCGAAAAGGGGGAAGTCGTGCTCCTGCAGCCCTACGAGGTCGTCTCCGAGCGCGAGGGTAGTTTCAAGGCGCTGCAGCAGCAGCGTTCGGCGCTCAACATCAAGAGCGTGGTTTCGGCGGACGCGTTTGGCGACGTGTCGGAAGGCAACGTGGGCGAGTTCCTGAAACTCATGCCCGGCGTGATGCTCGACTACATCGACGCCGACGTGCGCACCGCGAGCATCTCGGGCATGGATCCCAAATACACGCTGATCATGATGGACGGCGCGCCGGTCGCCTCCGCCGGTTCGTCGAGCAGCGCCACGAACCGCACCTTCGAGTTCGAGCAGCTCTCGATCGCCAGCATCGAGGCGGTGGAGCTGAGCAAGACACCCACCCCGGATGTCGCCGGCAGCGCGCTCGCCGGGGTCGTCAACCTGCGCAGCAAGGGCGCCTTCGACCGCAAGGACCGGCAGATCCGCTTCGCCCTCAGCGGCGAGATGAACTCCAACCAGCTTACCCTCGGCCGCACTCCGGGCCCCGGTAACGAGAGGACGCGCAAGATCTCCCCCTATTACTCGATCGAGTTCTCGGACAAGTTCCTCGGCAACCGGCTCGGCGTCCTCGCCGGCTTCAGCTCCACGGAGACCTTCGTCGAGCAGAACATCATCACCCACGACTGGGCCCGCAACACCACCCCCACGGACAACGCCACCGAGATCCCCCGCATGTCGTATCTCCAGATGACCGACGCTCCGAAGATCACCACGCGCGCCAACTACAACCTGCGGCTCGACTACAAGCTCCTGTCCGGTTTGACCGGCTGGAGCCGCGTCGACTACAACACCTACGAGGCGCTCAACTACCGTCGCGATCTCACGTTCAACTTCAACAACGCCGTCACCACCAACCCGGCGATCGAGTACTCGATGGACTCCCAAACCTCGACCAACGTGCAGATTTTCCCGACCGCGGGTTTCTCCTTCAACAAGCACGGCGCCACCACCACCCTCACCCAGGGCCTCGCCTACAAACGCAGTGCCTTCCGGGCCGACGTGACCGGGCAGATGTCGCGCTCGACGAACAAATACAACGACGTCGAGGATGGCTTTCTCACCAGCTCCACCGCGCAGCTCGCCGGCCTCGGCTTTCGCTGGCAGCGCCACGGCGACTTCGATCCGGCGATCAACGTCGTTCAAACCAGCGGCCCCGACTGGCGCAACCCGGCCAGCTACACCATCGACGAGGTCATCGCGAAACGAAATCCGACCTACTCGCGGGAGGAGCGGTGGACCGCCAAGGCCGATTTCCGCTACGACTGGGCCAACGCCCGGATGCCGGTCGGCTTCAAATGGGGCGGCGATGTCAGCGAGCAAATCCGCGACACCCACGCCGGCAGCACTTTCAATATCAACTATCTCGGCGCCGACGGCGTCGCCAGCACGGCCGACGATCGCTGGGTGCCTGAAGCCTATCCCCTGCGCAACCTCGCCGGGGGCAATCTCCAGGACGTTCCCATTCCCGACCGTTTCCTGCTCGCCGATCTCTACAAGTCCAACCCCGAGCAGTTCACGGCTCCGACCGCCGCCCAGATCGTCCAGCGCGAGCTCACCACCAACTGGTACGTGAAGGAGCAGGTCGATTCGCTCTACCAGCAGACGATCGTCAAGGTCACGCCCGCCTTCACCCTCGCGCCGGGTGTCCGCTTCGAGCGCACCCGCAGCATGGGCCGGGGCCCGACGGACCACGGCGACCGTTACGCGAAGCAGAAGCTGGCCGGCAGCCCGACCGCCAACATCCCCACCAACACCGTCGACTACGCCGTCGCCCGCTACGGCGATCCGATCAACAACTACTCCCGCTACGACACTTGGTTGAAATACCTGCACGCCTCCTATCGCTTCAACGAAGCGCTCATTCTCAAGGCCTCGTTCAACAACTCCATTTCGCGGCCCAACCTCAACAACCTCGCCGGTAACGTTACCCTCAACGAGACCGTCACCCCTCCCACCGCGACGATCCCCAATCCGGAACTGCAGCCCGAGTCCGGCCGCAACTTTTACGCCAGCCTCGAATATTATTTCCCGAAGGGCGCCGGCTTCGCCTCGCTGTCCCTCGCCCGCCGCGATTTCCAGGGCCTAATCCGCAACACCACGATCGACATCCCGGTCGGCGGCAGCTTCCCGAACAGCTCCGATCTCGATCTCGGCGGCTACCGCGTCACAACCGTGGACAACGTGGCCCGGGCCCACCTGAGTTCGGCCGAATTGAGCGTGCGCCAGAACCTCATCTTTCTCCCTGGCTTCTGGAAGTCGTTTTCCGTCTTTGGCAATGCCACGGCGATTCGTTTCGACAGTTACGAGAATTTCCGCCGGCCGCGTCTCCTCGCCAACGGCGGGCTCTCCTTCGACCGCCGCGGTTTCTCGCTGCGTTGGAGCACCGCCTGGGTGCCCTCCTACCGGATCGGCGCTTACAACAACGCGGGCTGGGCCGCCCAGCGCGGCGCCCGCCTCGGGCACGATCTCCAGCTCACTTACCGGTTCTCCCGCAACCTCAGCGTGTTTCTCAACGGCCGCAATGTCTTCAACCGGCGCCAAACCAACTACCAAGTTTCCGGCGATCGGCTGCTCTTGAGCAACTACAACAACTACGGCGCCATCTGGAACGGCGGCATCCGCGGCCAGTTCTGATCCGTCCGGGCCGAGCCGAAGGGGTCACGTATTGAATCTTCACATACGGCGATCAGGAAGGCAGTTCGGGCGGCCCACAGGGCAGGCGGCCCATGGGGTCAACCCGCTGATCGCTACTTGTTACCGACATTTTTGGCATCGTACTTTCGATCGCGGTGGTCGTGGTCGTTTTGCCGCGCTGCCGTCGTAACGCTACGACGGCAGCGGCGATGACGGGACTGCCCTCCCGGTTTTTGATCCGGTGAGTTCGCGCCTGACGTAGTGGAAGGAGCAATACTCGTTTCTCCGGGCCGCGCCGCCGACACCCGGGCTTGCTTGGCGGCACGGGCCTGCTGGCCCGTTTGCCGCGCAACCCGAGCGACGGCTGGGCCGGTGTAGCGCGGGAGCCGTCGCGGACGGTGGGGCGCGGGGCTCCCACCGACCGCTCCCGGCCCCGACGCTGGACTCACTGTTTGCGCCGTTCATCGGCGTCGAGTGGGTCGATGCGGATACCGTGGACGAGCGCCCGATAGGTTGCCACGGCCGGGTCACCGGCAAATTCGTTCGAAACAACGCGCACCAGGCGGGCTTCCGTGTCAGTCACCGCCTGGTAGATTTCGGCCAGTTTTCGCCCAGTGATGAGCACCTGGTGCGTGACAAAGGACAGCTCCAGCGCGGTTTCATCCAACCGCAATTCCAGCTTGATCAGCGAGGCATAGGGAAACGCCATTTGCTCACGCGGCGACTCGAACCGCAGAAAGCTCGCGGGCATTTCCCGCAACTCCAGGCAGCGGGGATCCGGCGGCCGGTCATCATCTTTGCCTCTGCAGAAAATTATCCTCGGCGGCGGTGGCGGCATCGCGCGCGCCACGATAGGCGGCTCCGCCGGCTTGCTCGCAGGCGGACTCGGCGGCGGCCTGGAGGAGGCCGGTGATTTCCGCGGTGCGATACGAGAGCGTCCGGGAGCGGATGGCCGCACTAACTTCGGCGACGAAGGCGGCGGAGAGGATCGAGGGACGGCGGAGGCAGCCGGGGCAACCCGCGCGTTGGAATGCCTGAATCACACACCAGTCGGTGAGCGTGTGAGGCCAGGAATAGACGCGGAGCGTGCGAGGCATTTAGGAGGACGGGAGGGAAAGTGAGACCATTCGGGCGAAGAAAAATTCAATGCGGGCAGAGGTAAGTAGTGTATTCGCGGTTACGCGGGAATCAATACCACCGGAAGGTTTTGGTTGCGGTTTTCGGGGTGTTGGCGAGAAACTGGATCGCGCGCCGCGGGCGTGCAAGGGAGGGGGCTGTGAAGGGGCCGAAGCGGTGGGTGTCGCGGCCTGGTTGGTGTCGCCGGAGCTCCGCGCATCGATCCCTGCGATGCTTTACCACGCCACGTCCCGCGTCGGGCGCGGGCGAGGCTTGCTGGGGCTCACGCCGCCCCAGCCCCCGGTAGCATTCATTCCCAGAGTTTCCGGCGCTTGCCGCGTTTGGTCTAAACCTCGGTCGCGAGGAGGGTCGCGAGACCGCGCTGGATCGACGCCGTGGGCTCGAGGGCTGCGGGCGGCAGGCCGGCGAGTTGGTGGCAGGTGACAGACAGGTTAACTCGAGGCGAAGGCGAGGACCCTTGGCTGATTGGCCGCGAACGCCGTATGGATTTCTTCAATCGTCGGGAGGCGCGCGCGGGCAAACGCTTCGCGGAGTACCCCCAGAGATATCCCCTCGCGGCACACGAGGAACTGTATATCTGCCAGGTCTTGCGGATCCTCTCGCATCATCTTCGTCAGGATCAGATCCAGGCTTGACGGTCGAAAACCCTGCAGATGGCGCCAAGGCTGCGACGGAAGAGGCACGATTCGCTGCAACCAATCCGGAGTCAGGATCACCTGATCGTCGGAGAACAGATGCGTCATGTACAATCCTTCCGGCTCGAGATCCCGATTGGCGAGATCCAACGCATGCCAGAACTGGCCATCGTTCGCGATGGCGGCCATCTGCACGGACGGCAGGATGGCATCGATGCCAGCAGCGGTTTGATAGTCCGCTGATCCTGGCGGTTTGATGTTCGGCATCTACTTCGGGTCGATTTGCTTCCTGGAACTTCGTCAAAAGAGATTTTCTTCCGAGGGTCGATTTACTTCCCCACCGGACGCTTTCTTCA
>JBBRWR010000014.1:0-89229 GCA_038249085.1 Opitutales bacterium
GTCAGCCAGGAACAGCGCAAATGGCGCGTCAACGCGGTGAGCACCTATCGCTTCAACGAAGGCTGGCTCAAGGGGGTGCTGGTCGGCGGCGCCTACCGCTGGCAGGACAAGGCGGCGGTGGGCTACAAACTCCTGTTGGATGAAAACGGCGACCAGTATCCGGATCTCTCCAACGCCTTCTTTGCCCCGACCCAGACGAATATCGATCTGTGGGTTGGCTATCGGCGGCGGCTCAACAAGACCATCGACTGGTCCATCCAGTTGAACGTGCGCAACGCCTTTGGCAGTGACGATCTGATTCCCGTGATCACGAACCCCGACGGCATCGTGGCCGTGGCCCGCATCCCGCAGGAGAAGACCTGGTTTGTCACCAATACCTTCAAATTCTAATCACCAATCACCAATGAAACCAATCCAGCGATCGAATCGCGGCCCCTGTCGATCCCTGTTCACCCTGGCGGCGGCGTTCGCCACCCTTAACGCTTGGGATATCGCCGCGCAGACCTCTCCGGTCAAAGAGGCCCCGGTCGTCGAACTCTCGCCGTTCCAGGTGACGGCGGACAAGGATGTCGGCTACCAGGGCGGCAACACGACCTCCGGCAGCCGCCTCAACACCAGCCTCAAGGACACCGCGGCGGCCGTCACCGTGTTTACGCCCGAGTTTCTCTCCGACTTCGGCTCCAATTCCCTGGAGGACATCATCGGCTACGCGCCCAACATGGAGAAGGAGATGAACCAGTATTCGGCCACCCCGGATACCTCCTTCCTGGGCGGCAGCGATCGCCGCGAAACCACCATCCGCATCCGGGGCCTCGCCGCCAGTAGCGCAATGGATTTCTTTAGCACGGGCATCACGATGGATACCTACAATACGGAACGCATCGAGCAATCGAACGGGCCCAACTCCATCCTCTTCGGCTTCGGGTCGCCCGGCGGTCTGGTTAATATCAATACGAAGCGGGCGCAGGTGAATCGCAATCGCACCTCCACCCGGCTGCAGGTGGGCGAAAACGACTTCTACCGCGCCGAGATCGATCACAATCAGGTGCTCATCCCGAACCGGCTCGGTTTTCGGATCAACGCCCTGTGGCAGGACGCCAAGTCATGGCGGAAATACAATTTCGAAAAAAACAAACGCATCGCCGCGTCCCTCCGGTTTACCCCCTGGGCCAAGACCTCCCTCGTCGTCAATTATGAAGCCGGCACGCTGCGCAGCAGCGTCGACCGCTCCTACAACGGATTCGACGGCCTGAGCCTCTACGAAGCCAGCGGGGCCCCCCAGAAGAGCGACGCCCAATATGTCGCGGCGACGGATCGCCCGCTGGGCATCAACCGCAGGCGATCCTGAACACGCCTTTCTTCAGCGACGACATCGCGTCGGTTAACCAATACCAGCCGCGCACGACCACGTTGGGCGGGGTCTTCCATGCGACCAAAATCATTTCGGTCTTTGCCAACCATGCCGATAACAACGGGCGCCCGGCCCCGAACGGTCGGGTGCTCCCCGACAAGACCTTGCCGCCGCCGACCGAGGGCATCACCGACGACGCCGGCTTTATGCTGAACCTCCTCGACGGAAAAGTCTTCGTGCGGGCGACGGCCTATCGCACCCGGGAGACGAACGTCACCAACGGCGGTCTCTCCCCCCAGCCGGGCGGCATCGCGATCCCGAACCGGGATATCCTCGATACGCTGCTGGCCAACGGGCGCATCGCGCAGGACGAATATGATCTGCACGAGATCAACACGGGTGGGAATATCGTCGGCATGGCCGACACCGTGAGCCGCGGCTATGAACTGTCGCTGGCGGTCAATCCCACCCGCAGCCTGACCGGCCTGCTGAGCTTCTCTTACACCGATTCGAAGCGCAGCAACCTCGTCCCGGAGTTCGAAGGTTGGTATGAGCGGGAGTCCGCCTTCTGGCACCGCACCGCCGGGGCCGGGACCCTGGCCAACGCGGCCTCCGGAGTGAGCATCGACGGGAATGCCGCCATCATTGTGAGCAATATGGCGGTTTTCCGGGATGCCTTGAGCTTTGGCTATGGCAAGCGGCCCTACAAAGCCACGGCCACGGGCCGATACACCTTCGTCGAAGGGAGGCTCAAGGGCACGTTTGTCGGCGGGGGCCTGCGTTGGCAAAGCAAGGCCCTCATCGGGCGCGAAATCGTCGGGGTCGATGCCGTTGGCAACACCCGGTTCGGCGGCACCTATTATGGATCGGATGACTTCAAGGCCGACGCGTTTCTAGGCTATCGCCGAAAGGTGGCGATGGGCCGTCGCAACGCCGAGCTTACGTTTCAACTCAATGTCACCAATCTCACGGATGAAGCCATCGTGCAGCCGCTCCGCTACAACAACTTCAGGTCCGGCTACAGCAGGGTGCTGCTGAATGCTCCCCGACAGTTCAAGCTGTCGACGATCCTAACCTTCTGAGATGGACGAAGGGGCGGGCTCGGAAGTCCGGGCGCCCCTCGACTCTCTCGGACTGAACTCGATGCACCGCTCTCGCTTCACCCTCGCCGCCGTGTTCCTAGTCACCGCCGTCGTGCTCCATTCGGCCGATGGGCCCACGCGCGGAATCATCAGCGCCGTGCCGGCGAAACGCTGGCAGGACGCGTTCGTCACCGGCAACGGGCGGATGGGCGCGATGCTGTTTGGCAATCCGACCAACGAGACGCTGGTCGCCAACCACTGCCGTCTGTTCCTGCCGCTCGGCAGCCGCGAGATCGTGCCCGACCTTGCCCCGCAGGTGCCGGAGCTGCGGCGGATCATTCGCGAGCAAGGTTACAGTGCGGCGCTGGACTTCTTCCTTGGAAAAGCCAGGGAGCAGGGTTTCCCCGGCATCATCTGGACCGACCCCTTTCACCCCGGCTTGTTCGTCAACATCCGCCAGCAGCCCGTCGGCGCGGTCACCGGCTACGAGCGCACCGAGGATTTCCAAACGGGCGAAGTCACCGTCCGCTGGCGCGATGACCGCGGCGAGTTTCGACGGCGCCTCTTCGTCTCGCGCGCGGACAACCTCATCGTGCTCTCGCTCACCGGTCCGGTTCCGGCCGAGCTGGAGTTTCCCGCGCTCGGCCAGCCGCTCATTGCATCGAAACAGGAAACCACTCCCGGGTGGGTGACGTACCACAACACCTACGCCAAGGGCAAAGGCGGCTTCGATGCCGCGGTCCGGGTTGTCGTCCGGGACGAGGGCCGCGACACGCTGGTGCTCATCCGCATCGCCCCGTGGAAAACGCCGTTGCCGCGGGAGCAGAGCGAAGCGTGGGCTTACTCCCCCGACCATCCCGATTTCCAGCGCCCGGGCTTGTTCCAGCCCGCACCGCCGTTGGCGGAGAGTTCGGTCGTCGCCTACCGCGCGACCGAGGATGCGCAGGCGCTGCGGCCCCAGTTGAAACAATCCCTGGCGGAAGTCGGCGCGGATTACACCGCCTTGTTCACCCCGCACGCCGCGGCGCACCGGGCTCTATTCGACCGCGTCTCCCTCGACCTCGGCGGCGGAGCGGAGCGCGGGAAGACGGCGGAGGAATTGTTCGAGCTGGCGAGGAGCGGGAACCGCCTGCCGGCCGCGCTGATGGAAAAAATGTACGATGCCGGCCGCTACATGTTGATCTGCTGTGCGGGCGAATTGCTGCCGAACCTTCAGGGCATCTGGACCGGCGCGTGGAAGGCCCCGTGGTCGGGTGACTTCACGCTCGACACCAATGTCGAGGCCGCGATGGCCTCCGCGTGCAGCGCGAATCTGCCCGACCTGATGGAGGGCTATTTCCGAACGATGGAAAATTTCGTGCCCGAATGGCGGCTGAATGCGCAGCGGATCTATGGCTGCCGTGGCGTCTTCACCAATGCCCGCGCTTCGAACACCGCGCTCGAACTGCACTGGGGGCCCTGGCAGGGCGTGTTCTGGACCGCCGGATGCGGCTGGCTGGCGAGTTTCTTTAGCGACTACGCCGACTACACCGGCGACCGTGAGTTTCTCGCCAACCGGTGCGTGCCGCTGCTGAAGGAGATCGCCGCGTTCTACGAGGATTTTCTGTCGGAAACCGACCGGGACGGCCACGTGGTCTTCATTCCGTCCTACAACCCGGAAACCGGCCCGGGCATCAACGCGACGATGGACCTTGCCGTCGCCCGCGAGGTGCTGACCAAACTCATCGCCGCCTGCCGCGAGCTCAACGTGGAGCGGGAGAGCATACCTCGATGGGAGGCGCTGCTGGCCCGGTTGCCGCCCTATTCGATTAACCGTGACGGCGAGCTGCCCGAATTTCCCAACGACAAGGTGAACCCGGGCCACCGCCACCATTCGCAACTCTATCCCTGCTACCAAAGTTTCGACCCGCTCTTTGAAACCTCGGCGGATCTGCGCCGGGCGGCGCAGGCCACCGTGCGGGTCAAGACGGCCGCCAGCGACCAGGGCGGAAAGGATCTGGCTGGAAGGCCCAACCAGCAATCGTCCTTCGGCCGCGTCCAGGCCGGGGTCTCAGCGGCCTACCTGGGCCTGGCCGAGGTCGCTTATGGACGCTTGAAGGTGATGGCGGTCAAACGTTCGATGAACCCGAGCCTGATCACCTCCCACGAGCCCGACGGGAGCGTCTTCAACACCGACGGCAACGGCGGCATTCCGCAGATCCTGAACACGATGCTCGTTTTCAGCCGGCCCGGCCGGATCGATCTGTTGCCGGCGTTGCCGGCGGAATGGCCGCAGGGCGAGATTCGCGGCATCCTCGCGCGCGGCCAGATCACGATCAACCGGCTGGCGTGGGACAGGTCAACCGGCATGGTTCACCTCACGCTGACCTCGCGCAAACCGCAGTCCATCGCGCTGCGCCTGGGCGGAAAGAGCCAGGAACTGAAGTTGCCGCAGGACCAGACCGTCAAATTGGATTTGAAATGGTGAAGCGCCTCCTGCCTCTTGCCGGGAACCATGCGGCCATGAAAGCCATCCGCCTTGCCCGCTCCCCGTTGACACCTGCCTGCGTCGCCGGGTTGCTGCTGGATAAGGTCGAAGATTCGACGGGGTGGTGCAGCGTGGGCATGAACCACATCGTGATCCCCCACTTCAATTTCTCGGTCATCGATGTGCCGAAGGGCGAGGACCGGGCCAACGATGCCCACGGCAGCAAGATCATCGTCGTCCCCTTCGACGGCGTGGCCTTCGACCGGGAGATGCAGCAGAGGGTGGCGGACGAACCGGGCGCGGCAGGAAGAAAACCATAACGGCACCGGCAAACAATGATCACTGCGAACAAAGTGAAGAGGGCGGTTCTCGGCGTGGCGATCGGCCTGGGCGCCGTGCTGGGGGCGGCGGCCAGGCAGGTGATTGAAATTAAGCCTGTGGCCGGTGACATGACGCCGGTAGTGCGGGCGGCGTTGCGGGGCGCGACCGACCCGGACGTGAAGCTCAGGTTCGCCGCGGGCACCTACCGGTTTCTCCCTGACTACGCCGCCGAAAAGTTCTGTTTCATCACGAACCACGGGAACGGCCTGAAAAGGATTATTTTCCCGCTGGTCGGGTTCAATGCGGTCGAGATCGAAGGCAACGGTGCGGAGTTCATCTTTCACGGTCAGGTCCTGCCCTTCCTGTTCGAGCGCTGCGGCAAGGTGACGGCCAAGAATCTTACGATCGATTGGGACATTCCGTTTCTCTTCCAGGGCGAAGTCGTGGCCTGCAATCCGGCGGAAGGCTGGCGGGATCTCAAGCCGGCCACGGAAGGCTTCTCCTGGCGGCTGGCCAAAGACCGCCTCCTGTTCCCTGGCGTCGACGGCTTCAACTACGCCTCGTTGGGCAGCACCCTGGCCTTTGATCCGAAATTGCAAAGGGTCGCCCATGGCGCCTGGGATCTGGACAGCGATCCGCGCTGGGTGGAAAAGCGCCCCGGCGGCCTCCTGCGTTTTCATGAAAGCCTGAAGCATTATCCCCCGGTCGGCACGGTGCTGTGCTCCAAAGGCGAACGCGAACAGGACCGCTACGCGCCCGCGATCCATGTCAAGTCATCCAAGGACATCCGCTTCGAAAACAACACGATTGAAACCTTCGACTCCCGCATCGTCTGGGCTGATCGGGTGGACGGGCTCACCGTCGCCGGCAATCGGATCAAGCAAACGCAGGACGCCCCGCCCCTGTATCCGAAAGCACCCCAGTTCGAATTCACGAACTGCCGTGAGGTGCGTCTCCTCGACAACACCTACGAGGGTGCCGCGCCCAAGCCGGTGGTCGCCGACGCGGCCACGCGCACCACCCTGCGGGTTGAGGGCAACAAAGGTTTCTGACCATGACGGGATATGAGACCGAGTCATGACCATGAACACAAAAGGGAAAGCCATGGCGATCTCGACCGCCAGAGCGAACTCGGGGAGCAGCGCTGCGGGCGGCCTCCGGGTCGGACAAGAACGATACTGCCGGGCAGGCCGGCCAAAGATTGCTTCAGCCATGAACCATCATCGATTTTGCAAACTGATCCAGGCGCTCGGCGCGGTCGCGCTGGCGGCATTCGCCCCTTCCACCCAGGCCCGGCCGCCGAATCTGCTGATCATCCAAACCGATGAACACAGCTTTCGCACCTTGGGTTGTTATCGTGAATTGATGCCCATCGCACAGGGATTCCCGTGGGGTGCGGGGCAGAATGTGACGACCCCGAATATCGACCGGATCGCCCACGAGGGGGCGATCTGCACGAGCTACTATGCGTCCTCGCCGGTCTGTTCGCCTTCGCGGGCGTCCCTGATGACGGGGCTCTATCCCATTGCCGCCGGGGTGCAACAAAACGGCCGGCCCTTGAGGGATGATGTCATCACCTTTGCCCAGGTGCTCAAGCAGCAGGGTTATGCCACCTCCTACGTCGGCAAATGGCACCTGATGGGAGGAGATGAACATTATGTGCGGCCGACGAAGAAATTCGGTTTCGACGACAACACCCACATGGTCAACGGTGGCCACTTTCCCTGGTTGAAAGTCGTCCCCGGAGGCCTCAAGGGGCTTTGGGAAAAACAATATGACGAGCTGGCCCGATCGAAGGGCGGACTGAAAGACGTGTATTACGTGACCGACTATCTCACCGACCGTGCCCTGGACATATTGAAGCGCGACCAACACAAGCCCTTCTGTCTGATGCTTTCGATCCCCGACCCGCATTCGCCCGATGTCGCCCGCGAACCTTATATTTCCATGTTTTCAAGTATGGCCCTGCACCAACCCCGCACGATGGATGTGCCGGTCGCGCAGCGGCCAAAGTGGGGAACTGGCAACGATAAGAATCAGGCGCCCACCTTCGAACCGGACAAAATGAGAGGCTATTTCGGCATGGTCAAATGCATCGACGACAATGTCGGGCGTCTGCTGGATTTTCTGAAAACAAATGCCCTGGAGCGGGACACGATCGTTGTCTTCACCGCCGATCATGGCGACATGCTCTATGAACACAATCGGGTCAACAAAGGGGTGCCGTATGAGGCTTCGGCGAGAATACCCTTTGTCATCCGGTATCCGGCGCGCATCGAACCGGGCAAGGTGGTACGCAAGTCTTACACGACAGTTGATTTTGCCCCGACGATCTTGGGCCTCATGGACGCGCCCCCAATCCCGACGTGCCAGGGTTTAAACGATGCGGCAGCCTTGCTTTCCCGGGGCAAGGAGGTTGGAGGCGGCCGGGTGGTCTATGTCTCCAACTCGGCCAGCGCCTGGGTGGCGGCAACGGACGGACGGCACAAGTTGGTGCTGTCCGTCGATGACCAACCCTGGCTCTTTGATCTGCAACAAGACCCGGATGAATTGGTCAATGTGTACGCCGACCCGCGCTACGCCGTCGTGGCCATGGACCTGCAGGCGGAGTTGATGCGGCAGATGCAGACGTTCCAGGAGCCGGCGCTGAAGAAGGGCAAACTGAAGTTCGATCCTCGGGCCCGATGACCGAAGTTAATCGAAAGTATATGTCCTGCTGCTGCCATCCCATGAAAGCACGCCGGTTTCCGGCTCTGATCGTTCGCGCTTGCGCTACGTTGCTGGCGCTTGTCGCGCTCAACCCGAATGCTGGCGCCAGGGAGAAGTTGAAGGTCCTCCTGGTGGGCGACAGCACGACGATCGGCAACACACTCCGCGCCGTGAATCCGGCGGGTCCGCATCTGGAGCAGATGATCGAACAACTGGCGGTGGTTGAAGGGTTGCCCGCCTTGGAAGTCATCAATGCCGGCAAAGGGGGCGAGACAGCTCAGCGACTGCTGGGGAGCGTCTGGTATGAACAGGCGATTGCCCATGTCGCCGACGTGGATTTTATTTTCGTCCGGCTGGGGATCAACGATTGGTTCAAGTGCAAGGATTTGAAGGGGGAATTTCCCAGGCAGTTGCGCGCGGTCATCGCTCAATTGCGCCAGGATCACCCCAAGGCGCGGATCATTCCCTCCACCATTTGCCGGTTCATGCCGCCGCCGGCGTGTGTCGAGGTCAACGCCCTGATCAAGGAGGTGGCCCAGGCGGAAAGTCTCCCGCTGTTTGATCTCTACACGCCGTACGATCAATTCCTCCGGGAAGAGGGCGAGAATACCCTCAACGTTCGCGAGTGCCCGCTCGCGATTATTCCAGGGAACTATCACGCCTGGCTGAAGCCCCATACGGTCTTTCAAAAAGGGTGGGGCGGACGTCCGGACGAATTTGTCGTGAAGGTGAACGACCAGTCTCTCGATCCGATCTTCGGGCACATCCAAGGTTGGTATTCCAACCGGCACCCGAACAGCACCGGCTACAACCTGATCGCCGCAGAGACGGTGAAGTTTCTGAAGCCCCTCCTCCGCGACGGCACCTCGAAAGGAAACCAACCATGACCAGGCGAAACGACCCATGTTGTCCCGCCCATCCCGCCCTGGTGGCGGAATCGAGGACCAAGGTGGCCGAATTCCTGCCAGCCGGGAGAAGCCGCCCGTGATGAACGCGAAAGGCAGCTTGCACGCGCGTTTTCCCCGATGGTCGGCGCAAACGTGCCGCCCGACCTGGGTGACAGGTTCCGCGTTCCACCCTGCCGCCGATTGGGGCAATGCTCCGCTCGTCGTGCGCGTCGGGGGCGGCGTTCCGGCAATTCCGGGCGGCTCGCCCCAATCCCGCAGGCCAGGAATGGAAAAATTTTCCCTATGAAAATCACTCTTCTCATTACAGCCGGGCTGCTGCTGGCATCCCTGGCCCGCGCCGACGGATTCTACCAGGAGCCGGCTCGCGCCCGCGAACGCGTCATGGATCTGAAAGCTGACTTTGGCGCGAGCGGCCGCGGCGCGGAAGACGACAGCGCGAGGCTCCAACAGGCGATCGACTCCATCGCCCGGAGTGGCGGGGGCGTCGTGCGCATTCCCGCGGGTGAATATGCCTTCGCCCAGGTCAGCCTGAAATCGAATGTTCACCTTGAAATCGACCCCACCGCGGTCATCCGGCCCTACCTCGAAGGAGCGAAGAAGAGCGTCGCGATCTTTGCCATGGGGCGGGACGGCACCCTGGTGGAGAACACCAGCATCGAGGGCGTGGGCGGGCGCTTTACGGTGAACCTCAGCCCGCACGCGCCGGGGATCGTCGTCGTCTCGTTCGGCCATGTGCGGAACTTCAAGGTCGCGAACGTCACCATCCACGATTGCCTGACGAAGTTTGCCTCCTTCCAGTTCGGCCCGTCGGGCGGAACCGTCGCCCAGCCGGTCCGGCCCCGCAGCGGGACGATTGAAAACGCGAGCGTCACCGGGGCGGATTACGGCTACGGGCTCGTACAGGTTCAATCGGCTGAATCGGTCCTGTTTCAAAACCTGGACGGTCAGGGTGGTGTGACCTTGCGCCTCGAAACGGGCGAGAAGAAGATGAACGATTCGCAGATCGGGGGAGTGGACCGGATCGTCGGAAAGAATATTTCCTGCACCGAGGGGAATGCCGCCGTCATGATCTCGCCGCACTCGATGCAGAATGGTGTGGTTGAGATTGACGGGGTGAAGTCAACCGGCTGCGGCTTTGGGGTGCGCATCGACGGGGGATTCATCTCCAAGAAATACACGGCGGGCGGGCTGAAGAAGGGCGCCTTTGCCCGGGGATCCACGGTGAAGAACGTCGACGCCACGTTTGGTATGAAGGCCCAATTGAAGCCCAAACATTACAAGTACATGCCCGCCGGGCTGGTGAAATTCATTCACGCCGAGCCGATCGGTCCGGACGGGGCCAGCTTCACCGGGCCCGCGATCGCAGCGGTGCTGAACGATGCGGAGTATGAAGTCGCGGTGGCAAATGTCAGCGCCCATGGGTACGAGTTCAATCCGCCGGTCATCGGACCAAAGGATGCCCGCGACGCGAAGTAGTAAGATGCGCCAAAACTCCACCGGCGGATGAGCCAACCGGCAAACGAGATCGATCCAACCTCCGGCGTGCCACGCGGACGCGCGGCGGACGGCGCCGGTTCGCCACCGGTCGCGGTCCGGGTTGGACGGCGCCAGCGCTGCGGAGCCGGTATCAAGACGGTCCCCGCGAGCGTCGGGTGGAGATGCCGGGTGGCGGTGGCGAGTGTCATGGCCTGGGCCGCGGTGCTGCCGGGATGGGCCGCCCTGAGTGGCGAGGCGGCGTGGGCCGAACTGAACCGGCAGGTGGAGACACGACGCTCGGAATTGGCGGCGTTGATCGGCACGGCGAAGGCGCAGGGGATCACAACCGATTATGCCGCTGTCTCGGCGGAGATCATGGCCGTCTTTCAATTGGCGGCGCAGCAGGACCGGCAAGGGGTGAACGAAGTCCGGCGTATTTTTAATGACTTTCGTTTTAGCGCCAGGACGGACCCGGATGCGGCGGACAAGCTGCCCGACGATGAGTTGCGCGCCTGTCTGGAGGTGGCCGACCACGCACTGGCCGAGCTTCGGCAGCAGTTGGCCGGAACGATGGTCCTGAGCGCCCCGCCGGATTTTTCCCGCGGAGAAATGAAGCTGACCCCGGGTTGTTATCGGTTGGACCGCCGGCCGGTGTTTCCGAGTTCGCTTGTTTGGCTGCCACCTGAAGCGGGTCTCATGCAGGCACTGGGGCGCTTGTGCGAAGGTTTCTACCAGTTGACGAACCGGCGGGAAGGAGGCGCGGTGGATCCAGGCACGCTCCGGCGCGTCGTGGCCGCGACCGAGCGGGCGAACCAGTTAAATGCCGCACCGATCGTTTATTTTCTCGGCCACACTCCCGCAGACTGGATGAAGGAAAAGCACCCGGAAATCATCACCGGAGCCCGCCGTTTCACTCAATACGACATCGACAGTCCGCTGGTCCGAAAATGGCTCGGCGAATTATGCACGGAGGTCATCCCGTCGTTGATCCGGGCCGCCGGCCGGCAACCTGTCGCCCATCTGCTGGCGAACGAACCGAGCTTTGCCACCATGCAGGGAGGCTGGCTGGCGAAGAACGGAGTGTCGGCGCTGACCCTGCAGAAATACCGCCACTGGGTCGCGGAGAAATACCAGACGGTCGCAGCGGTCAACCAGGCCCATGGCGCCTCGTACGCCACCCTGGATCAAGTAAACGTGACCCTGCCGATTGACCCCCGGTTGCGCGGCGGGGCGGTTTGGTACGATTGGTGCCGGTTCAACATGGACCGGGTGAACGACTGGTTCACGTTCTTGAAACAGCAGGTGCAGGCGAACGATCCCCGGCGGTCTCCCGTGACGATCAAGAAGCTGGGCCATACCCTGGTAAGTCCCGATCGGGATTTCGGGATGGACATGGAATATCTCACCAAGCTGGAGGAACTTCCCGGCGCCGACCTGCGGGTGGTCCCGCGGGGTGCGACCTATTTCGGCAGGAACGAAGACGGGCGGGACACCGAGACGGGCTGGGGTTCCCGGTATGCCTACCTGTGGGTGGATCAGTCGATGACGCTGGATTTCACCAAGTCCCTCTGTCCGGACAAGGTCTTCTACGATTCGGAATGGCACGGCTTCAGCACCGTCGCCTGGCGGGACTTTCATCTGGACCGCGATTATGTCCGTTCGGCGCTCTGGCTGGCCTTCAGTCACGGGATGGGCGCAATCAAACCCTGGCTGTGGGGCCGCGGTGCGGACGGGGCGCTCAGCCCGAAGGCGGATCATCTGGGCGAATTGTCGACCCAGCCGGTCGCCGTGGATGCCTTTGGGCGAACGATGAAGGAGTTGAATGCCCAGGCCGATCGGGTGCTGGCCGCGGTGCCGGAGCAAAGAACCGTCCTGCTCTATTATTGCGAGGAAGCCGCCATCCAAAGCGGGAATTACGTGACGCAGCTCAAGGAAGTATACGAGGCGCTCAAGCTGCTCAACGTCGCGGTGGGCTTCACCACGCCGACGGAGATCGGCCACCTGAGCCCCGGGAAGCAGACCGTGATGGTCACGCCGACGCCGTTTGTCGCGGACGGCAGCCTGAATGGGCTGCGCGCCTTCCAGCACTCGGGTGGAAGGATCGTGATGGTCGGCGCCGAAAACAGCTTTGGAAAAAACGAACTCGGCGTAAGCCGGGGCGGCGATGCCGGCATCAAGGCTTTTGGGTCGACTCCGATGACGACGGTCTTGGACCTGGTTGAGAAACTGGATGCCACGCTGGCCCCGCTCCAGCCGGTGCCGCCGGTGGAAGTTGCCGTGACGGATCAAGCGGGCAACAAGGCCATCGGGGTCATGATCAGTCAGATCAAGGATCCCAAGACCGGGAAGCCGGTCCTGTTGCTGAACAACGTGAGCAAGGATTCGCGCGTCGCCGCCCTGACACCCCGGGAAGGCGTGGACGAAGGTTTCGTGGATTTGATCAGCCACCGGCCCATTCAATCCCCTCTGTTGCTGGAGCCCTGTGCGGTCCGACTGCTGATGCACGCTGGTTATTGGGAACAGCGAGAAGGAATCGTGGAACGGTTGGCTCCCGGCGGCACGTTTTCCGTGAAGCTGAAGGCCGATGAGGATTTGGTCTATCATGTCTATGTTCCGAAAAACTATCGGCCTGACGCCGCGCCGCCTCCGATGCTCATCGCGTTTTCCCCGAAAGGCGACGGGCGGCAAATGATCGCGAAGATGAAGGATGGCGTTGAAGCTTCCGGGTGGCTGCTGGTCGGCTGTGACTCGCTGAGAAACGGCATGAAGGATCACGCGCTCGAGGACAGGATGGAGGATGCATTCCTGAACGAGATCCTCGGGGACTTGCCGCACGATGGGCAGCGGGTCTATCTCGCCGGATTTTCCGGTGGAGCGATGCGGGCCTACGGGATTACGGCCCGGCGGGCGGAGAAGTTCGCGGGAATCATTGCCTACGGCGGCTGGCTGGGTGGTCAGGAATACCAGGAGGTCCCGTATCCCGCCGGGATGGCGGTCGTGATGATCAATGGGGTCAACGACCAGGGAGCCAACAAATGGAAAGACATAGACACCGCCACGTTGGTGCGATGCCATTGTCGGGTGACGCACCTCACCCATCCCGGAGGGCATCAAGTCGCGCCGGCGGCGAGCACAGCGGAAGCCATCGGCTGGCTCCAAAACGATTGGGTCAATCAAAAGTGAATACAATATCGCGAACGACCTCAAGGAGGCGAACGACCTCGCCGCGACCGTGCCCGCCAGGGTCAAGGCCATCACCGCCAAGCTGGTCGCCTGGGAGAACGAGATGGGCGTCGAGCAATATTCCGGGATCAAGTAGGGGCGGCCGGGGTTTGCACCGGGTTTCGGGAACAAAAGGAACAAGTACATGAATTGGAAAAACGTTTATATCCTAGGTGTGACGGTCGCTGCGCTGCTGGCCAGCGACACGGCCGCCGCCCCGGCCTCCGGTCTGGTCAGCCTCGAGACGGGCTACACCATCGCCAAAGTTCGGACCGCGCGAAAGGGTGGTGCGGCCTTCATTGTCGCCAGCAGCTACGAGGGTACGCTGATGGGCCTCGGCTACGATGGCACGGTGCGATGGACCAATGCGCTGTCCGGCTTCATGAACCGGGATCTCTGGTGTGAAGACGTCACCGGCGATGGGGAGGATGAGATCCTCGCCGCGAACGCCGACGGCACGCTCTATTGCCTCAACGCGAGCGGAGACCTCCAGTGGCGCTTTCAGCCCGACGAGGCGCCGATGAATGCGGTGGGTGTTGTCCACCAGGACGGCGTCCCCTACATCGTCTGCGGCGGGTATGACATGAACATCTTCTACCTCTCCGCCGCCGGGAAATGGATAAAGGAGATCCCCTCCCACACCTATTCCCAAGACAAGCCGTGGGGCAAGGACGTGGGCAAACCCGCGCCGAAGGGCAGCAGCCATGTGGCCAATTTTCTGCGCAAATTGCGCCAGCCGGATGGGAGCGAGATTCTGGTCGTCCAGGGGGCCAACAACAGCATGCAGGGTCGGGGTACGATCTACCTGTTCAAACCGCTGGCGGACCGCCCGTACAAGACGATCAAGATCGAGCAGGGCAGCGCCGTCGGCGACCTTTGTATCCGTGATGTCAATCACGACGGAGCGGAAGAAATCCTGCTGGGCGCCTCCAGCATGATTCAAGAGGCCGGCTTCGTCCGCGTTGACCCTGCCACCGGGAAACAGGCCGAATTCAAGATTTCCAGCCTGCGAAAAAATATCGACAGTTTTGGCTACCGGGTGGTGCAGCCGGAGTTTTTTTCCGATGGCGGCCGCGATCGCTATTTCGTGCTCTTCGGCTCACGGATTCTCCTGGTCCCCCTGGACCTGAGCCCGGCCGGCACGGAGGTGCTCACGTGCCGCTACGCCTTCAACGATCGGTGGCACGATGCGGCCGCCGGGAAAATGATTCTGGCCAGCAGCCAGAGCGGAGGAAGCTGCGTTCATGTGCTGGACCTCAAGGATCCGAATTGGAAGAAGGCCTATGAAAACCTGACTCCTCCGGGGAAGATTGCCGCGATCCTCGCCAACACCGACCACGTCCGGGATGGTCTGGCGAGCTTCCAGCGCCCGGCCGGGGAGCGGGCGCCGCTGCCGGTTTACCTGCTGAGCGATAAGATTCCGGAGTCCCTGACCGCCCGGGTGGACGCCATCAAACGCACGAGCCAGAGTCCGGTCTTCCTGAATGGATTCAGCATGGGAGTGGCGGAAAAGTATGATCGCGCCGTCATCGAAAATGAAAAATATCGCGAGAGACTCGATCGGCGCCGGAATTATTCGCTGACGCGGGAGCAGGCGCTTGCCGCCATCCTGCCCAAGTACGAAGATTATCCCGGGATCGCGTTTTGGGGTGGCCACGGCAACGACCCGTACATGTTCCGTCGTGGCACCCTGGAACAGGTTATCGCGGGGGCAAAGGGAAAGAAGACCGTCCTGATCTATCCCGAACTCGAGGATTCCAGCGCCGATTTTGGCTACGTGATGGAGGATTACTTCTATCCCCTGGCGGACTACGCCCGCGGAAAAAACGCCAACCTGTATATCCGCACCAAGCACACGTTCTGGCAGGCCAGTGTCTACCTGCCGGCGTGGCGACGGCTGCTGTCGGGTGAATTGGCCGAGGTGTTCGTGCCGGCGATGGAGGAAACGACCGACAAGTCGATGGAGCTGAGCCTGGCGGCGCGCCTGGGTCTTTGGGCCAGTGGAGCCACCGCCAGTTGGGGCTCCCGTTGCGCCCGGGACAACCCGAGCTACGATCGCCTCCGGCAGCATTCCCATCAGATGCTGCCCAATCATTTTCTGCGCATGATGGTGTATCACGTCTCAAGCGGGGCGCAGTATCTCGATAACTTCAACGTCGACCAGGACACTATGTGCCTGCTGTGGGAGTTGATCGCGCAGGGCGCCCTCTATGTGCCGCAGCGGTCTGAAATCCTCAGCTTCTCGCCCGTTCACCTCAGCATGACCAAGCCTGACGAACGTTATCTGGACGAGGGCAGCAACGTAAAGTGGATCACCTTCTACGACCCGCAGGCCGAGCGGGAGAATCCACTCGTGTTCAGCCGCCTGAACGGCACCTGGCCGGGCGCGCCGGTCACCGCCTGGGACTTCTCCCGCTATGCCGCCGGCGTCAAGGAACGCCGGCTGAACTTCCTGCCGCCCTATGAAAACGGGGTGGTGCTGATCACGCCACCGCAGGACGGCGTCTTTGCCGACCCGAAGGCCCCGCGCGGTCGATTGGCGGACCACCTCCATCCGCTCTACCGGAAAATTCTCAAGGAATATTATACGGACGGGCGGTATTATTATTCCGCCGACGGCCAACAGCGGTATGCCGCCGACCAGCATTACCCGACCATCGAGGCCGACATCAAAGCCGGTGCGCGGTTGCTGCCGCTGACGGTGTCCGGGGATGTGGCGTGGGTGGTGGCGCAGACCTCTCCCACCCACCTGCGCCTCACGGTGATTGACAGCGGCTACATCAACCCGAAGAGCCGGACCGCGAGTGTCAGTTTCCATACGGTGGCGCCGAAGAGGATGATCGATGTGCTGGACGGAGAGAGCTTTGATCTCGCCCATCTGTCCGCGGTGAAGATCGAGGTCCCCTGCGGAAGCTTCCGGTTCATCGACGTTGAGTTGGACGCACCCTTTTTTCCGCGACAAAAATGAATCGGCTCAAAATTCTCGCGCCCCTTTGTCTCCTGCCGTTGCTGGCCGGGGCGCAGGGTTCCCGCAGCCAGCCTGGAGTTGAAGGTGACCGTTCGCCGAACTTTGCCTTTTTCCGCGATCTTAAATCCAGGGACGTGGCCTCGGATCCCAGCCTGGTCTGGAGGCAATTTGGGCCCGGGATGAGCGGTAACAACAAGTCGGCCCTCTGGCATCCCACCGATCCCCGGGTGCTGTTCATTGCCCCGAACATGGGCAACTCCTACCGCTCCATCGACGCCGGGCATACCTATGAGACGATCCTGGACGAAGACGCCCCGGGCATCCGGAGTGGAAAGCGCGGGCCGCAGGATATCACCAGCATGGATTTTTCCCGCCAGTCGCCCGACCACGGCTTTTGCACTGATGAAAAGAATCTGGGTATTTTCCTCACCACCGACCGGGGCCGAACCTGGAGCAAACAGCAGAGTTCCGTCCCGGTTTTTGGCGAGGCCTACCTGGCGTGCGTGGCGGTCAATCCCAAGAATGAGAATATCTGGTATGTCGGGGCGGGGCGGATGCGGGACGCGGGGCACATCCTGTTCACTCAGGCGAAACCCCACGGCACGTTCGTCGATGCCAATAGCCAGGGCAAGATCTGGAAGAGTGCCGACCAGGGGAAAACCTGGACGCTCAAGCCGGCGGGACTGAATCCCAAGACCGAGGTGGAGACGATCGCGGTCGACCCGTCGAACCCCGCCATCGTCTACGCTTCGACCAATTATGGTTTCTACCGGAGTGAAGATGCGGGAGAATCCTGGCAGTTGAAGATCGGGGGACTGGATAACGATGTGCTGCGCTCCTTCGCCCTGCATCACGATGCACGTACCAGCCGGGTCACGCTGTACGTGATCAACAGCATCATGTGGCAGGCGGAGGGAGCGACCGTGGCCGACCTGCTCGGCGGAATCTTTCGGAGCGTCGACCGCGGGGAGACCTGGCAGAAGGTCAACGGCAACCTCGCCCTCGATCTGAGGCCATTCGCCCGGAACAAGGCGATCACGAAAAGTTATTATCACGCCGTCGCCTACTATTTTGGTCTCACCGACCAGGCGGCGATGGCGAAGTTTCCGCAAATGCCCTCGAGCATCACGCAGCGTTTCAACCAGCTGACGGTCGACCCCAAGAATGCCGCCAATGTCTATCTGGTGAACATGTACGCCAATGCCTCGCGAAACAACTTCATGCCGGGGCAACTGTGGCGGACCAAGGATGGTGGCACCCACTGGTTTGTCGCGTTTCGCAACGGGCGGAACTGGAATACCGGTCCCGATGTGCCGTACTGGCAGAACCGGGGCAATCCGCTGGGGACGAATGTTTCCATCCGGTATTTGCACCATTGGGTGAATCGCGAGGACTACGATCGGAAGTCGTGCAATTTCACCGCCTTCAATGCCGACGGTTCGGTGCTGCATACGCAAATGGCGAAGATCGCGCTCATGTCCTACGACCACGGCGATACCTGGGTCGACATCGACGACGTCGAGACCACTCCGGGTTCCGAAAGCTATGTCGGGGCCGGCAGCAGCAACCTGCCGGGGCACGGCTTCTTTCAGGACTTGCGCCGGCCGGGCCAGGTCTTTTGCGCGGGCGGAGAGAATGGCCTGTGGGTGACGAACGATGAAGGGGACAGGGTGAGAAAAGGGGCACAGGCCGCCACGTCCCGCGAGATTCTCCCGACGGAGCTGTCGCTGAGCTGTTATGCGATTCATCCGCAGGATCCCGCGATCCATTATGCCCTGTTCTTTCGCCAGGATGCCCGGGGGGAATTGCTCCGCACCACCGACAACGGCAAGACCTGGCAGGTCCACGGCACGCCGATCCCAAAATGGGAGATTGCCGCCCATCAGGGCGATCAACCTGTGCACCAGGTGAGTCTGATTTTCGACCCCGAGAATCCGGACACGATGTATTTCTGCGTGCCGCGGTCAGCCCGGACGATCGAGTATGTGGGTGACAGCGTGACGGCGTGGGGCATCCACCAGTCGACCGATGGAGGCCGGACCTGGACCGAGCCAAACACCGGTCTGCCGAAGTCGCTTAACGTGTCGCGCCTGGCTTTCGCGCCGGGTTCGAGTCACACCCTGTATGCCGCCGTCATGGGCAAGGACGGCGGTTTGTACGGGTCGTCGGACCGGGGCGGCCATTGGTCCCAGGTGGCGTCGACCACGGTTCTTTCCGGAAACTCCGGAGTGAATGACATCCACTTCGCGGTGGATGGGAAGGCCTATATCACCGCTGGTTTCAGGGCGGATCCCGCGGACGCGGGAGGTTTGTGGGTGAGCGACGATGGACTCAAAACTTGGAAACGCATTTTTGATTATCCGTGGGTCAATCGCGTGGAAGTGGCGAAGTACGATCCCAGGGTCATCCTCATTTCCACGCTGGCGAACACCAGCATCGAGTTGCGGAATCCCGGAACTTACCTCTCGAAGGACGGGGGCGCGACGTGGATAAAATTCAACCGGGGAAACGGTCAATCCGATCGGATCAACGATATCGCCATCGACTACCAGGTGCGTGGCAAGTATTACGCGTCGACGTATGGCAGCGGCTGGTATGTGGCGCGGGAAAAGGATTCCGCGGCCGACCGGAGTCCCTGAAATCCGAGAGTCACGGAGGATGGTTGGTGTTTCCGGAAGTCGCCGGGATTCTTGGACGGCCCTTGATCGGGGGAGCGGCTTCGTGGGAGGTTGCGCCGTCAGGGGACGGGCTTCGAATCGCCGAGCATGATCTTATAGGCGTAGGCCAGGGCGCACGGTTTCTGCGCGGGCAACTCCACAACGAGACCATCGGAGGTCTGCCGCCAGTTGAGCTGGCCCGCGTGGCCGAGGAGGGAGACGCCGGCAACCTTGCCCGCGGAGGCCGGGAGCGACCGCACTGTCAACGGGCCTTCCTGGGGCCAGCCGAGCGCAATGGCGTAAAGTGCGCCCGCTTTGGTGGTGAATCGAATGTCGGCGGAGGTGTAGTCAGCGGTATCGTGGAGACCACCGAAGCGGCCTTTGCCGGGCTTGATGGGGCCTTCTCCGAAGATGTTCCACGGCCGGGTGCCAAAGATCGCCTCGCCGTTGGTCGCCATCCAGTCCCCCAGGTCGGCCAGGATCTTCTCTTCCTGCTCATCGAGCGTGCCGTCGGGCCGCGGCGGGAAATTCAAGAGCAGATTGCCGTTCTTGCTCACGACATCGGCCAGCATGTGCACGATTTGCGCCGCGGTCTTGTATTTGTACCCGGTCTTGTAGTACCAGCCGCCGACGCAGGTGTCCGTCTGCCACGGCTCGGGGTTGATACCCTCCATGACGCCGCGTTCCAGGTCGCGCACCCAGCGGTGCTCCGCGTCCTGCTTGCAGTTGTACACCGCCTCGAGCCGGCCCTCATGGCGGCGGAGATTGTCGTTGTAGTAATGCGCCAGCAGCCGGCGGCCGTACTCGTCGGCGTAGGGCAGCGGGCTGTCGGAATAGAGCAGATCGGGATGGTAGCGGTCGATCAGGTCCTTCACGCGGTTGAACCAGGTTTCCTGGACAAAGGCCGGAACGGTGGAGCTGTAATAATGGAAGTTGGGGCTTTCGTTTCCGCGCCAATAAAGGTCTTCGTACCTGGGATCGGCTCCGTCATAAGGCACGCCCTTCATGGGCCCCCGGGAGTCGGAACCTTTGGCGCTGCTGTAAAACCACCAACTGGCCGCGAGGTGTTCGGTCATGCCGAAACGCAGGCCGTATTTCCGGGCGGCCTGCTGCCACTCGCCGGCAATGTCGCGCTTCGGCCCCATATTCACCACGTTCCAGCGCTGGTAAAACGAATCCCAGCAGTCGAAGTTGTCGTGGTGCATGGCGATCATGCAGAAGTATTTCGCTCCGGCCCGCTGGTAGAGGGCCATGAGCCGGTCGGGGTCCCAGTGTTCGGCCTTCCAGAGCGGGATGATGTCCTTGAAGCCGGACTGGGACGGATGACCGTAGTGCGCGTTGTGATAGACGTTCTGCGGGTGCGCTTTGGCAATCGCGGCCCTGGTGGTGCGATCCTGCTGCGTCTCCAGGTACAAGTTGTGCGCATACCAATCGCCCTGCATGGGTACGGATTGAGGTCCCCAGACCGCCCAGATGCCGAACTTGGCGTCGCGAAACCATTCGGGGCATTGGTAGCGCTGGAGCGACGCATCGGTAGCTTCAAAGAGCGCGGTGACGACCGAACCCGCCGGCGGTGCGGCGCGGGCGCCGACGAGGAAGGCGGAGAGCAACAGTGGCGTGAGCGTGAATCGGTGCATGGTAAAGTAAGACGGTTGGGGGCGCGGCGAAAGCAGGCAGCCGGCGCGCCAGAACCCCTCGACGTGGACCCGGGTGAATCTGGCGGGAGAGGGAACCGAGACGATGGATCTTTCAGCCGAAACCATTTTGCTTCGCAGGTTACCGGAGGTTGGTCCTGGCGCACCAATGAATTCTCACCCCGGAAGGTATTCCGATCCAGCCCGCACCATCCGAACCGTCCAATCTTGCCGGACGTCGCTCCCGCGTGGCTCATCTGCCAGTGACAGCGGGATGCAGCAGGTCTTGCCGGGGGCAGCGGAACCCACCGGGCCGCTTCACTGTTTCACTCAAGAAATCGTTGCCCGACCGGGTCAGGGGTGCGTCGCTTAGGGGACCTGGAAGCGGGTGACAGCTCCAACCACTTCGCCCCGCCTCACCGCGCTTGTCTCGCAAACGATCCTCAAAAAACCCTTCCACCATACTCCATGTCACCTCATCGATTGTCTCTCTTGGTTTTTTCGGCGCTGCTATTGCTGGGTCCGGCGGCGGGTGCGGCGCAAGCCACCGCGCCGGACCGGCAGCGGGTTTCGTTCAATGACGATTGGCGTTTTCAGCGCGGCGATGTCCCCGGGGCGAATGCTCCGGGATTTCGGCCGGAAGGCTGGCGCGCGGTCCGGCTGCCGCACGACTGGGCAATCGAGGGCCCGTTCGACATCAAGTACAACGCCCGCGCCGGGGGACTGCCCTTTCACGGCATTGGCTGGTACACCAAGACCTTCACGGTGCCCACCGCAGCCAAGGGACGCGTCGTCACGGTCGAGTTTGACGGGGCGATGTACGACTCCCAGGTCTGGATCAACGGGCATTTCCTCGGCCACCGGCCCTACGGGTACGTGGGTTTTCAATACGACCTCGGTGCGCACTTGAACTATGGCGGCGAAAACGTCCTCGCCGTAAAACTCTCCCCCGAGGATCTGTCCTCCCGCTGGTATCCCGGGGCCGGCCTTTACCGCAACACCTGGCTGGAAACCAAGGACCCGGTCCATGTGGCGCATTGGGGCACGTTTGTGACTACGCCGACCGTCACGAGTGAACGCGCCCTCGTGAAGATCGTCGCCACGATTGAGAATGCCGGAGCCGCCGAGGCTGCGATTGTCGTTGCAACCGCCCTCATCGATCCGGCGGGAAGAAAAGTCGCGCGGGGCTCGGCCAGTCTGACGGTCGCTCCCGGCGGGCGGCAGGTGTGCCCGCAGGAAATAGCCGTGGATCGGCCGCAGCGCTGGGACCTCGATCACCCCGTGCTCTACCGGGCGGTCACCACGTTGCAGCAGGGTGGCCGGGTGCTCGACACGTACGAGACGCGGTTCGGCATCCGCACGATTCGCTATACCGCCACCGAGGGTTTTCTGCTCAACGACCGCGTCGTGCGTTTCAACGGCGTGTGCCTGCACCACGACCTCGGCGCGCTCGGTGCCGCCGTGAACCGCCGCGCCACCGAGCGCCAGCTCCAGATCATGCAGGCGATGGGCGTGAATGCGGTTCGCACCAGCCACAACCCGCCTTCGCCCGAACTCGTCGAACTGTGCGACCGGATGGGCATCCTTTTGCAGGTCGAGGCGTTTGATGTCTGGGAAATCGCCAAGGTGCCCAATGGCTACAACAAGTTCTTCAAGGCATGGCACGAACGCGATCTGCGCGACATGATCCGCCGCGACCGCAACAGCCCCTCGGTCGTCATGTGGAGCATTGGCAACGAGATTCTCGAACAGAACCGGCCGGACGGCGCGGTGCTCACCCGTGAGTTGGCGGGCATCGCGCGGTACGAGGACCCGACGCGACCGATCACCGCGGGATTCAACATGTACCCCCGACCCTACGAGAACGGCATGGCCGCCGCGCTCGATCTCGTGGGGATGAACTACAAACCGCTGAACTATGCCGGAATGAAGCAACTGCATCCGGACTGGATTCTCTATGGCTCGGAGACTTCCTCCTGCACGAGCAGTCGCGGCGTTTACCATCTGCCGATCGTGAAATACAAGACGCATCCTTCGATCCAGGTGAGCAGCTATGATCTGATCGGGCCACCCTGGGCCTATCCGCCGGACGTCGAATTCGACGCACTGGAGAAGACTCCGACCACTCTCGGCGAGTTTATTTGGACGGGTTTCGATTACCTCGGCGAGCCGACTCCCTATGGTGGGAAGGACAACAGCACAAATGGTTATTGGAACAGCGACTGGCCGGCGCGCAGTTCGTATTTCGGAGCAGTCGATCTCGCGGGTTTCCCCAAGGATCGCTTCTACCTCTACCAAAGCCACTGGACGACGAAACCCATGGTGCACGTGCTGCCGCATTGGAACTGGGCTGGTCGTGAGGGCGAGATGGTCCCCGTCTATGTCTACACGAATTGCGACGAAGCCGAGTTGGTGGTGAACGGCAAATCGCTCGGCCGCAGGAAACGCGGGATCGATACGACGCCGGTGCTCGTGTCCTTCAACAACTTTCCCGGTCCGACTTTTGAGAGCAAATACCGGCTGCGGTGGGACGTGCCCTTTGCCCCCGGTACGCTGGAGGTCATCGCCTACAATGGTGGCCGGAGCGCCGCGCGCACCCAGGTCCGCACGGCCGGCAAACCCGCCCGAGTGACCCTCGCGCCCGATCGCGCCTCGATTGCGGCCGATGGCTATGATCTTTCCTTCCTTACCGTCCGCATTGAGGACGCCGCCGGTAACCTCTGCCCGCTGGCCGACGACAAGGTGACGTTCGAACTTTCCGGCCCGGGCGAGATCGCCGGGGTGGACAACGGCAATGCCGCGACCACCGATCCCTTCCAGGCGGACTGGCGTCGCGCCTTCAACGGTCTGGCCCTGGTCATTATTCGCAGTCAGCCGGGCCGGGCGGGCGAGATCACGGTCCGTGCCCGCGGGGAGAACTTGGCGGACGCGACCACCGTCATTCAGGCGCAGCGCTGACCACGGCGTTGGGCTTATTGCCACCCACACCCGTGGACGATTAACACTTTCAAACAAGAAGATCTTCCTCAGATAGCGGAACGACCTAAACTGCCGCAATGACCTCCTTGCTTCCCGATAAGTTGGCCCCACCGTCTCGACCGTTCGACCTGATCCGGAAGCGAAGCCGTCAAAAGTTCCTGCTGGGGCTCCTTGGTTTGGTGGGCTCGGGGATTGGCTGCGATGCCGTTGGAAAGACATGGAATCCCCGTGATTTCGGGGCGCAAGGCGACGGCACGACCCTGGAGACCGCCGCCATCCAGGCGGCCATCGACCAATGCACCGCCGCTGGTGGCGGCACCGTCCGTCTCGATCGAGGCAGCTTCGTCGCGGGCACAATTCTCCTGAAGGACAACGTCACCCTCGAGATCACCGCCGGCACCCAATTGCTTGGCAGCGAAGATCCGCGGGATTACCAAGTCGTTGCGCCGTTCGTCGATGCCACCGGCCAGACGCGCGGCAAATGCCTCATCGCCGCCTCGCGGGCGAAAAACGTCGCGCTCATCGGCCGGGGCACCATCGACGGGCGCGGCCACAACTTTACCCCCGAAGCCCTCCGTGAACACGGAAAGGCCTGGGGGCTGACTCCGGCCCAGATCAAAGATCTCGGGGCCGACCGCCCGTTCCTGCTGCGTTTCGCCAACTCCTCCCAGATTACACTGCGTGATCTCCGTCTGCGGCAACCCGCCGCCTGGACCTGCCACTTTTTTGAGAGCGACGGCATCCTGGTCGAAGGGATCGACATTTACAGCCATGCCAATCGCAACAACGACGGCATCGACCTCGATTCCAGCCATGACGCCATTATTCGGAATTGCACGATCGACTCCGGTGACGATGCCATTTGTTTCAAGACCACCAGCCCGACGCCCTGCCACGACATTCGCGTGAGCGACTGCCAACTCAAGAGCGACTGGGGCGCGATCAAGTTCGGCACCGAGTCCATGGGGGACTTCCGCGACATCACGGTCGAAAACTGCCGGGTGCATGAAACGCGCGGCGGCGGCATCAAGATCCTGAGCGTCGATGGCGCCAACATCCGCCATGTCACGATCAACAACATCTCCATGGACCGCGTGGACATGCCCGTTTTCATCCGTTTGGGCGAAAGGTTGCGCACTTATCGTACCGCCGCCCCACAGACGGTTGGCAGCATCGACGACGTGACCATCAGCAACGTCAATGCCACGGCGTGGCCGCTGGACCAGGCACGAGTCACCCCGCCTTCCGGCATTTTCATCACCGGTACCCCCGCGCACCCTATCGGCAAAGTGAGCCTGAACAACATTCAGGTTCGGCTGCCCGGCGGCGGCACGGCGGCGCAGGCCACCGCGACCGTCGAAGAGCAGGAAAAGAAATACCCCGAGTTCAGCTTTTTCGGGGTTCTCCCGACGTCCGGCCTGTTCGCCCGCCACGTGAAACATCTGGAAATCGCCAAGCTGACTATAAACCTGGACGCGGCCGATCAACGGCCGGCGGCCCGGATGGACGACGTCCAGGCGTGCTCGTGGACCGCAGTGCGGGTGAATGGCCGGCCGCTCGCCAACCCGCTTATCGGGCCAGACCAGTAACCAACGGACAAGCTACCTGGTGGATCATTTCCGCATGCCCCTCTGGGACTGGGATCCCACGGGAAAATTCAAGGCCGAGGACGCCTACCTGCTGACCTATGATCAGTCCGGGCAAATCCACCGGCGCCCGCTGGCCCCCACGGACAAACGTGGCCCCACGGGCAACGAGAAGACCGGCCCGCTGGACTCGCAAATCTTTGCCGACAGTGCCGTCAATTTTATCAAAACGGAGGCCCGAGCCAAACCGTTCTTCATGTATCTGGCTTTCCATTGCCCACACGATCCGCGCCAGGCTCCGGAGAAGTACAAGCAGATGTATCCCGAGGACCAAATTCCGCTGCCGCCCTCCTATCTGGCGCAGCATCCCTTCGACAACGGCGCCATGGTGATCCGGGACGAAGAACTGGCCCCCTGGCCCCGTACCCCGGCTGTGATCCGGCTGCATCTGTCGGACTACTACGCCGCGATCAGTTTTCTCGACGCCCAGCTCGGCCGGGTGATCCAGGCCCTCAAGGACAACGGCACCTACGACAATATGTGCGCGCCCCTGATGCGCACAAGAACGACCCGGCGATCCCGAAGGGCTCGCGCGTCACCCAACTATTCGACGTCAGGCACGACCCGTGGGAAACCACCGACCTGTCCTTCCGACCCGATTTCCAGGAAAAGGTGCGGGTGATGCGCCAGGCGATGAAGCAGGCCGCCCTCGCTCTCGGAGACAACAAGAAGACCACTGGCGAGCCCTACGACTTCTGGGATTACGACCAGTGAGCGGCACCGGTGCGCGGCACGGGCTCACCCTACCTGGCGAAACGGTCATGTGTTTTCCGTGGAGCGCCCGTGGAGCGCACCTGCTCGAGGCTTGGGGTGGGCACGTCGTGGAGGAGAACGAGCGGCTCGGGCGACGCCGTCGCCTCCACCGTAATCCGGTTCAGCTCGAGATTCACGACGTCGTCGCAGACGATGGCCGGCCTCGTGTCCGGCTGCGCCACGCGCAAGACGACATCCCGGATCGTCAGCCCCTTCACGTGGCCCGCGTAAATGCCGTGGCAGGGGACCGGGCGTTTGAAGCTGTAGTATTCGGGCCAGTGATTCCCGATGCGCTCGGGCGTCAGGTCGGGCAAGAGCGGCGCCAGCGCCGGGTCAACCGTGCCACCGCCCCCGGAGAGAAATTGGAGGTTCGACAGCGTGATGTTTTCCAGCGGGTGGCCGGGCTGGCCGACGAGGATGAAGGCCGAGTCCTGGCCGCAGGCCGAATTGTCGATCTGCAGATGGCTGAAGGTGAGGTCGCGGACCCGCCGCATCGGGGCGAGTTCCGGCGGCGCGTCCTTGGCCACCCGTTGCTGCCCGAAGGTCAGGAAGACCGGGCGCGGCACGTTGGTCATCACCAAATTCGTGAAGAGCATGTTGCGCATCTCCGCGCCCTCGCACATCTGGATCTTCAGGCCGGAGTCCTGGATGTCGCGGAAGATGCAATTGGTCACGGTCACGTTGGCGAAGTCGCCGCGCGAGAGCAGGCCGATGCGGATGCCGGCCCATTTGCTCACAAAAATACAATTGCTGATGGTGACATCGCGACAGGGGCGATCGGGCCGCGAGGTTTGCAGACAGATGGAGTCGTCACTGGTGTCGAAGGCGCAATTGCTCACGCGCACGCTCTCGCAGCCGTCGAAGTCGAGGCCGTCGCCGTTGCGATTGGCGCGGCTCTGGATGGTGAGGCCGTCAACGACGATGTCCTGGCAATACAGCCACGCCGAGGTCCACGCTGCGCAATCGGATCGAGGTGCATTCGAGGAACCGGATGAGCATGGGGCGGTTCTTCGCCCGGTCCCCCTGATTGGGAAAGTTGGCCGGGAGCCCGCGCCCGTCGATCACGCCGCCGCCTTCGATGCCGATGTGTTCCGCGCTCCGGGCAAAGATCAGGCAGCGATTCATGTGCGGCTCGCCCTTGTACATATTGGCGTGGGTATCCGTGGCGTAGTCGCTAATGTCGGTGCTGCCGAGCAGCTCCGCGCCCGCCGCGAGGCGCAGGGTGACGTAGCTCTTCAGGGTGATGGTGCCGGTGACAAAGCGTCCGCCCGCGATCAGGACTCCGCCGGCCCGGCGTTCGCTGCAGGCGTCGATGGCGGCCTGGATTGCCGGAGTGTTGATCGTGGTGCCATCGCCCACGGCGCCGAAGTCACGGATGTCGAGCAGGGCGGCGGCAGGGTTGGCCGGCGCGGCCGCGGGAAGAACCGCGCCGCCGCCGCCGATGAGGAGGATCATGGCGAGGCCCAATGATCGCGTAGGGAAGGCGCCACGGTGAGTCGCTGCGGTGCGTTGGCTTGAAGGGCTGGCGCGAGACGGGGAAGGGAACATGGCGTGAAGGGTGACCGAGTTGATCAATGGGTGGGTTTTGGAGGGGGGCGCCCGGCGTTCGTCGCGATTCATTGGCCATGGTTCCGATACCCCGGAGCAGCTTGCTCCAGCTTGGCTGGGGGTAGGAGAGCGGGTTTTACGCCGCGATTCGTGGGATCTTCGCGGCGTGAAGCCGATCTCTTACGACGGTAGGGAATGCACTCATTTGAGTGTTTTACTTCTTAACGGGTTTCCGAAGCTCCTGCGCGACCGTCAGGTAGTAGTTCCGTCCGGTCGCGGTGATCAGGTTCTCCGCCAGAAATTCGAGCGCCTCAGCTTTCAAATTCCGAACTTCCGGATCCCCCGGGTGCAAGGCGAGGAGGTGATCGCACAACTCGGCACCCCATTGCGCGTCGCCCTCCTTCATCGCCCTGGCCGCGGCGGCTCGCAGGGCGGGTTCACCGCCCGCCAGCTTGACCATTCGTTTCGCCTCCTCGGCCGGCGGAAGTGAAAACAGATGGGTGGGGTTGCCGTCAAACCAGCCGAGGTAGCCATCGAAGATCGCCCGGACGGCCCACTCGACGTTGCCGTAATACTCGCGGAGGTAGTCCTTCTCCGCGAAACGGACGGGCAGCTTCACGTAATCCACCAACTCGTCCGGCGTCAGCCCCTGGTTCATGCCTTCGATGGTTTTATCGAAAACGAACCGGATCGCGTCGCGGTAATCCGTGAGCGCCGCGGCGACGGCGGCCTGGCCCGTGATCGGGCGCGTATGACCGGGCACCAGAAACTCCGCGCCCTCCTTCGACATCATGTCGTCCGCGTCGGCCCACGAGCGGATTTCGCGATAAGGGGTGCCACGAATGGCGTAGGCGTTGGGCCAGGACTTGTAGAAATTGTCGCCGCTGAACAGCACCTTCTTTTCCGGCAGCCAGACGTAGAGCGCGTCGGCCGTTTCGCCGGACACGGCAACCAGCTCCAATTTTACCCCGGCGATCTCCAGTGATTTGCGCGGCTCGGAGAAGGTGTGCGTCGGATCGACTTTCTCCGATCCGCCGCGGCCAAACACTTCGCCGCCGCGCTTCGGGTAGTAGGCCCGGGCGACGCCGTTGTTGATTCGTTGCTCCGGCGGAAGCTTGAATCCGCCCTGCCTCACGCCACGTTCGTTCTGAATGGTGAGACCGGCGGAGCCGAAGGCATCGCCCTCCGCGCCGAAGTTGGAGCGCGCCCATATCTGCGGTTTGTCGTGGCCGGCAAAAGCCGCCGCTCCACCCGTGTGATCGCCGTGGGCGTGGGTGAAAATGATGGCCTTGACCGGCTTGTCCGTGATCTTGCGGAACGCGGCGAAGGCCCGCCCGGCGCTGTCGGTGTCAATCATGGTATCAACGATGATGATGCCATCGTTCCCGACGATCATCGAGCTGGGCGAAACCCCGTAGCCAACGGCAACATAAACGCCGTCCGTGACCTTGAGGACTTCCTCCCGGAACTCGGCGTTGCGCGCCTTGAGGAGCCTGGTGGCGGCGCTTTCCTGGGCGACCGCCGAAAGGGTCAACGCCAGCAAGGCGATGGCCGTTGTTAGCTGTGACTTCAATTGGATTTTCATAATGTTATCAATTCGTGTCAGTTGCTTTACCAGCAAGCTTGGTTGGCTTTCACGAATTGCTGGAAAGTGAGAGGATTCTGCCCGGTGACGCGCTTCACGTCGTCGGTCACGGCGGCGCAATAGCCAGCCCGTACTGCGCTGTAGAGCGCGCCCAAATATTGCACCGCACTTTCCGGCATGCCATTGTCACGTGCGCCCTGCAGCATCGCCGCCTCCGGTAGCGCGTGATAAGCGACCCCTTGCCCTACGGCTTCGCTGATCAACTTGGCCGCTTGGGTGTGATCCAAGGCTTCCGGGCCGGTGAGGTTGTATTCCTGGCCCACCAGCTTCTCGGCAAACGCCGCCGCCACGACCGCGGCAATATCGCGGGTCGAGATAAAACTGGTCTTGCCGTCGTCGGCGGCCAGGAAGATGCCGCGCTGGTGTTTGATCATGGGCGCGATAAAGCCGGTGGAGAAATTTTCCATGAAAAAATTCGGACGCACGATGGTATAAGGAACTCCGGACTGCATCAACGCCTGCTCCACAATCCGCAACGGCGACTGCTCGTTCTGGTCCGCGCCCAGCGCGGAGTTCAAAACGATATGCTTCACGCCCCTGGCTTTCGCCTTGGCGATGACCGGCAGCAGTTTGGCTGGTGCCTCGGAGTCCATGGGTGGCGCGATCAGCAACAGCCCGTCGACGCCGGTGAGCGCGGCATCCACCGTGTCCGCCGCCGTGAAGTCAAACTTCACGCGCTCGACCGTGGCCGCGGCTTCGACTTTCTCCGGATTCCGCGCGGCGGCCCGAACGGTGAAGTTACGCTGCACCAGAGCGTGCCCGACGGCTCGTCCGAGGTTGCCGGTTGCACCTGTAATCAGTATTTTCGCATTCATTGGGATTTCCTTTTTTTGGTTGGTTGGTTGATTCGATTTTTTCCGACCGACCGGCGACTCCGATCGATCGTTTCATCTCCTTCAACGCCTTCAAGCCTACCATCGAACGACCGGCAGCGGCAGGTAACGATGGGAGGAATAATGGTAAATCTCTAACCCGTGAACTGCTGCTTGAACCTGGCGGGGGTCAATGCGGTGTGCTTCTTGAAGTATTTCACGAAATTCGTCGCCTCATCGAAACCAAGATCGTCCGCCAGTTGTTCGACCCGCACTTGTTCGATGGCCAGACGCCTTTTTGCCTCGAGCACGGTGTGCGCATCTATCACCTGTTTGGCGGTCTGGCTGCAGCATTGTTTGCAAATGTCGTTCAGGGTCTTGTAGGTGACATGGATCATCCCGGCGTAGGCCGCGGCCTCCCGGGTCTGCGTGAAATTGGCCTCCACCTGTTTGATGAAAGCGCGGAATTTGTTCTGGCGATGCTCCTCAATCAAACGGGAGGGGTCATCCGGACGCTCAGCAAACGCCGTCAGAATCAGCGCGGCGACCAGAAGTCGGATCACCAGAGCGGGCCTGCTGGAATCCGCCGCCAGCATAATTTCATTCATCAACACCTCGCAACTCCGGGCGACTCCGGCCCGGGCCTTGAAGACGGGAGCAGAGGAAGCATCAACCTGGTAGGGCGTAAAAAAGGGAAATCGAATTTCCGCGCGCAAATGGTCGATGAAACCCGGCGTGAACAGCAACACTTTGCCTTGCGGTTTGCTCCTTAAGTCGAACGCGTGGATCTGATCCCGGCGCACATAAATCAGATCGCCCGCGCGAACGGGATACTGGTGAAAATCCACAAAATGGGTCCCCGTTCCTCCGGTGATGAGAATCAGGTTGTTGAATTTCAGACGGTGCGGCCGGGAGGGATCGATGGCCAGGGTAGGAGCCCTTTCGTAGAGCGAGGCCAGGGAGAAGCATTCGACGCCAAGGTCGTTGCCCGGACGCGTCTGGTATTCCACTTCAGGTAGGTTTGGCCTCGTCCTCATGGCCGGGGTTATTCGGGGTGGAGTGGGGTGGCGGGAGCGATCGACGGGGCGTGGGCCCGGGGCAGGTCGTAGTAGTTCCAAAAGTCATAGGCCCAACCAACGCTCTCCTTGCGGTCGCTGAGCGCGGTGGCGGCGGCCTGCATCGCGCGGCGCATGGCGGCGACCCGCGCTTGATGCTGCGGCAGGAACGCGAGGTTGATGGTTTCCCACGGATCCTCGGCGTAGTTGAACAGTTGTGTCACCCTGGAACCACGCACGGTCGTCGGGCCCTTGCCTTCGTCCGCCGGGGCGCGCACATATTCGATGAGCTTGAAATCGCCTTCCCGGTAGGCGCGCTGGAACTGCATGTAGGCGTGATAGGTGTGGTCGCGGACCTGCGCCTTTTCCCCCCGGATGACCGGACCGAGACTCAGTCCGTCGATCGTGTCCGGCGGCGGCACCCCGGCCAGATCGCAGAGGGTGGGGAAGATATCGTGAATGTAGCAGAGCGCGTCGATGCGGCGGCCGTGATCGTGGACGGGGCCTCCGGCAAGGATGAAGGGCACATGCAGGCCGTCCTCGTCATAGACGTTCTGTTTGCCCATGAGACCGTGATTGCCGACCGCGAGCCCGCTGTCGCCGGCCATGACGATGAGCGTGTTTTCATCCTGGCCGGAGGATTTGAGTTCGGCGATGACGCGGCCGATTTGCGCGTCGAGGTACGTGATGGAGGCGTAGTAGTCCGCGAGATGCTGCCGCGCGACCTCGGGGGTGCGCGGCCAGGGGGCCAGTTCCTCGTCGCGCAGGACTTGATGGCCGTTGTCGAAGGGATGGATCGGCAGATAGGAAGGCGGCAGCTTGACCTGGGCGGGCGGATATAGGTTTTGGTCCGCCTGCGGCGCTTGTCGCGGGTCGTGCGGCACCGGGAATGCCAGATAGAGGAAGAACGGCTTCGACCGGTCGTGACGTGCGAGAAAGTCCGCCGCGCTGTCGGCGAGAATGGCGGACACGTGCGGGCCGTCCTTTTCGGTGGCCGTCGGGCCCCGTCGTTCGCCCGGGGCGATCGGCCGGCGGACGGTGGATCCATCCGCCGCGTAATGGAGCACGTAGGCCTTCGCCCGGTCGAATTTCGCCGTGGGGTCCCAGTCGTACAAGGGCATGCGATACTGGTCGGTGAGATAGGTGTTGAAGGCCTCGAGCGTGGCGCCCGAATCGAACGAGCGGAGGAGCGACGCGCGATCCTGGTGCCACTTTCCAATGATGAAACTGGTGTAGCCTGCGCGGCGGAAGGTCTCGCCTATGGTCGGGTGCTCCCCCGGGATGACCCGCCCCTGATCCCGCAGATGGAAAAGTTGGCGGCCGGTGAGCAGCGTGGCGCGACTCGGGATGCAGGTGGCGCCCTGGAAGGAACCCATCAGGTAGGCCCGCGTGAAGGCGATGCCGTCGGCGGCCAGGCGGTCGAGGTGAGGCGTCTGCACCGGTTCACCGCCCAGCGCGTGCACCCCGGTGTAGCGGTGATCGTCGGTGTAGATAAGGAGGACATTGGGCCGGGGTTGGGCCGCCGGCAGGCTCAGGACCGACAGGGCCAGGGCGGAAAAGCGAAGGACTGCGGCAAAGGGGAGGATATTCACTTTCATTGGATCGTTTCGCGCCGTCGGGTTTGGGCGGGGAGTTGAGGGAAACCAATCTTCAGCGCACGGGAACCACGGAGACCGGCGATTGCGCCGCCCTGAGCTGCTCCACCGAGGGCACGATTGCCTGGCCATTGGCCTTCATCCCCAGAATCTTGAGCCCGGAAACCTGTTTCAAAAGCAGAGCCGCTGGTGCGCTGGGGCCGAGCTCGAACCGCACGTCCTCAAGCTGACTGTCGATGACATCTTCGAGGTAGAGGGCCGGGCGCGAATCCGGGCCGCGCAACGAGAGCTTGATGTTACGCAAACGGACGTTCTTCGCGTGACGCAGATAGAGGCCGTAGGAATTGAGCGGACCAAAGAAGGACTGTTCGGGATAACGCGCCTCGTCCTCCGGCACCACGAGGTGGGCGACGTCCAGGTCGCCGTGCCCCGAGAAGCTCAGGTCGAGGTTCTCAATCGTGACGTTCTCGATGTAATGACCCGGAATGCCGGTGATCAGGATGCCTTCCACCGCGTCGTTGCGGCCCACGAGCCGGCCGCGGATGTTGCCGAGGTAGACATTCCGCAGCGCGCCGACCGGAGCGCCTTCCGGTTTGACATCCCGGCCGTAGGCCTGGCGAATCGACTTCGCATAACTGCGCCCGCGGTTCCCGAGGCGCAGGAAGATCGGTCCGCCGCAGTTGAACAGCTCGATATCCGAGATCCGGATGCCGTCGATGTAGCCGCCGTCGACCAGCAAGAGCTTGATGGTGCCGTAGCGGCAATCGTAGAACCGGCAGTTCCTCACCGTGACGTTCCGGAAGCCGTAGGCCGAGGCCGTGCCGAACTTCAACGCGGCGTGGTAGCTGCTGACGGTGCAGCCCTCGACGTTGAAGTTTTCGCAGGTCCGATCGATCGAACTCTTCAGGCAGATCGCGTCGTCCTCCACCTGCAGGTTGCAGTCGGTGATCCAGACGTTGGAGCACCCATCGTAGTTCATCCCGTCGTTGTTCTTGTTTTCCTTGTTATAGACGGAGACGCCGGTGAGCCGGATGTTGTCGCACCCGCCGAAGTACATGCACCACGAGCCGGAATTCATGATCGTGATCTTCTCCAAGCGGATGTTCCTGGAGCGCTCGATGCGGAACAACTTGGGTCGCTGGGCGGAGTTCTTAAAGTAGTACCCCCGCCCGTTGATTTCGGAGGTGTCCGAGCCGGTGATGGCGATGTTCTCCACCCCGTCGCCGTAGAAAAGACACTTCGAAAACTGCGGTTCCTCGGTCGCGACCGGCACCTCCGCGTAGTCGGCGAGCGAAGTGCTGCCGAGCAGGCTGGAGCGTTCCTCGAACGCCAGTTCCACCTTGCTTTTCAGGAAGAGTGTCCCGGTCACGAAGTTGCCCTTGGGAAAAATCACCTTGCCGCCGCCTTGCTGATGGCAGGCGTCGATAGCCGCCTGGATCGCCCTGGTGTTGACGGTTGCGAGGCCCGGCTTGGCGCCGAAATCGAGGATGTTGCAGGCGGCCGGGGTCCCGGCGGCCGGCGCCACGGCCGCCAAGGCGAGGCACAACGCCGGCAGGAATGACAGAGCGGGTGGTTTATTCATCGCGGAAGATCTCATTGCCAAATCAGCGGCGCAAGGCTCACGCCTCGATGTGGCCATTCCACGCTGGATATAAACCAGTCTCCCGATTCATCCTGCAGGATTTCGGGTGCGTGGGCGTCGAGCACCGCCACCTGGTTTTCAAACTTCAGCGGATTGTCCGACACGTAAACGTAGGTCTTGTGCTGATAAGCTCCCTGGAGGTTCTGGTGATCCCACTTTCCGGTCCAGCCGCAGACGAATAGATAAAATTGGCCGTCATGCTGGATCATGAAGGGAGACTCAGGATCCACCCCGTCCGGCAATTCCAGAATCGGAGGCTGCTCCGTCCATGCGCTGAAATTCCGGGAGGTGGCGACCCGCACATCACGAACGCCGCACACGATGAGATAGTAGGTGTCGTTCCAAACGAAGATCTCCGGATCGCGCCCGCTCGGGGCGCCATTCATCTTTCCCTTGGGCGTCCAATGAATCAGGTCGCTTGATACGGCATACCGCAGGGGTGTCGGGCCGTAAACCAGGTGGTAAAGACCGTCGCGTTTGAGAATACATGGCGAGGCAATCGGACGTATTTCTCCGGGGCGTTCGGACAGCGGCAGGACCTTGGGCAGATCCTTCCAGCTTCCCTCCTGGAGAACGTCGTTCAGGGTTCCGGGAGGGGCGATCGCGTGGAACAACTGGGTCCCGCCCGCATGGATCTTGGTTAGATTCGCCAACAACGGATGTGTGATGCCGAACACATGCCAGCGTCCGGAATCGTCTCGGACGAAACCGTGGTCGTTCGGAATCCAATCGGCATAATATTTTCCGGCAATCAACTCCGCCGCGTTGGGACCCGGAAAGACATCGCCTCCCGGCTGGTATACATTGACGTAGTCGCCGGCAATTGCGGGTACGCGTACCTTGGCCGGCTCCGCTGGGGTTGACTGCCGGACGGCTTTGAAAGCGGCGGCAGAATCGGACGGCAAGATCGCACTCGGCTGGAATCGTGTCCCGGCCCCACCGGCGGTTTGACCGGCCCAAAGCAGGCCGCCAAGCAGGAGGGCATTCAGGGTTTCGTAGAGCGCGTGGGGCATGGGGTGGGGACCTGGATTTGCCTGAACCGGGAGTAGACCAACCTTATCCCTCCTCCTGCTGGTTCTTCTTTGCTTTCTTGTTTGTTGGAGCCACCGCCGCGGGCGGGGTTCCCGGGGCGTCATGTTCGGTGTCATGCAGATTGAAGCGGGGGAGGATTCTTTCCAACCGCTCCCGTTGCTGGACGTCCAACTCGGGAACCTTGCTCCAATCGGTAATTGACGGGAAACTGATCAGATCGGCGGGATAGGCGGATACATCCCACCATTTGCCTTTGCCATCCCTCAGGACGTTGGTGCTGCGGATCAACTGATTGGCTCCCCGGTAGCCGTAAATCCAATCACGGTGGGTCGGTTTGTCCGTGAACAGGAAGGGCACGAGGCTTTCCCCGTTGATTTCGTAATTCGCCGGGAGCTTCACTCCGGTCAGGTCGGCGAGGGTGGGCAGGAAATCGCACAGATTTACGAGCACGTCCTGCTCACCATGCTTGGTCATGCCGGGAGCGTAGATAATCAGCGGCACATGCGTGCCCTTTTGCCGGTCCGGATTGTTTTTACCGTAGCCACTGGTGCCGTTGTCGGCGCAGAAGATCAGGATCGTGTTATCCTCGATGCCCAGCTCCTTCAGTTTGTTGCGGTAGAGCCAGACTTGGTAATCCAGATAAGTCACATGATGGTGGATCCCCGGTCCGGTGACCGTCCCGTGGGTGTCATAAACGCCATGGTCGCCCGTCACGTCGGGTGCGGTGCGCGCATAGCTTTTCCCGTCCCATTTCACTATGGGTGTTCCCGGCCATTTGTTGCCGGACTCCGGGAAGAACCAATCGAAGGCATCATGGCCCAGATGGCTGGTGTGATAGATGAAGAACGGTTTTTTCTGCGTCGCCTGGCGCTCCATGTATTTGAAAATGAAATCCAGCTCCACGTCCGGACCGTAGGTATTCAACCCAAACGCCTTGATGGATTCCGGCGTGTTCGGCCACCACGAGAACGGTTGGGCGGAGCCCGGCTCATTCATCAGTCGTACATGCGGATTCCAATACCAGCCATGTTGCAGGTAGCTGGTGATTTCCTTGTCCGTATCCGAATTAAACAGCCGCTTTTGCCCGTTCACCTTCTTCTGGTACATCTTGAAATCGGTGAAGGGATTGTCGGTGTCTTCAAGATTCCCCGGAGTAAAACAGCCTTCATCGAAGCCGTACTTTCTCAGGTCCCCGGGCATCTGCGTTTTCCCGGCCCAATAGGTGCCGTAACCGGCCTGCTTGGCGACGTGGCCGATGAGCAGGGGGGAGCTTTCATACAAGATCCAGTTTCTCCGCTTGCCATCGGGTAATTGCACCGCGCCGATATCGCCGTTGTTCCACCACTTGTGCAGGTGCGCGTAACGGCCGGTCATCATCATCGCCCGGCTCGGCGAGCAGACCGTGGCGGCCCAGGTGGTTTTGATCCAGCAACCCTCGCGCGCCAGTCGATCCAGCACCGGGGTCTTCGCCCGATAGGCGAGGTCCGAGGAGTTCTGGCTGTGCGGATCGGTCCAGACGGAAGAGCCGTATACCGGCAGTTCCCGCGCACTGATGTCGTCGGCAAATATCAGAATGATGTTCGGCCGCGGTTTGGCTTCGACCGCGTGAATGGCGGTGTTCAGCGCGGTGGCCAGCAGCGCGCTGAAAATGGTGGCCAGGGTTTTGGCGAGACTAGGCATGATATCGGGTGTCGGTGTGAAAGTGAGGCGGTCCAGCTTAGGGTTTGGGCTTCAATTCGGGCAGGATTAATCGGCCGTCATCGGCTCCGGGGGCGAAGTTGCTTTCGGCTACAGGATCGTGGCCGGTTTTGGTCCACGCCACCTCCACCCGGCCATCACCCAGCACGATGTTTTGCAGCTTCGTGCGCAATGCGTCCAACACCGGTCGGTAATAGGAATCGTAGGCCACGTTATGAACCTCGGCGGGATCCACGCGCAGATCGAAGAGCGTCGGTTCGATGTCTTTCAAGTCTGCTGTCATCGCCCAATCCATGTCTTTGCCGGCGGTGGCCGGTGTCACCGCGTTTCCTTTCTGCGGGCGCACCCGCATGGCGAACTTGTAGTCCTTGGTGCGGATGAGTGCGCGGGGACCGATCACCCAGGTGGGCTCGGCGATGATGTAATCGCGGGGCGGCAGACCGGCCGCGGCTGTTTTGGCCAGATCACGCCCGTCGAGGTATTGGAATTCCGGCCGGGAAATGTCGATGCCGGCGGCGGCGAGGAACGTCGGGGCCAGGTCCACGAATCCGGTGAAGTCGGTTACCACCTTGCCGGCGGGGAATCGTTTTTTGTCCGAAGAGACGGCGATGATGGGGTTGTTCAGGTCGTGATCGTAGTGGAGGAATTTGCTGATCATGCCGTGTTCGTTGAGTTTCCACCCGTTGTCCCCGCACACATAGAGGATCAGCCACGGCCGGCCGTCGGTCTCCGAGTAGCGAAGGAATCCGTCCACCAGTTGGCCCACGAGGGAATCGCCGTAGGCGCAGTAGGCGTAGTAATCGGCGACCATCTGCTGTTTCTCGGCGGCGGTGAAGTGGTCGCTCCCCCAGTTCTTGAAGGCTTTCGCGATCTGGGGCGGAAAACCGGCCAGTTCCCCGGGCGAAAACTTCGCGACGTCATAACGCAGTCGCGCAAATTTCTCGCGAAACTCCGCGGGCGGCAGCACGGGCGTGTGCGGAAACTCGAAGCCGCAATGGATGAATACGGGCCTGTTCTTGTCCGGTCCCTTTTGCCGCCGGCCCAGGATGTCCGTGTAATCCGCCGCGGCATGGGCCAGGTGATTCAGCACGGCGTGCGCGAAATTGGCGTCGCGGGTTTGACCGGCCGGCTTGGGGTTGACGCCCCCCAGAATCTCACCGGGGCCGCCCTCTTCGCCGCTCGCGGCGCCGCCGCCGGGATGATAGTCACGCAAGAGGTCGAAGCGCTGCTGGATCGACGTGCGGTCGTTGGGCGTCGCAGCCGCATCTTCCGGCCAGTAGAGTCTGGTGCCGTCCGGCAGGAAGAAGCTCTCGGTTTTGGCGCCTTTCTTCCCGCCGGACCACTTGGTTTCCGGATGCCATTCCACCAGTCCCTGGGCCGCAAATTCATTCCGGTAGCCGAAATCGGTCTGATACAGCAACGGCCCGCCGGGGTTTTTCTTGTCAGCGAAGTGCTGGTCGCGAATGCCCTTCTTGCCCACGGTGATGGTCTGATAACCCGCCCGGTCCCGCAGGATCTCCGGCACCATCGGCTGCCAATGGGCCTGGCCAACGGGGTTGTAATACTCGAAGCCGTAGACGCCGGTGCGATGCGAATAGCGGCCCGTGTGCATGATCGTGCGGGAGGGCGCGCAACTCGGGTTTTGGTTGAAGGTGTTGATGAACGTGGTGCCCATCGCCGCCAGCCGGTCCACATTCGGCGAGAGCACCTGGCCCAGCGGGCTGGCGGAGACGCCGTGCCGGATGCGGTTGAAGGCCGCGATGGAATCCGGCCGCTGATCGTCCGTGATGATCCAGAGGATATTCGGCTTCTCGGCAGCGGATGAAACTTCCCCGGCGAGAAAGCCGAGGAGCGGAAGAAACAGTTTTTTGGTCATGAATTTTGGGGGACACGACATGGCTCCGCCGCTACCCGGGCGACGCATAACCCGAAAAATCAGGTCGCCGCGATTTCCGAAGGTACCAGACGGACCCGGTGTAGAGTCGCTCTCGGCCCTGCGAAAATCGATTGCGAGGTTCAAAACGAGAACGTGTTCGTCAGGATCATCTGGCGGGGATTGGTGTAACGCGCAAACCGGTACGCGGTGCCCTGCTCGGTCACGCGGTCGAAGACATTGTTCACGTTGAGCTGGCCGGTCCAGTTGACGCGGCCAAGGTTGCGGCGGTAACTGATGAAGGGATTGAAGACGTAATCGTCGGCGGTGAGACCGGCGGGCAGCACGACTTCGTTATTGATGATCTGGGCGACGCGCGGGGTGCCGCGGGCAAAACGTGCGGAGAGGCCGAGGGCGAGCCCCTTCACCGCCCCTTCGGAGAAGGAATACCGCGTGGTGAACGTGACGGTCGCGCGGGAGAGGGCGGCCGCCGCCAGGTCGTCGGCGATCGCCGTGCGGGCGATTAGCGTCGCGTTTTCGGGGTCCAGTCCCGCCGCCTTGGCCAGCGCCTGGGCCTCCGCGATCGCCCCGCTCAGGAGCGGGAACGACTCGTAATTGATCACCCGGGCGGTCGAGTAGGCGATGCGGCCGGTCCAGTTGCGCGTCGGGGACAGGAAGATTTCCACCTCGTCGCCGGTGGTCTTGCGGCTGCGCGAATCGCTGTTGCCGCCCGAGACGGCGATGCGCCGATCGACGGGCAGGAGCAGGTTGAGTTCGTCGCGGACCGGGTTCGACACCGCGACGCGGAAGTTGGTGCCGATGGTGTCGTAGTGCGTGTACGCGATGGAAACCTTTCCGCCCAGCAAGTTGAGGCGCGCGCCGAGATCGTAGCCCTTGCCCCGCAGGGGGCCGAGCGCGGCGCCGTAGATGTCGGTGAAGAGGTTGTCGGTGAATTGGGAGGACTGGAGGCGGGCGCCGGTGAGCGACAGCCAGGGCATCACCTGATACACGGCGCCATACGCCTGCGTGGTCGCCCATTGCTTGCTGAAATCGAAGACGGGGTAGTCTTTTTGATCCGGTGGCAGCAGCTTCCCGTCGGCGTCGAGAAACGTGAGTTCGTTCGATCCCGGGAGGTTGCCGGTCGTGCCGGATTTCTGATGAAAGCGATCGCGGCTGATCCCGATGCTGGTGTGGAGCCGACCCTTGAAGTAGGAGCCGAGCGCGTTGAACGCCGCCGTGGTCAGGCTTTGCTGATAGCGGGCGGTCGTGCCGTTGAGGTTGTTGCGCGTGAGTTGGGTGACCCCGGGGATGAGGTTTTCCGTGAGCGTGTCGGCGCCATTGCCGTCGGCGAGGTAGTGAACCCGATAGACGAGATTGTTGCTGAGAAACGCCGCGTTGCCCGTCAGCCCGCGCCGCGCGATCTCCTCCGGCGTCAGCGTTTCGGCGTAGGTGTCGCGGAAGAAACGCTCGGTCCGGTGGGTGACGCTGCCGACGAGGCGCTGCGCCATGCCCCAGGGCAGCTCCAGATCATAGACGGCGACGCCGCGGTTGGCGCGGATGTCATGCCCGTCGTTGGCCGGCCCGACCTCGTGCGTGAGGTAATACTGCTCGAAACGGGGGTTCGGCACGAGCGTGGCCGTACCGTTCGGGTTGGGCAGGTTGGGGTTGACGTCGATGAACACCCCGCGGCCGGCGAACGTGTCCTGGTTGTTGCCCTGGAAGACGAGGGGCCGCGAGGTGCGGTCGTGCTGCGAGTTGTGGGCGAGCAGGATGTTGAATTTCCGCGAAAACTCATGCCGGAACTCGATCGTATAGGTGGACCAGCTCGGGTGCGCGCTTTGCTGCGGGCCGGCCCAATCAGTGTCGCGGGCGACGATCGACTCGGTGATCGGCCGGCGCGGGACGCGGTTGGGGTTGGTGAGGGGATTGTTGCCCTCTTGCACGCGCGAGTTGCGAAACACCGCCGTGGTCGTCGACTCGAGATTATAGAAGGTGCCGCCGATCAGATTCCAACGCTGGGTGTTGCCGGAGGCCTGGGTGCGAAACATGCCCACGCCGTCGGCCTGCACCCCGGCGGTCCGGGGATCGGCATCGAGCGCGTTGGTGCCGGAGCCGCGAATGTACGCCGCCGTCATGTCGGTGAGCGAGAGGTGGGAGAGGCCGCGGTCCTGAAAGCCGCGTTCGCCCATCACGGCGAGTTCCGTCTTCGGCCCGAGGCGCCAGCGCAGTGAGGCGGCGTAGCCCTCCAGTTCCGTGTCGTAGCGCTGGTGCCAGTTGTCGTTGTGACTCTTCACCACGTTGAACCGCGCCGCGAGCTTGTTGGGCACCAAGGGCTGCTGGACGTCGACGGAGGCCCGCTGCGTGCCCCAATCGTCGAAGCGGGTCTGGAGGGTGAGACTGCGCCGGCTGAAGCTGGCCCGCTTGGTGCCGATATTGATGATGCCACCGGCATCGACATCGCCGTAGGCGAGGCCGCCGGGGCCGCGGTTGAACTCGATGCGCTCGGTGTTGAAGATGTCCTGCGGCATGTACCACGGGAAGCCGTCGCGGAGCTGGCGCGCCGAGGGCAGGCCGCGGAACGAGATTTGGTTGCCGCTGCGGGTGCCGATGGCCGCGCCCACGGTGCCCTGATCGTTGGCGATGTTCTCCGTGCCCACGGCGTAGTCGGCGGCGTCGAAGAAATCCAGCGCAGCGATGTCGGCCAGGAAGTCGGCGTTCATCACCGAGATCGAGTTGGGCAGATTCTCCAGTTTTTCGTTGGTCTGCGTGCCCGACATCGCGGACGACGCGGCGTATCCGCGATCCTGATCGGCGGTCACCTCGAAGACGGAGAGCTTCACGGGCTCGCCCAGGGCGCGGCTGGCGATTGGGGCGGGTTGGGGGGCGGGCACGGCGGACTCGACGCTCCGCAATGGGAGCAGGGCGGCCAGAAGCCAGGGGTGCAATTTTCGGTTGGTGTTCATGGGTGATGCTGGGGCGTCACTTTCAAGGTGACGGCATGTTGGCAGGGAGCGGAAGCCGGGAGGCGCACGTGCAGGCCGGTGGCGTCCTGCGTCCAGACCAGCGGGGTCGGGTGGCCGAGAAGCGTGACGGCTTCGATGCCGCCAGGCAGCGCTGCTGGGGTGAAGGAGCGGATGGTGATCTTCGCCCCGTCGCCCGGCCAGGCCAGGATCGTGGCATAGACGATATTTCCGCGGGTGGTGAAACGGATGTCCTCCGCGGTAAAGTCCTTCCGCCGATGCTCGGCGTCGTTGGTCGTCGACCCGTCGGCGACCTGGGTCGCGCCCTCGCCAAACACCGTCCAGGGCCGCGTGCCGTAGATGGCCTCGCCGTTCTGCTTCAGCCAGGCACCGATTTCGCGCAACATCGCCTGCTCCGGCTCGGGGATCGTGCCGTCGGCGCGCGGGCCGATGTTGAGCAGCAGGCAGCCGTTCTTGCTCACGATGTCGACGAGGTCGTCGACGAGCGAATTGACGGTCTTGTAGTCCTGGTTCGTCACGTAGCCCCAGGAGGTCTTCGAGACCGAGGTGTCGGTCTGCCAGAAGTGCGAGCGGATGTCGGCCAGGCCGCCGCGCTCGATGTCGAGGACGCCGGCGGTGTCGGGGAAGGATTCGGCGCCGAAGAGCTTCTTGTAATTGATCGCGACCATGTTCGGCCAGGTCGAGCCGCGGTTGTAGTAATAGGCGGAAAAGGTCTGGAGGTGCTGGCTGAACGCCGGCTGCGCAATCCACCAGTCGAACCAGATTACCTCAGGACGATACTTGTCGACGATCTCGGCCGTGCGCAAGAGCCAGTCGTCCATGAAGGCCTGGTCCGGCGGAGTCTTGCCGCTCTCGGATTCCTCCCGGTCACGGGCCGGGCCATAGAGTGCGCGGTAGCGATGGTCCTGCACGTCGGAGGGGAATTTCCGGCCACCGCCATAGAACCACCAGTTCTCCGCCCGGTGGCTGGAGACCCCGAAGTGCAGGCCCTGCGCCCGAATCGCCTGCGCGAGTTCGCCAATCACGTCGCGCTGCGGGCCCATCCTGGCGGCATTCCATTCGGTGTAATCCGAAGCATACATCGGGAACCCGTCGTGGTGCTCGGCGACCGGGATCACGTAGCGGGCGCCCGCATCCTTGAAGAGTTGCGCCCAGGCGACGGGGTCGAATTTCTCCGCCTTGAACCGCGGGATGAAATCCTTGTAGCCGAACTTGTCCTGCGGCCCGTAGGTCGCGACGTGATGCTCGAAGACTTTCTTCGGGGCGCCGGGGGTGTACATCTCCCTCGGATACCATTCGCTGCCAAAGGCGGGCACGGCGTAGGCGCCCCAGTGGATGAAGATGCCGAACTTCGCATCCTGGTACCACGCGGGGGTCTGGTAGCCGGCCAGCGATTTCCAGTTGGACTGGAACGGGCCGGCATCGGCCACCTTTTGGATGTCGGCGAGTTTGCGCGCAAGTTCCGGCATGGGTGTGGCCGCGGCCGCGCGGCTGCCAGCGAGGAGCAGCACGGCGGCGAAGAATCGTAGTACGGTCGGTTTCACGATGGGTCAGGTTGGCGGTGGATTTTCTCGTCGGGCGGGGATTTGAGCGCAGGGCGGTTGAGATTGGCGGCACGGCGCGGTGAGCGGCTCGCGGCAAAGCCGGGCCAGGTCTGCCGGTCCGCTCCCGCGGTGCGTCCGAACCGTCATCGTTCAAGGGGCGCGAGCCACTTCGGGTGCCGCGGGAAAAGGCCGTTGTTCCTCAAATAACGTCCGAATCTCATCCGGAGACAAGGCCGTGCGGTAAATCGTGAATTCATCCATCGTGCCGTGAAAATTCCGGATGGGCTGCGGGTCGATCGTCGCCGGCAGTCCCCAGTTGCCGAGTTCGGCATCGCCGATGCGCAAGGGCTGCGCCAGCACCATTTCGTCGCGCGCAACCCTCCGGCCATCGACGTAATGCGACACGTCGCGCCGCGGCGTATCCATCACGACGGCGAGTTGGATCCAGCGGTCCAGACTCGCATCGAAGCGAAAATTCTCCGTCGTGTAGTCCACCCCTTCCGGTCCGACCCAGACGCGCGGACTCAGGAAGCGGTTGCGTTCGCGGGCCGCGCCATCGCCGATGCCGAGGCGAATCTGGCCAGCGAAGAACTGCCAGTGGGGCTCCCCCGGTTCAAAACCATCCGTCAGGAAAATCGAGGTGAACATTCGTTCCACGGCCTGCACGCGCAGCCACGCCACATAAGTCAGGGCGTCGAATTCACCGGGCACAATCACGCGCACCCGATCACCGGGTTGTTTGAATTCCAGCGCGTCCTTGCCGGGCCAGCGGCCCTCCGCCCAATCGCTCCCCACGATGACGCCGTCGAGGGCGGGCCCGGTCCGGGCGGCGCGATTGCGCAGCGTGCGGGGCAGCGCCGGGTCCCGGACAAAGTCAAAGTGAAGCACCACGCGGGCATCCTCCCCGATGTGGCGGGAGGCCTCGGACCACGCGCGCAATCGCTCCTGCCGTTGTTCCTGCAGCCGACGTTCCAACACCCCGCCACTGACAAAGCCGTCGGGCTGCGCGGCCATGCGGGCGGGACCGGCCGGATTCATCCGGATCGCCTGGCCCGCCACCAATTCCTCCTGGGTCGCGGTCGCCGCAGGCCGGCCTCGCTCCACCCACGCCACCTTGCCGTCGAACACGTGGACCTCCGTGGGGGCATCCGGGCTGGCATTGAGGCCAAACTCCGTGCCGAGATCGAGCACGTCGAGCCGGTCGGTCAGGACACGGAAGGTGCGCGCCACATGGGGCACGTGCACCCGGAGTTTGCCCGCGTGACAGATGACCTCGTCGACCCGCACCAATTCGATGTCGGCGGGACCTTCGAGCGTCATCCGCGCTCCATTGTAGAACTCGATGCTGAGGACTCCGGCCGCGATCTTAATCCGGCCCGGGGACAGGACCGCACCTCCGGCCAGCGGGGACTGCGCCGCGGCCCAGCGCACATTCCAGGTCGAGGCGAGCACCGCGACGCCGTTGGAGGTTCGTTCCACGACCGGGCCGGGTTTCGTCTCCCGGGTGGCAAAAAACGCGAACACCGCGACCGCGGCGGCGCCCAGTGCGGTCAGCACCGGGTGGTCGGACATCAACCGCGTCCAGCGCAACCAGAGACCGCCCAGGCCTCCCACCTCCCCCGCGTGCGGGGCCACCGCCGGGTGCGCCGGGCGATCCGCTGCCGCCATCCACTGGGCGATGCGCTGGGAATCAACCGCCTCTTCGAGGACGCCTTCAAAGTGCATCCGCGTCCAGAAAGTTTCCCGGGCGCGGGCGGACGCGATCAAGGCGGCTTCCAATTCGCTTTTCTCGGCGGGCGTCAGCCGCTCGTCGATGTAGCGATCCAAGAGTTCGTCGAGGCGGGTGGCTTTCATCGGGCGGCGTCAGGCGGACTGGTGCATTTTTCCGGCGACGCACAGTCGTAAGGTCCGGCGGGAGCGGGCCAGCGCCACATAGACCGACTCGACGGTGAGCGAGAGGCCCCGACCGATTTCTTCCGGCGACTGTGCCTGAAAATACCGAAGATCGATCACGCGGCGCGCCCGATCGCCCAGTTCTCGCAGGCAGGATTCCAGATGGCTGAGGGTCGTCTCGCGTCCTTCCTCGATTGGGGTCGTGCCGGCGAGAGCCTCAATGACCTCGAAGCTCAGGCTGGATTCCAGCTTGGCGCGCTGGCGGATCGTTTCCAGCACCTTGAACCGGGCGATGGTGCAGGCCCACGCCACGAAATTCGTGCCCGGTTGAAACGAACCCGCTTTCGCCGAAACGGTGAGAAACGTCTCCTGCAGGACATCCTCGACCAGGCTCCGGTCGCGCAGCAGGGCGCGGATGGAGCCCTTGATGGCGCCGGCGTGGGTCAGGAAGAGCTTTTCCACCAACGCTGCGGCGGGCAGCGGGGCGGGTTCGGTCGTGGTCGGGGAAGTCAGCATGATGAACGGGGAGAACTCCGCCCCGTTCGGATCAAGAGCCAACGGCGGGCGTGAACGCAGCGACAAAATGCAGGAGGGAATTTCGAGCTGAACACGTTTCGCGTGGTCTCAGAGATTTTCGCCGTATTCCCAGCCGGGGCGGACCGGGGCTTTGAGATAGGGATTCAGGCTGGCATCCTTGAAAGTCATGCGGTGGGGATCATAGTCGACTTGCCGGCCGGTGCGGAGGGCGAGAGCGCCGAGGCAGCAGAGTTCCGTGAGGGGGGCCGCGTAGTCGAAATTGGAGCCGACGGCGGGACCGCCCCGGATGGCCGCGAACAACTCGTCGACCGGCCCCATGCCTTTGGGGAGACGCGGAATGACTTCGCGCGGCAGTTCCGTCTGGCGGAACTCGGCCCACGCCGCCCGGCTCATGAGGATGAGCGGATTGTTCGGGCGAATGTCGGAATGATAAATGGTATGTTTGGTGCCCTTAATCAGAATGCCTTCGTCCGGCAGCTTGGTGCCGAAATCGAAACCTTCGGGCAGGGCGGGTTTCTGACCGCCTTCATACCATTTCACCGTGACCGGCACCTTGTCGCCGCGGGCCGGATAGCGCAGGGTGGTAATCCCGTTGGCCGGCGTGATGCGATTGTTGAAATCGTCCGCTTCGGATTTGATTGAAACCGGACCCGTCAAATCGAGCGCCCAGTAAGGCGCGTCAAGCAGGTGACAGCCGATGTCACCCATCGCGGCATTGCCAAACTCCCACCAGCCCCGCCAAAGCTTGGGCACATAACAGGGGTTGTAATCCTTGACGGTCGTCACCGGCCCGAGCCAGGTATCCCAAGCCAGTTCCGGGGGAATCGGCCGTGGCGGTGGCGGCCAGACATTTGCGGGGTATCTCCACTCCTGGTACGGACGCACGGTCCACGCCTGCACTTCGGCCACATCGCCAATCAAACCTGCATCGACCCATTCCTTGATTTGGCGGATGCCATCGCTGCAGCGCCCCTGATTCCCCATGATGTTCTTCACCTGATAGTGCCGGGCGGCCTTTTGCAGCGTGCGGGCCTGCCAGATATCATGGGCGAGCGGCTTTTGTACAAAGACGTGTTTCCCCCGTTCCATCGCCGCCATGGTGGCGGCGAAGTGGGTGTGGTCCGGCGTTGAGACGAGCACGACCTCAATCTCGCGCTGGTGCTGGTCGAGCATCACCCGGAAATCCTGATAGGTCGGGACTCCGGGATGCTTGGCATAAGCCGGGGCGGCGCGGGTGGGGTCCACATCGCTGAAGGCCACGATATTTTCCTTGCCTGAGACCCCCACGGCCATGGATCCCATGCCGCCGGCGCCGATGATGGCGACGTTGAGCTTCCTGCTGGCGGCCGCACCGGGCTTACCGATCGAAAAGCGCGGCAGGACGAAGAGCGATCCCGCCGCCAGTGCGCTCTGAGATAGAAATTGTTTTCGAGTCACCGGCTTCTTCATGCCGTTTAGAAGCTGAAGGTGTTCGTGAGGTACCAGGCTTTTTCCGGCGCGATGCGGTAGACCGAGCGATTGCCGTCCGGATCCGCCGCCAGCGGGATGTCCTGCTGGCTGCCGACAAGATTCCGGGCGTTCAACTGCACCTCCCAGCGAATCTTTTCCGTGAGCTTCCGGCCATAGCTCAACCAGGCGTCACCGTTGAGTTCGGCCGGTCCGAAAAACGGCTGATCGAGGATGGGCACCTGCTTGATATCGGAATTGAGCCGGGTGGCGTAACCGATGGCGACCGCGGATTGCCAGCGCACCGCGCCGCCCAAGCCGAACCCCTTCAGGCGGCCGGTCTTGAATTCGTATCGGGAAACCAGGTTCACGCGATATTTCCTCAGCTCCTGACTGGCCGCCCCGTCCTTGGCGCGCTGCTGGACCAGGGGGGCGACATAGGACACATTATACCGACCGATCATCGTCGTGATGCTGGCCGGGCCGTCAACCACCCCGGCCAATTTCGCATCGTTCATGTTCTTGATGTAGGCCGCCTGAAACGCCGCCAACTCAGGCCCGGAATTGGAGGTGATCGCCTCGACCTGCGCGGCATTGAACGAAACCCGCCAGGCCTTGGTCGGGTTGGCGGTCAGTTCGACTTCCCAGCCCTTGGATACGACATCCGAGGTCGCCGTGACGTTTTGAAAACCGGTGCCCGGGGGCAGTTCCCAGGTGTTGTTGTTGGGATTGAGCCGATAGTCATAAGCCGAACGCGCGGGCTCGGGGATGAAATTCTTGATCGCCGCGAAGAGCTGGTCGTATGAGGTGTAACCCGCCGCCTGAAGCGCGGGGTAGCTGCTGAGCTGGTTGAATTGAACCCCCGTGTTCAGAGCCGCCTGATAATTGCCGAGGGGGCGCGTCACTTCGGTGATCGATTGCAGGGCGATGTTCGGATTGGTGAGGACCCCCACATTGGCGCTGGCAGACTCGAAATGGTTCACTTTGAGGAGCCATTTGTTGTCCTGGAAGCCAAGGGTCATCCCGTACTCCGTGGTGGTTCCCTTGGGGCTTTCCACCGTGTTGCCGTTCACGTCATGGCGCTCGGCGATGGCCTGGAAGTTTTCGCTCACGCCATAATGGGCCGAGGCGCTGGAAATGATCCGCGGCAGTTTCTCCAGCACCCGTTGCGGCAGATGGCCGACCGCGCTCCAGGTGAAGGTCTTGCCCTTTTGGGTCGTGGCGGGGGTGTTGTTCAAATCGACGGCTTCGGGCAGAATGGCATTATTCAGCGGCGAGGCCCGGCCGGTGTTGATGGCCCGGAAATTCTCGATCGTGTCTTCGCGCCAGCCCACCAGGCCGATGAGATTGTTGCTCAAGAGCCGCGACTGCCAGGCCAGAGCTTTGCTGGTCACATCCGTGCCGCTGGCCGTGGCCCCGCTGGGCACGCGATTGGCCATGACGGAGCCGGTCTTGAACGTGCCGCTGGTGCGGTCGTAATAGGTGGTGTTGAACGAATCGCCATCCTGCATCCGGGTGATCGACATCCCGTTCAGCCGGACCTCGTTCATTTCCTTGCCGCGCAGGTCGTCGCTCAGGTACGCGAAAATCACCGCGGGGTTGGCGCGAATATTCCGCAACGTCGCATCGGTCGTGGCCGCCTTGAGCGTCTGGTTGATGTTAAAATTGTTGCCGGTCCAATACATGGCGTAGTTCAGGCCCTGCGTCACCACGCTCTCCTTTTGCCAGAGGCCGGTGAACGTGTGGCGTCCGAGCCACTGGCCGAGCGTCGGGTTGAGGTCCTTCGCGTTCAGGTCGAGAAACGCGGTCACGCGTTGATTGTCGCGATAGGTGTTCCGCGATTGTTCCGTGTCGATCGTTTGGGTCATGAAGGCCCGGCCGACATTGGGATTGGGCGAGCCATTGGAAAGGTAGAGCGAGGTGTCGACATAGATCGGGACGTTGCGCGCCACCCCGCCGCCGAAGGGCTGGTAGGAGTCGATATGAAAGAATTGCTTGTCCAGGGTGCCTTCGAATCCGAGCCGGTTCTTGAAGAAGGACTGTTCGAAGGTGACCGAATGGGCGTCGAACCGCCGGTTGATCTCCTGGAGACCGCCGGTGATCAGCCGGTTCCGGTAATCGAAGACATTCGGGTCGTGCAGCGTGGGGGACTTGAAGCCGACATTCTGGTTACCGTCTTGATACGCCCGCGTATTGATGAAGGAGTTGGTGAAGGCATTGGTGAGCACCGGCGCGGCGGTTTCCTGGCTGACCCAGCCCTGGAAGGCCTGAAGATTGGAGCCGGGAATGCCGATGGTTGCCGTGCCACTGCCGTTGAAGACCACTCCGAGTTGGTCGAAGATGTGGGAGGACGAATAATTCTGGCTCACCAGGTCCGGCCGTCCCGCCGCCACCGCCGTGGCCAGCGCCTCATACCATCCCGCGATGTATCGCACTGGAGTCACCCCAGCGGCGGTGGCTTGAATCCGGCGGGTGTCGTTGACGGCCCATTTTTTCCAATTCGCCGCCAGCATGGCATACCCGCCCCCGGCGATATAATCCTGCCCGGTGTAGGGCTCGAAATTGGGCGGCGGCAGAAAGAACGGCGCATAGGCCACGGTCGGAGCCATCGAGGTGGGCGGCGTGCGTTTTCCGGTGCCGGCTTCGAAGTTCCCGCGGATGATCGTTTTCCCGAGGATATTGCTGTTCTTGTTTTCAAACAGCACCGCGTTGAGCGCCACATAGACCCGGCGCTCCCGGTCGAAGGCGGGCTCCTGTTGATAGTTGTCCGTCTTGTTCAACCCGTCGATCCGCACCGCCAGGCGATTGGGAATCACCGTGGCATTGTAGTCGAGGGTGGAACGGTTGGAACCGTGCGAACCATAGCGGAAAACCGCCGAACCGGCGTTCTGGCCGATGATGCCCTGGCTGGGGCTCGACTCGATGACCCCACCCGCACTGCCCAGGCCGAAGAGCAGCGAATTGGCGCCCCGGTTCATGGTGATCGAGCCCACGTTGTAGGCGTCGGTCGCGATGCTGGTGGAGAAATAGCCGCGGGTGAAAGCCGGCGAAGCGAAACCGCGCACCCGGGCGCCGCTCTGGGGATCGCGGCGGACACTGTCGTTGTCCGGCCGACCGGCGTTGTCCGCCAGACCGGCGGCGGAATAGTTGCCGAACACGCCGCCGATTTCGGTGCTGGTCGTGTAGGGGAGCAATTCCTCGATGTTCGTCACGCCGGTGTCCTTCATGAACTCGGGCGTGACGACCGTGATCGCGGCGCCGAGGTCGCGCAGGTCGGTCTTGAGCCGCGTGCCGGCGAGCGTCGCGGTGGCCAGGTAGCCGACGTTGCTGTCCGCCGTGATGACGAATGGGCTCAACTCGACGACGCTCGCATCGGCGGGTGGACTGGAGGGAGCCGTGGTCTGGCCGAAAACAGCGGGCGAAAAACAGGCGGAGGCGAACGCGAACACCGTCGCGCGGAGCGACGGGTGGCGGCAAGGGGCAGGCAGGATGGTTTTCTTCATCGGGGTGGTGCTGAGGTTGAGTTGGTCCCGCCCGGTAGGCGGAACCAAGTCGGAACGGAAAGTCTGGGCCTTTTCTGGATCATGACGAAGGCGGAACGATTCTTAACAAGAAATGGCGATCATGGCCGCGTGTTCCCGTGAGCCCAACTTGCAAACGTCAGTCGAATCGGTTGCTCTTGCCCGGCCTTCCACCTCATGAAATCCTTTCAGATCTCCCGCCGATCGTTTCTCGCCCGTTGCAGTGGCGTCGCCGGGATGACAGGATTGCCCCTGTGGTTTGTGGAGCGGCAACTTGGGGCTGCGGAGACGGGCGGGAAAAAGCGGCCCTCGCCCAACGACCGGCCCGGTGTGGCGCTGATCGGTTGTGGCAGCAAGGGCACGCAGGATGCGCTGACCGCGGCCGGTTGGGGCGAGGTGGTCGCGGTTTGCGACGTTGATCGCAGGCAGGCGGCCGCTGCGGTGGAAAAGCTGACCGTCGCAGGCAGGGCGCCGGCGGTGGTTTCGGATTTCCGCCGCGTGCTCGAACGGAAGGATGTCCAGGTGCTCGTCAACGGCACCCCCGACCACTGGCACACGCTGGTGAATCTCGGGGCGGCGCGCGCGGGCCGGGATGTCTATTCGGAAAAGCCGCTGACCCTGACGATCGACGAGGGGCGGCGCTTGGTGCAGGCCGTGCGGAAGAGCGGCATCGTGCTGCAGACGGGCACGCAGCAACGCAGTTCGCAACGGTTTCGGCTCGCCTGCGAGTTGGTCCGCAACGAACGCATCGGCAAACTCAAGGAGGCCAAGGTCTGGCTGCCGGCCGGCTTGCGCGAGGGTCCCTTTGCGACCGCGGCGGTGCCGGAAAACCTGAATTGGGATTTTTGGCAGGGGCAGGCGCGGACGGTCGACTACGTGCCTGAGCGCTGCCACAAGACCTTTCGTTTCTGGTACGACTATTCCGGCGGCACGATGACCGACTGGGGCGCGCACCACAACGACATCGCCTACTGGGCGATCGGGCTGCTCGCGCCGCGCGAGGTGGCGTCGCGGGTGCTCGCGCAACCGATTCCGGGCGGCTACGACACCTTCAGCGAATACGAAGTGAACTACACCTACGAAAACGGCGTCCGGCTGAGCATCGCCACGACCAGGGACGACAGCATCTACGGCGCCAAGATCAACGCCGACGGCCAGCGCAACGGCATTCGCTTTGAAGGCTCCAACGGCTGGATCTGGGTCAACCGTGATCAGATCAAGGCGAGCGATCCCGATCTGCTGAAGGCGCCGTTGCCGGAGCATGCGGTCCGCCTCCATGTGAGTTCGAATCACATGGAAAACTTCTTCGACTGCGTGCGCTCCCGCAAGGCGCCGATCTGCGACGTGGAGACCGGGCACCGTTCGGCGACGATGTGCCACCTCGGCGCAATTTCGATGCGGACGGGCCGTCCGCTCACCTGGGATGCGAAGCAGGAGGAGTTCGTGGGCGAGTTTGCCCGCGGAGCCAACGCCCACGTGGCGCGCGAAATGCGGGCGCCGTACGATTATTCTTTTGCGAGTTGAAGCGGCTCCATGCCATCCGCACGTGATTCTGCGGCCGGAACGCGACGTTGCTCGTTTCCCACGGGTCCCGCCCGCAACAGAAAACAAGTGCATGAGCTTGAGGTTGGCCCGTCGGGAAAGGTATTTGCCATCACTCGAAGGCGACCGGGATTTGGACATTGAACGTACGGCGAATGCCCTCCTGGTCCCGGGTATCGGCCGCGCACAACAACACCCGGGGCACACCGTTTTCGAAATAAAGCTGGGGACGCTCCAGATGTTCCAACTTCTGGACCTTGCCATCCGCCCAGGTGAGGGTGCGGTCCGAAACCAGGTGGTGCTTCGAGGGCTTCCAGTCAAAACCATCCAACGACTCGAACAGCACCAACGTAAACACCCGTTCCGATTTTCCCGTGGTGGAAGAGATCTTCTTTTCGATGTTTTTCACGACCGCGCGGTACTTGCCGTCCTGATGCCAGATGTAGGGATCTTCCGCCGGAAAATCGACCCCCTCCACGACAAAGGTCGGTTTGTCATGTTTGAGGAAGGGCCCGGTCGGCTGCTTCGAGGTCGCGATGGCGTGCAACACGGGGCCGCCATTCGGCAGGGGACGCTGCTTGCCCACCACCTTGTAGACCATCAGGAATCCGCCATCCGGCCGCTGCGTGATGGCGGGATTCGAGGTGACGAGGGCGTCGATGGCGGAATCGTCGCCGTGGGTGACATCAATCAACGGTCGGTCGAATCGCTGCCACGGACCAGCGGGACTCTCCGCCACCGCGACGCCGATGCGCTGGTTGTTCCGGTGGACCCAGTTCAATTGCTCGTTGCCGGGTGTTCCCGTCACCACGCCGTCGCCGGTGTTCCCCATATAGTAAAGATAATATTTCCCGCCAAACTTGTGGATGGTGGGATTGTGGGTGCAGAGACCGTCCCAGAACTCCCGGCCCCGGCGGGGCAGCGCTACATCCCGGAATTCAAAGGGACCAAACGGCGTCTTCCCTACGGCGTGCGCAATTTCGGAATCCGTCACCCAGGCCCAGCCCAGATCGGTCTTCCACCGGGAGTAGAAAAGATGAAACAGCCCGTCCGGCCCCTTGACCAGCGAGGCCCCCCAAATGGTGTAGGTGTCGCTGGAAAATTTTGCGGTCAGGGGGACCTTGCCCAGGGTTAGGCGATAGTCCTTTCCCTCCTGACTGGCGCAGCAGGCGGCTGCCGTCAAAAGGAGCGTACCGATAACAATGAGTGGTCTCATGGGGGCGATTTACTTGGAAAGGGTGAACAGCTTTAGGATCTCAAAGGCGATGGTGGTCCCGTTGACCGTCATGCCCCGCTTGTTCTGCGCAGGTCGAACGCGGAGGGAATCATCACGGAAAAGCGATTGGCGCGGGTCGTGCGGATGTCAGTTAGCGGATTTGGCTTTGGCCTTTGGCGCCGGGGCGGGTTCGGCGCTTTGCTTGGCGAGGTCGGCTGGGCCGACGCGTCGCCGAGCAGGGCACAAGCCACGGTCAAGATGGCGAATCGTTTCATTTTGAGCGGTGGAAAGGAAGGAATTCCGGCTGTCGTCGCTTATGGGTAATAATCCCAGAAATCGTAGGGCTCGCCGGTGGCCTTCTTGTTGTCACCGAGGGTGAGGGCGGCCTGCTTCATCTCCTGGCGCATCATTCTGACCCGCTCCTGAAAGCCGGGAAGGAAGGACAAATCGTTGATTTCCCACGGGTCGGTCCTGACGTCGAACAACTGGGTGACCCGCGAGCCGGTCACAATCTCCGCGCCCTTTTTGATGACATCGGGGGCGCGGACATACTCGATGAGCTTGTAGTCCCCCTTCCGGTACGCGCGCTGAAACTGGCGGTAGGCGTGATAGGTGTAATCATGGATGGCCTCGGTCTGGTGATTGATTACCGGCAGGAGGCTGATCCCGGTGACCGAGGCGGGTATCGGGATGCCGGCCAGGTCGCAGATGGTTGGAAAAATGTCGCGGGTGTAGCAGGCAGCTCCGATCCGGCGACCCTTTTCCTTCAGCAGTTTGCCGGAGACAATGAAGGGAACATGGATGCCGTCCTCGTCGTAAACGCTCTGTTTGCCCATCAATCCATGATTGCCCACCGCCAGTCCGCTGTCGCTGGAGAACACAATCAGCGTATTGTCGTACGTGCCGTTGTCCTTGAGGGCCTGGATTACGCGGCCGAACTGGGCGTCGAGAAAGCTGATGGCGGCGTAGTAGTCCGACAGATGCTTGCGGATGTCCTTGGGGGTCCGGGGCCAGGGGGCCAGCTCTTCATCCCGGATCACCATGGCGCCATTGTCGAAGGGATGCTGCGCCAAATAGGAGGGCGGGAGCGCGATCTGGTCCTCAGGATACATCTGTTTGTATTTCGCCGGCGCCTGCCGGGGGTCGTGCGGGCTGTGGAAGGCCAGATACAGGAAGAACGGTTTGGCGCGGTCCTCCGTCTGGATGAACTTGATCGCGCTGTCGGCGAAGATGGCGGAATCCAGCGGGCCGGTTTTCTCGTTGGCGATGGGGCCGCGTTTGTCGGTGGAGGCCACAGGACGGCGGAAGACCTGGCCGTGCTCGTCGTAGGTCAGTAGGTAGGCGTCCCTGTCACTGAACTTTCCGGTCCGATCCCAATTCCACAGCGGCATGCGGAAGTGATCCTGCAAATAGACTCCCAGGCTCATGAGGCTGGAGCCGGAGTCGAAGGATCGGACCAGGGACGGCTTGTCCTGGTGCCATTTGCCGACGATGTGGGTTTGATAGCCCGCCTGACGAAAAGCCTGCCCGATCGTGGTGTGGCTGGCTGGGATCGTCCGGCCTTCTTGTTCAAGCGCGAAGAGGTTTCTTCCCGTCATCAGCATGGCGCGGCTGGGCACACAGGTGGCTCCGGTGAAGGCGCCCATCAGGTACGTGCGGTCGAAGCTGATGCCTTCCGCCTGCAGCCGATCCATGTGGGGGGTGTGCACGGCTTGCCCGCCCAACGCATGCACGCCGGTGTAGCGCTGGTCGTCGGTGAAGATGAGCAGGACGTTCGGTCTGGCCGGTTCGACGGCGCGGGCGACGGGGGCGACCCCGAGGAGCAGCAACGCGCCGCAGGCGAAGGATGAGCGTTTCAGGAGCATGGATTTACTTTTGTTCGCGATTCGTTTTCCCCAGGAGCGGGCGGGCCAGCGGGCGGTCAGGTTTGGAAACGTCCCCCGGCTATTTCAGATTTCCGTTTGACGTGGTTGAAGCCACCCGATCGGCCCGCAGCCAGCCGGCGCCGTAGGTGGAGACATAGTAGACATCGGGTTTCACCTGATCGATGGCGATGTCGTTGACCCGGTCGGACTGCGGATTGCCCCGGTTGATCTTCGTCCACGAAATTCCGCCGTCCTTGGAGAGGTAGGTGCCGGGATTCCTGATGTCTTTGTCTTTTTCGGAGTTCAGCGCCACCAAAATGACCTTCGGGTCATAGGCGGCGGTTTTCGTCATGCGCGTGCATGGGGTTTGAAAAATCTGGTTCCAGGTTCTGCCACCGTCCGCGCTGACCCAGACGCCGCCGTCCTGCCATTTGCCATCGGGAGTGCCGCAGGAGACATACATTTTCCCGTCTTTGGAAAAATGGAGGTCCAGCACACTGGTGATATTGACCGGGAAGGTCCGCAGCGCCGACCACGATGCCGCCCGATCGGTGGAAACGAAAAGTCCGCCTTTCTGGCCATAGACACCGGCATACAGTTTGGAGCTGTCACGGGGATCCAGGCGGAGGCAGGGCACATTGGCATTCGCAGCGGACGCAAGTCCCTTGTTGGCCCAGGCCCAGGTTGCCCCTCCGTCGCTGGAGCGGCGCACCCCGAATCCTGCCCCGATGTTGGCCCCGGTGTAGCCGAAGGTTCGCCCGTCCTTTAGCACGCACAAGTACATGTTGGCGGGATTTTCCGGATCAAGGGTGAGGCAGAGCTGCGCAATGTTGCTGTTCTTGGTTTGGCCGTCGGGCCATTCGATGACCGTGCCGATGGATTGGAAGGTTTGCCCGCCATTCCCCGACCGCAGCAGCTCGCCAGCATGGGCCTGCCGGGCCTGCACCGTGTAAATGACGTTCGGGTCGCGCGGATCCAGCGTCATATCAGAGCAGGAATACTCCTCGTCGCCCAATTGGATGCGCCGGGCGGCCTGCGCGCCGGGACGGACGTTGCCGCCATCGGCAGTGGTCACCCACAAGTCGTTTTCACCCGACATGCAGAAGAGCACTTCAGGCAGCCGCGGGTCCTGGCGCAGACCATGGCCCGGCAGGTTGCTGTCGCCCGCCCCCACCCAGTCCTGGGTCCCCGGCGTGGCCTCTATTTCGTCGTTCTCCACCCAGGTGTCGCCGCCGTCGGTCGAAACGCACAGCACCTTGGCCCATTGATACATGATCATCGTGCCGTCGCTGTTGAAGCCCACTGAGCCGCCCGCCTTGCGTTCGTAGGAGTCCCGCAACGACCACTTCTTCTGTCCGCGGAGCTCAAGGTTATAGCTGGTCGGGTTGCCGCGACCCTCCCAGTACGCCTTGTGATTGCCGGCCCACGCCGTGCCGTTGCGCAACGTGGCGATCCAGTGTCGGCCGCCATCGTCGGTTCGCCACAGCATGCCGCCAAAGAACGTGGTGGGTTGCGATTTGTAGTCGTTGAGCAGAAAAATCTTGTTGGGATTGCGGGGGTCGACCCGCACGCCGAGGAACGAGTGCATCAGATGGGGCGGAAGGACTGGATAAACCTTTTCGGCGTTCTTGATGCCGAACCACGCCTCGAGGCTCTTGAAATAGGCTTTGCGGAAGGCGTAGTCGCTGCCCAGCACCGCGATGTTGACCCCCAGGTCCCCGTTGATCTTCTGCCAGCTCTCGCCCCGATCCGTGCTGCGAAAGAGCCCACCGCCATCGTTCGTCACCGATTTTGGGTTCTTCGGATCCACCGCCCACTGCACCAGATCCAACGCATAGAGAGTCATCGCGCCGCTCGTCGGATCGTAATGCATGTCCAGCGACCGGATAATATCGTGATCCAGGCCTGCGCCGGTCTTCGCCTTCCAATGGGAACCGCCGTCCGTGCTCTTGTAGAAGCCAAAGCTCGTCGCCGCATACACGGTTTCATGCCGGGCGGGATCGACCACCACGCGGACGATCTGCGCCCGCAGGTTGAGGCCCGTCGGAGTCACGGCATGCCAATGGGCTCCCCGGTCGGTCGTTTTCCAGATTCGGGCCGCATACCCCGCGGGAATTCCACCCCTTAATCCACCTCCCTTGAGCGTGCCCGCTCCATGGGGATCCACGAGGGTGTGGGTGAAATGATTGATGTCGCTGCCGCTGCCCGAGCCCACATACCAAATGCGGTCATCGGTCGGATCGACCGCGATGGTGTCCAATTCGGTGCCGCCCCAGACCGGATCCGAGACCGTGTGCCGTGTCCAGGTCCTGCCCCGATCGGCTGTCGTATAGAGCAGTCCTGGCGCGCGCGCGCCACAAAACCCGAAGTCGGGATTCTGCCGCGAAAAATCCGGCGAGGTGAGTTCGATGGGGCCGCGCTCGTTGGATTTGTAGCCAGGGCCGTCGCAATCCAGGATGGTTTCGTAGGTGGTGCCCCGGTCGGTGGAGCGGTACGCGTTGCCCATGTTGGGCCCGAGGAACACAATGTTCGGATCGGTCGGATGCCAGAAAAGGCGGTAGTTGTTCCCCGACATGCCGGGACCGAACTGGCGCCAGACGATGGAGGGATCGGATTCCACCCGCTGGCTCCGCAGGTTGGCGAACCAGGCGTCGTCCGCCGCCGGGCTCGCTCCCGGGATGACACCGAGGGCCAACAGTCCGGTCATGGCCACAACTTGTATTTTTGCTGGTGTCTTCATAGCTTGCTTCGGCTTGGTTGGTGGGGTCGGTCAATGGTCGAGAGGCACGATGGTCGGGAATGCTTGAGGTGGTCGGGCCGAATGTCGCGAGAGGCTCCGGAGTTTCTTTGCAGGTTGGTTGTCAGATTTGAGAAGGAGAATCGGCGGTCGGATCCAAGTTCAATGATGGAGAAACCCGCCGTGGGCATGACTCTAGCGGAGTTTCGCGGGCCACAATATCCGCAATTGCGTATTAAATGTGCGTGTTTTGGCCGCTCCACCCGCCAGGCGGAAACGGCGTCATCGCAGGTGCAGCCGGGTGGACCGCGGAGAAAGGGAAGCGGTCTGCCTCTGGAGTGGGCCGGGCGCCAGTCGCGGATACTGCCGGCCGGAAGCCACGGGCCTGCAAGACCTTGACATTCTCAGCCGGGTGAGAGCGACCAGAGGCGTTAACGTTTTCACTTTCCTGGCGGATGGATTTAATGGTTCTGGAAAAAAGGCCGATCAGGTCAGTCGCGGGCCAGTGGCATCCACACGGTCATGTCCGATTTTCCTCGGTTGGCCCAAGCGTAATAGGGGATCAGCCGGATCATGGCCTTCTTCGGCTCCTTCGAGGGTAGTTTCCGGTAGAGCTGATCCGACCAATCCGGTTCCTGCCGGATATCGGCTTCTCCCTCCAAGACGGTGATCCCGGATAGCAGGTTATCATCAAAGCGCGGTTTCAGCTCGATGTTCCGCGGCAGGGCGACATCGTATACCTTCACTCCCTTCGGCAGATCGACTGCTTCCAGGCAGTACACAAGCGGCCCGCGCTTGACGGCCACCTGGCCCTTGACTTCCTCTATAAAGGGATGGCCTTCGATCAGCTCCGGCTTCATGGGCAGATCCAGTTGCACCACGTCACCAGCCGACCATTTTCGCCTCAGATCGAAATAACTGCCCGGCCTCAGCTCGGCCCGCACGTTCTGTCCGTTCACTTTCAAGTTGGCGCCCTCTGCCCAGGCGGGGATGCGCAGCATCATCGAAAACTCCTTCTGCTCCGCCGCGTCAACGGTGATGGCAATCTTTCCATCCCATGGGTAGTCCGTCTTTTGCGTCAATTTGAGAACGGAACCGTCGGCCTGCTTGGTATTCAGGGCATTGCTTCCGTAAAGATTTACCCAGATTCCCTTTTCCGAAGTGGTGTAGGCATAGCCCTGCATCTCGGCGATGGTGCGGATGATATTCGGCGGACAGCAGAAGACGGACAAGAAATCGCTCCGCTTGCCGTCATCCTTGGAGTTATGGGGATCCCCCATGATGTAAGACAGCGGGTTGGTGTAAAAATATTGTTTGCCATCGAGCGAGATGCCCGAGAGCGCGCTGTTGTAGAAAACGAGTTCCGTAATGTCCATGAAGCGCGCTTCGCCGCCGGTGAGAAACATCCGCCAATTCCACATCGCATTGCCGATATTGGCGCAGGTTTCGTTGTAGGTGTTGATGTTGGGAAGGTAGTAGCTCTCACCGTAGGATTCGCTGACCAGTTCATGGCGCTTGGTCAGGCCATAATGATTTTGTCCGGTGGCTCCGGTGACATACATCTTACCGGTGGTCACATCGCGCCAGATTCTTTCCAATGCGTCGCGCAAGGTGGGATCGCCAGTCTCTCCATAGACATCGGCTACTCCGCTGTAGAGGTAATTGCCGTGGCCCGCGTGGCCGACGGCCTCGGTCTCCTTCCGGATCGGGATGCGTTTCTGGCTCTCATCACGGCTTTTCCCTTCCTTGGTCACCTTGCCGCCGGTTCCACGCACGTTCACCAGGGTTACCGCGAGGTTCAGATACCTCTTGTCCCCGGTGGTGCGATAGAGCTCGACCAGACCCATCAAGTGTGGCGGGTTCCAATCGATGTCCGCGAAGTTCTTAGGTGGATTCTTGAATTTGGCATACAGCAGGTCCGCCGCTTTCTTTGCGATGTCGAGGAAGTTGGTTTTGCCAGTGACGCGGTAATGGACGCAGGCTGCGGTCATCAGGTGACCGAAGTTGTAAAACTCATGCTTGCCGCCTACCGTGAACGGCTCCCCAAAGTTCTCGACCTTCTGCTCCTTCTCGTGACGGAAACCCTGCACACCATGTCCGATCTGGATCATCGTATGAATGTAGCCGTCCGCGCGCTGCGCCTGGCCGATGACTTCGATGATTTCGTCCATGCGCTGGTCGATCCTCGGATCCTTGCTCAATTCATACCCTCCGGCCATCGCCTCGACATACTTGTAGAAATCGCCATCGGTAAACGACCAGCCCCGGAACTCCCCTTTCTCCAAGCCCGCCGCAACCCGGAAGTTGTCGAAGGCATGGATGATTTCCGGATCGTCCATGAGCCGCCCAAGATTCGGCACCATGACCTCGACGCACTCCTTCTGTTTGTCGGCCCAGAAGCCGTCGGTCCATCGGCAGGCGGAGAGATCGATGCTCTTGAGCGGCAGGTACGGACTTTTGGAATTATTGATCAGTCCGTGTGTCTGCGCGTGGGCCAAGCCGCCTATTGTCAGGCCGACAAGGAGAAATGACGCGAACGCGGCTGGTATTTTGAATCCATTCATAAAGTTGGGGTGGTTTGTTCAGCGCAGGAGATCGAACGTGCCGTCAAAGTAGGGCTTTTTGTTCTTCGCCCAAACCGGGTCTTCGTCCGTGTTGTAGTGCCAGAGCGGCTGTTGGTGGGTCCCGGCCCATTTTTGAACCTGTCCCACGAGGTCCCTGACTTTTTCGGGATTTTGCGCAGCGAGATCACGCTGCTCGCCGATGTCCTCTTCGATATTAATGAGCCGCCACGGCTTGTCGCGTTCCCGGTAAATCTTCCATTCATCAAGCCGGCCCGCAGCGTCCGTGTGGTCGGAGAGGTGGGACATGACGAAGATCATTTCGTACGGGTGAGGATTGCGCCCGGCGAGCAGGTCCTTCCAGACATCCTTGCCATCATGTTGCTTGCCCGCAGGAATCGCCGCGCCGGCAAGGCCGGCGAAGGTCGGGTAGAAATCCAGGGCGAGCACCGGAAAATCGAATTTCCGGCCACCAGGGAGCTGCCGGGGCCAATGAAAGAACATCGGCACCCGAGATCCGCCCTCGGTGACGTTCCTTTTCCCGCCGCGGAGGGGGCCGTTATTCGCGGGACCGCCGCTCTTTCCACCGTTGTCACTAAGAAAGACGATCAAGGTGTTCTCGAATCGTCCGATGGACTTCAGGGCATCGACAACCTCGCTGACCCCGCGGTCAATGGCATAAATCATGGCGGCGTAGGTTCTGCGCTTCTTGTCAGAAATGTTTGCCAATTTCTCGATGTCCTCCGCTTTGGCTTCGAGCGGAACGTGCGGAGCGTTGTAGGCGAGATACAGAAAGAATGGTTTGTCCTTTTTGGCCGCCTCCCGGATGAACCGGACGGCCTCGTGGGAAAATGCGTCGGTCAGGTACTCGGTCGCTTTCGTTTCGGCTCCATTTCGCTGCAGGGGAGAGATGTTCCCGGCGATCGCCTTGTTTCCAGCTTCAACTTCCCTCCGGTATATTGCCTCGTAGCGATCCGGGAAATAGGCGTGGCCGCTCCCCAGGAAGCCGAAGTATTCATCGAAGCCGCGCTGGTTGGGCTGGAATTGAGGAGCCTCACCGAGATGCCATTTGCCAATCGCGGCGGTGGTGTATCCGGCATCCCTCAACACCTTCGCGATGAAAGTCTCACTGAGCGTAATTCCCATTTCGGGATGGAAATTGGGGAGATTGTCCTGCGCTCCGAACTTGTGGGGATACCGTCCCGTCATGATCCCGGCGCGGCTTGGGCCGCAGACGGGGTGGGCCACATACGCCGATGAGAAAATCATTCCGTTGGCGGCCAGTTTGTCGAGGGCGGGCGTCGGGATATCGGTTGCCCCATTGAAGCCCACATCGGCATAGCCCAGATCATCCGCCAGGATGAGAACGATATTAGGGCGCGGCGCAGCGGCGGCAAGAGAGGGATGCGGGAGGAGCGCAGCGAGGAGGAGGATGTTCGCGCCGAGGCGCCACGGTTCAGAGAGTGTCATGGCGGTAGGTATCGATCTTTTAATAGGCCAGATCGACGCATCGGATCGCACCGGCGGGGACGGTGAGTTTCGCAGCCTTTCCGACGATGGCAATTTGCTCATGGCTCAGAATATCAGTGGCGGAAACCGGCTGGCTGCCTTGGAAGGTAACGGTGACCTGACGGTCTTGCGGGTCAATATAGCCCGGATCGACGAGGATGAGCCGGGTGTGACGCGCGTCCAACCGGATCGCGCTCCAGGCTGCACCGGAGACGAGCACGGGCAGCTGCTTTGCCCCCGCGCGCACCGTGGAAGCGAGAGTTTCGCCATACGCCATCGCCGGGACCGGTTTGCCCTCGACGAAGCCCTGGCGGAAGTCACTCACGGTGTAGGGGACTCCCTGCCGCTTGAGTTTTTCAGCCAGCGCAATCGGCGCGATCGGCACCATCCCATAGGGCATGGCAGGAAGAAAATTGAGCCAGCGATACCCGACGCCCAGCAGGCGGGAAAAGTCGTGAGCGGGAAGATTGACGCCACACCAACCCACCTGTCCGACGGAAACGACGGCAGCTTCATCCGCGGGTTTGCCTTGTTCCATCTCATGACCTCCGTCGATTGAATCGACCAGTTGGCTGTCGACGTTCTGGATGAGATGCCAGGAACCGATGGCGAGAAGGTCGGCGGGCTTCACGTCCGGCAACACCCCGGACTTCATGAGCGCGTAGAGGATGTTCATCCCGGGATCTTCCAGGAATCCGATGTCGAACAGGACCGCCGAGTGTGCCCCGTAGGCCGCGAGGAGCACGCCGTTGCGCAGGTACGGCGATACGGAGCGCTGGCCGCCCGGACTGAGCGGCCGCCAACTGGTTGGGTTGTCATCAATGAGGCGCATGGCGATATCGTCGACATATCCTCCTGCCAGGAGACCCACCCGCCCCACAAAATTGATGTCCTGGGTGCGCGAGTTCGTATCTTCCGACGCAGGCACGACCACATCCCGATACTTGCCAGATAAGAATACGCGATTCCATGGTTCCAGGTGCGCGGTGGCGGCCCAGAAGACGTTTTTGTAACGAAAATAGAGCCTGGCCTTGCCGTTTTGCCGGCAGGCGGCGGCCAATCGCGGCATGATGTGGTCGACGAAATACGTGATACGCTTGTCTTCGGGGTTCGCCATTTCCGCGAAAACGAAGCCGTAACAGGTCAGCGGGGCCACCGCGAGGACGGCTTCCATCGTCTCGAGCGAGAGGTAGAAGGGATCCGTGCCGTGACCGGCCCAGGCGGCAAAGGGCCTTCCCTGGGCCTCGTGTTCCCGGGCAATTTGGACGATAGCCTCCCGCGTGACCGTATAGTTTCCACGCCGATCCTTTTTCAACGCATCCTCTCCGATAGCGGCCACGATGCCGGCGCGATCGAAGTCCTCGTGCCAGGTGTATTGTTTGACGAAGACCAACTCACTGGTCTTCAACCGCTCCACGGCCGGCAGGGCGCGGGGACCGGAGATGACGACCCAGGGTTTCGTCGCGGGTCTCTGATAAGCCGGAGGCGTAAACGCGAGCGACTGTTCGTAGAGGGTGAGCAGATTATTTTCCACGTCGAGCATCCGCCCCTTCAACTCGGGTTTGATTTCCCACCAATTCGGGTGCGCGAGCGGATATCGATAGATGGAGTTGCCGCCTCCGACCTGCCCCGCGCCCAGCAACTGCCCCCCTCCGGCGTCGAGGGCGAGATCGTTGAAGACGATGCCGCGATATTTTGCCCCACCGGTATGAAGCAACTTCCCCTTGAGGTCGCACACGTAGAGGATTCCTCCGTATTGCAGCGCGATCTCCGGGCGGACCGGCAGCAGGCATTGCCCCCGGACATGGGCATAGCGCTGCTTGTCCCGGCTGGGGCCGGAAAAATTCGCGATCCGCTGAAAATCCCCGTTGAACGCCATGAACCGCGCGGCCCCCGCGGTCGCGTCACCGCCATCTCCGAAGATGAGAAGATCGTCGCGTTGATCGCCGTCGAGGTCGCGCACCGACACGTCCGTCACCATTAAGCGGTCCCAATCCTTCGCGGAAGCCTTCCCGGAGGTCAGGGACTTCTCCACCCCTTTGCTCTCGGGATCGAGAAACCCGAAGAACGCCCAGTGAAACTTGTCATGGGAATAGGTCATCAGAAACAGCGAGACGTGATCTTTCGCCAGAAAATGCCCCGCCTCGATTTTCCTGACTACGCCATCGATCTTTGTCTGCGATACCAGTTTTCCATCAGCGTTCAACTCGTAGAGCAGAAAGTCGTTGCCGCCGGCAAAGATCTGCACCCGGTGGCCCGCGCGGACGCAGGCAACTTCGGAAAACCGCACCTTGTGTCCCGGGTCGAATTTCCAGCGTAAAACGCCGTCGCTCCCCCAGCAGTAAATATGACCATCGCCGCTCGCCGCCAATAGATCGTCGTTGCCGTCGCCGTCGACGTCGGCGGCCTGGAGCTCAAACATGACGGCCGGGGTGGCGGTCGGATGCGACCAGCGTTTCTGTCCGGAGGCCGTGTAGCAGGCGACCGCGCCGTCGACCTCCGACACATAGAGTACGCTCTCGCCGCCGACGTTGGCGGATACGATGGTGCGCAGGCCGTTGCCATCGGTGGTGAAACTGTCCGCCCAGACGGCGGACGAGAGGGTCAAGGTCAGGGCAATTAGGGAGAACTGTTTCATGGGCGTGCGTGGTTTTGGCCGGAGGGAAAATGAGGGAGGATACGGGCTTTGTGGCGGGAGCGCTTTTCTGGCTGCTGCAACGAGGAGCGCGTAGATCAGGCCGGAACGAGGTTACAGCGTTGTAGCGCGATCAGAGATCGGGACGGGGCGAATTGAGCTCCCGCAGCAGGATGGTTTTTAGCCGGGCCAGCTTGTCCGGATGTCGCGTGGACAGCTCGAGGCGCTCCGCGTTGTCCTGCGAAACCCGATAGAGCTGAAACTGGTCCCGTTTGCGATCGAGCTCGATCAGCTTCCATCCGTCCTGGGTAATCAGGGCGCTGCTGCCCATGTGGCTGAAATGATTGTTAACGATCACGAAGTCGTGAGTCGTGCTTTGTTTTTCACCGAGCAAGGTCGGCAAATACGAGATACCGTCCTTCCCCCGCGGGACCGGCACTCCGGCGATGTCGGCTAGAGTGGCGAGGAAATCGTAGTGCGCCGCGAGCAAATCGGTTTCCGTACCCGGGGCAATCCGGCCGGGCCAGCGGACGATCAGCGGACATTGCATGCCGCCCTGGAAGCCGCTGCGCTTGAGACCCGCGCGACCGCCGGCGCCATCGAAGACGTCCCCGTCTTCGGAGGTGCGCCATTTTCTGTCAGTCAGGTTCCAGGGTTTGCCGTCCGCCAGGCGCTTCGCCTGATAGTCGGTCTTGGGGCCGTAGTAGAGCTCGTGACCGTTGTCGGAGGCGAAAAAGACGACGGTGGTTTCGTCCAAGCCGAGCGCCTTCAATCCCGCCATGATCAGGCCCACGTGGTCATCCAGCATCCTGACCATCGAGGCGTATTTCTTCTCGGCGAGGGTCAGCCGCGCATCATGGGCGTAGTCGGAATGCAACTCCGGAATGGCGACCGGTCCGTGGGGCAGTTGGGTGGGGTGATAGAGAAAGAACGGTTCGCTCCGGTGCTCCCGGATATAGCCGAGGATGTCCCTGATGAATACATTTTGGGAGTAGGTGTTCCCGCCGGAGCCGACGGGCTCGTCCCCTTGCTCGCTCATCTTGCCGCAGTGGGGATCGAAGTTGCCTTCCAATGCGAACTGCCGGCCATTGCGCCAGAGATACGGCGGGTAGAAACCGTGGCAGCGCTCGTGGTCGTAATAGCCCTCGTGAAAATCCCAGCCAAACCGGTTCACCCGTTCGGGCCAGGTGAGAAATCCCACGTCCAGCTTGCCAAACTCGGCCGTATGGTAACCGGCCTGGTGCGCGATCTGGGCGAGAAAGATCTCGGACGCTGGAATCGGATGCGCGGCTTTCATCGCCGCCAGCTTCCTCTGATACTCGGCTTCGGTGATGTTCCCGTCATCCCGTTCAATCGGGAGGCCGCCCTTGGTATAATTCCAGCCACCCTGGCGACCGTCGTGCATGCCGGTCAGGAGCGACCAGCGGGCGGGGGCACAAAGCACGCCGCCGTAATAGTGGTTAAACTTCATGCCTTCCGCGGCCAGCCGGTCGATGTGCGGCGTTTTGACGATACGCTGGCCGTAGCAGCCCAGCATGCCGGGCCCGAGATCGTCGGCCATGATGAGGATCACATTGGGCTTTGCAGCCGCCGGCCTTCCGCCCGCGACCACCGCGGCATTTTCCGGGAGGTTGGCCAGCACATTCAAGGCGGTCAGCATTGTCGCCACCATCAGTGTAGCAGTCAGTCTATTCATATCGGCTATCCGGTGTGGCCGGACTCAGGTTGGCGGCGCTGGCAATATTCAGAAGGGCACTGACGATCAGCACGGTTCCGAGGCACGGCTTCAGGGGCGTCTGGCTGATGAGCATGGTTCAGTCTCCATTCCGGCCGGTTTGAGCCAGTTACTCATTCCCGCCTCCCTTCTTGCCTTTCTTGGCCTCAAGTTGGTCCAAGATGGGCAGCCCCTTGAGCGCGTCGCTCACCTTGATGCGAGCTTTCCCGCTCTTCGTTATTCCCAGATTATAGGCAAATCCTTCCTGGGTTACGTTCTCGATGACCGGCCGCCAACTGCCCTCCGTGCCGTCCCTGACCACGCCGACGGACGGCCCCCGGATCCATTTCTCACTCCCCTTCGGAATGTTGGTATCAATCCGCAGCTCCCCATAATATGCCTTCGGAACATTGGCGAATCCTTTGAGCGCGATGACCGCATTGGGGCCAAAGATGGCATGAATATTCTTCACGGTCGATCCATCCGCGAATCGTCCCGGTTTGGCGTTGGGATCATTCGTATGTTTACGGTCAATGAACCCCGATCCCATCGTCACCGCCCAGGCGCAGCTTTTTGCGGTCACCCCGTCAATCGTCACCATGCCGTTCCGGGCCGTATGCGGCCCCATCAGCACGGCCGTGGTGCCGTTTTCGCAATAGATATTCTTGGCCGTGATATCAAATATGCCGCCGTTCTCGCCTCCCGCGCCGACCTCCAAGCGGAGGGTGACGCCACCGCCGTAGGCTTTGAGGTTTTCAAAATGAATTCTCGCGGCGGCGTGCATCTGGACCAAGCCGTATCCCGGACTGGAATCCGTGCTGGTCAGGTTCTTGACCAGACCGTCGGTCGGACGATAAACCTCCCGTTTGGTCGCGCCCTGGTCGTTTGACGGGGTGAAAATAACTGCGCAATAGGTGGTGAAGCTGTCTTTAACGAAGATATCGGAAAGCAGGAAATTTCTGACTGATTTGCAATTAACAACCCGGCTGCCTTCTCCGTTATGGTATCCGCGCTCGGAATAATCGACAATGAACGGACCGTCCAGGCCGCGGATGCTGACATTCTCGATAAACCCCTTGGGGTTCGTCCTGCTCCCGTCCAGCAGGAAAACCACCACCTTCGTACCTTTGGGCCACCAAGGCTTGATGACGGTATCTCTTGCAATCAGCAGATGGACATTGGATTTCATGTCGATGCCCGCGAAGGCATAGACTCCTTGCGGCATGATCAACCGACCGCCGCCATTTTTCGAGATCTCATCGATGGCTTTTTGCAGCAGCGCGCTTTGATTGCTCGCCGCGTTGTTATCCACCAGCCCGTAATCCGATTTCAGATTCTTGGACGGCCCGTTGGGATCCATTGTTTCGCGATACGCGGCCTGAACCTGAACGGTGCATATCAGCGCAAGAACGGTGCATGCCCGGAGAAAAACCTTGCCGTATGGAATCTTCATAATGTCGGAGCGTTGATGGGAGGGAGTAATGGTTATTTCGTTTGAGCTGTCGCAACCGGCTTCCCGGTCACGATAAAGGGCCGAAGTGAACTGGGCGTTCGTTCCAAAAACGGCGTGGACATTCTTCATGGAGGTGTCGGGGGCGAAGATGCCGGGGGTGAGGTTCTTGTTTTGCTGGTTCTTTTTAGTCAGGGCAGGCGCAGTTCCTTGACGAACGGTCTCGGCGTGGGACCGTCGCCTTCGAGCAGGACGGTGATGGTTTCTTTGCCGCCTCGCGGCAGCACCTTCTCGCCGCGAAGCTGGACGTTCGATTTTTCGAAGGGTTGCAATTCCGGTACTGCTCCCGACCCCACCAAGGTCGCACCGGCCATGATCTTTACGCGGGACGGCTGCGAGGCGACCTGACCGAAATTCTGCACCTCCACGCGGGCTGCGAGGCCATGGGTCGAAGTGGTAAACTCGGGCAGACGGGTGGAGAGGATGGGTTCGAGATAGTTTACTCCCGGGAGCCGGCTCCAGCCGAAGAGGAGTTTGCCTGTTCGGGTTCTGCCCAGGAGTTTGGCGGCAAAATCGTCCCGGGTGAGGCCGTGGCCCTGACCGTTGAAGATCAAAAGGAGGTCGCGGCCTGCCGGCTCGCTCCGGAGAAGTTTGCTGCCGCGGCCAAAATTCACCTCTTCGGATGCCCCAAAACGCAAGGAATCCAATTCAACGTCGGTGTGGGGGTCGAAACCGGATTCGGCCTCGATTCTCACCCGAATCACGGCGGTACCGGTGACGAGGGGCTCGGTATTCTGCACGGTCAGCAGGCGGCCGACGGTCATCGGAATGACAATGTTCTTGGAGCTGTGCCGGTCGTGCGGCAAATCTTCCTGCTTGGACACGTCGATGACCGCGAAATTGGCGGCGATGGCGCGGCCGTAGCGGTCCTGCACGACCCGGAGGCGCTCGTATTTGAACCATTCCTCCTTGGTTCCATCCGGGTGTACGGCGAACCCGGGCATGTAGGCTTCGCCAGGTTCCACCTTCCAATCTACTCCATCCTTGGAACGGAGATACCAGGCGAGACGCCCGAGCCAGTCGTTGACGATCACGTGATATTGCACGTTGTCCCGCCAGACCACGGGATCCTCGAATTTCCCCGCGACGGGCGGGTAGATTCGGTCGTCGGTGATCCGATAAAAAGTGGAGAGGCCGTCGCGGCTGAACCACACCTGGCCGTGGCGGTTGACCATCAGGAACGATCCGTCTTCGCGCCGGGCGAAGGTATTGTTATGAAGATAGTTTGTCGCCTTGGTCTCCTGCCGATCGCGGCTGTCGTAGTCGTAGGACGACTTCTTCCAGGGGCCGTTGATCGAATCAGCCAGATAGCGCCCGTCGACCACGTAGAGCACATACTGGCCGTTGGCGGTGACATACCAAGTGGGATTATGCCCCGGGCCAATCTCATCCTGCACCTTGAACGGGCCGAACGGGTTGCTCGCCACGGCGTGTACGACCGTCGATTCGTGGTAGGCGAAGTGGCCCTGGGGAGAATTTTCCGGCCAGCGGCAAACGAGCAGGTGGTATTTTCCGTCCTGGTCGAGCGCGGCATTCCCTCCCCAGTAGGACCACGCCGGGTCTTCGATCCCGTTGTTCACGTCACGTGGGACCACGCCGGGCGCACCCCAGGTGGCGGCGGTCATGCCGCCGAGATCGGGCATCGGTTCAAAGACATCCATGAAACGCCCGCCAAAAACCAGGTGGCTCCACTCCGCCGGGCGCGGCCGCTCGACGATCTGGGGCGTCTCGGCGGCAGAGACGATCGAGAAGGGAAACACCAAGTTCGCCCATAGCCGCAGGTGGCGACGCTTTGATGGAGTTATCATGAGCAGGGCGGGGGAGGATCGGTTGGTGGCGGCGGGGTGGCCTTCAGCGCCAGATCTCGGAGTTCACGGCGGGCGCAACCGCCGCGACGAAGCTGAGCAGGTGGGTGATGGATACTTTGAGCGCAGTCATTTTCGCACGATATGGGCCACGATGCCTCCGCTTTCCGCCAGGGCGACCGTGATCGGTTCAGCGCGACCGAGCATCTGGCGGGAAACGCGGAATGGCACCGTGGTGGTCCACTGTTTGCGGTTGGCCTTGCGATTGACGCCGAGACTGGCGGCTTCGACGCGTTCGGCCGAGAGGTCGTCCTGCACCAGCGTAACCTCGTAGCGACCGGTCGACAAAAAACTGAAATCGAGGGTGTACTCGCGCGCCCCCACCCCGTTCAGGATGCCCACAAACCAATCCGCACCCGTGCGGCGCGCAAACGCCGCCAGATCGCCGATTTTGCTGCCCGGCAGGACCATCGTCTCGTCCCAAACCGTCGGAATCGCCTGCATCACCGTTAGCCCGTCCTGGAGGCGCGGCGCGTTCATCATGGTGCTCGGGTGTTCCGCGTATACCTGGAGGGGCGAAGTAAAGACGATCAGGGTCGCCAGTTGGTGGGCCCAGGTCGTGGGTCCGGGATTCGTGTAGAGGATCGGCGTGTAATCGGCGTGCCCCACGACAAAACGGGTGAAGGGGAGGGCGGCGTTGTGGGAAGCGGTAAGCGGGCCCTCGCGCATCTTGTTGACCTCGATGCCGCGGATGCCCTCACGCGACAGTTCGTTGGGATAGGTGCGCGCCTCGCCCGTCGAGGCATGGCAGCCATGGAAGTCAATTAACAGCTTCCGCTGCGCGGCCTGCCGGAGCGTGGCGATTTCGAAGTCCACCAACGCCTTCGTCTCACCGTTCATGAAATCGATCTTGATGCCGACGGCACCGGACGCTGCGACGCGATCAAGATAACTCCGCATCTGCCCGTAGTCCTCGGCCGGGTCGCGGATATCCTTGGAGTCCACCCAAAGCCAGATGCCGACACTCTTGCGGGCGGCGTGATCGCAGAGGGCCTTCATGGTTTCCCACGGTTGGGGCCACTGCTTCCAGCCATCGTCGACCATTGAGTATTCAAACCCAAGTTCCGCCGCGAGATCGATGAAGTCCCGCTGCGTGGCGACCGAATCGAGCCCGACAGTTTCCCAACTCCACGTGCTGCGTCCCGGCTTGATGTAGCCGGTGTCGGCAAAGAGCGCGGAATCCGGGGCGGGGTTGAGGTTGGCAATGAAGTCGCTATTAACCAGGGCGTTCAGATCGTCGGCGAGCAGCGTCGCGTGCCACGGTGAGACCACCGGTCCCGCCACGTCGAAGCCTTGGGGGCCCTCGCTGAAGTTGGCGACGACGGTGCGATCGCCGACGGCTTCGAGGCGCATCCCGCTGTAGTTATAGAGCGCGGCTTTGGTGACGAGGGCATAACCCAGCGCCGCGGGCAATTCGAAGACCAGCGGGGTGCCTTGGACCGGACCCACCTGGGCCGGCGTCGCCGTATGCAGGTGGGCGATGTCCGTGGAAAGCCATTCGCCGGCGTAGGACTTCAGCTTCCAGCCGGGAGAAAGGCGTTCGAAATACCACACCCTGGCATCCGCCATAATTTTCCAACTGGAGCTCTCGCCATCCACGTGCTGGCTCCCTTCTCCAGGCACGATATAGCGATACGCGACACCGTCGTTGTAAACGCGGAACTCCAGGAAGTACGACCGGCCGCCGGCGAGGTGGCGCACCGGGAATCGCCAGGAAGAGTAATGGTCACGGGCCACGCGATGACTGCCGCGTGTGGCATAGGATTCGTCGACCGACGAGCACGCCGGCACCCCGACTCGCACGCCTTCGCCCAAGCGGACGCCGTCGATGCTGATGCCCAAGGCCGAGGGCTCCACCACGTTGGTGTGCTTGAACCCGATGTGGTATTGGAGCGCGCCGGCAGGATTCACGGACAGTGTGGCCAGGACCCGGCCATCAGGACTCGGCATTTCGGTCTGCGCGCCGCGGCAGACCCCCAGACAAACGACGAGCGAAAGTGACCACAGTGCTCTCATGAGGGGTCTCAGGCGCAAGTGGTCGCAGGGACCCCATTCTTCCTGAACAGTCCGTTTCCCATCGCATTTCCACGGGGCCGCGGTTTGCACTCCCCGAAGGGCCTCGGGGAAAAGCGTCCTTCCCGCAACGATTGCCCAATTCTGCAGTGGGCCCTGGTGGGACGGCTGCCGCCTGTAGGGCAGGCGGAACCCGGCACCGTAGTCACTTCCAGGGTCGTCCGTCGCGGGTCGAGTGGGCACCGGGTATCCGAGTATCCGGGTTGGGCACAGCATAGGCGTCAGAAGCTGAAGGTGCTGCTGAAGATGAAGAGGCGCTGCGGCGCGGTGCGGACCCGGGCAAACACTCCCGCCTGCCCGCCCTGAACCTGGAGCGGAATGACCTCATTGGCCTTGGCGAGCACGTTGCGCACGTTGAGCTGCAGCTTCCATTTCCCGTATTTTCGAAAATACGGCATCACGTAGCTGGTGAAGAGATCGAGATTGCCTTCCGCGGGGCCATAAACCGGATGCAGGACATCTCCCACCGTTTGGCCATCGGCATTCAGCACATAGGGGAACCCAATCGCCACCGTGTCCTGCCAGCGATAGGCTCCCCCCACGCCAACGCCCTTCAGCCTTCCTTCGCTGAAGCTGTAATTCGTCACCACGTTGAAACGCCATTCGCGCTGCTCGTTCGATTTCGCCCCTTCGGAAGCCAGGGCGGTGCGATAGTTGATGAGGCTGTCCGCATAGCGGCTGTTTGGACTGATATAGTTCCGCGGATTGGCGCTATTCTTCAGCCCAAAAGTCTTGTTCGCCATGTCCAGGGAAAAACTGTCCGGAGAGATCTGGCCGCGGGGCACCTCTCCCAGGGTAATGAACTCAAATCCCGGAATCGGTGTGGCGAAGCTGGCGTCGATGGCCGGGAGATACTCCGACTTATGCAATGGCAGCATGTTGCTTCGCACCGTATTTTGTTGCGCGATATTGGCGAAGATTCTCCAGTTTTTGGTCGGATTATAGGTGATTTCGAGCTCGACGCCCTTGGCAGTCAAATCTTCGGTGTCTTTGGGGCTCACGGGCGCCCCGTAGGTCACGCCGTTGGGGGCACCATCCGGCCCCTTGGTTACGATTACACCATAAGCCGTTTTCTGCCCTGCGGTGAGATTGCCAATCATCGTGTCGGCAATCGCCCGTTCAAAGGCCTTGAACAAGGGATCGGACTCCGTCACGGCCGCGCTATACTTGGAGTCAGAGTCCTGCAGATGGTCGTTGAACACGGGCTGCCCCAGAAAATAGGAGGAATCCAGGTTCTTCATCTCGGTCTTGTACCAATTGATGCGCGCGTTCAGTTTGCCGTCGAAGAGGGAAAGCGCAAAGCCCCGCTCTTCCGTGATGCCCTCAACGTCCGGAAGAACGTCATTGTTCCAACTCACCCGGGTCGCACCCACCTGATTATTGGACGACTGCGCGTAATGAACCGAGAGTTCCGTACCCTTGGGCAGAAGTTTCCACTGCCGGGGCCAATGCGCGACCACGCCCTTGCTCCAGCGCGACGCCGTGTCCGACCAGCGATTATGCTGGCCGTCGGCATCCAGGCGGGACGGGATTTGGATGCCCAGGGCATCCGTCGGAGCGTTGGTAATGCTATCCGTCTCGAAGCGATCCCGGCGATAACCGACGGTGGTCACAATGCTGCCGTCCAAGAGATGGCTCTGTAGCACCGCCGCCTGGGACTTTGTCACCGAGCGCTGCAGATCCGCGCCCGTAATGGCGTTGACCAAGGGAATGTCCTTTGTGACCAGCTTGCCATTTTGGACGATCGCGGCGGCCTGGGTGTTGTTGACGGCCGGATTCTGAGCATTGGCGCCGGGGTCCCAGAACGTGAGCTTCGCGGTGGACCCGGGGGTCCAGATATTCACGTTGTGCCCAATGCCGTCGATGACGATATCATTAAAGCTCCTGGCATTGAGCATCGAGGGTCCGACATACAGCAGCGGCACCGTCCGCGCGGTGTTGTTAGTGAGGTCGTTGGTCACGCCCTGCATCCGGTTGAGATCGGCGTCGTACCAGGCGAGCCGCTGCCCGTAGCTCAGTTTCTCCTCCTCGCTTCGTTCAAGCAGGCCGGTCAGCACGTGCTTCCCCAACCAACGGCCCAGACCGGAGCGGAATTGCTGCGCGAAATCGTGCCGGGCGAACGCCGTGGCCCGCCGTGTTTCGAATTTAACCCGCTTGATGGTGTTGTTGGCATTGGCCTCCACAAACGGGCGCCCGAAGTTCGGATTGAGCCTCCCATCGGGGAGCAGGGTGTTGATATCGACGTAGATGTCGGCCTGCTGGGACTGAATGGGCGCGTAGGAGTGGTTATTATAGGTCTGCTTGTCATAGGCCAGCTCGACCCCGAGCTGATTGTCGGCGAAGGTCTGCTCGACCGCGAAATTGGCGGCGTCGAAATCGGTATTTTGAAAGGAAATGGAACCGCCGAGCAGGTTGTGGGCAAAATCATAGATACGATTATCCACAAAGCCCTGCCGGTTATAGTTCGGGTAGTATTCGTCGAGGTTGCGGACGGACACGAATTGGTGCGTTTCCTTCAACCCGTCTCCGAGTCTGGCCAGGGCGTCGCCGGCGACGTTGTTATTGGCGGCGAATTGCCCGATAAATCCGGTCAGGCTGGGGGACGCCGAGTTGCGATCGCCATAGACGATGGTGCCGTAGTTGAACAGCCGGGGAATGAGGATTCCGATGTTCGCCGTGGATCCATTTCCAAAGAGCGGATTGGTGGCGGTCAGGATCTTGCTGGCATTGACCCCCCACTTGCCTGCGGCATAAAAGCCACCGTCGGCGTGCTGCATATACGTCGCGTAGGTGGCCGCGGTGATGTTCTCCGGCCGGGCCTCCTGCAAGGGCGTGTTGGGGTTGTTGTCCAGATCGACGAAAATGCCCGAGTGCCCGCCCAAGCCTCCGGCCGAGACCGGGGCATCGAACAGCATTCCGGTGGAGAGGCGCTGGTCGATGATCGGCTTGCCCGCCAGGAACCAGGTCGAAATGTTTTCGCGCGGACCGATGGCGTCCGGCCGGTTGGCGTTGATCTCCCCGTGCTCGTAGTTGGCTTTGAAGGTGGTCGTGGGAAATACCCTCCATTTCAGATTGGCATACCCTCGCTTCGTGTCCTCGAACGCCGGCTGCTGCTTGTACTTCGTGTCGTCTCTCAAGAGGGCGAGGTTGACCGCGAGTTTGTCCTTGATCAGCACCCGATTGAGTTCGAGGGCGGCGCGGACGGATCCTTCGCTGTCAAAGCGAGTGGAAACCTCTCCACGATTCTTGAATTGGGCCTCGTCCAGGGTGTTGTTGACGATGCCCGCGGGACTGCCGAGGCCGTAGAGCGTCGCATTGGAGCCACGGTTGATGTCGACCCGGTTGGAGTTGTAGCTGTCGAACGGGATCAACGTCTTGTAATAGCCGCGCGTGAGGTCCGCCTTGAACAATCCCCGGACCCGCGAGGCACTCTGCGGTTCAGCCCGGCTTTCCCCAGTATAGGTTATGGTTCCAAGGTCGGCGCCGCTGAAGTTGCCGCCAATTCCGGCAATCTCCGTGTTGGTCGTATAGGTCAGAAGTTCTTGGGCATTGGTCGCCCCGAGATCGTCCATGAAGTCCTTCGTGAGGACTTGGATACTGGTGCCGAGATCCTTCAGATCGGTCCGCAGGCGGGTGCCGGCCAGGGTGTTGGTGGCCCGATAGCCTTGGTCTCCGCTGGCGGTGACGGTAAACGGGCTCAGGGTGGTAACGTCCTCCGCGATGGCGGCTGGAACCTGCGCCGAAGCGAACGGCGCGAAAACGAGGGCGGCCAACAGGGTATAGGCTGCTTTTCGGTTTGTTTTCATAGTCCGGGGGCTTACTGGTTGGGGTTATCCTCTGGACGGTCGGTACGGGGGAGCAGGTTCCTCGATCGGAAGCTCGATGACGAAGGCGAATTGGGGTGGTTCTCGGGAGAGCGTACGGGAGTTTCGCGTGCCGCGATATCCGCATTTGCGTATTGAATGTGCGGGTTTGCGACCTTGTGCCCACCGAGGAAGGGAGGTCCGATCGCGGCTTTGGGGAGGCCGGCAGGCCGGCGGGTGAGAAGCGAATCGCCTACGGCGGGGGTGGGGCGCCGGTCCCTGTTGCCGCCGGCTTGAATCCACGGGCCTTCAACGCCTGGACAATTTCATCCGTGCGCAGATCCCACGGGTCGTTTTTCAGGCGAGCGTACTGTTTCTGACTCTGGCTGGCGGCGAGGTTGTATTCCGCCAGCGACTCCGGGGTGGCGCCAGCGTCGGGCACTTCGCGCTGCCACCGATCCAGGGCCTGCCGCAACCGTTGCAGCACCGGGGCGTATTGACCCTCGGAGGCGAGGTTGTGCTGCTCGCCCGGATCGACCTGAAGATCATAAAGCTCCTCCGCCGGCTTGGTGTCGGCAAAGAAACGGTCCTGCGGCGGGGTCAGCCGGCCTTCGGCATGCAGTTGTTTCAGCAGGGCAAAGACCGGATAGTCGGCCTCCTTGTACCGGCTCCGCTGCCAATAGGGGATTTCCGGAAAATAGTTCCGGATGTAGTTGTAGCGCTGGTCATGAACCGAACGAATGCGGTCGAAGGCTTCGCCGCAGCGGTCGCGTGCACCGAAGATATAATCGCGCGGCTGGGTGTCCGCCCCAATGAACGGCCGTCCGTCCATGAAGGGCAGCGGGTTCACCCCCGCCGCCACCAGCGTTTCCGCCGACACGTCAATCAGGCTGATGAGCCGATCATCGACCACGCCGGGTTGCACCCGGCCGGGCCAGCGTACGATCAGCGGCACGCGCAGGCCGGCGTCCGACAGCCATTGTTTGTCCCACACGTGCGGGCGGCCATTGTCGCCAAAGAGAAAAATGACGGTGTTGGCGGCCAGGTGCCGGCCCTCCAACCAGGCCAGAATCCCGCCCACCTTGTTGTCGCACACCTGGACGGCGTCCAGATACTCCGCCCAGTCTTTCCGCGCCACGGGATCGTCGGGATATTTTGCCGGCAAAGCGACCTTGGATGGATCCGCGCCGGGTGTGCCGGCCGGCAGGCGCGTGAATTTCCGGTGGGGCTCGTGGATGTTCAACTGGACGAACAGCGGTCTGCCCTCGGTCGCCGCCTTTTCCATCGCGCCGAAGTCCTTGGAATCAAATACGTCCGCCGGGCGGAAATTGAAGTCCTCCTTGCCGTTGGCTCCGAGTCCCACGACATCCAGGCAGGTGTAGCCGGCCTCCCGCAGGTAGCTCGTGACGGGGCGTACTCCCGCGGGCAGCGGCTGCATCAGCATGGTCCGATGATCCTGGCAGTGGATGCGCGTCTGATACATGCCGGTGATGAACGCGCTGCGCGAGGCGGAGCAGACTGGGGCGGTGGCGAACGCATTCGGATAACGCCGCCCCTCGCGCGCCAGGCGATCGATATGCGGCGTGTGCGCCATGGCATAGCCGTAACAACCGAGTTCGTCGCCCAGATCGTCGCCGATGATCCAGAGGATGTTGGGCCGGTTAACCGGTGCCGCGGCGCCGGCGGCCAACCCGGTTGCCACGAGCAGTCCCAGCGAGGCGGCCAGGCAAGGCCAGAAGCGGACCCGGCTCGGGGAGGGACGGCTCACGCCGGGGCCGACGGCCAGATGGTCTATCTCGGTTTTCATCGTTTTCAATTGGTTGGCGGGAAAATCACGGCGCGGTATCGGCCGGCCCATAACAACGCACGGCAAACAGCGCTGCCGGCAGGTTGACGGCGGGCGCCACCAGCCGGAACTCCACGAAATCGGCGGTGACCGGCCGAGCCATTCGGATGACCTGGCGCGAGTGGTGGTTCTGCGCGACCTCGCCCAGCAGGCGCATGGCATCCGTACCCGAGGGATCGGGTTTGGCGCGGCGACGGGCCTCGACCGGCGACCGCACTCCCCCGAAGATTCTCACTGCCGGGACGCAGAACGGGATCACGCGTTCCGGATGGCCCATCAACACCGATTCCATCGGGTGATCGAAATCCGTGTCGAAGGATAACTCGATTCGGGCGATGGTCTGCGGCGTGTCCCATTCCAGCCGCAGCGTCGGCTGCTCATCGGTGAAATCGGTCACCCAGGCGTTCGGTTGGTTCGTCGGCCGGGCGAAACCGTTGGTGAGATTCGCGACGCCAAACCTCTCCAGCGGGGGATCGATGGTGAGGGCCAGATTCTGGCCGGCGGGCCGGCGTTGCGGGATCCAGAATTCGAAACGCTCGATTCCGCTTTCGGCCGGCGGTTCCTGGCGGGCCGACTTGGCGACGGCGCGATTGAATTTCTGGGTCAGCGCCAGCACTCCGGTCACGCGCTGCTCGCTTAAATGCACGGAGACGGCGGGGTTCGCCGGCAGGCAGACGAAGGCATAGCGGGGCGCGTCGATGGCCGCCTCGAACCGCAGCGTCAGCGGGAGCCGGGCACCCGCCAGCAAGGGTATCGCCAGCGTGGCCAGTGTGACATCGGGCGTGTGGTTCTCCGGTTTGCTGCTGACCCGCAATTCCGCGTGCATCGTCGTGGGCTCCGCCACGTCGAGCAGGAATTCCACGGTGGACATGGGACCGGCCGGCACCGGCAGCATCATCGCCCACGCGGAGCGCAGGGGCAGCGTATCTCGGCCCGGCGTCAGCCCGGACAGCCGCAGCTCGCTCGAGGCGGTGAGGGTCGCCGTGCGCGCCAGATCGGCGGCGTCGTCGAGGGCGAGGCCCGGAATGAACTGGCCGGCGCGGAGAAGTTCGCGTTGGAGTTCCGCCATCCGAGGCGGGGCCAGCAGGTCGCGGGGCTGGAGTCCGCGCCGCGCACACAGCGCGGCCGCCATGCCCACCGCCTGGCCGCCGTGCGCGCAGGTGGCCATCACGCGCGTTGAGCCGAAGGCAATGTGGGAGGCGCTGATGATCCGCCCGGCGAGAAAGAGGTTAGTGATGTTGCGGGAATACAGCGCGCGATACGGAATCTGGTAAACCCCCTTGGAGTGCCACTGCTGACATCCCGGCTGGGCGCTGTAAACCCCATCGCTGGGGTGGAGGTCGATGGCCCACCCGCCGAAGGATACGGCGTCGGTGTGCCGCCGTTGTTCGACGACATCCTGCTGCATGACCATGGTATCTCCCTCGAAGCGGCGGCTCTCGCGTTTGCCGGGAATCGTGCCGACCCACTCCAGCGTGAGGGTGTCGGCTTCGGGAAACTGGCCGGAATTCTTGATGTGATGCCACACCCCGTACGCGACCTTCCACAGCTCCCATTTGATCGTCTCGCTGTCGTGGATCGTGTCGCAGTTGCCGCCCCACTCCAGCCACCAGAGCCGGCAGCCCGTGTCGTCGAACCTAATGTCCCGCCAGCGCGGAATCCGGGTGATGTCGCGCAGGGCAAAGCTCGGCGGGACGAACGTCACCGGGCGCCCCGCGTCCTTCGAGTAGAAATAGAGGGTGTGGCCGAGCAGTTCGCGGCTCGCCTTGGTCGGGGCAAATTGCTCGCCCAATTCCGCGCGCGACTCCGCCCCGACGCGAAACGCCGCCCCGGCCAGAAAGCCGACGATGCCATCGCCGCTCGCATCGATGAACTGCGGCGAGGCGATCACGTAGGTGGTCGAGTTCTGGGAGCAGAAGGCGCGGACCGACTGGATGGTGTCGGGACCGGATTTCTCCAAGTCGTAAACGGCGGTATTGAGCAGGAGAGTGAGGTTCGGCTCGTTGACCACGAACTCGAGCAGGAGGGTGTCGAGGATCAGCGGGTTGCCCTCGGGATTGCGATAGAGGTTCTCGACGAGCAGCTCATCGACCACGCCCCCTTCCCGCGCCCAGCGGTTGTTGTTTCCCATGTGCGAGGTGGCACCGAGGATCCACAGCCGCACTTCACTGGACGCATTGCCGCCGAGGATCGGGCGATCCTGCACGAGGACCACCTTGCTGCCGGCGCGGGCTGCGGTGATCGCCGCGCACACGCCCGCCAGTCCGCCCCCAATCACCGCCACGTCGGGCGTGAGTCGAAGCGAATGCAGGGCGCGGACCCCGGGAATTCCTGATTGAAGCTCCATAAAACCTCAGTTCCCGGCCGGTGACAGCCGGTGCACGCCGCCCCATTTCAAGAGCAGCCAGGCCAGCGGATGCAGGAAGGCCATGATCAGAAACCATTGGCCGTAGCCGTGGCCCTGGACCATGCCCAGATCGTGCTGGATCGTGGGGGCGAGGGTTGGTTGCCGATTTTCCTTTGCCGAAAAGACGTTCATCGCGGTTTTCATGGTTGGCCGAGGCGCTCGGCCAACTCAATCAGGCGGGCAGAGTAGTCGAACTTGTGTCAGAGCGATATGCGTGTTTGCGTATGATTCATCCCGATTTGCGCCACTCCAATTCCCGGCTGCCGACCACCGTAGACGTTCTTTCTCCCCCCGCGCTGCCCACATGAAAGTTCCCAATATCGCCATCTTGGTCGATACGGCCACGGGGTGGGGCCGACGCATCGTGCGTGGGGTCCTCGATTATTCGAAACAGTGGGGCCCCTGGAATATCTGGATCGAACCCAAGGGGCAGAACGAAAAATTCGATATCAGCGCCGGCGCCAATTTGCAGGGGGTTATCGCCCGGGTGTCGTCGAATGAGCAGGCTGTGCAGCTCAAGACCCTGCGGGTGCCGGTGGTGAATATTTCCGGACTGGTATTTCCGGACTGTGATTTCCCCCGCGTCACGACGAATTGGCATGCGGGAGCCCGGCTGGCCGAAACCCATTTCAGGGCGCGCGGTCTGCGCCACTTCGCCTATGTGGGTCCGATCCATCTCGGCTATGTCAGAGCCCATGAACGGGCGTTTGAGGAGGTTTTGGGCGAATCCCGGACCAAGTGCCATGTCTATCAGCCGCGGACGCAGGCGTCAGCCGCGAGCGAGTGGATCCCGACCGAATCGAAGTTGATTGCCTGGCTGCAAACGCTGCCGAAACCGATCGGCATCTATACTTGGGGGTTCGAAAGCGGGCGGGCGATCATCAATGCCTGCCGCCGCGCCGACATCCATGTGCCCCACGATGTCGCGGTGCTGGGCGGCGATTTTGACGAATTGCTGAGTGATGCCTGCCACCCGGCCTTGTCCGGGGTGGTCACTCCGGCGAAGCAAATCGGTTATCAGGCCGGAACCATCCTGGACACCCTGATGCGCGGTGGTCCGCCCCCTGGAGCCGATCTTTTCATCGATCCGGACGAAGTGGAAGCCCGCCTGTCCACGGAATTCCTGGCGATTGACGACAAACAGATTCGGCGGGCCCTCACTTTCCTGCGCGAACATGCGTGTCGCCCGATCCAGGTGGGTGACGTGTTGCGGGAAGTGCCGATGGCGCGGCGCTCGCTCGAGCGACGTTTTCTGCGCTTGGTGGGACACTCTCCTTCGCAAGAGATTCTGCGGGTCCGCGTGGAAAAGGCCCGTGAATTGCTCACGAAGTCCGACCTTTCCATGCCAATGATCGCCGAGGCCTGTGGCTTTGCGACCTACAACCATCTGGGCACCGTCTTCAAGCGGCAGACGGGCATGTCGCCCCGGGCCTACCGGAAAAAGGCCAGGTCTGGCTGAGGCTCCGGCCGAACTTCCAAACGGGGACGCCGCGTCCATCCTCTCGGTCAATGCCTCGAATGCTTTTCGCATGGCCGAACAATATCATGTGAGCAGGATAATAACATGGACCATCGGATGAGAAGCACCGTCACCCACTGCTGGGCCTTCATACTGGCGACGACCCTTGGCGCGGTCGAACCGTCCCTCCCCAACATCGTCTACATCCTTTGCGACGATCTCGGCTACGGCGATGTGCACGCGCTCAATCCCGGGCGGAGCCAAATCCCCACGCCCCACATGGATCGCCTGCGCGCGGAGGGCATGGCCTTCACTGACTGTCATTCCAGCTCCTCCGTTTGCACGCCGTCACGCTACAGCATTCTCACGGGCCGGTACAGTTGGCGGACACGGTTGCAGCATGGGGCCTTCGGCGGATTCAGTCCGCCGTTGATTGAAGCCGGGAGGCTGACCGTGGCTGGGGTACTCAAGCAACGGGGCTACACCACCGCGTGCATTGGCAAATGGCACCTGGGAATGACCATGCCCAAACCAGTGACCGCTGGCAAAATTCAGGACGGTCCCACCTCCCGGGGCTTCGACTACTACTTTGGGATCAGTGCGTCACTGGACATGCCGCCCTATGCGTTTATCGAAAACAACCGCTTCACCGAAACGCCGACCGTCGAAAAAGCCCTGCTGCAGGGACGCTCCGGCCCGGCGGCGGCACACTTCGAAGCGGAAGATGTGTTGCCCGCCCTGGCGAAGAAATCCGGCGAGTGGATTGCCGGGCACAAGGACCAGCCCTTCTTCCTCTATCTGGCGTTGAATTCACCCCACACTCCCCTGGCTCCGAACCCGGACTGGAAAGGGAAAAGCGGCTTGGGCGACTACGCCGACTTCGTGATGGAAACCGACTGGGTGGTGGGCGAGGTCCTGCAAGCGCTCGCTCAGGCCGGAGTCGCGCAAAACACCCTGGTCGTCCTGACCAGTGACAACGGCTGCACGCCTTATGTCGGCACTGCCGTCACCACCCCGGCCTTGTCCGCCGACTTTCGCCGCTTTGAAGTGCATGATTTGGAAGCCCGGGGTCATTTCCCCAGCGCGGATCGTCGCGGTTACAAGGCGGACATCTTTGATGGCGGCCATCGCATCCCGTTCATCGTGTCATGGCCCGGAAAAATCACGGCCAGATCGACTTCGGATCAGCTCACTTGCCTCTCGGATTTCATGGCCACCTGCGCCGACCTGGTAGGCGCGAAGCTACCCGATAATGCCGGCGAAGACAGCGTCAGCCTGCTGCCCGCGCTGCTCGGTACGGCCCCATCGCCGCGTCGGGAAGCTGTGGTGCATCATTCCATCAACGGTTCATTCGCGATCCGGCAGGGCAAATGGAAACTGGAACTCTGCGCGGACTCCGGTGGCTGGAGCGAGCCCAAGCCCGGCGGCAAAGAGGCGCAGGATCTGCCGGCGGTCCAGCTCTACGATCTCGACGCCGACATCGGCGAAACGAACAACGTGCAGGCCGCGCATCCCGCTGTAGTCGCCCGGCTCACCCAGTTGCTGGAACAAATCGTCGCCGCTGGCCGCAGCACACCCGGCGCACCCCAGACGAATGCGGTAAAAGTGAATATCAGGAAAGCCCAGCTCAACCCAGCAGCGCACAAACCGCGATCCACTCTCCCCTGAAAGCACTTGGATTTGTTCGCGCTTTTTCACTTTCCAGTCGTACTCCGCTCCCTTGGGAGGCCACCCGCCGGTCCGAACATCAATTGCATCATACCGGGGGATCATTCCACGTGGGTAAGCGGAGCATATCACGGCTGTTTGGCGTCCCGCCATTTGTCCAGCCAATCCCCTTACTCCCTTACGACCGACCACTTGGCCCGGGATGATTGGTTCCTCATTCCGCCAAAGCCGACTTGTTGCTGCTCGGCGCGCGGTCGCACGGTAACACGCTCCGCTGCCGCCATCGATTGTTCTCTCTGACCCCGACGTCTAACTGGCGTACTTCAGGGACCGTCCACCCGGTCCGACGCCCGCGGCGAATGCCTTGGTTATTGCGTTGTGGTAGGGAGCGGATCCAGCAGGTGGCGAAGTTTGTCGCCAATCAACACCGGGAGAACGTCGAACCGCTTGGCTCCTACCGCGCGACCGCCCATGCAAAAATCCGCCGGCCCGCCAGGGCCTGGGTGCATCTCCGAGTTGACGCCACCACGGGAGCTCCCGCGCTGCGCCCAAGGGAGCGCGGGCACTCCTGCCCGCCTTTGCGCCGGGCTGCAGGCAGGAGTGCCTGCGCTCCCGTCCGTTCCACCGGCGTCAACTCGGAGATGCACCCCCAGGGCCCGCCCAGGGAAAGTAGCGGTTGACGCCGCCGGCTGAGGTTGTATGCAATACACAAAACCCGTCCCTGCGTCTGTTCTCCCCCGCTTCCTCCGCCATGATCCGTTATTCCCCGGCTGCAACCGCACGTCTCCTGCCCGTCGCTCTGGCGGGCCTCATCGCCGCCGCGGCGCCGGCGTCGCCGGCGTCGTTTCCCTTCGCGATTCCCGAGCAGCGGCCCGACCTGCCCCTGAGCGCGGCAATGGAGCGGCTCTACGCCAATTACCCGGCGCCGACCTACTACACGAACGAACTCTTCACGCACTTCCGGTACACAGAGCTCAAGGGGCTCGATTACCACGGGCACGACGGCACGATCTCGCGGCGCGATCCCTCCAAGATCATCAAGGCCAACGGCCGCTACTACGTCTGGTACACCAAACGCCACACCGCCACACCGCCGCAGGGCCCCGATCGGGCCACCGACACGATTCCCTCCACCGACTGGGATCTCTCCGAGATCTGGTGCGCGACCAGCACGGATGGCTTTGTCTGGCAGGAGCGCGGGGTCGCCATTCCACGCCCCGCCCGGCCGCACGCCGGCTGGCGCTCGGTTTCGACGGCCGACCTCCTGATATGGAAGGGGAAATACTATCTGTACTACCAGGGGTTCATGGAAATCTCGGGCAAGCGCGGCGACGATTGCCCGGTGGCCGTGTCCGTGGCGGACTCGCCCGATGGACCGTGGACTCCGACGCACAAGATTGTCATCCCGAACGGCCCGCCCGGAGCCTGGGACCAGTTCTCCATCCACGATCCCTATCCGATCGTGTATCGGGGGCGTATCTACCTGTACTACAAGTCCGACTTCGGCGTGAAGCCGCGCCTGCTGCGGGCCCACGGCCTCGCGATCTCCGACGATCCCCTGGGGCCCTTCGAGAAACACCCGCTCAACCCGGTGATGAACTCCGGGCACGAAACGACCCTGTTCCCCTTCCGGCAGGGCATCGCGGCGTTCGCCATTCGCGACGGCCTCGAGGCCAATACGATTCAGTTTGCGCCGGATGGAGTGAACTTCGCGATCGCCGCCTGCGTCAGCCTGATGCCCGACGCCGCCGGTCCGTACGTGCCCGACGCGTTCACCGACACGAAGGACGGCCGTGGCATTACCTGGGGTCTCTCGCACTTCACCAATGCCGGCGCCCGGGGCACCCAACACAGCATGCTGGCGCGCTTCGACTGCGATCTCAGCCAGGATGAGGATACGCCCACGATGAAGGGCAACGGCGGGCTCTTTCCGCCGGAGGTGCATTTCGCGCGCGGTCTGCCTCCGGCGCAGCGCCAACGCATCGAGGCCCGGGATCGGGAGGAACTGAAGCGATTAGCGGCTGTGTCGCGGAGATGAAGCCGAAGTCCGCCCGGGCGAACGCAGCCATGCTGATCCTGCCCCGACATCCTTCGGATGTGGAGACATTCCGGGCGTCGGATGTCGCTCCGGCACGCCGTGTCGGGTCGGCGTCGCGTTGGTTCGTCGGGCTGGGGGCCGGATGGGGCGGCATCGCCTTGGCGTTTGGCCTGCTCGCCGAGGCGGCGGTTCCGGCCGCCGCCGCCGCCGCGCCCAACGTCATCATGATTGTCACCGACGACCAGGGCTACGGCGACCTGGGGGCGCACGGAAACCCGTGGCTGCGAACTCCGCATCTCGATCGGCTGCGGAGCGAGAGCGTGCGGCTGGAGGATTTTCATGTCGATCCCGTGTGTACGCCGACGCGGGCGGCGCTGATGACCGGGCGTTATGCCGTGCGCACCGGGGCGTGGGCGGTGACCGAGGGGCGGCAACTCTTGCGCCGGGATGAAGTGACCATGGCGCAGGTGTTCGCCGCGGGCGGCTATCGCACGGGCATCTTTGGCAAGTGGCACCTGGGGGACAACTATCCCTACGGCCCGCAGTACCGGGGATTCCAGGAGAGCGTCGTGCTGCGCGGCGGCGGAGTAGGGGAGATTCCCGACGCCTGGGGTAACAACTACTTTGACGACCGCTACTGGCGCAACGGCCGCCTGGAGCGGTTCGAGGGGTACTGCACCGACGTGTTTTTTCTGGAGGCGTTGCGCTTCATCCGGGCGGCCGATTCGCGGTCGTTCTTCGTCTACCTGCCGACCAACGCCATGCACAGTCCGCACCTCGTCGCGGATCGGTACGCCGATCCGTATCGCCGCCAGGGCGTACCGGAGGAGCGGGCGAAGTTCTATGGGATGATTGCCAACTTCGACGAAAACCTCGGCCGGTTGCTGGCGGCGTTGGAGGAAACCGGGCTCGCCCGCGACACGGTGCTCGTGTTCTTCGGCGACAACGGCACTTCCGTCGGCGGGGGTCGGCGCGCGGGCGACGGCTTCAACGCCGGCATGCGCGGCAACAAGGGCACGCTCTACGAGGGCGGGCATCGCGTGGCGTGTTTTGTGCGCTGGCCGGGCAAATTCGAGGCGGGACGCGAGGTGCGGGAGCTGACGACGCACCGCGACCTGCTGCCGACCCTGATCGAATTGTGCGGATTGCCGCGCCCGGCGGGTCGGAAGCTGGACGGGGCAAGCATTGTGCCTCTGCTGCGCGGCCAGACGCAGGGTTGGGCGGAACGCGTGGCGATCGTCGACCGTCAGGCCAACCGGTTGGTGCAGGACGCCCCGTTTGTGGTGATGCGGGGCCGGTGGCGGCTGGTGAACCGGGAGTTGTTCGATCTTGCGCAGGATCCGGGGCAGTCGCGCAACCTCGCGGGGCAGCACCCCGATGTCGTCGGCCGGCTGCGCTCCGATTACGAAGCATGGTGGCGGGATGTTTCCGCGGCGGGCGACGCACCGGCGCCGTTTGTGGTCGGCGCGCCCGAGGAAAACCCCACCGTGCTGACGGCCCGCGACTGGCATCCCACGGCCGGCCCGGTGCCGTGGCGGCAGGAAGCGCTGGCCGAGGACGGCCGTTTCGACAACGGGTGCTGGTATATCGAGCCAGCGCGGGCGGGACGTTATCAGATCCGGCTGGCGCGTTTTCCGGACGAGAGCGGGCGGGCGATGCGCGCGGTGCGGGCTCGGCTGGCGATCGAAGCGCAGGAGTGGTCCGCGGGTTTGCAGCCCGCGGAGCCGGCGGTGTCGTTTATGGTCACGCTGTCGGCTGGGCGGACGCAGCGGATGCAGACCTGGCTGCAGGACGTCGCGACGGACCGAGAGCGGGGTGCGTATTATGTGACCGTGCGGTGGATGGGGGAAGGACCGGCCGCGCCATGACCGCCGATACTCTCGATCGACCAGCACCGCATTCGGCGCCGCCCAGGCCGCGGGAGACGCCGCGAACGGCGGGCGGCCGCCGGCATGAACTCGGGCCGGGCCAAATCCTCCATCCCCAGCCACCACCTACACCATGAACATCCTTGCGTACCGGTCAGGTTGCACGGCCCTGGCGGGATTGCTTTCGCTTGCCGCCTTCGCCGCACCGGACGTCTTTCCACACCGCCTGCCCGGGGAGAAACCCGACCTCCCCTTGAGCGCGGCGATGGAGCGCATGTTTCGCTATCCGGCGCCGAGAGCGCAGGACAACGAGCTGTATACGCAGTTCAAATACACCCGTCTCGCGGGCTTCGATTACCGCGGCGGCGACGGGACCCTCTCCCGGCGCGACCCCTCGCGGCCCATCCGGGTCGGAGGGAAATATTATGTCTGGTACACCCGGCGGAACACCGCCGTCCCGCCCATCGGCGTCAATCGGGCGGGGGAGGCCACCGACACGATCCCCTCCACGGATTGGGATCTCTGCGACCTCTGGTATGCCACGAGCGTCGATGGCTTTACCTGGCAGGAGCAAGGCGTGGCGGTACCGCGACCATCGAAGCCGCACCTCGGCTGGCGCTCCGTCGCCACCCCCGATATCCTCGTCTGGAAGGGCCGATACTACCTCTACTACCAGGCCTTCAACGAACCGAGCGGCATCCGGGGAGACTGGTGCCCGGTGACCGTGTCCTGGGCCGAATCGCCTGACGGCCCCTGGACGCCGGCCGACACCCAGGTTGTTCCTTTCGGGAAGACGGGAGAATGGGATCAGGATGCCACGCACGACCCGCAACCGATCATCTACCGGGGGAAGATATACCTCTATTACAAAGCCGCCTATAACAAGTGGCCGGAAGTGCGCGACAAGTATGCCGTCGGCCTGGGGCTCGCCATCGCCGAAGATCCGCTGGGACCCTTCGTGAAAAGCCGCTTGAACCCGGTGCTCAACTCCGGACACGAGACGACATTCTTCCCCTTCAAGGAAGGCGTCGCCGCCCTGGTCATCACGGACGGCAACGAGCGCAGCACGGTGCAGTATGCCCCGGATGGCGTGAATTTCGAAATCGCGTCGGTCGTCTCCCTGCCGCCGACGGCCGCCGCGCCGTTCACGCCGGACGCTTTCACCGACACGCCCTATGGCCGTGGCATCACCTGGGGGCTCTGTCACTTCATCAACGCGGGCACCCCGGGGAAACCCTACTCCATCATGGCCCGTTTTGACTGCGACCTGAGCCTCGACCTTCACGATCCGGCGCTGAAGCAAACCACGCTCCGGCTGAGTCCAGAGGTCTATTTTCAGCAGGGGCTCAGCCGCGAGCAGCGCAAACGGATCGCCGCGGAACCTCAGCTTACCCCCGAACCCGGAGGGGATCGTCGTTCCCGATGAGATGAATCGCATAATTTCCATGCAGCTCAAACCAGTCATAATCCAGTTCGCCCTTTGGGGGATGCTTTGGGTGGGCGCGCCCGGGGCGTCCGCCGCCGGCGATTCTCCGAACATCATCGTGATCGTGGCCGACGATCTCGGCTACGGCATCGTCAACGCGTATGGCGGCGACCCCAAACGCGTTGCCACGCCGAACATCGACCGACTCGCCGCCGAGGGCGCCAGGTTCACGGAGGCGTACGTGACCTGCTCGGTCTGTGGACCCTCGCGCGCCGGACTGATGACGGGCCGCTACCAACAACGGTTCGGCCTCTACGCAAACTGCGACAACCAGACCAAGGGAGGCGGCGTTCCCGGCAACCAGACCATGATGCCGCGCTATTTCAAGGACGCGGGATATGCCACCGCGATGATCGGCAAGTGGCACCTCGGTGACAAGCTGCCGGGGCAACATCCGCTGGAGAAAGGTTACGACGAATACTTCGGGTTCAA